>NZ_SISK01000004.1 GCF_004310345.1 Paracoccus subflavus | reverse complement strand
GCTGTCGGTATTCTGCTTCATGGCGTGATCTCCCTGGCGGTTGCAGCCGCCGGCTGGGTGGGTGTCAGTTCACCCGGAGATTACGCCGCCATCCAATTTCTACCACTTCCGAGACACGACCTGCGCCTATACCTCGACTTCATCAACATGTTCATGTTCCTGCTGCAGTTCCTCGGTCGACGCGAGTGACTTGAGGACGTTGCAAAAAGCGTCTGGCAGAAAAAGCCTCACAATACGAAACTAAAAGCAAACTACTTGCTGCTGCCAAAGACTCGGTGGGCTGGTGGACATCTCCGCTGAACGGCGATCGCTGACTAGTTTCGCACGCGGCGCCGTCAGGTAAGCGCAGCGAACAGGCCCAGCGCAATCAGTATAACGGCGGCCGACGTGGCCGCACGATCGTTGATCAGCCGTTCCAGACGCTCAAGCCCCTCGGCGATCTCCGCCAAGAGCTGCCCGTTTTCGCCCGGCCTCTCCGATCGGCCCGCCAATGCGGCTGCCCGGGCAACGGCGGCTGCCCTCGCGCTGAGCCGGGCTGCCGGGCCGAGCAGGTCGCCTTCGGCCAGCGACGGGGCGCGCAGTCCGGTTCCCAACGCGGCGATGACGAGAACTGCCGCGAGCCCAAGGGGCCAGGCGCTGATGCCGAGCGCCAACAGGTCAATCGCCTCGTAGGGCGCATTGCCCGTTGCCCGGGCATAGAGTGACCACGGCAGGCCAAGCGCGGCGGCTGACAGCGCTACCAGCGGCACCACCATGAGACCGGGCGGGCCGCCAGATTTTGCAGGCGCGGGAAGGGTGAAAAAGTAGCGCACCAGCAACAGCCCTGAGGTCAGCGCCGAGAGGCCGATTAACGTCGCGCCAAAGTCGCCTGCGGGACCCTTGATCGCCGATTTCACAAGCGCGCCGGCGGTTAGCGGCAACCCGGCCACCGACAAGGCGGCCATTGCCAGTGCCGCGATCACCAAGCCCCGCGCCACGCCCCGAGCCTTGCCGACCACGCCGACGCCCAGGAACAGCGCCCCCTTGGCCAGCCCGTGATGCAGCGCATAAAGCGCTACCGCCGGCAGAACCGAAGCCGCCGGCAGGCCCGCCGCCAGCGCCGCGCCCATCACGCCCATCAGAAGCCCCATCTGGCTGACTGTTGAATAGGCCAGCACCGTCTTTGGATTGCCCTGCATCGCCCCGTAGAGCGCCGCCGTGAAGAGCCCGCCGAACCCCGCAAGAGCCAGCAGCGTTCCACTGATCGGCCAGGCGCTGCCCCAAGGCAGAAATGTGACCAGCCCGAAGATGCCCGCCTTCACGATGGCGCCAGACAGCACCGCCGAGGCCGGGACCGGCGCCGCCGGATGTGCCACCGGAAGCCAGACATGCAGCGGGACCAATCCCGCCTTGATGCCGAAACCCGCAATCAGCAACCACAGCACCAGCGGGTCGGCCCCCGGGTCGGCGAGCCTGTCGCGAACCCCCTCTATGAGGATCGTTCCCCCTGCCGCATGGGCGATCATCATGAAACCGGCCAGCAGCGCGGTTTCGCCGACAACTGCAAGGATGATGTAGACCACGCCGGCCCTCATCGACGCGGGTTTGCGATCGTGGATCACAAGCGGATAGGCGGCCAGCGACACCAGCGCGAAGGACACGTAGAAGGTCGCCAGATCCGCTGCCAGAAACACACCCAGGTTTCCAGCGAGTACCAGCATCCAGAACAGGGCAAAGGTTTGCGCGCGGGAATCGCCGCGCATGTACCGCAGGGCATAAACCCCAGCCCAGAACCACAGCAGCGCGGCGCCGCCCAGAAACAGCACCCCCGTTTCGGTCAGTCGGAGTCCGCCATCGAGCAGTACCCCAGGCACGCTCAGGGTCTGGTCTCGCGGCGCCAGGAACACGGCGGCGAGTGCCGGGAGCGGCCCAAGCGGCAGCGCCAAAAGCATCCTCGGCCCCAGCTTCGGCAGCAGGCACAGAAAGGCGAGAAAGAGTGGCCAGAGGATCACGACCAACAGAAGAAGGCTGGGTGCGATTGTCATTTCAGATAGCCACTCTCGGCGATCAGCTCGGCCCATCTCAGCGGGCTGAACGGAAAAGTCGCAAAGGCTCCGGCCGCCAATGTTATCAGGGCGGTCACCGCGGCGGGGAGGACCAGCATCCTGTTCCACGCGCCGTCCAGTTCGCGTACCGGCGCCAGCTCCTTCGATGGCGGAAGCAGCCAGGCGCGGTAGAGCAGCGGCAGGAAGTAGAGCGCATTCAGAAGTGACGATCCCGCCAGAACGGCGATGACCCAACTCGCCTCGGACTGCAGCCCTCCCATCCCCAGGTACCATTTCGAGATGAAACCTGCGGTCGGCGGAATGCCGATCATGCCGAGCGCGCCGATGCTGAAGGCTGCCATTGTCACCGGCATCGCCCGCCCGGCACCGTCGAGATCCGCCACCAACTTGATCCCCATCCGGTTGTCCAGCGCCCCTGCGCACATGAAAAGAGTGATCTTCATGATCCCCTGATGCACCAGATGCACCAGCCCGCCGATGATCGCGAAGGGGCCGATCAGGCTGGCCCCGAGAATGATGTAGCTGACCTGGCTGACCGTCGAATAGGCCAGCCGCTTCTTGATGTCGGTCTGCATCACGGCGCGGAACGAGCCATAGAGGATGGTCGCTCCGGCCCACAAGGCAAGCGGCGTGCCGAGGCCAAGCTCCGATACCGTATCGATTCCGTAAACGTCGTAGATCATCCTCAGGATCCCGAACGCGCCGGCCTTGACCACGGCCACGGCGTGGAGCAGCGCGCTCACCGGAGCGGGCGCGGCCATCGCCTCGGGCAACCATACGTGGAACGGGATGAGCGCCGCCTTCACGCCGAGCCCGCCGATGCAAAGGATGAAGATCAGCGTGAGTTCCAGCCGCGGGATCCCGGTCAGATCAGGCGGTGCCGTGAACTCGATCGTGCCGACGAGCGACTTCAGCCAGACGATGCCCGCCAGAAAGGCGGCGCTGCCTGCCAGCGTATAGATCAGGTAGATGCGCCCCGCGCGGAGGGACTTCTCGTCACCCTTGTGGACGACCAGCGGCCACGTCGCCAAGGTCAGGAGTTCATAGAAGAGGAAGAAGGTGATCGCCGTGCCAGAAATGGCCACTCCGGTCGCCGATAGGACACAGAGGTTGAAGAATCCGAAGAAGCGCCCCAAGTGCGGTCCGCGCTTGAAATAGGCGATCGCATAGACGGTGGTTATCAGCCACAGGAAGGCAGAGAGAGTGACAAACAGCAATGAAAGTGAATCCGGCCGGAGGATGAATTCGTGTCCCGGCAGGAATTCGTAGCGCCATTCCGTGATCGTGCCCTCGCGTGCTGCCAGCAGCAAGGCGCCCACGAGCGCCAGCTTGCTCAGGGCGAAGCCGATGTTGATCGCGTCGCGCCAGACCGCGAGGCGGTCCGGCAGGGCAAAGCTGATCAGCGCCGGAACGATTGTCAGCGAGACCAGCAGCAGGGGTAAAAGACTGTTCACGGGACCTCCCCAACCGCAGCCGCCGGAGGCCCTGCCTGGGACACCCCTGCAGAGATATCGACCATCGCTTGTCCGGCGAACCCCAGCGACACTGCCAGAAGCCCCAGCGCCAGCGGAGCGGCGGTTTGCAACGTGTCCTTTGCCTCGGTAACCGGTGTGTCTCTGCCGGCGAAGGTCCTGGATAGCGGATTGAACAGGTAGACTGCGGCCATCAACCCGCCAACGAGCAGGATGGCGGCCTGGAACACGGCGCCTTGCTCCAGCGCAGCCTCGAGCAGGAGGAACTTCGCTATGAAGCCGGCCGAGGGCGGCAGGCCCATCAATGATATCGCGGCCAGCCCGAAGGCAGCCACCGTCAGCGGCATTACCCGCACAAGGCCACTAAGGTCCTCCAAGCGGTGGCCGTTCACCGCCTTGAGCATAAGCCCGGCCGCGAGGAACATCGCAGCCTTCGCAAGCATGTGGGCTATCGCATGGATTGTCATTCCGGCCCAAGCCCGGTCGGACCCTGCCGCTGTCACGACAAGCGGAAAAGCCAGCAGCAGATAGCCGATCTGCGCCACGGTCGAATAGGCCACGAGGGCTTTCAGGGTTTCCTGCCGGATCGCCTGGATCGAGCCGTAAAGTACCGCCAGCGCACCGAGCCAGCCAAGCACATCGAGTGCCGCAGGGGCTACGATGGCCGGGAAGGCCTCGAACCAAAGGCGCAGCAGGATCACGAATCCTACCTTGACGACAATCGCGGAGAGCAGGGCGCTGGCGGGTGCGGGTGCTGCGGCATGGGCTGGCGGCAGCCAGCCGTGCAGCGGAAAGACCGCCGCCTTGATCAGCAGTCCCGCCGTCATCACCGCCAGTGCGACCTTGGTCGCAAGGTCCGGCCTCGCTGTCCCGGCCAGCAGTGTGATGTCCACTGTCGCGTAATTGGCAAACAGAAGCGCGACGCCTAGCAGGTAGGCCAGCGATCCGACCAGCGCGACCACGAAGTACTGCAGCGCGGCGCGCAGCGAGCCCATCGCCGCCATCGCCACCGCGGCAAGGCTGACCATTTCCAGCGCGACATAAAGATTGAAGAGATCGGTGGTCAGGAATCCAGCATTTGCTCCGCCCCACAACAGGTAGAAGAGCGGCCAGAAGGCATAGCCGTGGGCGGTCTCCGACCCGCTCGGCCCGGGCGCGAATTCGCGCAGCGCGTACAGTCCAATGATCGAAGCGCAGGCTGACGTGGCTGCCACCAAAAGCTGTGCCACCCCATCCGCACGCAACAGGATTCCCAGCGGCAGGTTCCAGTCACCCACTATATGGGCGGTACCCTCTGGCAGTAGCAGCAGCCACACCGTCAGACCCGCCATGACCGGAATTGCCGCCAGTAGCAATAAGCGTCCCCGGCTCCCAAGCAGCACCGCCGCGATCATCAGAGCGAGGGGCACTGCGACAAGCAGGTCAAGCGGGCTCATGCACTGTCGCCGGTCGCTTCGACCGCCGCGGTGTCATCTCGTGCCCGCTCCTCCTCGGCCACGCGCACAACCAACGCAGCACCGAAAGCGGTGAGCGCCACCGCGACGACGATGCCGGTGATGACCAGCGCCTGCGGGAACGGATCGGTCGAAGCGGTGCCGCGCCCGAGTCCACCGAGGATCAGGAAGATACCGGCACCAACCACATTGACGGCCAGAAGCTGACGCAACGGATGACGCAGGGTCACGATGCCGTAGAGGCCGAGCCCCACCAATGCCGCCCCTGTTAGCGGGTAAAGATGCATTAACGTTGGCATGCAGTAGTCAGCTCCTATGATCCGGCGCTACCGACCGACCCGCCAGTAGCAGCGCGAGGGTCGCGCCGATCGACAGCGCAAGGCTGTACTCGATCGCGACGATCATGGCCTTCGCGAAGCCTGGCGGATAGAACAGGAATCGGCCCAGTGCGATTCCCGCCAGGCCGATGATGAGAAAGACCCCCGGGCCAAGCACAAGCACCGCGCGGAGAATGCTGTTGTCGGCCCGCGGCCATGCGACCGCTCCGCCGATCGCGGCGATGATCAGACCGCCGGCAAGCACGGTTCCGGCCTGAAACGCTCCACCCGGAAAGTCCGACCCGGCCCAGACCAGATAGGCCGCCATCACCAGCGCCAAGGGCAAGAGCAACCGTCCGAAGGCCTGAGCGACGCTTCCCCCCCCGCTTTCCGCCAGGTTCAGTGACGCGGGCGGGCGCGGCCATGCATTTCCCGGGGCGAGCGACCAGACTGCGACAAGCGCGCCCAGCAGGACGAATGTTTCCAGCAATGTGTCATAGGCCCGGAAGGCCAGAAGCACGCCAGTCACCGGGTTCTCGATGCCAAGCTCCGGCAGCAGCGCGGCGATTGGCCCGCCCAAGTCGTCTGCGGGCGCGACACTCAGGACCGCGGACCCAACCAGCGCCGTCAAACCAGTGCAGGCCAACACCGCGCCGGCACGTAGCCAGCCGGGCGTCTCGGCGCTGATCAGATCGTCACCAAGCGCCATCAGCCGTTGCCGCGTCAGTATCAGCAAAACTCCGGTGATGCCCGCGCCGATGGCGATCTCTGCCATGGCGACATTGACTGCGTTCATAGCCAGCCATGCCAGTCCGAGCAGATTGCCGAAAACGATGAAAAAAACGATTGCCGCCAGCGCGTTGTGCGTGAGAAGCGCTGCGGCTGCAGTACCGACGATCATCAGGCAGAGGATGAGGTCGAATGCCAGCGTCATCGGTCCGTGCCCCGCTCGGCCGCAGTCTTCGCGCGGCGCGCCATCAGTTGTGCGGTCGCTCCGGCGGCCATGAGCGCGAACAGCCAGACGGCGGCGATCTTGAAAGCGACAGCCACCGAACCCCAGTGCAACGCGGCGGCAAGCGCCACGAAGCCCAGACCGACGTTGTCGGCCTTGGTAAGCGCGTGCAGCCTTAACTCGGCATCTTGAAACCTGAGCAGCCCCAACGATCCGGCCGCATAGAAAAAGACACCGATGTAAAGAAGCGCAGGGACCAGGTAATCGGCCAATGTCATGGCTTTGGGTCTCCGGGCTCGTCCGCATCACTCTGGCCGTCCCGCACAAAAGCGAGAATTGCCACCGAGGCCAGCACTGTGCCAACCAAGGCCGCATCCAGCATCGAAGCGTCGTCCCTGGCCGCGCCCAGCGTCAGCGCCACGCCGACCCCGCTGGTCGCGACGAGTTGCGCTGCCATTACGTGGTCGATCGCCCGTGGCCCGAACCAGGCACGAAAAAGCGCCAGCGCCAGCGTGAGCAGAAGAACGACGGCGGCGACCATGAAATGGTCAGCTGCGTCCACGATTTTCTCCTGCGTAGCGAGGGGTAACGACAGGCATACCAAACAAGCGTAGCACGCGGCGTTCTTCTGCCTGAAGGCTGCGCAGGTTGAAATCTTCGGTGTCAAGCATGTGAACCTCCAACGCGCCATTGCGGATCCCTGCGGCCAATGAGCCAGGCAGAACGCTGACGACCCCGCCAAGGACGGCATTCACCTCAGCGATATTCGTCAAGAGCGGCACCCGGCGCCAGCCGGGCCGGACGGGCAGACGTGGGTCGAGCACTCGCCGCGCGACGTCCAGACCACCTAAGAAGCCGCGGAGCAGGAGGTGCGGCACGTACAGGACCGCCCACCACAGCCGAATCCCCGGTTGTGTCGCCGGGTAAAGCGCAAGGCTGATTGAGGTTGTCAGCAGGACCGCTGGCGCCCCGTAGTACAGCGCATCCATTGCGCCCCCTGTCAGCGCTAGCCAGAACGTTGAGAAGGCCACGAGGCGCACTGATGTCGCAAGCATTTTCATGCTCTAATCCCCACTATCTCATCTAACTGGCTCACGGCCGCCAAATCATGATGCGTGGATTTTGTTTACTGTAGTTGTTGGCCGAATGATAGGGCTTACTGGTGCCCCAGGCGTTCCATCCCGGATGAGGACATAGACTCTCGCTGGATTGCCCTGTTCAAGGCAAAATCGATCCTGCGGGGGGTGCGGCGGACAAGAAGGAAGACAATCCATTGGACTGTTTCCCCACCAAACGGACGAGGGCTGGGAATGCTGATCTCGCTTCACGAGCAGGGGACGACCACGCCGAAGATCCGGGCCGCGATCCGGGCGAGCGACAAGCCAGCCTCGCTGGTGACCGAGCCGCGTCACCCAGATTCAGCCATAGCTCGAAATCCGTTGCGATACGGCACTGCGCAAAGCACAAGGTGGGCCTGACTGCAACGGCAGCCGCCAAACCGCCTACTGTCCGGTCATTCGTTCGTTGGATGCAACAAAGAATGGTAAAATAGTCTTGGAAACCTCTCAAGTGTTATTGCTGCTCGAGGCCTTGGGCATCGGCCTTTTGATCGGGATCGAACGCGAGCGGAATGCGGGAACGACCGGAGGCCCCGCCCAGGCAGGGGTGCGCACCTTTGCGCTCGCCTCGCTGACCGGGGCGCTGAGTCAGATTGCCGGTGGATGGCCGATGCTCGCCGTCGCCGTCGCCGTCATCGGCGGCCTGCGCATGGTGACGCATCTGTCTCAGCCGGATCGTCAGGCGGGCCTGACGACCAGCCTTGCGCTGCTGATCGTGGTCGTGCTGGGCGCACTGTCGATCGAGCACACGTTCCTCGCGGCGGCATCCGGGGTTCTGGTCGCGGCGCTCCTGGCCGCGCGCACAGTGCTGCGCGAGTTCAGTCGCTCGGTGCTAAACGACTTCGAGATCCGCGACGGCCTCATCCTCGGCGTCTCGGCGCTACTGATCCTGCCGATCCTGCCCAACGAAGACTTGGGTCCGGGCGGGGCGATCAATCCGCAAAACCTGTTCGTGATCGTCATTCTCGTCATGGCGATCGGCGCTGTCGGCCACGTCTGCACGCGGGTCTTCGGTTCACGGCTGGGGCTGCCGCTGAGCGGTTTCCTCTCGGGGTTCGTGTCGAGCACCGCCACCGTGGCGGCCATGTTGAAGAAGGTGCAGGATCGGCCGTTCGAGGCCTATCCCGCTGCTGCTGGTGTCACGTTCTCCTCGGTTTCGTCGCTCGCGCAAACCGGCATCGTACTGCTGTTCCTCAGCTCCTCGATGTTCACACTTGCAGCCCCGATCCTGATCATCCCTTCGGGCGTGGCCTTCCTCTATGGGATCCTGCTTGCACGCATCGGATCGCGCGGCGGCGGCGCAGAGCCCGATGGGCTCGAACTTCCCAGCCGGATTTTCAGCGTCCAGGGCGCATTGAGCTTTGCGACGATCGTGGCGACGGTCATCGTCGTCTCCGCTGTCCTGAACGACCGTTTCGGAAGCGAGGCCGTCCTGGTGTCGGCGGCGCTCGCGGGGCTGGTGAGCACGGGATCCGCTGCCGTTGCGCTTGCCTCGCTTGTTGTTGCCGGGCAGTTGCCGGCATCCGAGGCGGTCGTGCCGCTGGCAGCAGCGATCAGCGTGAATGCCGGTGTGCGGATCGTCCTGGCCCTTCGCGGAGGGGCGACGGCGTTCGGCTGGGCGGTTGCCACCGGCCTCCTGTTGACCGCCGCCGCTGTCTGGGCGGGGTGGTGGTTTGCAGCCGCCATCCGCATCATGATGGCGGCCTGAGAGTCGTGCCGCGGCGTAGACGCGGGAAGCGCATGTGTGGAGGGCGATATGGTCCAGCAACAGCCCAAAAAGACGATCGATCTGGCGCTTCAGGGCGGCGGGTCCCACGGGGCGCTGACTTGGGGTGTGCTCGACCGCATCCTGGAAGACGAACGGCTGGAGATCGCCGGCATCAGCGGGACCAGCGCTGGGGCAATGAATGCCGTGGTGCTTGCGCAAGGATTTCAAGAGCGTGGCCGGGAGGGAGCGCGCGAGGCGCTCGCCGCCTTCTGGCGGGCCGTGAGCGTTGCAGCGCGCTTTTCGCCGGTGCAGCGCAGCTGGTGGAACAGGCTCACCGGCAACTTCAACCTCGACAAGTCGCCCGGCTACCAATTCTTCGACAACCTGTCACGGCAGTTCTCTCCCTATGAGCTCAATCCGCTCGACATCAATCCGTTGCGCGACCTCGTAGCCAGCACGGTCGACTTCGATCGGGTCAATGCCTGCGCGATGCCGAAGATCTTTGTCACCGCTACCAATGTGCGCACCGGCCAGGCGCGCGTCTTTACCCAGCCGCATCTGTCGGTGGAAACGATCATGGCCTCGGCCTGTCTGCCATCGGTGTACCAGGCGGTGGAGATCGATGGCGAAGCCTATTGGGACGGTGGCTATATCGGCAATCCAGCGCTTCACCGCCTAGTCGACGAGACCGACTGTCGTGACATGGTGATCGTCCAGATCAATCCTATGACTCGCAGCAAACTGCCGCGAACGGGGCGTGAGATCCTCAACCGGGTGAACGAGATCAGCTTCAATTCCAGCCTCATAAAGGACCTTCGGGCGATCCAGCTGCTGCACAAACTTATTGAGGCGGAGGGGCTTGAGACGGAACGCTACCGCGACATGCGGGTCCATCTGATCCATGCTGATGAGGAGCTGCAGGACCTGGACGCCTCCAGCAAGCTCAACGCCGAATGGACATTCCTCAGCCACCTGCAACAGCGCGGCCGGGGTTGGGCGCACCATTGGCTAGAGGCGAACTTTGGTGACCTCGGCGTGCGCTCCACGTTCGACCTCGACGCGCTGTTCGTCGACTCGCTGCGGCCGATGCAGAGGTCCAACAAGTCGAGCGCCAACCGGTCAGCGGAGTAGTCGCAAATGTATGGCATCCTGGTCGTCGTTGCTGCGCTCGGCGGGCTCATGTATCTCGCTTACCGTGGCGTCACCTTGCTGATCCTGGCGCCGGGTCTCGCCCTGCTCACCGTGCTCGCCTCGTTTGAACGGCCGCTGCTTGCCAGTTACACTCAGATCTTCATGGTGGCGACGGGTGATTTCATCGTCCAGTACTTCCCGGTCTTCCTGCTCGGGGCCATCTTCGGCAAGCTGATGGAGGATACCGGCAGTGCCGAGGTTCTGGCCAACGCCACGATCCGGAGGCTTGGCAGCGACCGCGCCATATTGGCGGTGGTGCTGTCATGCGCGGCGATGACCTATGGCGGGGTATCGCTGTTCGTGGTCGCGTTCGCCGTGTTTCCGATCGCTGCAGCAGTCTTTCGCCGCGCCAATCTCCCCAAGCGGCTGATACCGGGCACCATCGCTCTTGGCGCCTTCACCTTCACCATGACCGCGCTGCCCGGCACGCCGGCGATCCAGAACGCGATCCCGATGCCTTATTTCGGCACGTCGCCCTTTGCCGCGCCGGGGCTCGGCATCCTGACGGCGTTGATTATGTTTGCGCTTGGCCAACTGTGGTTGGAGCGACGGGCGCGGGCCACCTCCGAAGGCTACGGCGACCACCCCGACGCTGAACGGCGCACTGACAGGGCCTTGCGCGAGCGCGCCGCGGGCGAAGGCTTCGACATTGGCGAACTCCCGGCCGGGGCGCGTCCGGCCGCGCCGCCGGCCCTCATGTTGGCGGCACTGCCGCTCGTCACGGTGATCGCCATCAACCTCACCTTTACCGCCCTCGTCATCCCGGCCATGGACACCGACTATCTTGCCGCGCCCGAATATGGCTCGGTGACCATCGATGCGGTGCGCGGCATCTGGTCCATAATCGCCGCGCTGGTCATTTCAATCGTGCTCATGATCGCCGTGAACTGGTCGCGCCTACCGAGGCTGACCGCCTCGCTGGATGCCGGGGCCCACGCCTCGCTGCTGCCGATCTTCAATACCGCGAGCCTTGTCGGGTTCGGCTCCGTCATCGCCTCGCTGTCGGCCTTCGCGCTGATCCGTGATTCGGTGATCGGGATCGGCGGCGACAATCCCCTGATCTCGCTGGCGATCTCGGTCAACCTTCTGGCCGGGATGACCGGCTCGGCGTCCGGAGGCATGAGCATCGCGCTCACCACGCTCGGCGGCGTCTATCTGGAGATGGCCCAGGCCGCGGGTATCTCGCCGGAGCTGATGCACCGGGTGACCGCGGTGGCCACCGGCGGGCTCGACGCATTGCCCCATAACGGTGCCGTCATCACGCTTCTAGCAATCTGCGGCCTGACGCACCGCGAGGCCTATCTTGATGTCGCCGTCGTCGCCGTGGCCGTCCCGATCCTCGCGCTGATCGTGCTGATCACCCTGGGAACGTTGCTGGGGAGTTTCTGAAATATGCCAACCAGTCGGCCCAGCCTGGAAAGATATCCCGCTGGCAGCCGGTGGCGCGCGTGCAAGCAGACCTGTGTGCATCGTCATCCGCGTGGAGAGGCAACTCGCCAGAGAAGGTTCGACCCCAGGCCCGTCCCCTCCGCGCCTTTCGTGCGTCCGATCGCGCGCGTACGATCCCCTTTTTTCGAAGACTGGCCGCGGTGCGGTGCGCCTTCAGGAATGTGCTGTCCATCATCAGCGTGTCGCCTTGAGCGCCTGGTTGCGCCAGCTCCTGAAATATTCTGGCGAAGATGCCCATCCGGGACCAGCGGGCGAACCGGTTATACAGGGTCTTATAAGGGCCATAGACCGCTGGCGCATCTTGCCAGCGAAGACCGTTTCGCTTGACATAGATGATGCCGCTCAGCACCTTGCAATCGTCAGATCGGGCACGCCCTCGCGCTTTGGGAAAGAAGGGCTGAATGCGTCGCATCTGCTCCGCGCTCAGCCAGAAGTATCTTGTATTGCTCTGGTTCATGACCAGCATGAATCAGTCAACATGCTGGCGTGCAAGAAAGATTTATAGGGACTGACCCTAGGTTCTCAATCAAAAAACGTACGGAGTTTGAACGTGTTGGAAATCTGGTTGCCGCTTATTGGCGGCCTTGTCTTGCTGATTGCAGGCGGCGAACTGTTGGTGCGCGGGGCCGTGCAGGTCGCCACGGGCTTGGGCGTTTCGCCACTTGTCATTGGGTTAACGCTGGTGGGCTTCGGCACCTCGACGCCCGAGCTCGTAACGTCCGTGCAGGCCGCGCTTTCGGATGCGCCGGGGATCGCGTACGGCAACATCGTCGGTTCCAACATCGCCAACATCCTGCTGATCGCGGGCATCGCGGCACTCCTGAGCCCGATTATCGTGGCGTCGTCGGCTCTCAAGCGCGACGGTCTGGTGATGCTGGCCGTGGCCGTGGCCTTCGCGGCAGCCGCTGCGGTGATGCCCATGGGGCGGGCCGTAGGCGCGGTCTTCATCCTTGCGCTCGTTGGGTACATCTTTCTTGCCTTCCGGCAAGAGCGCGCCGCCACCCCGGATCACGGAGCGGTCTACGACAAGAGCATCGCCTTGCAGGAGGTAGATCCCGCGCTCGCCCCTCCGGCGCCACCACAGGCGTCGCTCCTCGTCTCAGCCCTGATCGCCGTCGCCGGACTGGTGCTCGTCGTGTTCGGCGGCAAGTTCCTCGTCGACGGCGCCGTATCGCTCGCGCGTGGCTTCGGCATCTCAGAGACAGTGATCGGGCTGACCATCGTCGCGGTCGGCACCTCCATGCCGGAACTCGTCACCTCCATCGTCGCCGGGCTCAAAAAGCAGGGCGACGTGGCCTTCGGCAACATCGTCGGTTCGAACATCTACAACATCCTTGGCATCGGCGGCTTCACCGCGCTGATCGCGCCAGGCGTGGTCCCGGCCGAGATCGTGAGCTTCGACAACCTCGTGATGATCGGCGTCTCGCTGGCGCTGGTCGCCTTCGCCTGGACCGGGCGCAGGATCGCGCGATGGGAGGGCGCGGTCCTGCTCGCCGGCTACCTCGTCTATGTCTGGGCGATCTGGCCCTAAATCCAGGATAGCGGCGGCGGGCTCAGGCCGCCGCCTTCTGCACCAGAAGCTTGTCGATGCGCCGACCGTCCATATCGACCACCTCGACCCCCCAGCCTTGCAGGTCGATGCGCTGCCCCACTTCCGGCAACTGGCCCACTTCGTCGAGGACAAGTCCTGCAACTGTCTCGAAGTCGCGATCTTCGTCCAAGTCGAGCGAGAGCAGATCGGCGAACTCGTCGACCGGCATCCAGCCCGCGATCAGGTAGGATCCGTCGGCCCGCGTCGCAGGTCATACAGGAGGTCGGGTCTCGCCATTCCGTCGAGGGTGCGTGCGATCAATAAAAACAATGACTTAGACTGGAGAAGGTTCGACGTCAGGCCCATCCCCTCCGCCACTTTTCCAACACAAACAGAGTCACAATGCCCAACCCTTCGCATCGGTGCGAGTGTTTCTATAGGTAACTGATAAAAGGAAACGTTCCTCTTATAGCTGACGCTATGTCCAGGGGCTCTCAACAGGTCAAGAGAACCGCCTGATCGTCGCGTGTTACTTCGCAATGCAGGCCGGCGATCTCTCAGGCCGCCCTGACGACAAGGCCCAGCATCATCGTGATTCAGGCGCACATCGGCCAGACCCTCCTGTCTCATGCATCCCTCTAGCCCCTTCGGTTCGGCCAGAAATTCCCTTGGACCGGATCAGGTGCCGGAGGCAATGCCGGCGCCAATCGCCTTGCGGTTGCTGCGAAGAAATCGCTTTTGCAATCTGTCGACGCCTGATTGGCACATGCATCCTATCGCCCCTTGGCGTATCACGCCGTGAAGGCCGCAGGGCGATCATTCTTGGAGGAATCGGTGTCCCGTTCTGGTCCACTGCATATGGTGCTTATGGGAGTGGCAGGGTGTGGCAAGTCCTCGGTCGGCGCCGAACTTTCGGCCCGAACCGGCCTGCCCTATCTGGATGGCGATGATTTTCACGATCCCCTGAATGTTGCCAAGATGCGGGCCGGGACGGCCCTGGACGATGCGGATCGGTGGCCTTGGCTGGAACGCTGCGGGCGGGCGCTGGCGGATCATCCGCGGGGCCTGATTCTGGGCTGTTCGGCGTTGCGCCGGTCTTATCGGAACCGGTTGCGAAGCAGTTCGGGCCTGCGCGAGCTGCTGTTCGTGCATCTGGCCGGGTCCGAGGCGCTTCTGCATCGGCGGATGGCCCAGAGAACGGGTCACTACATGCCTCTGGCGCTGCTGCAAAGCCAGCTCGATACGCTGGAGCCCCCTGCTGCGGACGAGCGCGCGGTGACGGTCGATATCGACAGGCCGGTGCCCGAAATCGCCGCGGCGATCCTTGCGAGGGCCGGTTCCCGTTGACGTCAGAACCACCCCCTTGCAGAAGCGCCATGGATCATGGCGTTGCGCCGATTTTCGTGCCACCATTTTCACCCGAGCATCGGAATGGAGAGGATCATGGCTGTTTCACCCCCCGTCTGCGATTTTGGCGCGCCCTGGCATGATTTCACGCTGCCGGGGACGGATGGACGGACCTATGGCCTTGCCGACGTGCGGGGCCCGCGCGGAACGCTGGTCATGTTCATCTGCAACCACTGCCCCTATGTGCAGTCGATCATCGACCGGATCGTGCGGGATGCGGGAAGGATACAGGCTGCGGGGATCGGCGTGGCGGCGATATCGTCGAACGATGCTGACGCCTATCCCGAGGACGGGTTCGCCGAGATGAAGGCCAAGGCCGATCGCCATGGCTTTACCTTTCCCTATCTCTACGATGAAACCCAGGCGGTTGCGAGGGCCTATGGCGCCGAATGCACGCCGGATTTCTTTGGATACAATGCCCGTGGCGAGTTGCAGTATCGCGGCCGGTTCGACCAGTCCGGGCGCAGCAAAGGTCCCGACGATGCACGTCCCGAACTGCTCGAGGCGATGCTGTTGATCGCAGACACGGGCCGCGGCCCCGACAAGCAGGTTCCGTCCATGGGGTGTTCCATCAAGTGGAAACACGGATGAACGTCTGCCTTGCCCCCTGCCCCGTGGTGTTCGATCTGGACGGGACCCTGATTGACAGCGCGCCCGACATCCAGGCCTGTGTGAACGCCGTCTTGACCGATATCGGTGCCGTCCCTTTGGATCTGAACGAGGTCCGGGGCTTTGTCGGAGAAGGGGTCGAGACGCTCTGGCGAAAGGTCGTCGCGGCACGGCGTCTGGACGACGCTCGCATGTCGGACCTGGTCAGGGCCTTCATGGCGCTTTACGAACATGCCCATGATCGAACGACGGTCTTTCCAGAGGTTTCGGAAACGCTGGAAACGCTGGCCGGGCGCGGCCACCCTTTGGGGATCTGCACCAACAAGCCGTTATCCGTGACCCATGCGGCCCTTGCACATGCCGGACTGGCCCATTTGTTCGATTGCCTGATCGGCGGCGATTCGACCCCCTTTCGCAAGCCCCATCCCCTGCCCTTGCGAAGGGCGCTTGAAAGGCTTGGGGCCGATCCCCGGCGTCCCCACGCCATCTATGTCGGCGACAGCGAATTCGATGCCGCCTGCGCAGCGTCGCTTGGGGTGCCCTTTCTCCTCTATGCCCAGGGCTATCGCCGGTCGGGCGCGTCCGAGATGGTTCATGCGGCAGCCTTCGACGATTTCAGCCACCTTCCTGCGCTGGTCGAGGCCCATGGCCAGCGGGAAGGGCTTTCTGCTGCGTGGTCTTGACTTTCCCAGAGGTTCAACACAATCGGAAACCTATTCAGCAAAGGGCTTGTCATGGACCTGCGTCAGCTTACCCCGAACCTCGCTGTTTCCTCGCAGATCGAACTCGAGGATGTGGCGCTGCTGGCCCGGTCGGGCTTCAGGACGCTGATCAACAACCGTCCCGACACCGAGGACGGAGCCATCGACCACGATCTGATCGCCAAGGCAGCGGCCGAGGCCGGAATGGCGTATCATTATCTGCCATTCTTTCCCGGTCAGGTCACGCCCGACCTGATCCAGGGATTTGCGTCGGCGCTGGATGGCGCCAAGCCCGCCGTCGCCTATTGCCGATCGGGAAACCGGTCCACCGTTCTGTGGGCGCTCAGCCAGTCCGGCAAGCAGTCCGAGTCCGAACTGCTGCAGACAGCCGCCGATGCGGGCTATGACCTGTCGGGTATCGTGCCCCTGATGCGGTCCCTGGCCGGTGCAAGCCGTTAGGCAGCCACGCCCAGGGCACGCTTGACGTTTGCCGTCCAGCCCGACAGGCGCAGATCGCCCGCAATGATGGTGGGGCGTTTCATGACGCTGGGCTTGCTGCCCAGCAAGGCTACGGGATCGGCTGCGCGCTCGGCCTCGGACAGGCCCCGCCAGGTCAGGCTGGCCCGGTTGACCAGCCTGTCGCCGAAGTCGGCGACCAGGGACGCGCGCTCGCCCTCGGTCAGGGGTTCCTTTTGCACATCGCGAAAGTCCACCGTCCAGCCGTTTTCCTCCAGC
Organism: Paracoccus subflavus; assembly: GCF_004310345.1. GTDB lineage: Bacteria > Pseudomonadota > Alphaproteobacteria > Rhodobacterales > Rhodobacteraceae > Paracoccus > Paracoccus subflavus. Next base: position 267,715 of record NZ_SISK01000004.1, on the reverse strand, counting down.
TCGGCCTGCGCCTTTTGGCACGTGGAGCAATGGGCAAGGCCAAACAGGGTCAGGCGTTTTTTCAAGGCTGTCCCTGTCATATGAACGGCACCACCGGAATGCCGCAGGCCGAGAGGCCCAGCAGTGCGGCCAAGGCAAGAAGTCTTTTCACGATCACTTCCTTTGGCGATTGATCCCCCATCATGTCAGCGCCCGGTCCCCGGTTGTCCAGTCATATTCCATCATCGGGACCGTGGCTGTGCAGGCTCCTCCGAACCCGGCGCATGGCCAGCCAGACGACGACCACGGTGATCGGGGTCAGGCCTGCGATCAGATAGCCCTTGTCCACCGCCAGCCGCGCGGCTACCGGAGACAGCGCATAGGACAGCAGGCCTATGACATAATAGCTGATGGCGACCACCGACAGCCCTTCGACCGTATGCTGCAGGCGCAGTTGCAATTCGGCGCGGCGGTCCATCCGCGCAAGCAAGGCCTGGTTCTGTGCCGAACGCTCGACATCGACGCGGGTGCGCAGCAGCTCGCCCGCCCGTTCCGCCCGTTCCAGCATCGCCGTCAGACGCGACTCGGCCGAACCGATGGTGCGCATGGCCGGTCGATACCGGCGATGCATGAATTCGGTCAGCATCTGGCGGTCGCGAAACCGGCTTTCGCGCAGGGACGAGATCCGGTCCATGACGATCGCCTCATAGGCCTTGGTCGCGCCAAAGCGGAAGGAATGGGAAACGGCCTGTGCCTCCAGTTCGGCCGAGACATCCAGAAGATCCTGAAGCACGGCCTCGGCGGGACAGTTTTCATCGGTCATTTGCGCGACGATGGCAGCCAGCTTTGGCTCGATGACGTTCAGCCGCGCCGTCAGCCCCCGAACCCGCCCAAGCCCCAGCATCGACATGGTGCGATAGGTTTCCAGCTCGACCAGCCGATGCACGATCCGGCCGATGCGGCCCTCGCCCACGCCGGGGCGGACGAACATGGCAAACCGCATCCAGCCGTCGGCGTCGATCCGGAAGTCTCCGGCGATCAGCACGGATTCCTCCAGCACCCATACGGCGGTCAGGCTGTCGCGCACGAACCACCGTTCGATCCTGTTCAGGGCCTCGCCCGGATCGTCAGGCAGCACGTCGATCTGCACCATCACGGCGGCCACGCGCTTGCCGGGGGCCGACCCTTGCCAGTCCTGCGGAAAGATCGCGGCGGCCGAAGGATCGAACGGCCTGATGGGCAGGCCCGGCGTCAGGGCCATGTAGGTCACGAATTCCGTATGGCTTTCCCACTTCAGGTCATGGCGCCCAAGCCGTCCCTGGTAATGGCTGGAATCGGGGTCCGGGCGGGGTCCGCCATGCCGTGCGGTCAGTTCGGTCAGGTGTTCCAGATCGCGGGCAGGGTCACGGCGGGCCGCGAATTCGGGTTCCTTGAAGGCCAGAAAGATGCAGGTGGCCGGGGCCGACAGCCGCGGCGATGGCCGGGCATGCAGTTCATTGGCTACCTCGTATCGCAGCGGATGTTCGAATTCCGGCCCCACATCGGCCCCCTTATCTGTCGCGCGCCAGCATGATATACAGCACCCCGCCCAGCAGCGCGCCGATCAGCCAGCCGAATCCCGCCAGCGCCTGCAGCGACGGCAGCCATACCGTTCCGATGGAAAACAGGGCAGCCACCCCCACCGCAAGGATCGCCCGCCGGTTCCAGCCCCCGTCATAGTAATAGAGCCCCGAGGGATCGGCCGTGAACATCTGGTCGATCTGCAGCCGGCGCTTTTTCACGATGTAGTAGTCGGCGATCAGTATCCCGTAGAGCGGGGCCAGAATCGCCCCCAGCGTATCGACGAATCCGGCGATCCCGATGGTCGAGATCAGCGATACCCACAAGGCGCCGATGACAAAGGCGACGGCTGCGGTGATCAGCCCCCCCGTCCGGGCGCTGATGGTCGAAGGCGAAAGGTTCGCGATGTCATAGGCAGCGGGCACGAAGTTCGCCACCAGGTTGATGCCTACGGTTGCCGCAAAGAACGTGACGGCCGCAATCAGGGTCAGTGCCAGGCTGTCCACCCGTTCGACGATGGCGGTGGGGTCGGTCAGCCGTTCCCCGAACAGAACGACGGCGCCTGCGGTGATGAACAGCGCGATGAACGAAAAGAACGCCATCGACACCGGCAGGCCCCAGAAATTGCCGATCCGCATCTGCCGCTCGGTTTGGACAAAGCGCGAAAAGTCCCCGAAATTGATCACCACCGCCGCGAAATAGGCAACCATGGTGCCCACCACCGCGATGAAGCCCGCCACCGCGCCACGCTCGCTTTCGCCGCCCTGGAAGATCAGTCCGATTTCCGACCAGATGCCGTTGCCCGCCTGGTACCAGATCATCAGGGCCAGGGCGATCATCACGACATAGACGAACGGCCCGGCCCAGTTCAGGAACCTGCCGACCGATTCCATCCCCATCAGGAACAACCCGATCTGGAAGCCCGCGACGATGATATAGGCGATCCAGTCGACGCCGTTCAGGCCCAGGAACCCGCCCCCCGCATCGTCGATCCCGAAAAGGGCGTGGATCGCCAGGGCCACCGCGGTCGAGGCGAAATAGGTCTGCACCCCATACCAGAAGATCGCGACGACCCCCCGGATCAGCGCCGGAAACCGCGCGCCCTTCACCCCCATCGAGGACCGGGCCATGACCGCATAGGGAATTCCATAGCGGACCGAAGGGCGGCCTGACAGGTTCACCAGCCCCATCACGATCAGTCCCGCAACCACGATCGCCGCGAAGGTCAGCCAGCCGTTCAGGCCATAGGACAGGAACAGCGACGCGGCCAGGGTATAGCCGAACAGGCTCTGGATGTCATTGTTCCAGACGTTGAAGATCTCGAATGCGCCCCAATGCCGCCGTTCATGAGGAACCGGCGCCAGATCCTCATTATAAAGCGATGGGTCGCCCCTCTCGATGTGGATATAGTCCGGATGGTTCATGGCGCTGTCCCCGTTGGTCTGGTTGTTCGATCAAGCGTCATCACAACCCAAACCCTTTGTATCGCCAAGCGACTCTGCACGGTGACTTCATGCGTTTGCATGGAAACAGTTTTGCGATCAAATCGCTTTACAGGCTGCCTGAAATGCGGGCGGGACAGGCACGAATCGAAAGGGGCATCCGATCGGACGCCCCCTTTCTTCCTCACTCGATCATCGGCAGCAGCTTGTTGATGCTGTCCTTGGCATCGCCATAGAACATCCGGGTGTTTTCCTTGAAGAACAGCGGGTTTTCGATGCCGGAATAGCCGGTGCCCTGACCGCGCTTGCTGACGAACACCTGCTTGGCCTTCCAGACCTCCAGAACCGGCATCCCGGCGATGGGGCTGTTCGGATCGTCCTGGGCGGCCGGGTTCACGATGTCGTTGCTGCCGATGACGATCACCACGTCGGTGGACGGAAAGTCCTCGTTGATCTCGTCCATCTCCATGACGATGTCATAGGGCACCTTGGCCTCGGCCAGCAGCACGTTCATGTGGCCCGGCAGGCGGCCCGCGACGGGATGGATGGCAAAGCGCACGGTCTTGCCCGCCGCCCGCAGCTTGCGGGTCAGTTCGCTGACCGCGCCCTGCGCCTGCGCCACCGCCATGCCGTAACCGGGCACGATGATGACGCTGTCGGCGTCGTTCAGCGCCGCCGCCACCCCTTCGGCATCGATGGCGACCTGCTCGCCCTCGATCTCGGCCGCGGGGCCGGTCTCGCCGCCGAATCCGCCCAGGATCACACTGACAAAGTTGCGGTTCATCGCCCTGCACATGATGTAGGACAAGATCGCACCGGATGAACCGACAAGCGCGCCCACCACGATCAGCAGGTCGTTGCCCAGCGTAAAGCCGATGGCGGCGGCGGCCCAGCCGGAATAGCTGTTCAGCATCGACACCACCACCGGCATGTCGGCCCCGCCGATGCCCATGATCAGATGATAGCCGATGAAGAAGGCCAGCAGCGTGATCAGGATCAGCCACAGGATCGCCGGACCAACGCCCGTGAAATAAAGAATGCCCAGCAGGATCGACAGCCCCAGGGCGCCCGCATTCAGCATGTGCCCGCCCGGCAGTTTCTTGGGCTTGCCGTCCACCTTGCCGGCCAGCTTGCCGAATGCCACGACCGACCCGGTAAAGGTCACCGCGCCGATGAAGATGCCCAGAAAGACCTCGATCTTCAGCATTGCGATCTCGGCCGGGGTCTTGTCGGCCAGCACGGCGGCAAAGCCATGAAAGATCTGCACGCCGCCCTCGGCCTTGGCGCGCAGCACGCGGGCCAGTTCGATCTGGGCGTTGAAGCCCACGAAGACCGCGGCCAAGCCGACCAGCGAATGCATGGCGGCGACCAGTTGCGGCATCTCGGTCATCTGCACGCGCTTGGCGACAACCCAGCCGACGGCGCCGCCAATGGCGATCATCACGACCGACAGCAGCCAGTTTCCTGCGCCCGGCCCGAACAGCGTCGCCAGCACGGCCAGACCCATGCCGACGATGCCGTACCAGATCGCCCGCTTGGCGCTTTCCTGACCCGACAGCCCCCCCAGCGACAGGATGAACAGCACGGCTGCGACCACATAGGCCGCGGTGGTGAATCCGTATTCCATGCTTTCCTCTCCCTTACGACTTCTGGAACATCGCCAGCATCCGGCGCGTGACCATGAAGCCGCCGAAGATGTTGACGCCCGCCATCAGAACGGCCAGGGCGCCCAGCAGGACGACCCACCACGATCCCGACCCGATCTGCATCAGCGCGCCCAGGATGATGATCGAACTGATCGCGTTGGTGATCGCCATCAACGGCGTGTGCAGCGAATGGGCGACGTTCCAGATCACCCGGAAGCCGACGAAACACGCCAGCACGAAAACGATGAAATGCGCCATGAAGCTGACCGGGGCGACCATGCCGATCAGCAGCACCAGCAGGCCCCCGCCCACCAGCAGGCCGACCTGGCTGCGCGTCTCGGCCTTGAAGGCGGCGACCTCGGCGGCGCGGCGTTCCTCGACCGTCAGTTCGCGCTTCTTTTCCTTGGGCTTCTGGGCGGCGATGGCGGCGATCTTGGGCGGCGGCGGCGGCCAGGTGATGTCACGGTCGTGCGTCACCGTGGCGCCCCGGATCACGTCGTCCTCCATGTTGTGCTGGATCACGCCGTCCTTCTTGGGCGTCAGGTCGGCCACGAAATGACGGATGTTGTTGCCGTAGAGTTCGGACGCCTGCGCGCCCATGCGCGACGGAAAATCGGTATAGCCGATAATCGTCACGCCATTTTCGGTGACGTGCTTTTCGTCAGGAATTGTCAGCTCGCAATTGCCGCCGCGTTCGGCGGCAAGATCCACGATCACGCTGCCGGGCTTCATCGCCTCGACCATGTCGCGGGTCCACAGCTTGGGCGCGTCGCGGCCGGGGATCAGCGCGGTGGTGATCACCACATCCATCTGCGGCGCCAGTTCCCGGAACTTGGCAAGCTGCTTTTCGCGGAATTCGGGCGACGAGGGCGCGGCATAGCCACCCGTCGCCGCCCCGTCCTGAGCGTCTTCGAAGTCCAGATAGACAAACTCGGCGCCCATCGATTCGATCTGCTCGGCCACCTCGGGGCGGACGTCAAAGGCATAGACCTGGGCGCCAAGGCTGACCGCCGTGCCGATCGCGGCCAGTCCCGCGACCCCTGCACCGACCACCAGCACCTTGGCCGGAGGCACCTTGCCCGCCGCCGTGACCTGGCCCGTGAAGAACCGGCCGAAATTGTTCGCGGCCTCGATCACCGCGCGATAGCCGGCGATATTGGCCATCGAGGACAGGGCGTCCATCTTTTGCGCGCGGCTGATGCGCGGCACCATGTCCATGGCAATGGCGGTAACGCCCTGCTCCTTGGCCAGGCTCAACAGCTCGGCGTTCTGGGAAGGATAGAAAAAGCTGATCAGCGTCTGCCCTTCGCGCATCTGAGCGATCTCGCCTTCGGCGGGGGGCCTGACCTTGGCCACGACATCGACCAGGGCGATCAGTTCGTCCGCCGACGGCACCACCGTTACGCCGGCGGCGCGATAAGCGTCGTCGGAAAACCCCGCCCGCGCGCCCGCCCCGCTTTCGACAAAGACCTCATGGCCCAGCTTCATGAGATGCCCGGCCGAGGCGGGCGTGACCGCAACCCGAGCCTCGCCCGCAAACCCTTCCCGTAATGCGCCGATCTTCATGGATACGCCACCCCCTCGCTTGTCGTCCCCGTCGTGTTACCTGATAGCATCGCGAAAGTTTTGTTCACAAGGGCATGTGATGACGTAGCGGAACGATTACCCGGATGCGCAAAAAAACCCGGGGTCCGAAAACCCCGGGTTCTGCATTCGATCCGGTGCGGCAATCAGTTCGCGGGTGCCGGGGCAGCCGGTGCCGTCGTCGCAGGGGCATCCGTAGCAGGAGCCTCATCGACGGTGATTGCATCGTCAACCGCTTCGCCCGCGTCATCCGCAGCCGCGCCTGCGGCATCGGCTGCGTCATCGGCGGCATTCTCGGTCGCATCGGCAGCATTTTCGGCGGCCGTCTCGGCTTGGGCTGCGGCCGCTTCGGCCTCGTCCGCGGCTGTATCGGCGGCCGTCGTTGCCGGGGCATCGGTCGTGGTCACGGTCGTGGTGTCACCGTCCACGGCGACCGTGTCGTCATCGCCGGTGAACTGCTGCAACACGAAATATGCCAAGGCCAGTGCCAAAAGCACACCGATGATCAGCGGCAGGGCCGAAGACCGTTTCTCGACCGGCTCGACATAGGTGGTGTTGTGGGTCGTGTTGAGGGTATCGCGCGGGGTCACGGGATCAACCGGACGCGTGCGGTTCGGGTCGTTTGGATCATGGGTCATCGCTGGCCTCCAGACATCAGGTTGGCAAGCCGGTCTTGCGCCGCATGATGATGCCGGTTTCCTGCAATGGTTGCCGTTGCGGCGGTCCAACGAGGAAAACCAGCCGACTTGCGACCCGGCCTTCAGGCGTCTAACACGTTGGACACATGGAAGTTCCGCAAGGTGCCGCCGCTTTCTTCACGCAGAGGACGAGATGACCGAGCCAAATGGGCAAAACGTGCAAAAACTTGCCGACTATCGGCCCTATCCGTTCGTCCTGACCGCCACGCGCCTGCATTTCGCCCTGAATCCTGCGGCGACCGAAGTCAGGGCCGCGCTGTCGTTTTCGCCGCGTGATGCCGATATGCCACAGGATCTGGTCCTGGATGGGGGGCGGGGCGTCGAATTGCTGTCCCTGACGCTTGACGGCGAGGTTCCCGACCCCGCCCATGTCATCCGCCGCAACGAGACGCTGACCCTCTCTGCCGCCGCCCTGCCCCCGCATCCCTTTCTTCTGGAAACGACGGTGCGCATCGATCCGTCCGCCAATACGGCCTGCGAAGGGCTGTATATCTCGAATGGCATGTTCTGCACCCAGTGCGAGGCCGAGGGCTTTCGGCACATCACCTTCTATCCGGACCGGCCCGATGTCATGGCGACGTTCCATGTGACCATCGACAGCGACCTGCCGGTGCTGCTGTCGAACGGCAACCCGGTCGGCCAGTCGCAGGGGCGTGCCGAATGGCATGATCCCTGGCCCAAGCCCTCCTATCTTTTTGCCCTGGTCGCCGGAGAACTGGCCGCCGTCAGCGACAGCTTCACCACCCGGTCGGGCCGCAGGGTCGCGCTGAATGTCTGGGTCCGCCCCCGCGACCAGGATCGCGCCGGGTTCGCCATGGAGTCCCTGATCAAGTCGATGAAATGGGACGAGGACGTCTATGGCCGCGAATACGACCTGGATGTGTTCAACATCGTCGCGGTCGATGATTTCAATATGGGGGCAATGGAAAACAAGGGGTTGAACATTTTCAACTCGAAACTGGTCCTGGCCTCGCCGGATACGGCCACCGATGGCGATTACGAACGAATCGAGGCGGTGATCGCGCATGAGTATTTCCACAACTGGACCGGCAACCGGATCACCTGCCGCGACTGGTTCCAACTTTGCCTGAAGGAAGGGCTAACGGTCTTTCGCGACCAGCAGTTCACGTCCGACATGCGGTCGGCGGCGGTCAAGCGGATCGAGGATGTCCAGGCGCTTCGCAGCCGCCAGTTCCGCGAGGATCAGGGGCCGCTGGCCCATCCGCCGCGCCCTGACCGCTATGAGGAGATCAACAACTTCTACACCGCGACCGTCTATGAAAAGGGCGCCGAGGTGATCGGGATGCTGAAGCGGCTGGTGGGCGACGACGGGTATCGCCGCGCGCTGGATCTGTATTTCGACCGCCACGACGGCGATGCCGCCACCATCGAGGATTGGCTGAAGGTCTTCGAGGACGCGACCGGCCGCGACCTGACCCAGTTCAAGCGGTGGTACACCGACGCGGGAACCCCGCGCCTGACCATGGCCGAGGATTGGCAGCCGGGCGTGGCAGGCGGCAGGCTGAGCCTGACCTTCAAGCAGGAAACCCCGCCCACCCCTGGCCAGCCCGAAAAGCTGCCGCGTGTCATTCCCATTGCCGTGGGACTTATCGGCCCGAACGGGGACGAGGTGGCGCCCACGCAGGTGCTGGAAATGACCGAGGCCAGCCAGAGCTTTATCGTCGAAGGCCTGGGCGCCCGTCCGGTCGTGTCGGCCCTGCGCGGGTTTTCCGCGCCGGTCGTGCTGACCCGCCCGATGGACGATCAGACCCGTGCCTTTCTGCTCGCCCACGATACCGATCCGTTTTCCCGGTGGGAGGCCGGGCGCGACCTGGCCCTGTCGGCCCTGACCGCGGCCGCGCAGGGCCTGGCCCCCGGCGGCGATCATGTCGCGGCCATCGGCCGCCTGATCGCCGACGATGCCGCCGATCCCGCCTTTCGCGCCTTGTGCCTCACCCTGCCCGGAGAGGAGGAAATCGCCACCCGCCTGTTTTCAGAAGGGAAGGTTCCCGATCCCGAGGCGATCCACGCGGCACGAGAGGCGATGGCCCTGCGCATGGCCGAGACGCATCAGGATCTGCTGTCTCGGCTCTATGACGGCATGGCGGTATCCGGTCCCTATCGGCCGGATGCCGCCGACGCCGCCCGCCGGTCCCTGCGCAACGCCGTTCTGGCGCTGCTGACCCGCATCGACGGGGGCGAGCGGGCCGAGATCCTGTTCGGGATCGCGGGCAACATGACCGAACGGATGGCGGCGCTGATCGCCCTGTTGCGACGGGGCCGTGGGCAGGCCGAACTTGCGGCCCTGCACGACCTGTTCGACGGCAATCGTCTGGTCATGGACAAATGGTTCGCCGTTCAGCCCATGGCCGCCCTGCCGGCGCAGGCTGCGCCGATTGCCCGCACCCTGTCGCAGCGCGCTGATTTCGACTGGAAGAACCCCAACCGTTTCCGTGCGCTGCTGGGCGGGCTGGCCGCGAACCACGCAGGCTTTCATGCGGCGGATGGTTCGGGCTATGACTTTACCGCCGAATGGCTTTTGCGCATGGACCCGTTCAACCCCCAGATCGCGGCGCGCATGTCCGCGGTGTTCGAGACCTGGACCCGATACGACGCCGGGCGGCGCGCCAAGGCCCTGGCGGCCCTGGAACGAATCGCGGCTGCCGACGGTTTGAGCAGGAACACGCGGGAAATGGTGTCGCGGATGATCGCCGCCGGTGCATGATCCCGCTTGCAGCAGCCCCGGCGTCGAGGCAGAAAGGCCGCAATGACAGACCGTTATGCCGATGCCAGGGCCGAGATGCAGGCCCGCCTTGACCCGCTGATCGCCGAGCGGGCGCCCTGGCTGTATTCCGGCAGGCTGCATCACCGTCTGGCGAAATGGGCGATGATGGGGCTGCTGCGCTATCCCACCACGATCCGGCTGGGCGCGGAATTCCGCGATGCGCCCACCCCCGAAATCATGCGGCGCATGACCGACCTGATCGTCCGCGATGTCCGGGTCGAGGGGATGGAGCATATTCCTGCGACGGGCCCGGCGCTGATCGTCGCAAACCATCCGACCGGCATCGCGGACGGGATCGTCGTCCATGCGCTGATGTCGCAACTGCGCGACGACCTGTTCATCTATGCCAACCACGACATGATCCGGGTGCTGCCGCAGGTGGCCGACCTGATCGCGGGCGTGGAATGGCGGCTGGAAAAGCGCAGCCATGCCAAGACCAAGGCCACGATGGACTATACCCGCGAGGCGCTTGCGGCCGGGCGGATCGGGCTGATCTTTCCATCGGGCCGCCTGGCCAAGCGGCACGGGCTGGCGCTGCATGAACGCCCCTGGATGGCCAGCGCCGCGATGATCGCACGCAAGTTCGGGGTGCCGATCATCCCCATGCATATCCGTGCCCGCAATTCGGGACTGTTCTATCTGCTGGACGCCATCCATCCGACGCTGCGCGACGTCACCCTGTTCAACGAGGTGCTGAACAAGCGCAGCCAGGCCTATCGCATCACGGTCGGCGCGCCGATCGATCCGGCCGCCCTGTCCAAGGGCGAGGATGCGATCAACGTCCTGCGGGACCGCGTGCTGGCCCTGCCGGCGCCAGGGCCGAATGCGGCGCGGCTGACGCAGGACCGGGGTCGGTCGCGGCTGGTGCGGGGGGCAAAGGAACTGGCCTGAGCGTCGGCCGGCCCATCAGATCGCCGCCTTGCGGCTTTCTTCCAGATAGATTTCGCGCAGACGCCTTGCCACCGGACCCACCTGTCCGGAACCGACGGCCTGTCCGTCGATTTCCACCACAGGCATCACGAAGGCCGAGGCCGAGGTGACGAAGGCCTCGTCCGCCGACTGCGCCTCGTCGATGGAAAAGCTGCGTTCCTCGACCCGCATCTGCGCCTCGGCGGCATAGCGCAGGACGGCCGCGCGGGTTATCCCGTGCAGGATGTCGTTGGACAGGGCGCGGGTGACGATGGTGCCGTTCTTGACGATATAGGCGTTGTTGCTGGTGCCTTCGGTCACAAGCCCGTCCTCGACCATCCAGGCGTCATCCACGCCGCGGGCCTTGGCCTCCATCTTGGCCATGGAGGGAAACAGAAGCTGCACCGTCTTGATGTCGCGCCGCGCCCAGCGCTGATCCTCGATGCTGATGATGCGCCAGCCGGTCCGGGCCGCCGGCGCCTCGGCAAGGCCGGGCTTGGACTGCGTGAACATCACCAATGTGGGCTTTGTCCCGGCGGGGGGATAGGCAAAATCCCGGTCGCCCGGATTGCCCCGCGTCACCTGCAGATAGATCAACCCGTCAACGATCCCGTTTTCCCGAACAAGGGCGCGGAATACCGTCAGGTAATCGGCATCAGGCAGCGGGTTGTCCATCGAAAGCTCGGCCAGTGACCGCTTCAGCCGCACCAGATGACCCTCGAAATCCAGCAGCTTGCCGTCAAGGACGCTGACGACCTCGTAAACCCCGTCGGCCATCAGGAAGCCCCGGTCGAAGACCGATACCATGGCTCGATCCTCGGGCAGAAATTCGCCATTCACATAGACCGTGCGCATCGTGCCTGTCCCTCGCTTCAGCATCCCTGCCGGCGGTCCTGCGCCCAAAGCGCGGAATCGTCAAGGGCTTGGGAAGAATGACGGTCTCTAGGGGCGCCGCAGCTTTCGGAACGCAGCCGAGGCACCCCAGCCGGCCAGGACCGCGACAGCCAGCGACATGATCCCGTAAAGCAGAGGCTGGTCAAAGGCCAGCCGATACAGCCAGCGTTCCACCCCCACCTTGCGGACATTGAGCGGCGCCAGAAAGACATCGACCACCTGGCCGTCGCGCAGTAGGAAAATGCGGGTCTTGTAGGTGCCCTCGACAAGGTTCGCAGGCAGGCTGATGTCGGCACGGAACAGGGTCTGGTCGATCACGGACACGCTGCCCTCGTCCAGGCGGTACAGCCCTTCGTTCCGGCGGATCCGGATCAGGGCCTCGGTATAGGGCACAGTGCTTTCGACGGCGATTTCCCCGGCAAAGGCCCGCATCGCCGTTGACAGGGAAATGCGATAGCGGCTGTCCCATTCCGGCAGCAGGATGTCGTCCAGCGGGGCCGAGGTCGCCACGGCGTAAAATCCTGGCGCGGCGCCGATACGGACCGCATCCGCATTGACCCAGATGCCGGCCCTGCGTTCCTTGCGCCAGACGGTCAGGCCGGCAGATGGCGCCTCGACCGTGACAATGACCTGCAAAGGGGGACCGTCGGGGATGGGGCTTTCGCGCCGGATTGCCCCATAGATCAGGATATCGGACCCGTCGAAATCGGCCGTGATGGACACCGAGTCACTGGAAAGGCCAGCCACGACCGTTTCCCCCGGCACCGGCGCCGGCGCTTCGGGACGCGGTTCAGCAGGCACCGGCAAGGCATCGGCATCGGTGCGGGGCATGGTCGATTGCGCCCCCGCCCCCGCCGGCATCAGCAGCAGCAGCAGCAGCAGCAGCAGGCACAGGGCAGGCCATCGCATCAGCCGATCCCCGGCTGGATGGCGTAAAGCTCCTCGGGCGTCATGAACAGATCGACAGCCAGCTTGGCGCAGACGGCCAGCACCAGAAGCGCCAGCAGGATGCGCAACTGCTCGGCCCGCAATCGCGCGCCCAGGCCGGTGCCGATCTGCGCGCCCACCACGCCGCCGATGATCAGCAGGACCGCCAGCATGATATCGACGGTGTTATAGCTGACGGCGTGCATCAATGTTGTGAAGGCAGTCACGAAGGTGATCTGGAACAGCGACGTGCCCACCACGACCTTTGTCGGCATCCCCAGCAGATAGATCATCGCGGGAACCATGATGAAGCCCCCGCCCACGCCCATGATCGCAGCCAGCACCCCCACCGCCACCCCCACGAGAAGCGGCGGAAAGGCGCTGATATACAGCCCCGATGCCCGGAACTTGACCTTCAGCGGCCAGCGGTGGACCCAGTTGTGCTGATGCAGGCGCCTGCGGTGGCCGGGCCTGGACGACCGGTACAGGGCACGCAGGCTTTCCTGCAGCATCATCGCGCCGATCAGGCCCAGAAAGACCACATAGCAAAGCTGCACCACCAGATCGACCTGGCCGACCCGTTGCAGCAGGTTGAAGACCCAGACCCCCATCCAGGAACCCAGCAAGCCCCCGGCCAGCAGCACCCCGCCCATGCGGAAATCGACGCTTTTGCGTTTTACATGGGCCAGCACGCCCGACACCGACGAGGCGACGACCTGATTGGCCCCGGTCGCGACGGCAATGGCCGGGGGAATGCCGATGAAGAACAGCAGCGGCGTGATCAGGAATCCCCCGCCGACGCCGAAAAGCCCGCTCATCACGCCCACGAGGCCGCCAAGCCCGACCAGCGTGAAGGCGTTGACGGAAACCTCTGCGATGGGAAGATAGATCTGCATGTCCCGCCCGCCGCCTGCGTCGCGGACAAGGATGCAACGCCCCGGCAGTCAGGTCAAACCGCTTTCCCGCGCCATTCGGTCCCCTTGCGCTTGAAGCGGGGCAATAGCCCGGCTAATCAGGAAGCGGGACGGAACAAGGCGCTTGTTGGCGCGACATGATGCGGGCCGGATGATGCGCATATTGATTACCAATGATGACGGCATCAATGCCCCCGGCCTGCAAGTCCTGCAGGAGATCGCCACGACCCTGGCCGGACCGCGGGGCGAGGTCTGGATCGTCGCACCTGCCTTTGAGCAGTCGGGAGTGGCGCATTGCATCAGCTATGCCCATCCCACCATGGTCGCCCAGCTTGACGACCGCCGCTATGCCACCGAGGGCAGTCCGGCGGATTGCGTGCTGGCGGCGGTTTGCGACATCATGACCGATGCACCGCCCGATCTGGTTCTGTCGGGCGTCAACCGGGGCAACAACTCGGGCGAGAACGCGATGTATTCGGGCACCATCGGCGGCGCGATGGAGGCGGCCTTGCAGGGCCTGCCCGCCATTGCGCTGTCCCAGTATCTGGGGCCGGAAACCTCGGACCTTGCCGACCCGTTCGAGGCCGCGCGCCGGCATGGGGCGGCCGTCGTTCGCCGCCTGCTGGATCACGGCGACTGGACATCGGATGCCGATTTCCGGCTGTTCTACAACATCAACTTTCCGCCGGTTCCGGCCGCTTCGGTCAGGGGGGTCCGGGTTGCGGCCCAGGGTCGGCGGCAGGGCACCAAGTTCCGGGTGGTGCCGTATACGGCGCCGAACGGCCGCCGTTTCATGTGGGCGGCAGGCGGGGCGCAGAATGCGCCGGCGCGCGCCGGAACCGACGTGGCCGTCAATCTGGACGGCTTTGTTTCGGTGACGCCGATGCGGGCGGATTTGACGTGCCACGACTCGCTGGCGGAAATGGGCTCATTGTTTGACGACGACATCTCTTGCCAGGAAAGGGCCGCCGGAAACCCATGACCGTCGATCACGACGAGGAACACGACCCCGCCGAGCGCAAGATGCGCTTTTTGTTCCAGTTGCGCTCGCGCGGCGTGACGGACCCCCGTGTTCTTGCCATCATGGAGCGCATCGACCGGGGCCTGTTCGTGCGCGGCCAGTTCGCCGACCGCGCCTATGAGGATACGCCGCTGCCGATTCCCTGCGGCCAGACGATCAGCCAGCCTTCCGTCGTGGGGCTGATGACGCAATCGCTGAACCCCGGTCCGCGCGATACCGTGCTGGAGATCGGGACCGGATCGGGCTATCAGGCCGCCGTTCTGTCCGGGCTGTGCCGGCGGGTTTACACCGTGGACCGCCACCGCCGCCTGGTCCAGGAGGCCGAGGCGATCTTTCGACAGCTCGGCCTGCCCAACATCACCGCACAGGTGGCCGACGGATCGCGCGGCTTGCCCGATCAGGCGCCGTTCGATCGCATTCTTGTCACCGCCGCGGCCGAAGACCCGCCCGGCCCCTTGTTGGCACAGTTGAAGATCGGCGGTATCATGGTCGTTCCGGTCGGCCAGTCCGACGCGGTTCAGACCCTGATCCGCGTCACCCGGACCGATACCGGATTTGATTACGACGAATTGCGGCAGGTGCGGTTCGTGCCGCTGGTCGAAGGGTTGGGGCAGACATGACCCGGACCTGCGGCAAGGCAGTCCGAGGGCGGCGAAAAGAATGAGCAGGACTTTCAGGCTTGCGACACGG
Source organism: Paracoccus subflavus (assembly GCF_004310345.1). Taxonomy (GTDB): domain Bacteria; phylum Pseudomonadota; class Alphaproteobacteria; order Rhodobacterales; family Rhodobacteraceae; genus Paracoccus; species Paracoccus subflavus. Next base: position 252,666 of record NZ_SISK01000004.1, on the reverse strand, counting down.
ACCGTGGCGGCGGTTTTGATATTGTCGTCCTGCGGCGCAACGGGATTCGATGCGGATCTGCGCGGCTGGCTGCCGGGTGCGCTCAGCACGGCCGACGCCGCGGCGCGGGCGGCACCCCGGCCCCAGCCCGACGAACGGGGCATCATCAGCTTTCCGGCCTATCAGCTTGTCGTGGCCCGTGCGGGCGACACCCCGGCGACCGTTGCCGCCAGGCTGGGAGTGGACGCGGCGCGGCTGGCGCAGCACAATGCCCTGCCTGCCGATGCCATGCTGGGGGCGGGTCAGACCCTTGTGCTGCCGCAGCGCGTCGGAGCCTCGGTCGGCGGCACAGCGGGCGGTGGCGGAACGGGCGCGGTCCGCGACCCCTTTGCCGGGCAGTCCGCCGGCAACCGGCAGTCCCCTGCCGCTGCCTCGGGGCCGGCCGCTGCTTCTGCCTCTGCCAATCCCCGGCAGCATGTTGTCGCGGCTGGCGAAACCCCCTGGTCGATCGCGCGCAGATACGATGTCGGCGTGCAGGATCTGGCGGTCTGGAACGGCCTGCCCGCCAGCATGACGCTGCGCGTGGGCCAGCGGCTGGTGATTCCTGTCGCCGGTCGGCAGCCACCCGACCGGGCCATGGCAGCAACGACCCTTCCCGGCACCGGCAGCCCGACCCCCCGGCCTCCGTCAGCGTCCGAGCCGTTGCCGTCCGAGGACACGGCACCCGCCGCCGACCCCGGCCCCGCCGCCCCGGCCACCGATCTGGGGGCCACGCGAACGGCGGCCTCGTCCGGGGGACGGTTCCGGATGCCGGTGTCGGGCTCGATCATCCGCGTCTACGAAAAGGGTCGCAACGACGGGATCGACATCTCGGCCACGGCAGGCACCCCCGTCACCGCCGCCGGCACGGGAACCGTCGCTGCGGTCACGCAGGACGCGGCCGGATCGCCCATCGCGGTGATCCGCCATGACGGCGGCCTGATGACGGTCTATGCCGCCCTGGCCAGCCTCGACGTCGCCAAGGGCGATGTGGTCGATGCCGGACAGGCGATCGGCAAGGCCGGCAGCGGCGGTTTCGTGCATTTCGAGGTGCGCCGTGGGCTGGAAAGCCTCGACCCCGAGGATTTCCTGAACTGATGTCCGGGTGGAACGTCTGTCCCGCCGGGACGTTGGCCTGTCATCATCACCATCAGCAAAGGATATGGCATGGACCATTCTGAACACCCCCGGCTTTTGCCCGACGAGATGACCGATGCGGTGCTGACCGGCGCGACCATCTATGGCCCCGGCGACGAAACGGTTGGAACCGTGTCCCATGTCCATGGCTCGGGCGGCACTGCGCAGGTCGTCATCGACGTGGGCGGCTTTCTGGGGATCGGTTCGAAGCCGGTTCTGGTTTCGGTGTCGGATCTGGACATGATGCGCGATCAGGACGGCGTGGTTCACGGCGTCACGCGCTGGACCAAGGAAGACCTCAAGGCCCTGCCCGAGCATCGGGATTAAGCCATGGGGCGGCGGTTTTCCCGCCGCTTCCTATACCGTATCCAGATACAACTCGACCGTTTCCTCGTCCGACAGTTCCGCCATGTAGTGCAGTTCCTGTCGCTTGGTCAGGACATAGTTCTCGATCAGATGTTCGGGAAAGATCCGCCGTATCTCGGGGCAGGCATGGAAAGCCTCGATGGCCTCGCCCCACGAGCCCGGCAGTTGCGCCAGGTTCTGGTCATAGGCGTTGCCCTTGAAGGGTTCGGGGGCCGGCAGCCCATCTTGGATACCGTTCAGCGCGGCGCCCAGAATGGCGGCCACCGTCAGATAGGGGTTCACGTCGCCGCCGGCCACCCGGTGTTCGATCCGCCGCGCTTTCGGACCCGAGGCCGGAATGCGGATTGCGGCTGTCCGGTTTTCATAGGCCCAGCCGATGCCCGTCGGCGCATGGGCATTGGGGACAAGGCGGTCGTAGCTGTTCTCGTGCGGGGCAAACAGCAACGTCGATCCCGGCATGGCCCGCAGGCAGCCTGCCACGGCGTGCCGCAGGGCCGCCGTGCCTTCGTCGCCGCCATTGTCGAAGATGTTCCGCCCCTGCCTGTCCAGGATCGAGAAATGCATGTGCAGCCCGTTTCCGGAAAACGTCTCGTAGGGCTTGGCCATGAAGCTGGCGGCAAAGCCGTATTGCCGGGCGATCCCCTTGACCAGCATCTTGAACAGCCAGGTGTCGTCAGCGGCCTTCAGCGGGTCCGGCTGATGCATCAGGTTGATCTCGAACTGGCCCGGCCCGGCCTCCGAGATGGCGGTGTCGGCCGGAATGTCCATCGCCTCGGACGCCTCGTAAAGCGTCGTGAAGAACTGGTCGAAGGCATCCAGCGCGCGCAGGCTCAGCACCTCGCCGCCGGTGCGGCGCTTGCCGGAACGCGGGCTGGGCGGCACGCGGAGCTGGCGACCGGAATCGTCGATCAGAAAGAACTCCAGCTCGGTCGCGACCACGGCGGTAAGGCCCGCCTCGGCATAGCGTTCGACGACCCGGGCAAGCGCCTGGCGGGGATCGCCCTCATAGGGGCGGCCGTCGGGATGGAACATCCACAGCGGCAACAGCGCAGTCGGCGCGTCCAGCCAGGGCATCGGCATGAAGCCGCGCTCGGTCGGCAGCAGCAGGCCGTCGGGATCGCCGGTCTCGAACACCAGGGGACTGTTCTCGATATCCTCGCCCCAGATGTCCAGGTTCAGGACGGAATAGGGAAATTTTGTCCCCTCCTCGAGAAGCTTGCGCGCATAGCGTGCCGGAATGCGCTTGCCCCGCGCCACCCCGTTCAGGTCGGCGGCAGCTACACGGATGGTCTTGACCTCGGGATGTTCTTTCAGCCAGTCCATGCCTCACCGGAACAGTTGCGGACGATATCGGATGCGGTCTGCCGCGCCGGGCAGGTGGCGGTTCAGGCGCCGGTTCACGATGCCCATCAGCCCGATCAGCGCAAGGGTCAGCACGATGAAATACCCCGCCGCGATGGGATAGGCGACGAACGGGTTGAAGGTCTGGCCCGCGAAATAGCTGGCATAATACAGGCTGTCGCCGCGCTGCTGAAAGGCGGGAAAGGCCGAAAAGAACACCAGCGTCGTGGCATGAAACAGAAAGATCGCCTCGTTCGTATAGGCCGGCCAGGCCAGCCGCAGCATGGTGGGCCACATCACCCGGCGGAACCGGGTCCATCCCGACATGCCATAGGCGTCCGCGGCGTCGATATCGCCGCGCGGCACCGCCATCAGGGCGCCATGAAAGATCTCGGCGGAATAGGCTGCGGTATTGAGGATCAGCACCAGGAGGGCGCCCGCCCAGGCGCGGGTCAGCCAGGTGGTCGGCAGGGTCAGGCCAAAGACCTCGATGCCGGACCGGGGCAGCAGCACCAGCGCCGAATAGGCCAGAAAGAACTGGATGAACAGCGGACTGCCCCGGAACAGGAAAATGAAACCGTTGGCCGCCCCGCGCAGGACCGGATTGCGCCCTGCCCTGGCAAGCGCCAGTCCGGTCGCCAGAAAGAATCCGATCAGCAATGCGAAGACCGCGAAGTACAGGTTCCAGATCAGCCCCGACCCGATCAGCGTGACCTGCTGGCACAGCGTGAAATCGGTCCGGGGCAGCAGCCGTTCGCCCAGGCCGATGGATCTCAGTCCGTAATCCGCGATCGTCTGGAGGCAGCTCATGCCGTGGCCGCCTTGCGCTGCGCCTCACCCGCCAGGGTCGCCTGTCCGGCGGACAGGCGCGCGGTCAGGCGGCCCAGAACGCGTTCGGAAATCCAGGTCATCAGCAGATAGAAGACAAGGATGACCAGAAAATAATACAGCCGCCAGTCCGGGTGCGGATAGGAAAAGGCGCTTGTCTTGGCCCCGCCCAGTTCGCGCGCCCAGTACACGATATCCTCGATCCCCAGCAGGAACAGCAGCGGCGTGGCCTTGATCAGGATCAGCCACAGGTTCGACAGTCCCGGCAAGGCATAGATCCACATCTGCGGCACCAGCACACGCCGCGTGACCTGGCGGGCCGACATGCCATAGGCCTCGGCGGTTTCCAGTTGCTCGCGGGGAACGGCCTGCATGGCACCATAGAGGACATTCGCGGCGAAGGCGCCGAATACGGTGGCAAAGGCGATCACCGCCAGGATCAGGGCATAGGTGTCATGGACCCAGGCGGGACTGTCCGACAGCGGCAGCTTGGCCGCCGCGCAGACCACGAAATCGTTGCCCTGCCGGACCGGTGCGTCGCTGTCGCACAGAGCCTGATGGCGCAGCCATTCAAGCCCCTGGTCCAGAGCTATGGGCACGAACAGGAAAAAGACAATGTCCGGCACCCCCCTGACCATGCCGGTATAGGTCTTGCCGACCCACCGCAGCGGCCCGATGGGCGACCGGCAGGCCATGGCCCCGCCATAGCCGAAGGCCAGGGCGATCGGCGCCGTGACCGCCAGCAGCAGCAGGACCATGCCGAAGCTGGCATAGAACAGCAGATGCGTGCCCGAGGTGAGATAGCACGACATCCACTGAAATCCCTGCAACAGGGACGGATCGGCGCAATACGAAAACATCCCTGTCCCCGAAAGGCCGTCACGGGCGACACCCGCGACGGCGTTGGATCATTCAAAGACCATGGCGTCTTCGCCGAACCACTTGACCAGCAACTGGTTCAGGCTGCCGTCCTGCTTCATCTCGGTGATGGCGGCGTCGAATTTCTCGCGCAGTTCGGTATCGGACTGACGCAGGCCCATGCCGATGCCCTCGCCCAGCGGCACCGTGTCATAGCCCTCGACCCAGACCAGCTCGCCGTTCGATTCCTCGACGATGGGCGCCAGAAAGTCCTTGTCGGCAAAGACCGCGTCGGCCTCGCCGTTGCGGACGGCGGCGACGGTTTCGTCGGGGGTCGGGAATTCCAGAAGCGTCGCGCCGGTGCTGGCGACATGGCCCGACTGGATCGTGTTCGTCTGTGCGGCGACCACGCCGCCCTCGACATCGACATCCGCCGAAAGCGCCGCATAGGCCGAAGGCATCCCGGGTGTATAAGGCTGGGTAAAGGCGATAACGGCCTTGCGTTCCTCGTTGATGTTCATGCCGGCCATGATGGTGTCATAGTTCGACGACACGAGGTTCGGGATGATCGTGTCCCAGTCGTTGCGCACCCAGGTGCACTCCAGTTCAGCGCGCGCACAAAGCTCGTTGCCCAGGTCGATCTCGAACCCCGCGACATCGCCCGTCGCATCGTCGATGAAGTTGTACGGAGGATAGGCCCCTTCGGTTCCCATGCGCACGGTCTGCGACGATGCCATTCCGGTGGCGGCGGCAAGGACAGTGGCGGCGATCAGCAGTTTCTTCATTCTGTTTTCTTCTCCTGTTGGTGATCGGATCAGTGCATCGACGCACTGAGAAACTGGCGCAGCCGGTCGGTTTTCGGTGCGCCGAAAAGCTGGGCCGGGGGGCCTTCCTCGGCGATCAGGCCCTGATGCAGAAAGACAACATGGTCGCTGACATCGGCGGCCAGCCGCATGTCGTGGGTCACGATGATCATGGTGCGGTGTTCGGACGCCAGATCCTTGATGACGCGCACCACCTCCTGTTGCAGTTCGGGGTCGAGCGCGCTTGTCGGTTCGTCGAACAGCAGCGCCTTGGGCTGCATGCACAGCGCGCGGGCAATGGCGGCGCGCTGCTGCTGGCCGCCCGACAGTTGCGAGGGCCAGGCACCGGCCTTGTCGCCGATGCCGACCTTGTCCAGCAGCATCCGGGCACGTTCCTCGACGACGGCGCGATCTTCGCCCAGAACCGTGACCGGCGCCTCGGAGACGTTTTGCAGGACCGTCATGTGGGACCACAGGTTGAACTGCTGGAACACCATCGACAGGTTCGTGCGAAAGCGCAGCACCTGGGCGCGGTCGGCAGGCACGCGCGACGCGCCCTGCCCTTTCCAGCGCACGGGCTCGCCCTCGAAGGCGATGTCGCCCGCCTGACTGTTTTCCAGAAGGTTGCAGCAGCGCAGCAGGGTGGACTTGCCCGATCCCGACGATCCGATCAGGCTGACCACATGGCCGCGGGGCGCCGCCATGGAAACCCCCTTCAGTACCTCGACAGCGCCATAGGACTTGTGCAGCCCCTGGATGCGGATCACGGGAGAGTCGGTGGTTCGGGCGGAATTGTCGTTCGTCATCGGCGCATTGGGCGATAATCCCGGCGCTTTTGCAACGGGGTCTGACGGGCAACCCGACGATAAATCGGCTTGCCGTGGCGTCAGACGATCTCGACCGAATATTTCTCGATCACCGTGTTGGCCAGCAGCCGTTCGCACATCCGTTCGATCTCGGTTCTTGCAGTATCGGGATCGGCGGCATCCAGGTCCAGTTCGATCAGCTTGCCCTGCCGGACGCCGGTGACGCCGCGATGGCCAAGGCCCCCCAGTGCGTGGCGGATCGCCTCGCCCTGCGGATCAAGAACGCCATCCTTCAGCATGATGGTGACACGTGCCTTCATGGGGCGCCCTTTTCAGTTGATCGCGGTCGGTTTCAGGCTGGTGGTGTTGGCGGGCATCAGGCCCAACCGGCGCGCAACCTCGGTATAGGCGTCGGTCAGATTGCCCAGGTCGCGGCGGAACACGTCCTTGTCCAGCTTCTGTCCGGTCTTCATGTCCCACAGGCGGCAACTGTCCGGGCTGATCTCGTCGGCGACGATCAGGCGCATGAAGTCGTTGTCCCAGACGCGCCCGATCTCGATCTTGAAGTCGATCAGCTTGATGCCCACGCCATAGAACACGCCCGACAGGAAATCGTTGACGCGCAGCGCCAGCGACACGATGTCGTCCAGATCCTGCTGGGTCGCCCAGCCGAAGGCGATGATGTATTCCTCGGACACCATCGGATCGCCCAGTTCGTCGTTCTTGAAGCTGTATTCGACGATCGGGCGCGGCAGCAGGGTGCCCTCCTCGATTCCCAGACGCTTGGAAATGGACCCGGCGGCGAAGTTGCGCACGATCACCTCGAGCGGGACGATCTCGACCTGGCGGATCAGTTGCTCGCGCATGTTGATGCGGCGGATGAAGTGGTTCGGGACGCCGATATTCGTCAGCCCGTTCATGAAAAATTCGGACAAGCGGTTGTTCAGGACGCCCTTGCCCTCGATCGTGGCGCGCTTCTGCGCGTTGAAGGCGGTCGCATCGTCCTTGAAATACTGGACCAGCGTGCCGGGCTCGGTGCCTTCGTACAGGATCTTCGCCTTGCCTTCGTAAACCTTCTTGCGGCGCGGTGCCATGGCCGGCGTCCTTTCGCATGTCCCGTGTCCCATGGGCCTTACTCCACAAGCGCCCTCGAGGGCAATACGAAGGCTTGCAAGCGACCGTGGCGCGACTAGAATCCGGTCAACCTGGAATGGAGGCAACGATGACCACCTTCGACGACCGCGAACGCGGTTTTGAAAAGAAATTCGCCCATGACGCCGATCTGCGCTTCAAGGCCGAGGCGCGGCGCAACCGCCTGCTGGGGGAATGGGCGGCCGGTCTTCTGGGCAAGCAGGGCGACGACGCCCGCGCCTACGCGATGGCCGTCGTGACCTCGGATTTCTCCGAGCCGGGCGATGAGGACGTGTTTCGCAAGATCATGTCGGATCTGGATGGAAAGACCAGCGAATCCCAGGTTCGCGCCAAGATGTCCGAACTGCGCGAGGTGGCCCGCAGGCAGGTCATCGACGAGGCCGAATGACCGTAAACGCGGCCGCCGTTCCTAGCCCTGCGGCATCAGGAAATGCCCCGTCGCCTGCGCCAGAAGCCGCGCGCGGTTGTCCTGCCACGCCTCGACCTGGACCGAGGCATAGCGCCGCCCGGACCGTACGATCCGGGCACGGGCATAGGCATCGCGGGGCAATCCGCTGCGCAGGTAATCGACTGTAAAGTCGATCGTCTTGGGCAGACGGGGCATGGCCGAATCCACGGCGGCGTCGGGGACGATGCGGCCCGATTCCATTTCCTCCCAAAGCCCGGCCCACGCCAGTTCGATAATCGCCGTCACCTCCAGAAACGCGGCCGTCACCCCGCCATGGATGGCCGGCAGCAGCGGGTTTCCGATCAGCTTTTCGTCATAAGGCAGGATCGCCGTCAGTTCGTCGCCGCGCCGGTCGAAGCGGATGCCCAGCCAGGCCAGGTAAGGCACCCCGGACACAAGCGTCGCCAGGGCCGAGTCGCGGCGCGACTTGATCAGGTGCAGGGGTTCGCGTCGGTCGGCCATAGGCTATCCCTCCACGGTAAAGGCGCCGGTCGCCGCCGCGACGGGATTGCCGTCGTCTTCGTCCAGGGCAATCGCCCGGACAAAGGCCACGGTCCGGGTCATGTGATAGCATTCGGCCGTTGCGGTGATCCGCTGACCCTGTCGCGCCGCGCGCATGTAGTCGATGCGCAGGTCGATGGTCGCGGTGGACGCGGGGCCAGCCGGATGCGACATCACCGCCGCCCCGCAGCAGGTATCCATCAGCGCCGACACCACGCCGCCGTGAACCACGCCGCTGCGCGGGTCGCCGACCAGATGTTCGGCCCAGGGCATGCTGATCGTTGCGGTTCCCTCGCCCAGGGCATCGACCCGCATCCCCAGGGCGCGGGCATGGGGGATCGCCTCGATGAATTGCTGCGCAATCCGGGTCTGGTCGCGGTCGGTCAGGTCAGGGCCCTGAGGCATGTTCATCTCCGGCATAGGGAACCCTACGCTATCCGCGACGGGCAGGTCCGCTCAAGCCCCGATCCCCGACGTAACGGCGGGCCGGTTGAGCGCGGGGCCATCCCGAGATAGCCTTTGTCGCAAGACCATGCGGAGGGACCGATGCCGGGCGATCAGACCATCAGCTTCAAGGACATGTGCGCGCGTTTCGACGTGACACCCCGGACCCTGCGCTATTACGAATACCTGGAATTGCTCAGCCCGGTCCGCCAGGGTCGCCTGCGCTTCTATACCCCGCGTGAAATCGCGCGGATGACCCTGATCCTGCGCGGCCGCCGTTTCGGCTTTTCGCTCGAGGAGATCCGTCAGTGGCTGCTGATCTATGAACAAAGGGGCTCGCGCGAACAGTTTCAGGTCTGGCTGGAACTTGCCGACCGGCAGCTTGGCGTTCTGGACCAGCAGATCAAGGACTTGCAGGCGGCGCGGGCCGATCTCATGGCTCTGCGCGAAACCGCTGCCCAGGACCTGCGCAAGATGGGTTGACCCTGCGTCATACATCGCCTTGACTCGTCGTGACGCGGCGTCCCGCTTACGTTTGCGTCAACTTGGCCCTATATCGACGGTCAAGGACGGCAGACGGTGCACGAGGAGGAGCCGCGAACCATGTCCGAGGAGCTGATGACGATTCGCCAGATGTGCGATGCGTTCTGCGTGACCCCCCGCACGCTGCGTTTCTACGAGGCGCGCGAGCTGATCTTTCCCGAACGTCGCGGGCAGCATCGCCTGTATGACCGCCGGGACAGGGCCCGCCTGACGCTGATCCTGCGTGGCAAGCGTTTCGGATTCAGTCTCGAGGAAATCCGCCAACTGCTCGAACTCTACGAGCCGGGCGGGACCAACAGCGCCCAGATCGCCGCGACCATCGGGGTCGGGCGTCAGCGTCTGGCGGACATGGAACGCCAATATGCTGAGCTGAGCGAGGCGATCGCCGATCTCAGGGTTCAGCTTTCCGACGCGGAACATCGCCTTGCCGCCCAGTCCAAAGCCAGAAGCACAGGGTCAACGCCATGACGATCTACATTCCGCCCGTCCGTGACATGCAATTCGCGCTGCATGACGTGCTGAAGCTTTCGCAGTCCGGCCTGCCGGGCCACGAGGATCTGGAACCAGAGTTCACCGAGGCCATCCTGGAGGCCGCAGGCAAGCTGGCGGCCGAGGTTCTGGCGCCGCTGAACGCGGTGGGCGACCGGCAGGGCTGCCGCCTGGAAAACGGCGTGGTGCACACGCCCGAGGGATTCGACCGGGCCTTCGCGGCGATGAAGGAGGGCGGCTGGACGGCCCTGGATTGCGACCCCGACTATGGCGGCCAGGGAATGCCCTATGTCATGGGCGTTGCCACGGGCGAGATGTTCGTGTCCGCCAACATGGCCTTCAACATGTATCAGGGCCTGACCCACGGCGCCTATTCCGCGATCCATGCCCATGGCACCGAGGAGCAAAAGCGGACCTATCTGCCCAGGATGGTCAGTTGCGAATGGACCGGCACGATGAACCTGACCGAACCCCACAGCGGCACCGATCTGGGCATCCTGCGCACCAGGGCCGAACCCCAGGACGACGGCAGCTACCTGATCACGGGGCAGAAGATCTTCATTTCGGCCGGCGACCACGATCTGGCGGAAAACGTCATCCATCTGGTTCTGGCCAAGGCGCCCGGCGGGGGCGAGGGAACCAGGGGGATCAGCCTGTTCATCGTGCCCAAGTTCCTGGTGAACCCTGACGGCAGTCTTGGCGAACGCAACGGCGTGTCCGTGGGCGCGCTGGAACACAAGATGGGCATCCACGGCAATGCCACCTGCGTCATGAACTATGACAATGCCCGCGGCTGGCTTCTGGGCGACCTGCACAAGGGGATGCGGGCCATGTTCACCATGATGAACGAGGCCCGCCTGGGCGTCGGGCTGCAGGGCTACGCCTGCGCGGTCCCCGCCTATCAGAATGCCGTCGCCTATGCCAAGGACCGCCTGCAGGGCCGGGCGGTCACGGGTGTCGCCAATCCCCGGGGTGCTGCCGACCCGCTGATCGTGCATCCCGATATCCGCCGCAGCCTGATGGACCAGAAATCCTTCCTGGAAGGCGCGCGGATGCTGGTCCTGTGGGGCGCGCACATGATCGACAAGGGACATAACGGCGACGCCGATGCCGAGGGGCTCGTGTCGCTGATGACGCCGGTGATCAAGGGGTTCCTGACCGACAAGGGGTTCGAATCGACGGTGCTGGCCCAGCAGGTCTTTGGCGGCCACGGCTATATCGAGGAATGGGGAATGTCGCAGTTCGTCCGCGACGCCCGCATCACCATGATCTACGAAGGCGCAAACGGCGTGCAGGCCCTGGATCTGGTCGGCCGCAAGCTGGCCCAGGACGGCGGCAAGCATGTCATGGCCTTTTTCGAGATGGTCAAGGCGTTCTGCAGGCAGCACAGCGAAAGTGCTGTCGGAGACGATTTCATTGCGCCTCTCAAGGCCGCTTCCAGGGATCTGCAGACCGCCGCCATGTTCTTCATGGAACGGGGCATGAAGAACCCCAACGATGCCTTGTCTGGCAGCTATGACTTCATGCACCTGTTCGGGCATGTCACGCTTGGCTTCATGTGGGCGCAGATGGCCGTGGCAGCCCAGGCGGCCCTTGAGGCCCAATCCGGCGATACAGCGTTTTTCAAGACCAAGCTGGCCACCGGACGCTATTACATGCAGCGGCAGTTGCCGATGACGGCCACGCATCTGGCCCGCATCCAGTCTGGCGCTGCACCGGTGATGGAACTGGAGGCCGAGGCGTTCTGAACCGGACCGAGAGAGGAGAGGCCGAATGGGTATTTGGACAACGAAGAAGCGGATGCGTCCCGGCCCCTCCAGCCTTCCGGCCGGTTTGGCATGTCTCAGCCAGGAACCGGGACGACTTCTCCGTTGACGGTCATCGGCTCCCCAGCCTGTACCGTGCGGCCAGCCTGGCGGATACGGGTTGAAAAATGGTTAAGCCACGCGCCTTCTTCGTTGCGAAAAATACCCCGCGGGGGTCCGGGGGCGCGAAGCCCCCGGTGGATGGAGGAACAGAATGACCGCGCAACTCTGGTGCTTTGGTGAATCCGGCAATGCCTACAAGGCGGCGCTGACGATGGAACTGGCGGGCTATGACTGGACGCCCGTCTATGTGGACTTCTTCAATGGCGAGGCGCGCAGCCCGGCTTTCCATGCGATCAATGCCATGGGTGAGGTGCCGGTCTTCCGCGAGGGCGATCTGACCCTGACGCAATCGGCCGTGATCCAGATCCACATTGCCGAGCGGACCGGAAAATTCCTGGGCCCTGATCGGAACGAAACCCTGCGCTGGCTGATGTTCGACAATCACAAGCTGTCGGGGCAGGCAGGCCCGGCCCGTTTCCTACTGAACTTCCTGCCTGCAGACAAGCGCCCTGCCGGGGCGGCCGAATATCTGCAGGGCCGCCTGAAGGCGGCCTACAGGGTTCTGGACGACCACCTGTCCGCGCGCGACTGGATTGCAGACGCCGCCCCCACCATCGCCGATTTCGCCTGCTGCGGATACCTGTTCTATCCCGAGCCCTTCGGTTTCGACCGCAAGGCCTGGCCCCATATCGACCGCTGGCTGGATGGCATCGCCGCCCTGCCCGGCTGGAAACACCCCTATGACCTGATGCCCGGCAACCCATCGGACCGGGCGCCCAAGGAGGACGCATGACCGACGCATTCATCTATGACGCGGCCCGCACGCCGCGCGGCAAGGGCCGCCCCGATGGCAGCCTGCACGAAGTGACCTCTCTGGCGCTGTCGGCCCGGCTGCTGAACGCAATCAAAGAGCGTAATGGCCTTGAAGGCCACGCGGTCGAGGATGTGATCTGGGGCAACGTCACCCAGGTCAAGGAACAGGGCGGCTGCCTGGCGCGGTCCGCCGTGCTGGCCTCCGACCTGGACGAACGCATTCCCGGCCTGTCGATCAATCGCTTCTGTGCATCGGGCATGGAGGCCGTGAACCTGGCCGCCAACCAGATCCGGGGCGGCGCGGGACAGGCCTATATCGCCGGGGGCGTCGAGATGATGGGCCGCGTGGCCATGGGCAGCGACGGCGCGGCCATTGCGGTCGATCCCTCGCTGGCCATGAAGACCTATTTCGTGCCGCAGGGGATCAGCGCCGACATCATCGCCACCGAATACGGCTTCACCCGCGAAGAGGCCGACAAACTGGCGGTCGAAAGCCAGCGGCGCGCGGCGCAGGCCTGGGACGAGGGCCGGTTCGACAAATCCATCGTGCCGGTCAGGGACCAGAACGGCCTGACCATCCTGGACCGCGACGAATACATGCGTCCCGGCACCACGATAGAGGATCTGGCCAAGCTGAAGCCCGCCTTCAAGGACATGGGCGAGGTGATGCCGGGATTCGACAAGGTGGCGATGCTGAAATATCCGCATCTGGACCGGATCGACCATATCCACCACGCCGGCAACAGCAGCGGCATCGTGGACGGCGCCGCCGCCGTGCTGATCGGAAACGAGGAATTCGGCAAGGCCCACGGCCTGCGCCCCCGTGCCCGCATCCGCGCCACCGCCAAGATCGGGACCGACCCCACCATCATGCTGACCGGCCCGGTTCCCGTGACCGAGAAAATCCTGGCCGACAGCGGCCTGTCGATCGGCGACATCGACCTGTTCGAGGTGAACGAGGCCTTTGCCGCCGTGGTCCTGCGCTTCATGCAGGCGTTCCAGGTCGATCCCGCCCGCGTCAACGTCAATGGCGGCGCCATGGCATTGGGGCATCCGCTGGGCGCGACGGGCGCGATCATCATCGGCACGCTGCTGGACGAACTGGAACGGCAGGACAAGAATATTGGCCTTGCCACCCTGTGCATCGCGTCGGGCATGGGCGCGGCCACCATCATCGAGCGGGTGTGATGATCCTGCGCAAGGACAGCGTGCCTGTGACCGAGGCTGTGTCAGACTATCCCGAACCCTACAATCTGGGGCGCGGTTTCCTGTCCTATCGCCACCTGACCGAGGCTGGCGGGCTGACGCAGTTTGGCGTTGCGCTGGAAACCCTGCACCCCGGCAAGCAGTCGAGCCAGCCGCACTGGGAACAGCACGATGACGAGTTCCTGTACATACTGGAAGGCGCCCTGACGGTGATCGAGAACGGCGTGCCGACGATCATCCATCCGGGCGATGCCTGCTGCTGGAAGGCCGGGACGGCCGTTGCGCATACTTTGAAGAACAACACTGACCAGCCGGCGGTCTATCTGATCGCGGGCAGCCGGAACCCCGAAAACATCTGCCGTTATCCGGGCCTCGACCTGCTGGCTACGCCGCAGGGATACACGCATCTGGACGGCACCCCCTACCCGACGAAGGGAGAGAACGAATGACCGATTTCACCATGCAGAAACACGCCGATGGCGTCGCGATCATCACCTGGGACGTGCCGGGCAAGTCGATGAACGTGCTGTCGATGGAGGGCGCCTCCGAACTGGACGCGCTGATCGACGATGCGCTGGCGGACCAGTCCGTCAAGGGCATCGTCATCACCAGCGGGAAAAAGGACTTTGCCGCCGGGATGGACCTGAACGTCATCGCGCAGATGAAGCAGGGCGGCGCGCAGGCGGTGTTCGACGGCATCATGTCGCTGCACCATGTGCTGCGCAAGATCGAGCGTGCGGGCATGGACCCCAAGACGCTGAAGGGCGGCAAGCCCATCGCGAGCGCCTTGCCCGGCACCGCGCTGGGCATCGGGCTGGAACTGCCGCTGGCGACACATCGCATCTTTGCCGCCGACAACGCCCGCGCCAAGATCGGCCTGCCCGAGATCATGGTCGGCATCTTTCCCGGCGGCGGCGGCACCATCCGCCTATCGCGCAAGCTGGGTGCCATGGCCGCCGCGCCCTATCTGCTGGAAGGCAAGCTGTCCGACCCCAAAAAGGCCAAGGCCGCCGGCCTGATCGACGAGGTTGTCGCCGATCCATTGGCCGCGGCGCGGGACTGGGTGCTGAATGCCACCGCCGCCGATCTGGTCAAGCCCTGGGATGCCAAGGGCTACAAGATGCCCGGAGGCGAGCCGTTCCATCCGGCAGGCTTCATGACCTTTGTCGGCGCCTCGGCGATGGTCAACGGCAAGACGATGGGCGTCTATCCGGCCGCCAAGGCGCTGCTGTCGACGGTCTATGAGGGCGCGCAGGTGCCCTTCGACACGGCGCTGAGGATCGAGGCGCGCTGGTTCACCAACGTCCTGATGAACCCGTCCAGCACCGCGATGATCCGCAGCCTGTTCATCAACAAGGAGGCGCTGGAGAAAGGTGCCAACCGTCCCCGGGCGCCGGACCAGACCGTGCGCAGGGTGGGCATCCTGGGCGCGGGCATGATGGGCGCGGGCATCGCCTATGTCAGCGCCATGGCGGGGATCGACGTTGTGCTGATCGACGCGGCCCAGGCCAGTGCCGACAAGGGCAAGGCCTATTCCGAAAGCCTGCTGGACAAGGCCATCAGCCGCAAGACATCGACTCCCGAGAAAAAGGCCGAGGTGCTGGGACATATCACCGCCACCACCGACTATGCCGCCCTCGAGGGCTGCGACCTGATCGTCGAGGCGGTCTTTGAAGACCTGCAGGTCAAGGCCGAGGTGACGAAAAAGGCCGAAGCCGTGATCCCGCAGGACGCGATCTTCGCCACCAACACCTCGACCCTGCCGATCAGCGACCTGGCGAAAGCCAGCAGTCGCCCGGACCAGTTCATCGGCATCCACTTCTTCAGCCCGGTGGACAAGATGGCCCTTGTCGAAATCATCAAGGGCCGCGAGACCGGTGCCCGCGCCGTCGCCAAGGCGCTGGATTTCGTGCGCCAGATCCGCAAGACGCCTATCGTGGTCAACGACGCCCGCTTCTTCTACGCGAACCGCTGCATCATCCCCTATATCAACGAAGGCATCCGCATGGTTGCCGAAGGGGTGAACCCGGTGCTGATCGAAAATGCCGCCAAGCTGATGGGGATGCCGCTGGGGCCGCTGCAACTGGTCGATGAGATTTCCATCGACCTGGCGGTCAAGATCGCCAAGGCCACCCGTGCGGGCATGGGCGAGGACTATCCCGACGGCGCCGTGGACGAGGTGCTGTTCTGGATGGCCGATCAGGGCCGACTGGGCCGCAAGTCGAACGCAGGCTTCTATGCCTATGGCGAGGACGGCAAGCGGCAGGGCTTCTGGGACGGGCTTGCGGCGCGCTATCCCCAGGCCGACGACCAGCCGGATCTGACCACCGTCCAGCACCGCCTGATGTTCATCCAGACGCTGGAGGCCGTCCGCGCCTTCGAGGAGGGCGTTCTGGAGGATATCCGCGAAGGCGATGTGGGGGCAATCCTCGGCTGGGGTTTCGCGCCGTGGTCCGGCGGGCCGTTTGCCTGGCTGGACATGCTGGGCGCCGCCCGCGCCGTCGAGATCTGCGGCCGGTTGACCGCCGAACAGGGCGACCGCTTTGCCGCGCCTCCGCTGTTGCGCGATATCGCCACAAGCGGCCAGACCTTCTATGACCGCTATGGCGGCGGCAAGAAGGCGGCGTGATCCCGGCAGGCTGAAACCCGCCGCCCCGCCCGCAAGGTCGGGGCGGGACGGCGCGGCCGCTGCTACAGCGCCATGTCGTCGCGATGAACCAGCGCGGCGCGGCCCGGATAGCCCAGAAGCTCCTCGATCCGCGCGGATCGGTGACCGGCGATGCGCCGCGCCTCGTCGGCGGTATAGCGGCACAGGCCAGTGGCCAGCGTTTCGCCCGCGGGGCCGGTGATGGCCACGGGATCGCCCCGCCCAAAGTCGCCGATCACCGTGCGCACCCCTGCGGGCAGAAGCGACTTCCCTCGGCCCAGTGCCTCGACCGCCCCCTCGTCCAGGACCAGGGCCCCCTTGGGCTTCATCGCCGCGATCCAGCGTTTGCGCGCGGTCTGGGGATCGCTTTCGGGCAGGAACCAACTGCACCGGGCGCCGCTGGCCACCGCCGACAAGGGCCGCAAAACCGAGCCTTCGGCGATGGCCATGGCGCAGCCCCCCGCGATGGCCGTGCGCGCCGCCATCAGCTTGGTCTTCATCCCGCCCTTGGACAGGCCCGATACGGGATCGCCGCCCATGGCCTCGATCTCGGGGGTCAGATGCTCGATCAGGGGCAGATGCCGGGCGGTCGGGTCGGTTTTGGGGTTGGCGGTGTAAAGCCCGTCCACGTCCGACAGCAGCAGCAACTGGTCGGCACCGCAGGTCACGGCGATCTGCGCGGCCAGCCGGTCGTTGTCGCCAAAGCGGATCTCGTCGGTGGCGACCGTGTCGTTTTCGTTGACGATGGGCACGACCCCCAGGCCCAGCAGCGTCTGCATGGTCGCCCGGCTGTTGAGATAACGGCGCCGGTCCGCGCTGTCCTCCAGCGTCAGCAGCACCTGGGCGGTCGTGACGCCGTGGGGGGCCAGGGCCTCCTCATAGGCGCGGGCCAGCCGGATCTGCCCGACGGCGGCAGCGGCCTGGGCCTGTTCCAGCGGCAGGGCACCGGCGGGCAGGTTCAGCACCCGGCGCCCAAGCGCGATGGACCCCGACGACACCAGCACCACATCGCAGCCCCGCGCGCGCCACAGGGCCACATCGTCGCACAAGGCCCGCAGCCAGTCGCCGCGCAGCCCCTGCGCGTCCACCAGCAGCGCCGAGCCGACCTTGACGACCAGCCGCCGCGCCCCGGTCAGGGACGGGCTTACGGCTGCCATGGCGCCTCGGGCTCGGTGCGTGCCGCCGCATGGCGGGATGGCTCGATCCGCGTCCACAGGGCGCGCAGAACCTCGGTCACGCCCAGCCTGGCTACGCCGGACATCAGCAGGACCGGACCGCCGATCTCGGCCTCCAGCCCGGCCTTGCGCTCGGCGATGGTCTCGTCGTCCAGGGCGTCGATCTTGTTCAGTGCCGTGACGCGGGGCTTTTCCATCAGCACGGGGGAATAGGCCGCCAGTTCGGTCAGGATGGTGCGGGCGTCGGCCGCCACGTCGTCCGAGGTGCCATCGACCAGGTGCAGCAGCACCCGCGACCGTTCGACATGGCCCAGGAACTGATCGCCCAGGCCCCTGCCCTCGCTGGCGCCCTCGATCAGGCCGGGGATGTCGGCCATGACGAATTCATGGCCGTCGATGCCGACCACCCCCAGGTTCGGGTGCAGCGTCGTAAAGGGATAATCGGCGATCTTGGGCCGGGCGTTGGACACGGCGGCCAGGAAGGTGGATTTCCCGGCATTCGGCAGGCCCACCAGCCCCGCGTCCGCGATCAGCTTGAGCCGCAGCCAGATCGTGCGTTCCACCCCCGGCTGGCCAGGATTGGCGGTGCGCGGGCTACGGTTGGTCGAGGTCTTGAAATGCAGGTTTCCCCAGCCGCCATTGCCGCCGCGCGCCAGCAACACCCGCTGGCCGGGTTCGGTCAGGTCGGCGATGACGGTTTCCTCGTCTTCCTCGAGGATCTCGGTCCCGACCGGCACCTTCAGCACGACATCATCCGCCGACTTGCCGGTCATCTGGCTGCC
This sequence comes from Paracoccus subflavus, assembly GCF_004310345.1. GTDB lineage: Bacteria > Pseudomonadota > Alphaproteobacteria > Rhodobacterales > Rhodobacteraceae > Paracoccus > Paracoccus subflavus. The sequence continues at coordinate 234,441 of NZ_SISK01000004.1, read as the reverse complement.
CATGCCGTGCTGGCCGGATTTCGCGAAGAAATGCTGCTGATAGCGGAAATCGATCAGGGTGTTCAGCCCCTCGACCGCCTCGGCCCAGACGTCGCCGCCATTGCCGCCGTCGCCGCCGTCGGGACCGCCGTATTCGATGAACTTCTCGCGCCGGAACGACACGCAGCCCGCACCGCCCCCGCCCGAACGGATATAGACTTTGGCGAGGTCGAGGAATTTCATGGGCAGGCTCCTTTGGGGATGATGCGATACGCGCTTGGTCCAAGGCACGCAAGGGTGCGGTCTGGCAATGCGGCCGACATGCCCTATCTAACGGTGGAGGAGACAGCGATGATCCATTTCGACAACAGCTATGCCCGTCTGCCGCAGGGGTTCTATGCCCGTGTCGCGCCCACGCCGGTGGCACAGCCCCGGCTTTTGGCCCTGAATGACGCCCTGGCGCGGCGGTTGGGCCTGGACATCGACTGGCTGACCGGCCCGGACGGCGTGGCGATGCTGGCGGGCAACGACATTCCACAGGGGGCCGATCCGATCGCCCAGGCCTATGCCGGCCACCAGTTCGGCGGCTTCGTGCCGCAGCTTGGCGACGGCCGCGCCGTTCTTCTGGGCGAGGTCGTGGCCCCCGATGGCGCGCGCTTCGACATCCAGTTGAAGGGCAGCGGGCCGACGCCCTTTTCCCGGCGCGGCGACGGGCGGGCCTGGATGGGTCCGGTGCTGCGCGAATATGTCGTCAGCGAATTCATGAATGCCATGGGGGTGCCGACCACGCGGGCCCTGGCGGCGGTGGCCACGGGGGAAACGGTGTGGCGCGAAAGCGGGCTGCCCGGCGCCGTCCTGACCCGGGTTGCCGCCAGCCATATCCGCGTCGGCACCTTTCAGTATTTCGCCGTGCGGGGGCAAGAGGAGGCGCTGGCGGCCCTGACCGATCATGTCGTCGCCCGCCATTATCCGACGGCCAACGGTCCGCTGTCGCTGCTGGATCATGTCGTGGCGCGGCAGGCGGAAACCATCGCGCACTGGATGGCGCTTGGCTTCATCCACGGGGTGATGAATACCGACAACATGGCGGTGTCGGGCGAAACCATTGACTATGGTCCCTGCGCCTTCATGGATGCCTATCACCCGGACACGGTGTTTTCCTCGATCGACCGGGGCGGGCGCTATGCCTGGGCGCAGCAGCCGCAGATCGCGGTCTGGAACCTGGCGCAACTGGCGACATGCCTGATTCCCCTGATGGGCGACCGCGACGCCGCCGTCGAAGCCGCGACGAAATCCGTCCACAGCTTTGCGCCGCTTTATCAGGCCGCGTGGAGGCGCCGCTTCGGCGAAAAGCTGGGCCTGACCGATGCGGAAAAGGCGCAGCCCCTGGCCGAACGCCTGCTGACGATCATGGCGCAGCAGCGCGCCGATTTCACCCGCGTCTTTGCCGGCCTGTCCGACGGCACCGCCCGCGACGAATTCGTTGACCGCGACGCCTTTGACGACTGGCACAGGGACTGGCAGGCGCTTTCCCCTGATGCGGACCTGATGCGCCATGCCAATCCCTTGCGCATTCCCCGCAACCACCGGATCGAGGACGCCATCGCCGCAGCCCTTGCCGACGACCTGTCGCCGTTCCGCCGCCTGTTCGACGCCGTGACCCATCCCCGCGACAGGCGCGAGGACTGGAACGATCTGGCCGCGCCGCCGCGCAGCGACCAGATCGTCCATCAGACGTTCTGCGGCACCTGACAGCCGGGATTTCAACGATGCCCCTTGCGGCAATCCCCCCCGCGGCTATCCTGCGGAAAGCGCAAAAGGTTTGATTTTTGTTGAGACTGGCAAGCTACAATCTGCACAAATGTCGTGGCCTGACCGGCCCGCACGCGCCGGAACGCAACCTTGCCGTCATCGCCGCCCTGAAACCCGACATCATCGCCCTGCAAGAGGTCGATTTCCGGCTGGGCGCCCGTCCCGAGGCCCTGCCCCGCCGCCTGATCCGTGACGCGACCGGGCTGGTCCCCGCAGACATGGCGACCACGGGCGAAAATTCCCTGGGCTGGCACGGGCAGACGATCCTGATGCGCCCCGACCTGGCCGAACAGGCGGTGCTGCGCCGCCTGCCCCTGCCGGGGCTGGAGCCGCGCGGCGCGGTCGTGCTGCGCCTGCCCCGGCTGACGGTGATCGGCGTGCATCTGGGGCTCGCGCGATCCTCGCGCCGGGCGCAACTGGCGCGGATCACCGCGCAGGCGGCGCGGATCGCGGACGACAACATCGTGCTGATGGGCGATTTCAACGAATGGCACGACAGCCGCGGGCTGGAATCGCTGACGGGATTCCGGGTCGTCGCCCCCGGCCCGTCCTATCCCGCCCCGCTGCCGCAGTTCCGGCTGGACCGCATCGCCATGTCGCACCATCTGACCCTGCTGCGGCATGGCGTCTTTACCGGTGCCGCGGCGCGTGAGGCATCCGACCACCTGCCGATCTGGGCCGAGATCGAGCAGCCCTGAAGTTTCGGCTTCCGGCCTGCCCTTGCGGTCGCTAAGAAGGCGCCGACACGAAACATCAGGGGGCACCCATGACCGCCATCATCGACATTTTCGCGCGCGAGATTCTGGACAGCCGGGGCAATCCGACGGTCGAGGTGGATGTGACGCTGGAAGACGGCACCATGGGCCGGGCCGCGGTGCCCTCGGGGGCGTCCACAGGCGCGCATGAGGCGGTGGAAAAGCGCGACGGCGACAAGGCCCGCTACATGGGCAAGGGCGTGCTGGAGGCCGTGGCGGCCGTCAACGGCGAGATCGCCGAGAACCTAATCGGCGAGGATGCGACCGAACAGCGCGCCATCGACGCGATGATGTGCGAACTGGACGGCACCCCGAACAAGGGCCGTCTGGGGGCCAACGCGATCCTGGGCGTGTCGCTGGCGGTGGCCAAGGCTGCGGCTGACGCCTGCCAGCAGCCGTTGTACCGCTATGTCGGCGGCACCGCCGCGCGGATTCTGCCGGTGCCGATGATGAACATCATCAACGGCGGCGAACATGCCGACAACCCCATCGACATCCAGGAATTCATGATCATGCCGGTTTCCGCGGAGAACATCCGCGACGCCGTGCGCATGGGGTCCGAGGTGTTCCACACGCTGAAAAAGGAACTGTCGGCGGCGGGCCTGGCGACCGGCGTGGGCGACGAAGGGGGCTTTGCCCCGAACCTGTCGTCCACCCGCGACGCGCTGGATTTCATCCTGCGCGCCGTGGAAAAGGCCGGCTACACGCCGGGCGACGACATCATGCTGGCGCTCGATTGCGCCGCGACCGAATACTTCAAGGATGGCAGGTATGAACTGGCGGGCGAAGGCAAATCGCTGTCCTCGGCCGAGAACGTGGACTATCTGGCCGCGCTCTGCGGCGACTATCCGATCCTGTCGATCGAGGATGGCTGCGCCGAGGATGACTGGGACGGCTGGAGGATGCTGACCGACCGGCTTGGCAGCCGCGTGCAACTGGTGGGCGACGACCTGTTCGTGACCAACCCCCGCCGTCTGGCCGAGGGGATCGAAAAGGGCTGCGGCAACAGCCTGCTGGTCAAGGTCAACCAGATCGGCACCCTGTCCGAGACGCTGGACGCCGTGCGCATGGCCGACCGGGCGGGCTATACATCGGTGATGTCCCACCGGTCCGGTGAGACCGAGGATGCGACCATCGCCGATCTGGCGGTGGCCACCAACTGCGGCCAGATCAAAACCGGCAGCCTGGCGCGGTCGGACCGGCTGGCAAAATACAACCAGTTGATCCGCATCGAGGAAATGCTGGGCGCCACCGCCGAATACGCCGGGCGCAGCATCCTGCGGTAAACGTCGGCCTGCTGCAGACAAAGGCCGTCCCCGCGCGGATGCCGGGGACGGTTTCATTTTTTCGGGCAGAGGCGTGCTGGCCCCTCGACAGGCGGCAATCACCGGCTAAACTGCACCTCATTCGGGGGGCGACCCCGTTGGGCAACGATCCCGATTGCCCTTATCGGAGGAGAGTTTATGAAAGATTCCAGTAACCTGCACCGCAGGTCGTTTCTGACCAAGGCGTCGGTCGGTGGCGTTGCCGCGGCGGCCGGGGCCACCCTTGCGGCCCCCGCAATCGCTCAGGAAGCCCCCACCATCAACTGGCGGTTGGCCTCGTCCTTTCCCAAATCGCTGGACACGATCTATGGCGGCGGCGAGGAACTGGCACAGCGGCTGCGCGAAGCGTCTGACGGCAAGTTCAACATCCAGGTCTTTGCCGCGGGCGAGATCGTGCCCGGTCTGGACGCCATCAATGCCGCCGCCGATGGCACCGTGGAAACGGCGCATTCGGTCGGGTATTACAACTGGGGCAAGAACCCGGCCTTTGCCCCCGGCGCCGACCTGCCCTTTACCTTCAGCGCGCGCGCCAAGAACGCCTATAACTATCAGGGCGGCGGGATCGACCAATACAACCAGTTCCTGGAAACCCAGGGGCTTGTCGCCTATCCCTGCGGCAATACCGGCGCACAGATGGGCGGCTGGTACCGCAAGGAGGTGAACAGCGTCGCCGACCTGCAGGGCCTCAAGATGCGCATTTCCGGCCTGGCCGGTCGCGTAGTCGAAAAGCTGGGCGTGGTTCCGCAGCAGATCGCGGGCGGCGACATCTATCCGTCGCTGGAAAAGGGCACCATCGACGCCGCCGAATGGGTCGGCCCCTATGACGACAACAAGCTGGGCTTCCAGAAGGTCGCACCCTATTACTACTACCCCGGTTTCTGGGAAGGCGGCCCGACGGTCAGCTTTTTTGCCAACAAGGCGAAGTACGACGAACTGCCCGAAAGCTACAAGGCGCTGCTGCGCACCTGCTGTCAGGCGACCGACCAGAACATGCTGGCGAAATACGACTACAAGAACCCGACCGCGCTGAAGGAACTGGCCGCATCGGGTGCGCAGTTGCGATCGTTCAGCGAAGAGATCCTGAATGCCGCCTTTGCCGCCGCGAACGAGGTCTATGCCGAGCTGTCGGCAGAGAACGAGGATTTCAAGCGGCAGTACGAGGCGCAGTTGCAGTTCCGCGACGACTGGTATCTGTACAGCCAGACTGCGGACTATACCTATGACACCTTTATGATGATCCAGCAGCGCAACGGCAAGCTGACGCCGAACCAGGGCTGACTGCCGTCATCGACAACAAGGAAAAGGCCGGGCATTCCGCCCGGCCTTTTCTGTTGGTCAGTTACCGCCGCCGAGGCCGGGCGGCGGACCGCCCAGCCCAAGCCCGCCCGAGGATGGGGCCGGCTGCGGCGTTGCGGGGGCCGTCCCCTCGGCGGGCGCGGGCGTGGCGGGTGCCGTACCCTCGGCCGGGGCGGGTGCGGGTGCAGGCGCGGGTGCCGGCGTCGCGGGCGCGCCCAGGCCGGGCGGTGGGCCGCCCAGCCCGCCCAGCCCGCCAGAGGGCGCCGTGCCGCCATCGCCGGCCGGGGCCTGCTGCTGGCCGAAGGGCGACCCGCCCAGGCCCCCCAGCGTGCCGAAGCCGCCGCCGCTGCCGCCCGAACTGCCCAGGTTGCCCGCCGGAATCTCCAGCCGGATGTTCGAGGTATCGACCGGAGCCCCCTTGTAGTGCATGACCATTCCCGGAAAGGCGATCACCACCCCGATCATGACAAGCTGGATGCACACGAACGGCACCGCGCCCCAGTAGATCTGGCCGGTCTTGACCGGCGCCATGCGAAGCCCCGTCACCTTGTCGATGTAATCCGCCTTGGGCGCCACCGACCGCAGATAGAACAGCGCAAAGCCGAACGGCGGGTGCATGAAGGCGGTCTGCATGTTCACGCCCAGGATCACCCCGAACCAGATCAGGTCGATGCCCAAGGCCTCGGCCGCGGGGGCCAGAAGGGGCACGATGATGAAGGCCAGTTCGAAGAAGTCCAGAAAGAAGGCCAGCAGGAACACCAGGATCGACACGACGATCAGGAAGCCGTATTCGCCCCCCGGCAGCGAGGTCAGCAGGTGTTCGACCCACAGGTGCCCGTTCACGCCGTAGAAGGTCAGCGAAAAGACCCGCGCACCGATCAGGATGAACATCACGAAGGCCGACAGCCGCGTCGTCGCATAGAGCGCCTGCCGGATCACGTCCATCGACAGGCGGCGCTTGATCCCCGCCATGAACAGGGCGCCGACGGCCCCCATGGCCCCGCCTTCGGTCGGTGTGGCGATGCCCAGGAAGATCGTTCCCAGCACCAGAAAGATCAGCGCCAGCGGCGGGATCAGCACGATGATGACCTGCTGGGCCAGCCGCGACATCATGTTGATGCCGCTGGCCTTGTCGATCAAGGCGACGACATAGATCACCGTGACCGCGATCACCAGGCCCCAGATGGGCGCGTCGCCCGCGTGTTCCGGTCCCAGCCAGCGCGTCGTCAGCCAGAAGATGCCCCCGGCGATGGCCAGGGCCACGGCCAGCGAGGTGACGCCGGACCCCAGCGTCCGCGCCTCTTTCGGAAGGGCGGGCAGGTAATGGGGACGGATGATCGACATGAGGAAGATGTAGGACATGTAGAACCCGGTCAGCACCAGACCGGGGATCAGCGCGCCCTTGTACATGTCGCCCACCGACCGGCCCAACTGGTCGGCCAGCACGATCAGCACCAGCGAAGGCGGGATGATCTGCGCCAGGGTTCCCGATGCCGCAATGGTGCCTGACGCGATCCGCCGGTCATAGCCATAGCGCAGCATGATCGGCAGCGAGATCAGGCCCATGGCGATCACCGACGCGGCCACGACGCCCGTCGTCGCCGCCAGCAGCGCGCCGACGATGATGACCGCATAGGCAAGCCCGCCGCGGATCGGGCCGAAAAGCTGGCCGATGGTGTCCAGCAGATCCTCGGCCATGCCGGATTTTTCCAGCACGATCCCCATGAAGGTGAAGAAGGGAATGGCAAGCAATGTCTCATTGGCGACGACCCCCCCGAAAAAGCGGTCCGGCAGGGCGCCCAGCAAGGGCCAGGACAGGTTGATCGAACCGCCCGACAACGGCGCCAGTTCCACGCCCACGACGAAGAACAGCAACCCGTTCGCGGCCAGCGCGAAGGCCACCGGATAGCCCAGCAGCAGAAAGACGATCAGCGAAACGAACATGATCGGCGCCATGTTCTGCGCAATAAGTTCCATCATGTGCGGTCGTCCTTGCGCGTCCCGTCCACCGGCAGGTCGGTCAGGGGGTGGTTCGGGTCGGCGAAACCGGCCTGTTTCAGCAATTCCTCGTCCAGATCCAGCGGAGCATGGTGCCCCATGGGGGCGTTATAGTCGGGGATGATGCCCCGCATCACGGCGATCTTCTTGATGATCTCTGACAGGCCCTGCAGGAACAGCAGCACGAAACCCGTGAACAGCAACGCCTTGGCGGGCCACAGCATCAACCCGCCCGAGTTCATCGACATCTCGCCCGTGCGATAGGACCGGGCAAGCCAGGGCCAGGTCAGCCACAACGTCAGCAGTACGAAGGGCATCAGGAAAAAGACATGTCCGAACAGCTCGATCCAGTGCTGGACCCGGCGCGACCAGGCGGTAAACACGATGTCGATGCGGATGTGTTCGTTTTCCAGCAGGGTATAGGCCGCCGCCAGGAGGAACGCGCCGCCATACAGATACCACTGCAATTCCAGCCAGGCGTTGGACGAGACGCTGAAAACCTTGCGGATGATGGCGTTGGTGGCGCTGACGAAGATCGCCAGCAGGATCAGCCAGGACACGTTCCGGCCGATCACGGTATTGACGCGGTCAATGCCGCGCGACAGGGCCAAAAGGCCGCTCATGGATGATCCTCCCCCTTGACCGGCCGTTTCAGGGACTGGCCAGCCGTTATCTTGTGGCGGTATGCGCCAAGGGAAAAAACCGGTCAAGGTTCTCGCGACGCGGCCCTTACGTCAGCCATGCAAACACCAGCAGCATGGCCGTTTCGCAGCACACCGAAGCCGCACCCAGGACATCGCCGGTCTGCCCGCCGATCCAGCACCGGGCCTGCCGGATGATCAGAAACAGGACAATGATCGCCGCCATCGCCGCGACAGGACCATCCGTTCCCGTGGGAAGCAGGATCAGACAGGCCAGACCGACGGCCGCCCCGGTCGTGGCGAGGCCGGGCCGGCCTGCGCCATGCCCCAGACCGTCGCGCCGGACCGCGGGCAGCATTCGTGCCGCCACGACCGCCGCCGTCCGCCCCCCTGCCGCCGACGCGATCAGCGCGGCAGGGCCGACCACCGACAAGGCGGCGATCCGCAGCGCCGAGATGCAGATCAGCGCCATCGTTCCATAGGCGCCCAGATGCGAATCGCGCATGATCCGCAACCGGTCCTGCACCGTGCGTCCGCCGGCGGCATCGGCGAAATCGGCCAGGGCATCCTCGTGCAGGGCGCCGGTCAGCCAGACCGACAGCGCCAGCGACAGCGCCGCCTGCACCAAGGGCGGGCCGTCCGCCATCAGCGGCAGGGCCGCGATCACGCCGACGACCGCCCCCGCCAGGGGAAAGGCCCACATGGCCGGGGCCAGGGGCATGGCCCGCGGCGGCAGAAGGCGGCCCAGCGGCAGGCGGGTCAAAAAGACAACTGCCAGGCAAAGCTGGTTCAGCCTAACCAATCCCGGCCTCGGCAAAGGTGGCCATGCCGTCATGGCAGGCAACGGCCGCGCGCAGGATCATCAGGGCGATGGCCGCCCCCGACCCTTCGCCCAGCCGCAGGTCCAGCGACAGGACGGGCTGCTTGTCCAGACAGGCGATCAGGCGGCGATGGCCGGGCTCGGCGCTTTGGTGTCCGATCAGGCAGTGGACCAGGGCGTCGGGATCGTCGCGGGTCAGCACGGCGGCGGCGGCGGTGCAGATAAACCCGTCAAGGATCACCGGGATGCCTTGATGACGCGCCGCCATGACCGCGCCGCAGATTGCCGCCTGCTCGCGCCCGCCAAAGGCCATCAGGGTTTCGGCGGCTGTCGTGGGGCGATGCCGTGCCAGACCCGCATCGACCGCCCGCAGCTTGTTGGCAAGAATGTCGCCCGTGGCGCCGGTCCCCGGCCCCACCCAATCCGCCGCTCCTCCCCCCCAGACCGAGGCCGCAAGCGCGGCCGCGACCGTCGAGTTGCCGATGCCCATTTCGCCCAGAATCAGCACGTCGGCCTGGGGATTGACCGCATTGGCGCCGATATGCATGGCCTCCTCGACCTCGGGCCGTGTCATGGCCGGACCCTGGGTGAAATCCGCGGTCGGGCGGTCGAGATCCAGGGGGATCGCCGTCAGGTCCGCGCCCGCGACGCGGCAAAGCTGGTTGATCGCCGCGCCGCCGGCATCGAAATTGCGGACCATCAGCCCGGTCACCGCAGCGGGAAAGGGATTGACCCCCTGCGCCACCACCCCGTGATTTCCGGCGAACACAAGGGCCTGCGCGTGATCCAGCCGGGGGCGGGCGCGACCCTGCCAGCCCGCCATGAACACGGCCAGATCCTCGAGCCGGCCCAGCGATCCGGGGGGTTTGGTCAGGCTGTCCTGACGCGCGCGGGCCTGGGCGGCGGCGGCGCTGTCAAAGGACTTCATCGGGATCGTCCTTTCCGGGCTTCAGGCGCAGCGGCTGTCCGCTGACGGCCATCCAGACCTGGTCGGCCGCAGCAGCGATGGTCTGGTTCATCCAGCCATGACGGTCGCGGAAACGGCGTGCCACGGCGTTTGCGGGCACGATTCCCTGGCCCAGTTCGTTCGTCACCAGCACCACCGGCGATTGCATGGCGCGCAATGTCCCGGCCAGCCGGGGAATATCGGCATCCTCGCCGCAATTGGCCAGCCACAGGGTCAGGCAATCGACCAATCGCGCCCCCGCACCATCGCTGCGGCGCAGGGCTTGGACCAGATCGGCCGGCTCCTCGATGACCTGCCAGCCCGCGCCGCGCCGCTGGCGGTGCAGGTCGATCCTGGCGGCCATCTCGGTGTCGCGCGCCTCGGCGGTGGCGATATAGACGGGCGTGCCGCCATGGCGCAGCGTCAGACGCTCGGCCAGGGCCGACTTGCCGGACCGCGCGCCGCCCGTCACAAGGGTGACATGCCCGTGGGCCATCTAGGCGACCAGCAGCCGGCCCGGTCCCGGCGCGGCGCGCCCGATCACGGCGGCCTCGTCAAAGCCATGGTCGCGAAAGATCGCCAGGACCGCATCCGCCTGGGCGGGCGCGCAGGCGACCAACAGTCCGCCGCTGGTCTGCGGATCGGTCAGCAGGGCCCGGTCCTGGGGCGTCAGGGGGTCGGCCAGCGTCACATCGGCCCCATAGCTGGCCCAGTTCCGCCCCGAGGCGCCGGTCACATGGCCCGCACCTGCCAGCGTGCGCACCTCTGGCAGAAACGGCACCGCCCCCCAGTCCAGATGCAGGTCGCAGCCCGACCCCCGCGCCATTTCCAGCGCGTGTCCGGCCAGGCCAAAGCCGGTCACATCCGTCATGGCGTGAACATCGGGCAGCCGGGCCAGGTCGGGGCCGGGGGTGTTCAGGCGGGTCGTGGCGCCGATCATGGCCGCATAGCCCCGGTCGGACAGCAATCCCTTTTTCAGGGCTGCCGACATCACCCCCACGCCCAAGGGCTTGCCCAGGATCAGAACGTCGCCGGGCCGCGCGCCGCAATTGCGCTTGACGTGGCCGGGATCGACGATGCCCAGGGCGACAAGGCCATAGATCGCCTCGACCGAATCGATGGTGTGGCCGCCGCCGATGGGGATGCCCGCATCGCGGCAGGCCATGGCGCCGCCCTCCAGAATCCGCGCAATGGTTTCCGGGGACAAGGTGTTGATCGGCATTCCCACCAGTGACAGCGCCATGATCGGCGTCGCCCCCATGGCATAGACATCGCTGATCGCGTTCGTGGCGGCGATCCGCCCGAAATCCAGCGGATCGTCCACGATCGGCATGAAAAAGTCGGTCGTCGCAACCAGGGCCTGCCGGTCGTTCAGGCGATACACGGCGGCATCGTCCGAGGTTTCGATCCCGACCATCAGCGCCTCGGGCACGGGCAGCATCGCCGTGCCGCGCAGCAGGCCGGTCAGGACACCCGGCGCGATCTTGCAGCCGCAGCCGCCGCCATGGGACAGCGATGTCAGGCGCGGTTCGGATTTCTGCAGGTCATCCATCGGCAATCCTTTCGCCCAAGCGTTCCGAAAGGTCTCTAGCAGCGAAAGCCGGTCCGGTTCCAGTTCTTATGCTGCCGGGGGCAGGCAGGGCCTGCCCTCTGGTCGCGGGGGGCATTTGGCCCTATCAGGGGCGCGGACCGCAAGGAACGCGACATGCTCAAGACCCGGATCATTCCCTGCCTGGACGTGGCCGATGGCCGCGTCGTCAAGGGCGTCAACTTCGTGGACCTGATCGATGCGGGCGATCCGGTCGAGGCCGCGCGCGCCTATGACGCGGCGGGCGCGGACGAGATCTGTTTTCTGGACATCCATGCCACCCATGAAAACCGCGGCACCATGTTCGATCTGGTGACACGGACCGCCGAACAGTGTTTCGTTCCGCTGACCGTGGGCGGCGGCGTGCGAACGCATGGGGACGTGCGGGCGCTGTTGCTGGCGGGCGCCGACAAGGTCAGCTTCAATTCGGCCGCCGTCGCCAATCCCGATGTCGTGGCCGAGGCTGCCGACCGGTTCGGAAGCCAGTGCATCGTCGTGGCCATCGACGCCAAGACCGTGGCCGATGGCCGGTGGGAGGTTTTCACCCATGGCGGGCGCCGGCCCACCGGCATCGACGCCGTGGAATTCGCCCGCACCGTCGAGGCCAGGGGCGCCGGCGAAATCCTGCTGACCAGCATGGACCGCGACGGCACGCGCGCGGGCTTCAACATTCCCCTGACCCGTGCGATTGCCGATGCCGTCAACATTCCGGTGATCGCCTCGGGCGGGGTCGGCACGCTGGACCACCTGGTCGAAGGCGTGATCCAGGGCCATGCCAGCGCGGTTCTTGCGGCGTCCATCTTTCATTTCGGGACCCATACCATCGCCGAGGCCAAGGCGCATATGGCCGCCGCCGGCATCCCCATGAGGCTGACATGAGCGCGATCCACGATCTTGCCGCCACCATCGCCGCCCGCACGTCCGCCAGTCCCGATGACAGTTGGACGGCCCGGCTGCTGGCCAAAGGCCCCGAGAAATGCGCCGAAAAGTTCGGCGAGGAAGCCGTCGAGGCCATCATCGAGGCTGTCAAAGGCGACCGGGCCCGCCTGACGGCCGAGGCCGCCGATGTGATCTTTCATTTGCTGGTCATGCTGGCCGCGCGCGACGTTTCCCTGTCCGAGGTCGAGGCCGAGCTTGAGCGCCGCGCGGGAACCTCGGGCCTGACCGAAAAGGCGGCACGCCGCCCTTGATCGCGGCGAACGGCATCATACCCTTTTCCTTGACCGGCTATCCTGTCTATAAGCAGGCAATTTGCCGCAGTCAGGCAGGGCAGCGGCATCATAAAACATGGCAGAGGACCGCATGAGCAATGACTCCAAGGACGGCAAGCATCACGAAGGCGATGTGGCTTTCATCCAGTCGCTGGCCGAATTGTTGAATGCAAGCGAGTTGTCGGAACTGTCGGTCAAGCGCGAATACGGCGAACATGACCGCCTGACCGTCAGCCTGTCCAAGCACGCCCGCCAGATCACCCAGATCGCGGCCACCCCCGGCGGTTCGCCGGTTGCCGCCCCCGCGTCTGCTGCACCGGCGGCGGCACCGTCATCCCTGCCCGCCGTCAGCGGCGATCCTGCCATCCTGCCGGGGGCGGTGACGTCGCCCATGGTGGGCACCGTCTATCTGTCCGCCGAACCGGGTGCAGCCCCCTTTGTCACGATCGGCCAGACCGTGGCCGAGGGCGATACGCTGCTGATCGTCGAGGCGATGAAGACCATGAACCACATTCCCTCGCCCCGCGCCGGTACCGTCAGGCGCATTCTGGTGGACGACGGCACCCCGGTCGAATTCGGCGCCCCCCTGATGGTCGTCGAGTGAGGCGCGGATGTTCGACAAGATCCTGATCGCCAACCGGGGCGAGATTGCCCTGCGCGTGATTCGCGCCTGCCGCGAAATGGGCATCGCCTCGGTCGCGGTCCATTCCACCGCCGACGCCGATGCGATGCATGTCCGCATGGCCGACGAATCGGTCTGCATCGGTCCCGCGCCCTCCTCGGCCAGCTACCTGTCCATGCCTGCCATCATCTCGGCCTGCGAGATCACGGGCGCGCAGGCCATCCATCCCGGCTATGGGTTCCTGTCGGAAAACGCCGCCTTTGTGCAGATGGTCGAGGATCACGGCATCACCTTCATCGGCCCCCGCGCGGAACATATCCGCATCATGGGCGACAAGATCACCGCCAAGGACACGATGAAGGCGCTGGGCGTTCCCTGCGTGCCGGGCAGCGACGGCGGCGTGGACGATGTCGAAGCGGCCCTGCGCATTGCCCAGGGCATCGGATATCCGGTCATCGTCAAGGCCACGGCCGGCGGGGGCGGTCGGGGCATGAAGGTCGCCCAAGACGCCAAGGGGCTCGAGGTCGCCTTTCGCACCGCAAGGGCCGAGGCCAAGGCCGCTTTCGGGAATCCCGATGTCTATCTTGAGAAATACCTCCAGAGGCCGCGCCATATCGAAATCCAGGTGTTCGGCGACGGCAAGGGCCGCGCGGTGCATCTGGGCGAGCGGGACTGTTCGCTGCAGCGCCGCCACCAGAAAGTCCTGGAAGAAGCCCCCGGCCCCACCATCACCGCCGAGGAGCGGGCTCGTATCGGCAGAACCTGCGCCGAGGCCGTTGCCAAGATCGGCTATGCCGGAGCCGGAACGATCGAGTTCCTGTACGAGGATGGGGCGTTCTACTTCATCGAGATGAACACCCGCCTGCAGGTCGAACATCCCGTCACCGAGGCGATTTTCGGCGTCGATCTGGTTCGCCAGCAGATCCTGGTGGCCGCAGGACAAGAGATGGAGTTCCGCCAGGAGGATCTGGTCATCCGCGGCCATGCCATCGAGGTCCGCATCAATGCCGAAAAGCTGCCCGGATTCGCCCCCTCGCCGGGGCGGATCACGCAGTATCATGCGCCGGGCGGCCTCGGCGTGCGGGTGGATAGCGCGCTTTACGACGGCTATTCCATTCCGCCCTATTACGACAGCCTGATCGGCAAGCTGATCGTCCATGGCCGCGACCGGCCCGAGGCCCTGGCCCGGCTGGACCGTGCCCTGGGCGAATTGATCGTGGATGGTGTCGATACCACCGTTCCCTTGTTCACGGCCCTGCTGCGGGAACCCGACATCCTGTCGGGGAACTATTCGATCCACTGGCTGGAACGCTGGCTGGCCACCCGGTTCGGCTGAGGGCCGATGCTGACGCCGGCGCAACTGCTGCAAGGCTATGCGCAGGGTGTCTTTCCCATGGCCGACAGCGCGGATGACCCCCGGCTGTTCTGGTACGATCCGCCCCGCCGGGGGATCATCCCGGTGGGCGGAATCCATGCGTCGCGGTCATTGCGCCGCGACCTGCGGCGCGGCGGTTGGTCCGCGCATCTGGACGGAGATTTCGATGCCGTGGTCGCGGCCTGCGCACAGCGCGAAACGACCTGGATCAATGAGCCCCTGGCCCGGCTCTATCAGCGGCTTCATCAGGCCGGCCATGCCCATGCCCTGACGATCCGCCATGCCGGAGCCTTTGCAGGCGGCATCTTCGGCGTGACCCTGGGGGCGGCGTTCTTTGGTGAATCCATGGTCTCGGCGCGGACCAACGGGTCAAAGATGGCCCTGCTGTGGATGTCCAGCCACCTTGCCCGCTGTGGATTTACGCTGTTCGACACCCAGTTTCTGACTCCGCATCTGGCCAGGATGGGCGCGCGCGAGATTTCGCGCGAGGATTACCATCGTCGGCTGTTCCACGCCTTGCGACAGCCCGCCGATCTGTTTTCGCACCCGCTGCCGCGGGCCGATCAGCTTTGGCAGGAAATGACCCAGACATCGTAACGGGCGTCGTCCAAGGCTGACAAGGCAGGGGACGACGCGACCATCCAGCCGCTGAACAGGGTGACGTTCTGGGTGGTATCCGTGATGGTCAGTTGCGCAAAGGCGTCGGAACTGGGATCGTCCGCCGGATAGCGGCATTCGCCCAGGCGCACCTCCAGACGGCCATAGCGAACCGCCTGCCCCACCGGAACGGGCATGTCGGTGGTCCGCCCCGATATCTTGTCCAAGCCCCGCAAAAGCGCGCCCTCGGCCCGGGCAACCTCCTGTGCGGATGCCGGGATGGCCAGTGCGGTCGCCAGCAGGGCTGCGCGGATCACGGCCCGTCCCCTTCGGAAGAGGCTTGGCTGTCCACGAACTTCATCATCAGTTGCAAAAGGCTGACCGCCCCCTGCACGTCCTCGATCTCGTCTCCGGGGGCCAGGTTGTCAGGGCTTCCGCCCGGCTGGATCTGGATATAGGCCCCGCCCAGCAGACCATCCGTCTGGATCAGGGCCGCGCTGTCGCTGGGCAGGGCGATGTCGGCGGGAATCGTCAGCCATGCATCGGCCATATAGGTATCGGGGTTCAGGGATATGTCCGACACGCGGCCCACCGGAACACCGGCCAGGCGGACTTCGGTGCCCACGTCGACCCCGTCGACATCGGGAAACGATGCCCTCACCTCATAGCCGGCGGGTCGCGAAAAACCCTCTCCGAAGCCCCAGATCAGGAAACCGGCCGCCACAGCCAGCACAACTCCGCCCGTCAGCAGTTCGGCGCGCTGTTCGGTCGTGGCCGTCATTTCTCCGGCTGCCAGGCATCGTAATCACGCCGCGCGACCGGCTCGGCACGATAAAGCGATCCTTCGGGATAATAGGCGCCGGGCGTTCCCGTGCGGTTTTCCTGGTGCGGACGCTCCCAAGGCTTGTGCGGCAGGGGCGCCGTGGTCGGCGGCTCGTCCCAGGTGTGATGCAGCCAGCCGTGCCACTCGGGACTGACCCGGCTTGCCTCGGATTCGCCGTTGTAGATCACCCAGCGGCGCGATCCGTCCTTGTTCTGGTAGAATACATTGCCCTCGCCATCCTCGCCCACCTTGATGCCGTGCCGCCAGGTCCAGAACTGGGTGTTGAGGGTCTGGCTGTTCCACCAGGTCAGGGCGCGAAGCAGAAACGACATGGGCCGAAACCTCCAGGGCTTGTCGCGCACAGATATGGAGCAAACCCTGACCGAGGTCCAGACGGCCATGCCGGTTTTCCGCCAGGACGTGCCGGGGTATGCCCCCGGTATCAGCCGGCCGAGGCGGTTTCCTTTTTGGGATCGGAATAGATCAGCAGGGGCTTGGCGGCCGGATTGTCCACAGCCTCGTCATTGACGACGACCTCCTCGACGCTGGACATGCCGGGCAGTTCGAACATGGTGTCCAGCAGGATATCCTCCATGATCGAGCGCAGTCCCCGGGCGCCGGTCTTGCGCTTGATCGCGCGCTTGGCGATGGCCGTCAGGGCATCCTCGGTGAAGGTCAACTGGACCCCTTCCAGGTCGAACAGGCGCTGATACTGCTTGACCAGGGCATTCTTGGGCTTGGTCAGGATGATGATCAGGGCTTCCTCGTCCAGATCCGTCAGCGTCGCGATGACCGGCAGGCGGCCGACGAATTCCGGGATCAGCCCGAATTTCAGCAGGTCTTCCGGTTCAAGCTCCTTGAACAGCTCGCCCACGCCGCGGTCGTCGTTTTCCTTGACGCTGGCGCCAAAGCCCATCGCCGTGCCCTTGTTGCGCTGCGCGATGATCCGGTCCAGACCCGCAAACGCGCCACCGCAGATGAACAGGATGTTCGTCGTGTCCACCTGCAGGAATTCCTGCTGGGGATGCTTGCGCCCGCCCTGCGGCGGCACCGAGGCGACCGTGCCTTCCATGATCTTCAGCAGCGCCTGCTGCACGCCCTCGCCCGACACGTCGCGGGTGATCGAGGGGTTGTCGGACTTGCGGGTGATCTTGTCCACCTCGTCGATATAGACGATGCCGCGCTGGGCGCGTTCGACATTGTACTCGCTGGCCTGCAACAGCTTCAGGATGATGTTCTCGACATCCTCGCCGACATAGCCGGCCTCGGTCAGCGTGGTCGCATCGGCCATGGTGAAGGGCACGTCCAGGATACGGGCCAGGGTCTGTGCCAGCAGGGTCTTGCCGCAGCCGGTCGGGCCGATCAGCAGGATGTTCGACTTGGCCAGTTCGATGTCGCCCTTGGCGCCATGGTTGAGACGCTTGTAGTGGTTGTGGACGGCCACCGACAGCACGCGCTTGGCATGTTCCTGCCCGATCACGTAATCGTCCAGGACCGCGCAGATTTCCTTGGGTGTCGGCACCCCGTCGCCCGATTTCAGGCCGGATGCCTTTGTCTCCTCGCGGATGATGTCCATGCACAGTTCGACGCATTCGTCGCAGATGAATACGGTCGGCCCCGCGATCAGCTTGCGCACCTCATGCTGGCTCTTGCCGCAAAAGCTGCAATAGAGCGTGTTCTTGCTGTCACTGCCGGACTGGTTCGCCATCGTCCACGTTCCTTGATTGCCACAGATCCCCTGACCTGCGGGCGGCGCGGGAAGCCCCGGCCGCGTCTGGTTGATCCGGGGCGGACGGGCCGCCACGGGGTCTGGTTCTTATGTTAAGGACGACACGCCTTGGTCACAATCCCCAACAGGTCTATTTCTTTTCCGGCTCGACCTTGCCGCGCGGGGCCACGACCTCGTCGATCAGTCCCCATTCCTTGGCCTCATCCGGGGACATGAAGCGGTCACGCTCCAATGCTTCCTCGACCTCGGGCAGGGTACGACCGGTGTGCTGGACATAGATCTCGTTCAGGCGCCGCTTCAGCTTTTCGGTTTCGCGCGCGTGAATCAGGATGTCGGTCGCCTGTCCCTGGTAGCCGCCCGAGGGCTGGTGGACCATCACCCGGCTGTTGGGCAGCGAATAGCGCAGGCCCTTTTCGCCCGCGGCCAGCAACAGCGATCCCATCGAGGCCGCCTGTCCGACCACCAGCGTGGATACCCGGGGGCGGATGTACTGCATCGTGTCATAGATCGACAGCCCCGAGGTCACCACGCCGCCGGGACTGTTGATGTACATGCTGATGTCCTTGTTGGGATTTTCAGCTTCCAGGAACAACAGTTGCGCGCAGACCAGGGTGGACATGCCGTCGTGAACGGGCCCCGAGACAAAAATGATCCGTTCCTTGAGCAGCCGCGAGAAGATGTCATAGGCCCGTTCCCCGCGTGAGGTCTGTTCGACCACCATGGGAACAAGCGTGTTCATGTAGAATTCTGCCGGATCGGTCATTGTCTGTCCTTGCCTTGTGTCCCTGTTCCCGCGATTCGTCAGGGCGCTGATCGCATCGTTAGCCGCGAAAGGTTGACAGAGTCTTAGTAACGGGCAAGGTCCGCCGCAAGGCATGGAACGACATCCGCCAAGCACGCAACGCAGGAGACAGCGATGAAGCTGATCGTGGGCCTGGGCAACCCCGGCACGAAATATGCGGAAAATCGTCACAATATCGGCTTCATGGCCGTTGACCGGATCGCCGCGGATTACAGCTTCTCGCCCTGGAAGTCGCGGTTCCAGGGCCTCGTGTCGGACGGCCGGCTGGGTCAAGGCCGCGTCACCCTGCTCAAGCCGCAGACTTTCATGAACCTGTCCGGCCAATCCGTCGGCGAGGCGATGCGCTATCTGAAGCTGACGCCGGCCGAGGTGATCGTGCTGCATGACGAACTGGACCTGGCCCCCGGCAAGTGCAGGCTGAAACAGGGCGGCGGCCATGCCGGGCACAACGGCCTGCGGTCGATCCACCAGCATATCGGCCCGGACTATGCCCGTGTCCGTCTGGGGATCGGCCATCCGGGACACAAGGACCGCGTGGCCGCCTATGTGCTGTCGGATTTCGCCAAGTCGGATCGCGACTGGCTGGACGACCTGCTGCGCGGCGTGTCGGACGGGGCGGCGGCCCTGGCCGACGGCAGCAACGAACAGTTTCAGACCCTGGTGGCGCTGCGGACACAGCCTGCCCGGAACAGCGGAACGGGCCCCGGCAAGCCCCGGCAGGATCGCCCTGCCCCGGCTGTCCCGGACGCTGGGGCGCCCGCGCCCGAACCTGCCGGCCTGACCGGCCGCCTGCGCCAGCTTGCCGACCGCTTTCGCCCCTCGTGACCGGCAAGGGGCTTGGCGATCCGCCGGCCAGGGGTTAGCCTTGCGGACGGAGGATGCCATGGAACCATCGGTAAATGTCCTGGGAACCCGGCTGGAGTCCTGTTCAAACAGTCCCTTGACCGGATTCTATCGCAACGGATGCTGCGATACCGGTCCGGGCGACAGGGGCAGCCACACGGTCTGCGTCGTGGTCGATGCCGAGTTTCTGGCCCTGTCGAAATATCTGGGCAACGATCTGTCCACGCCGCGCCCCGAGTATCGGTTCGAGGGACTGAAACCGGGGGATCGCTGGTGTCTTTGCGCGGCCCGGTTCCTGCAGGCCGCCCAGGAACATTGCGCGCCCAAGGTGGTTCTGGAATCCACTCATGCCCGCGCCCTGGATGTCATTCCGCTGGAATTGCTGAAAGCCCATGCCCTTGATGCGCAGGGCTGATCTGGCCATGGCCATTTGCATCGGCCTGTGGCCGGCGGCAGGATCATGCCAGCAGCCCGGCGACGGCATGGCCATCCGTCCCGACGACGAACGCCGCCTGGCCGCATATCACGCTGCTGCGGGCAAGGCGCTGCTGGAGGCGTTTTCAGGAGGCGACGCGGCTGACCTGACGATCCTGGCCGAAGTCCTGAAGGGAGATGCCCTGCCGCCTGACGATGCCTTGGCAATCCTGAAGGGGGAATGGTCTTGCCGAACGATCAAGATGGGCAGGCTGTTGCCGATCGTCGTGTATCAGCCGTTCCGGTACCGGACAGGCCCTGACGGCAGCCTGGAAAAGCTGACAGGATCGCAGCACACACGGGGAACGATCTATCGGGACGGCGACCGGCTGGTCTATCTGGGCACCGGCTTTGTCGCCGGGGACGATCCGCCGCCTTATGCCGAGCTGCCGCCGTTTTCGGCCACCGCCGATCCGCAAAGGGTGCCCGAGGTCGGCCTGGTCGAGATCACCGGCCCCAACCGGGGCCGGGTGATGTTCCCCGACCCCCATCTTGAGTCCCGTTTCAATATTCTTGTTCTAAACCGCTGATCCGCATCAGATCTTGATGTCAAAGCCCAGGTGCTTGGCGACGGTGAAGATGTCCTTGTCGCCGCGTCCGCACATGTTCATGACGATGATGTGGTCGTCCGGCAGGCCGGGTGCGATCTTCATGACATGTGCCAGGGCATGGCTGGGCTCCAGCGCGGGGATGATGCCTTCCAGGGCGCAGCACAACTGAAAAGCCTCAAGCGCCTCGGCATCGGTGATGCTGACATATTCGGCGCGGCCCGTGTCGTTCAGCCAGGCATGTTCCGGGCCGATGCCGGGATAATCCAGACCTGCGCTGATCGAATGGCCCTCGAGGATCTGCCCGTCGTCATCCTGGAGCAGATAGGTCCGGTTGCCATGCAGCACCCCCGCCCGGCCCCCTGACAGGCTGGCGCAATGTTCCATCCGGTCGTCCACGCCCTTGCCGCCCGCCTCGACGCCGATGATGCGAACCTCCTTGTCATCGAGGAAGGGATAGAACAGCCCCATGGCGTTCGAGCCTCCGCCGATGGCCGCAATGATGGTATCGGGCAGACGGCCCTCGCGGGGGATGATCTGCTCCTTGACCTCCTTGCCGATGATCGACTGGAAATCGCGCACCATCGCGGGATAGGGATGAGGTCCGGCGACCGTGCCGATGCAATAGAACGTGTCGCGCACGTTCGTGACCCAGTCGCGCAGCGCGTCGTTCATGGCATCCTTCAGCGTGCCGCGTCCGCTGGTCACGGGCACCACCTCGGCCCCCAGAAGGCGCATCCGGAACACGTTGGGCGCCTGACGCTCGACATCGTGCGAGCCCATGTAAACCACGCATTTCAGGCCAAAGCGCGCGCAGACCGTGGCGGTGGCGACGCCATGCTGGCCCGCGCCGGTCTCGGCGATGATGCGGGTCTTGCCCATGCGGATCGCCAGCAGGATCTGGCCCAGCACGTTGTTGATCTTGTGCGCGCCGGTGTGGTTCAGCTCGTCGCGCTTCATATAAATCTTGGCGCCGCCCAGATGCTGGGTCAATCGCTCGGCGAAATACAGCGGCGACGGGCGGCCGACATAATGGGTCCACAGATCGTCCATCTGCGCCCAGAAACCGGAATCGGTCTTGGCCCGTTCGTATTCCGCCTCAAGATCGAGGATCAGCGGCATCAGGGTTTCGCTGACGAAACGGCCGCCATAGATGCCGAACCGCCCCTGTTCGTCCGGGCCGGTCTTATAACTGTTCACCAGATCGTCGGCCATGGAATCGCCTTTGCGGTAGAAGTGTCAACGGGGCGGACATGCACCACGGAGCGTCTTCTTATAGCCGATATGGCTGGGGGTGAAGCCCATGCGGTCATAGAAGCGGTGCGCATCGTGGCGCGCCTTGTTCGTGGTGAACTGCATCAGCCGGCAGCCGGCATTTCTGGCCCGCCGCTCGGCATCGGCAATGAGCATCGTGCCGATGCCTCGGCCACGCCGATGCTGAGCGACACGCACGCCTTCGATCTGCGCGCGACGGGCGCCCTTCTGTGACAACCCGACCAGAAAGGTGATCTGATAGCAGGCAACGATGGCGCCCTCCTCCTCGCCGACGATCAGCAGGTTGCCGGGGTCGTTCCTCATCGCCTCGAATGCCGCCAGATAGGGGGCCAGGTCTGCTCCCTCGCGGCCCTGCCCCAGAACGTCATCCGCAAGCAGGCCTGCCACTGCCGCAATGTCCTGCTGTCGGGCAAGCCGGAAGGCGACCGTCATCGATTCGCAGCCGCGACAAAGGCGCGGATCAGGTTCTCGTCCTTTTGGCCGGGCTCTGTCTCCACGCCCGAGGACACGTCCACCACGGGCGCCCCCGTCAGACGGATCGCCTCGGCCACGTTCTGCGCGGTCAGCCCGCCCGCGAGCATCCAGGGGCGCAGCCACCGGCGGCCCGCCAGAAGGCGCCAGTCGAAGGACAGGCCGTTGCCGCCCGGCAGTTCCGCCTCGCGGGGCGGCTTGGCATCGACCAGCAACATGTCGGCGACCAGACCGTAGTTCGTCAGCACCGGCAAGTCGTCCGGGTCTGCGACCCCCACCGCCTTGATCACCGGCAGCCCTGTCAACGCCTTCACCGCCGCCACCCGGTCGGGGGATTCCGACCCGTGAAGCTGGATCATGTCCAGCGGCACCTGCCCAAGCGTCCGGTCCAGCAGGCTGTCATCGGGATCGACGAACAGGCCCACGCGGGCAATGCCCATGGGGACGTGCTGCGCCAGGGCCGCCGCCTCTGGCGCTGAAACCGCACGGGGGGATTTCGGAAAGAACACCAGGCCCACGTAACGCGCCCCGGCATCGGCAGCAGCAGCGATATGGTCGGCCTGCCGCAACCCGCAGATCTTGACCTGCGCCATGTCAGCGTGTCGGCGCGACGGATGTGCCAGAAGCAGGGATTGCGGCAGGGGATGTGGCGGGCACCGCCGGGGGGGCTTCCTTCGGCCGGTCCAGGATGGCCAGAACCTCGTCCCGCGGTGCCGCGTGGCGATGGCGCAGATGGCCGACTTCATTTTCCAGGCGCGCGGCCTTTTCGGCATGAAGCCGCGCCTCGCGGCGGATATGGGACTCGCGCAGCCATTCCCAGATCAGACCCGCCAGCATGCCCAGGGCGATGGCCAGAAAGATCACCAGGAAAAGCGGCAATTCCACCGACCACTGGCCGCCCAGATATTGCCCGAAATTCGCCGGAAAGGCCGACAGGGTCACGATGTCGCGGTTGGCAAGGGCAACGGCGACCAGAAGGAGGGCCAGCGTTGCAATGAAGATCAGGCGAAGAAGGCGCATCGGTCGTCCTTGGATGGGGCCGGGGATCGGCCCGTCATGAAAACTGTCAGGCGTCGCCGTTCAGACGGTCGCGCAGCAGCTTGCCGGTCTTGAAGAACGGCACATGCTTCTGATCGACGCTGACCGCCTCGCCGGTGCGGGGATTGCGCCCGGTGCGGGCATCGCGCTTTTTCACGGAAAAGGCACCGAAGCCGCGCAGTTCCACCCGATCCCCGCGGGCCATGGCGTCGATGATCTCATCGAAAACGGTGTTGACGATCCGCTCGACATCGCGGCGGAAAAGATGCGGATTTTCATCGGCAATCAACTGGATCAGTTCGGAACGGATCATCATTCCCCCAGGTGGCGTTAAGGCTGAACAACGTGCCTCGCCGGACACTAGACGAAACGGCAACGCAGCAAAAGGTTCCCAGTTTCCATAGCGATGCCAGTTTTGCGGCCGCCATGCAAGGCGCGGATGCAGATCCCCGGCAACGGAACGGTATGAAAAAGGCCGCCCCGCATGAACGGAGCGGCCTGAGGGCAAGGGAAACGCGATCAGCGGTCGCGGTTCAGCGCGGCGCCCAGGATGTCGCCCAGCGAGGCGCCCGAATCCGAGCTGCCGTACTGGTCGATGGCCTCTTTTTCTTCGGCGATCTCGCGTGCCTTGATCGACAGGCCCAGACGGCGGGTCTTGGTGTCGATATTGGTGACGCGGGCATCGACCTTGTCGCCGACCTGGAACCGCTCGGGACGCTGATCCTGACGGTCGCGGGCCAGATCCGAGCGGCGGATGAACGACTTGACGCCGTTGTATTCCACCTCGATGCCGCCCTCCTCGATCGCGGTCACCTCGACGGTGACGACCGAGCCGCGCTTCACGCCGTCAACGGCCTCGGCCATGTGCTCGTTTTCCAGCGACTTGATCGACAGGCTGATGCGTTCCTTTTCGACATCCACGTCCTGAACGACGGCCTTGACCACGTCGCCCTTGCGGAAGTCCTGGATCGCATCCTCGCCGCGGGCATCCCACGAAATGTCCGACAGGTGGACCATGCCGTCGATATCGCCGTCGAGGCCGACGAACAGACCGAATTCGGTGATGTTCTTGACTTCGCCCTCGATGACGGTGCCGGTCGGATGGGTTTCCGCGAACACTTCCCACGGGTTGCGCTGCGTCTGCTTGAGGCCCAGCGACACGCGGCGCTTGGCTTCGTCGATCTCCAGCACCATGACCTCGACCTCTTGCGAGGTGGACACGATCTTGCCCGGATGGACGTTCTTCTTGGTCCAGGACATTTCCGAAACGTGGACCAGACCCTCGACTCCGGCCTCCAGCTCGACGAACGCGCCGTAGTCGGTGATGTTGGTCACGCGGCCCTGGTGGACCGAACCGATCGGGAACTTGTCGCCCACGGTATCCCACGGATCGGACTGGAGCTGCTTCATGCCCAGGCTGATGCGGTGGCTGTCCTTGTTGATCTTGATGACCTGGACCTTGAGCGTCTCGCCGATCGACAGGATCTCGGACGGGTGGTTGACCCGGCGCCAGGCCATGTCGGTGACGTGCAGCAATCCGTCAACGCCGCCCAGATCGACAAAGGCGCCGTATTCGGTGATGTTCTTGACGACACCATCGACGGTCTGGCCTTCGGTCAGGTTGGCGATGACCTCGGCGCGCTGTTCGGCGCGGCTTTCTTCCAGAATGGCGCGGCGCGACACGACGATGTTGCCCCGGCGGCGGTCCATCTTGAGGATCTGGAAGGGCTGCTTCAGACCCATCAGCGGGCCGGCATCGCGCACGGGGCGCACATCGACCTGCGAACCGGGCAGAAAGGCCACGGCGCCGCCCAGATCGACCGTGAAGCCGCCCTTGACGCGGCCGAAGATGGCGCCTTCGACACGCTCTTCATCGGCATAGGCTTTTTCCAGACGGTCCCAGGCTTCCTCGCGGCGGGCCTTTTCGCGGCTGATGCTGGCTTCGCCGCGGGCGTTTTCCACGCGGTCCAGATAGACCTCGACTTCATCCCCAACCTTGATGTTGGGTTCCTCGCCGGGATTTGCGAATTCCTTGAGATCGACCCGGCCTTCCATCTTGTAGCCGACGTCGATAATGGCTTGGCCCGCCTCGATGGCGATGACCCGGCCCTTGACGACCGAACCTTCGTCCGGAGTGTCGATATCGAAGCTTTCGTTCAGGAGGGCTTCGAATTCCTCCATGGTCGCTTTAGCGCACATATATGATCGGGTTCCTTTACGACGATTTTTCAGGCCATGCGGTTGGCTCCGCCGGTCTTTATGATGCCTTCCGGGAACGACAAAGGGTCGCGGCAGGATGCCCGACCCGTTCGAATACGGCCTGTTGTGACCCCGTTATCCGCAAGACTGGCGGTCAAATACTCATATTCGGCGCGACTTTCAACTCAATAGTGATTTCCCTCGATATTTCCGCCTGGAAATACCGCTTGCCTGAGACAACGGGAAACCGATAAGTTCCCTCGGACATATCGCCAGCGAGGTTTCGATGCGCCCTGCCCTGCTTGCCGCCATGCTGTCGCTGGTTCCGCTGCCGATCCGGGCCGAGGAGGTCGTGGTTTTCGCGGCGGCATCGCTCAAAACCGCCCTTGACGAGGTGGCCGCCCGGTTCACGGCGGAAACCGGGCATCAGGTCACGCTGTCCTATGCCGGCTCGAATACCCTGGCCAGCCAGATCCTCCGGGGCGCTCCCGCCGATCTGTTCGTCTCGGCCGATGCCGGCTGGATGGATGAGGTAGCAAAGGACGGTTTGGTGCGGACCCGGGCCGACATTCTGGGCAATCGTCTGGTCCTGATCGCGCCTAGCGCCGATGCCCCGCCGGTGCGGATCGGCGCCGATACCGACCTGCCCGCCTTGCTGGAGGGGGGCAAGCTGGCCATGGCCCTGGTCGATTCCGTTCCTGCCGGACGATACGGCAAGGCCGCACTCGAAACCCTTGGCCTGTGGGACGACGTTCGGGCCGATGTCGCGCAATCGGACAACGTGCGTGCCGCACTGGCCCTGGTCGCGACCGCCGAGGCACCCTTGGGCATCGTCTATGCCACCGATGCGGATGCCGAGGACGATGTGACCATCGTGGGCGAATTTCCTGCCGACAGCCATCCCGCGATCACCTATCCCGCCGCCCTGCTGAAGGGGGCTGTGGACGACGCTGACCGGGCCTTTTTCGATACCCTGTCGGGCAGCATGGCGCGCGCGATCTTTGAACGCCACGGCTTTCTGGTGATCGGCTGAGATGGCCGACTGGCTGACACCCGAAGGCTGGCAGGCGGTGCGGCTGTCGCTGCGGGTATCGCTGTGGGCGGTGGCCGCCAGCCTGCCCCTGGGCATCCTGGTCGCCTATGCCCTGGCGCGCTGGCGCTTTCCCGGACACGGGGTGCTGAACGGGCTGGTGCATCTGCCCCTGGTGCTGCCGCCGGTCGTCACGGGCTATCTGCTGCTTGTGATCTTCGGGCGACGGGGTGTGGTCGGGCAGTGGCTGGACCAGTTCGGCATCGTCATTGCCTTTCGCTGGACCGGGGCCGCCCTTGCGGCGGCGATCATGGCCTTTCCGCTGATGGTCCGCGCCATCCGGCTGGCGGTCGAGGCGGTGGATCCGCGGCTGGAGCAGGCAGCCTCGACCCTGGGCGCCGCGCGGCCCTGGGTGTTCCTGACCGTCACGCTGCCCCTGATCCTGCCGGGCATCCTGGCCGGTGCGATCCTGGCCTTTGCCAAGGCGATGGGGGAATTCGGCGCCACCATCACCTTCGTGTCGAACATTCCCGGCCAGACGCAGACCCTGCCCTCGGCGATCTATGCGGTCTTGCAGGTGCCGGGGGGCGAGGCCGCTGCCGCACGGCTGGTCGCCACCGCCATCGCCATCGCCATCGCGGCCCTGTTCCTGTCCGAATGGCTGTCGCGCGCGATCGCCCGGCGCATCCGGGGCGGGTGATGCTGTCGGTCAGGCTGCGGCACGAGTTCAAGGGCTTTGTACTGGATGCGGCCTTCGAGGCGCCCGCCGGGCTGACGGTGCTGTTCGGTCCATCCGGGTCGGGCAAGACAACGGTGGTGAACGCGGTGGCGGGGCTGCTGCGCCCGCAATCGGGGCGCATTGCCGTGGGAAACGACGTGCTGACGGACAGCGCCCAAGGGCTTTGGCTGCCTCCGCACCGGCGGGGCGTGGGCTACGTGTTTCAGGACTCCCGGCTGTTTCCGCATCTGAGCGTCCGGCAGAACCTGCTGTTCGGCCACTGGTTCACGGGCCGCGGAGGGGGCCGGGCGGCGCATCTGGACGATGTCGTGGACCTGCTGGGCATCGGGCATTTGCTGAGGCGCCGTCCCGCAGCCCTGTCCGGGGGCGAACGGCAGCGGGTGGCCCTGGGCCGGGCCTTGCTGTCCCATCCCCGTCTGCTGTTGATGGACGAACCCCTGGCGGCGCTCGACCAGGCGCGAAAGGACGAAATCCTGCCCTATCTTGAACGGCTGCGCGATCAGGCGGGACTGCCGATCCTGTATGTCAGCCATGCGGCCGCCGAGGTCGCGCGCCTTGCGACCCATGTGGTCATGCTGACGGACGGGATTGTCGCGGTGGCGGGATCGGTGTCCAGGGTCTTGTCGGACCCGGCCGTTGCCCCGCTTCTGGGGCAGGACCAGACCGGCGCCGTCCTGACCGCCCGGATCGCGGCGCAGGAACCGGACGGCCTGACCCGGCTGGCCATCCCGGCCGGCACGCTGTTCGTGCCATATGTCGCAGCCCCGCCGGGAACGCTGCTGCGGCTGCGCATTCTGGCGCAGGACGTGATGATCGCCACGGAAGAATTGCACGGCATTTCCGCCCTGAACGTGATCCCGGCCCGCGTCCGCGATCTGACGGACACGGCGGGCGGCGTTCTTGTCCGGCTGGATGCCGGAAACCAGACGATCCTGTCTCGCGTCACCGCCCGATCCGCCACGGCCCTGAAGCTGGCGCCTGGAATGCCGGTTCAGGCGGTGCTGAAGGCGGTTTCCGTCGCGCCCGGAACGATCGGCGTTTCGGGCGGCTGATGCGCCCGCCAGATGCCGCCCTGCCGCGAGAAACGCTCGTGGATCGGCGGGCGAAACCCGGCCTCGGCCATCGGAGCGATGTGTCGTTCGATGTGGATCACGGGACCGTCGAACTGCAGCACCGCAAATTCGTTCTGCCGGTCCGAGGGCCGCGCGCACAGCGCCGTTCCCGCCTGGATCTGGAGAAGTCCGGGATGGGCGGTCTGTTCCAGCATGGCGTCTGTCGCCCAGACATGCAGGTGCCCCGACAGCACCACCTGCGCGCCCGCCCGCTCGATCCGGGCAAGCGCCTGGGTCGCGTTCCGGGGCAGATCCTTGTCCACGGCGGGCAGGTGCTCCAGCGGATGATGCAGGGCCACGACATTCATCGCGCCCCCGTCCAGGCCCGCTGTCAGCCGCCGAAGATCGGCCCGGCGGATGCGCCCCTTCTGCACCGCCAGCGGATCGACGCTGTTCAGGCCCAGCACACACACCGGGCCGACCTGCCGGAGCGGGGCCAGGGCCGGGCTGACGGCACGCCGATAACCGCAATAGGGGGCCAGAAGCCGCACCGGCAGGTTATAGAGCGGCACGTCGTGATTGCCTGCAACCGCCATCACGGGCGGGGCGATCCGTGACAGGAAGTCGCGGGCCATGCGGAATTGCGCGGCCCTTGCACGATGGGTCAGATCGCCGGTCACGACCACCAGGTCGGCCCCCGCCCCGTTGATGCGATCCAGCAGTGGGGCAACAAGATCGGCGCGGTGATATCCGAAATGCAGGTCCGACAGATGAACGATCCGGGTCACGTCCCGGCCCCGCCGGCCGGGACGGGCGGCACCAGGACCGTCAGCGCACCATGCCGGACCTGCAGGTCAAGAGGGCTATCCAGCCGCGTCTTTTCGCCGTCATGGGCAATCAGCGGCCGGCGCTTGCGGGTTTCGATCACCAGACTGTCGGCAAGGATCAGGTCGAAATCGCTGTCCTTGGCGCCAAGGCCCACGGCCAGCCGCAGCGCCGACCGCAACAACGGCAGCGGCCTGCGCGCGCGGGCGATCAGCACGGCCATCCGCCCATCACGGACGGCATCCGCCCCCTCTAGCCCGAATGCGTCCAGTTGATAGGCGCTG
The DNA here is from genome assembly GCF_004310345.1 of Paracoccus subflavus. Lineage (GTDB taxonomy): Bacteria > Pseudomonadota > Alphaproteobacteria > Rhodobacterales > Rhodobacteraceae > Paracoccus > Paracoccus subflavus. The sequence continues at coordinate 205,344 of NZ_SISK01000004.1, read as the reverse complement.
CGTGCCACGAAGACCAGGGCGGTCGAATAGCTTTGCGGGCGCCCTTTGACGATGGCCGTGATCTGCATGGGATGGCGCAGCCGGCGCAATGCCACCAAAACCGACCAATAGGCCGCGATCCGCGACCGTCCCCATCGCTTGTAAATGCCTTCCCGGGTCTTGAGGATATGGGGATAGATGCCCAGGCTGACATTGTTCAGAAAGACCAGATCGTCGATCTGCCCGATATCCACCGGCGCCGCATGTCCGGCCAGTATGGTCTCAAGCGCATCCTCGATCGTCTCCCCGACGCCAAGATCGCGGGCGAAATAGTTGAAGGTGCCGCCCGGCAGCACGCCCATGATCCGGTCCGTACCCGCTAGGGCGCCCGCGACGGCGGCCTGTGTGCCGTCGCCCCCCAATGCCACGATGATGTCAAAGCCATCCGACACGGCCTGCCGGGCCAAGGCGGCAATCCCGTCGCCCCGTGCGGTCAGCCGAATCTCTAACGCGGCCACCTTGCCTGAAAGCGCCTTGCGGATCGGATCGGCCTGCGCCTGCGCGTCCTTGCGCCCCGAGGTCTGGTTTCCGACGACGCAAAGGCGGCAGGCTGCCAGATCCACCGGCCCCCCCGAATTCGGCCCCCCCGAATCCGGCCTCTCTGAAGCCGGCCCTACTGAATTCGGCATCGGTCCCCCGTTCTGAATGCGCCGGTCAACCCGCAATCCGGCCGAACGGTTTCATGACGATGCGGTCACAACCGGAGCACGGCCTGCTCGACCGAAGGGCGCAGACCGCCGCCCCCCGCCTGGCAATAGGCCCGAAGCTGGTCGCGCATCCTGGGCTCCCAGTAATCCTTCAGATGATCGGCGATCAGGTCCGGGGCGCTGCCCGGCTGGCTGTCGAAAAAGGCGGCGATCTGATTGGCCATCGTGACCATCTTTTCAGGCGACATGAGGCACCTTTGCCCGCAGGCGCTGGGGGTGGCAGAACAGCTCGAACCCTTCGCCGCGCGCGAATGCGGCCAGGGTCAGGCCCGCGTCCTGAGCCAGGCGCAGGGCGTGGAGGGTGGGGGCGGACACGGCGATCAGGACCGAACAGCCCGCCATCACGCATTTCTGCACCATCTCGGTCGATACCCGGCTGGTCAGCACGATGGCCCCCTGCGCGGGGTCGATGCCTTGCCACGCCATGGCGCCGATCAGCTTGTCCAGCGCATTGTGTCGGCCGACATCCTCTCGTGCCAGGACCACCCCCTGCCCCGGCAGCATGAAGCCGGCCGCATGGACCGCCCGCGTGCGGTCGTGCAAGGGCTGCCAGTCGCGCAGGGACAGCACGGCGGATGCGATCTCACCGTCTGTCAGCATGGGCCCCCGGTCTGCAACCTCCGGCAAGGACCGCATCGCGGCCTCGATGCTGTCGATGCCGCACAAGCCGCAGCCGACCGGCCCGGCCAGGGTGCGGCGGCGTGCCGCCAAGGCCGCGCCCCGATCCTCGGCCAGCCACATCTGCGCCTCGATTCCCTTCGGATGCGCGATCACATCGCAGGAGGCGATCTGGTCGATGCCCGCCACGATCCCTTCGGTCAGCGAAAAGCCCGCCGCGAAATCCTCGATATCGGCCGGTGTCGCCATCATCACGGCATGGGTGGTGCCGTCATAGACCATGGCGACCGCCATTTCCTCGGGCAGGTCACGGCTGATCGTCACCCCCCCGTCGGACCGGTGCTGCATGGCAGTCGTGGCCCCGAAGGGCGAAGGCAAGTCCATCCTCTACTCCGCCGCGGTCAGAATCCGCCGCGACCGTTCGGCCTGTTCGCCATACCGTTCCTGCCAGTCCGAAGGCCCGTTCGACAGGCTGACCTGCACCGCCGTCACCTTGTATTCGGGGCAGTTCGTGGCCCAGTCCGAAAAATCGGTCGTGACCACGTTAGCCTGCGTCGCGGGGTGATGGAAGGTCGTATAAACCACTCCTGCCGCGACCCGGTCCGTCAGGATCGCCCGCAGCGTGGTTTCCCCCGCGCGCGAGGCCAGGCGGACCCAGTCGCCGTCCTTGATGCCGCGCTGTTCGGCGTCATGCGGGTTGATCTCCAGCACGTCCTCGGGATGCCAGACGACGTTTTCGGTTCGCCGGGTCTGCGCGCCCACGTTGTACTGCGACAGGATGCGTCCCGTGGTCATCAGCAGCGGAAAGCGCGGGCCGGTGCGTTCGTCGGTGGCGACGTATTCGGTGACCATGAAATGCCCCTTGCCCGATACGAAGCCGTCCACATGCATCAGCGGCGTGCCGTCGGGCACCGTCTCGTTGCAGGGCCACTGGACCGAGCCCTTCTCCTCCAGCACCTCATAGGTGACGCCGGCGAAGCTGGGGGTGGTGGCGGCGATTTCCTCCATGATCTGGCGGGGATGGGTGTAATGCCAGGCCGCGCCCCCCGTTTCCTTCAGCAGGGCATTGGCCAGAAGCTGGGTGATTTCCCAGTCCTCATAGCCATTGCGCGGCGCCATCACCTTGCGGACGCGGTTGATGCGGCGCTCGGCGTTGGTGAATGTGCCGTCCTTTTCCAGGAAGGTCGAACCCGGCAGGAAGACATGGGCATAGTTCGCGGTTTCATTCAGGAACAGGTCGTGGACGATCACGCATTCCATCGCCGCCAGACCGGCCGCGACATGGTGGGTGTCCGGGTCCGATTGCAGGATATCCTCGCCCTGGCAATAAAGGCCCTTGAAGGTGCCCTCGACCGCGGCGTCCAGCATGTTGGGGATACGCAGACCGGGTTCGGGATCGATGGTGCAACCCCAGGCCTGTTCGAAGATCGCGCGCACATCGGGCAGCTTGACATGGCGATAGCCGGGCAGTTCGTGGGGGAACGATCCCATGTCGCAGGCCCCCTGCACGTTGTTCTGCCCCCGCAACGGGTTCACGCCCACGCCGACCCGCCCGATGTTGCCCGTCAGCATGGCAAGGTTGGCAATGCCGATCACGGTGGTCGAACCCTGGCTGTGCTCGGTAACGCCCAGACCATAGTAGATCGCGCCGTTGCCCCCCGTCGCATACAGGCGGGCCGCCGCACGCAGGTCTGCGGCTGGAACGCCGGTCAGCATCTCGACCGCCTCGGGGCTATGGCGCGGATCGCTGACGAAATCGGCATAGAACTGGAATTCGTCCCAGTCGCAGCGGGTGCGGATGAAGTCCTGATCGAACAGGCCCTCGGTCACGATCACATGGGCCATGGCGGTGACCACGGCGACATTTGTGCCGGGTTTCAACGGCAGGTGATGGGTTGCCTCGACATGGGCGGATCGCACGATGTCGGTGCGGCGCGGATCGACCACGATCAGCCTGGCGCCCTGCCGCAGCCGCTTTTTCAGCCGGCTGGCAAAGACCGGATGCCCGTCGGTCGGGTTGGCCCCGATGATCATCACCACGTCCGCCTGTTCGACGGAATCGAAATCCTGCGTCCCGGCGGATGTGCCATAGGTCTTGCCCAGGCCGTATCCGGTGGGCGAATGGCAGACGCGGGCGCAGGTATCGGTGTTGTTGTTGCCGAAGACCGCGCGGGTCAGTTTCTGGACCAGATAGGTTTCCTCGTTGGTGCAACGGCTGGAGGTGATGACGCCGACCGACTTGCGGCCATACCTTTCCTGGATGCCGCGCAATTTGGCGGCGGCAAAGGCCATCGCCTCGGCCCATTCGACCTCGCGCCACGGCTGGTCGATGGTGTCGCGGATCATCGGCTTCAGGATGCGGTCCTTGTGCTGGGCATAACCATAGGCAAAGCGGCCCTTGACGCAACTGTGGCCGCGGTTGGCCTTGCCGTGCTTGTAGGGAACCATGCGCACCAACTGGTCGCCGTTCAGTTCCGCCTTGAAGCTGCAGCCGACGCCGCAATAGGCGCAGGTGGTGATGACGGATCGTTCGGGCGTGCCCAGCTCGATCACCGACTTTTCCTGCAGGGTCGCGGTCGGACAGGCCTGCACGCAGGCGCCGCAGGACACGCAGTCCGAGGTCAGAAAGTCATCGCCGATCGCGCCCGCCTTGACACGGCTGTCAAAGCCCCGGCCTTCGATGGTCAGGGCAAAGGTGCCCTGCACCTCTTCGCAGGCCCGCACGCAGCGGGAACAGACGATGCACTTGGCCGGGTCGAAGGTGAAATACGGATTGCTTTCGTCCTTGGGAAGATAATGCGCATTCACCCCCGCCCCGTCGCGCTGGGCGAAATGGTTCAGCAATGGGCGATCTTCGGGCGCCTTGTAGCGCACGTCCCGCAGGCCCACGGCGCCCGCCATGTCCTGCAATTCGCAATCGCCGTTGGCCGCGCAGGTCAGGCAATCCAGCGGGTGATCGCTGATATACAGCTCCATCACCCCCCTGCGCATCCGACGCAGCTTGTCGGACTGGGTGTGGACCACCATCCCCTCGGTTACGGGCGTGGTGCAGGACGCAGGCGTGCCGCGTCGGCCTTCGATTTCCACCACGCACAGCCGGCAGGACCCGAAAGCCTCCATGTTGTCGCTGGCGCACAGCTTGGGAACCATGATCCCGGCCTCGGCGGCGGCGCGCATCACCGACGTGCCCTCGGGGACCGTGATGGCGAACCCGTCCACGGTCAGCGTGACCGGGGCGCCCTGTTTCGCAGGCGTGCCCATGTCGCGGTCGTCATGGGGTTCTGCGCCCGGCGGGTATTGGGGGATGATGAAGTCTCTCATTCGGCTGCCTCCTGCAAGGTGGCGAAATCGTCGGGGAAATGGGTCAGGGCGGACATCACCGGAAAGGGCGTGAAGCCGCCAAGCGCGCAGAGCGAGCCGTCGCGCATGGTCTCGCACAGGTCGGTCAGCAGCGGGATCGCTGCAGCGTCGCCCTGGGCGATGCGGTCGATGGTTTCGACCCCGCGCACCGCGCCGATCCGGCAGGGCGTGCATTTGCCGCAGGATTCGATGGCGCAGAACTCCATGGCAAAGCGGGCCATCCGCAGCATGTCGGCGGTGTCGTCAAAGACAACAAGCCCGGCATGGCCGATCAGCCCGCCCTGCCGGTCGAATTCCTCGTATCCCATCGGCGTGTCGAATTTCGACACCGGCATGTAGGCGCCAAGCGGGCCGCCCACCTGCACCGCCTTGACCGGCCGCCCGCTGGCGGTGCCGCCGCCGATGTCGTTCACGACCTCGCCCAGGGTCATTCCAAACGCGGTTTCGAACAACCCGCCGCGCTTCACGTTGCCCGCGATCTGCAAGGTGACGGTGCCGCGCGACCGGCCCAGGCCGAAATCGGCATAATGCCGCGCCCCGCGTTCGAAGATCACCGGGACCGTCGCCAGCGAGATCACGTTGTTCACGACCGTCGGCTGCCCCAGGAATCCCTGCAAGGCAGGCAGGGGCGGCTTGGCGCGCACGGTGCCGCGCCTGCCCTCCAGGCTGTTCAGCAGGCTGGTTTCCTCGCCGCAGACATAGGCGCCCGCGCCGGTGCGGACCTCCATGTCGAAGGCGCGTCCCGAACCCAGCACGTCAGGCCCCAGCAGGCCCCGCTGACGTGCGATCTTTACCGCCTGCGTCAGAATGGCGATGGCGTCGGGATATTCCGACCGCAGATAGACATAGCCGCGCGTGGCGCCGACCCCCAGGCCGGCGATGGCCATGCCCTCGATCAACGAGAACGGATCGCCCTCGATGATCATGCGGTCGGCAAATGTGCCGCTGTCACCCTCGTCGGCGTTGCAGACAATATACTTTTGCGATGCTTCCGCCTCGGCCACGGTCTTCCACTTGATGCCGGTCGGAAACCCCGCCCCGCCGCGCCCGCGCAGGCCGCTGTCCAGAACCTCCTGCACGATCCCGGCCCTGGTCATGTCCATGGCCCGGCGCAGGCCGACCAGGCCGCCATGCGCGGCATAATCATCCAGATCCAGCGGGTCGATCAGGCCGCAACGGGCAAAGGTCAGTCGGGTCTGGCGGGCAAACCAGTCGATATCCTCGACCCGGCCAAGGCTGTTCAGCCTGCCGTCCAGCAGATCGGCCGCCTGATCGGAGGTCACGTTTCCGTAACCGATCCGGCCTTCGGGCGTCTCGACCTCGACCAGCGGTTCAAGCCACACCATGCCGCGCGTGCCGTTGCGCACAAGCTGCACATCCAGATCGCGCGCCACAGCCGCGCGCGCGATGGCCTCGGCCACCTCGTCCGCGCCAAGCGCCTTGGCGGCGCTGTCCAGAGGGACAAAGATCTTCATGCGCCCACCTCGGACAAGATGCGGTCCATGCGGGCGTCATCGACGCGGCCAACGACCCGGCCATCGACCATGGCAGCGGGGGCGCAGGCGCACAGGCCCAGGCAATAGACCGGCTCCACCGTCACCGCGCCGTTGGGCGTGGTGCCATGCCAGCCGATCCCCAGCCTTTGCAGGGTAGATTCCGCAAGGGCATGGCCGCCCATCGACTGACAGGCCTCGGCCCGGCAGAGCTTCAGGACATGCCGACCCGCGGGGTGGTCGCGGAAATCGTGATAGAAGCTGATGACGCCATGCACCTCGGCCCGGCCCAGGTTCAGGATGTCGGCCAGCACCGGAACGGCCTCTTGCGGGACATAGCCCCAGGCATCCTGCAACGCGTGCAGCATCGGCAAAAGCGGCCCTTCGAGAGAGGCGAGCGGCATGACGACGCCACGGATCTCCTCCTCGGTCGGGGCTGGCGCATGGACTTGCATCGACTGGCCTTTCAGGGTCTTGAGACGGCCATCTAAGCAGGTCGTGCAATCCGGAATCAATATCGCTGTTCCGTTGATTGATAGAAATTATCTATCGTGCCGCCATCCGCCGTGCCTCGGACAACAGTGCTTCCAGCACCGGCGTATGGGGTTCGCGCCAGGGTGCCACCAAGCCGACCGAATGGCTGGCACCGGCCCCGTCCAGCGGGATCAGGGACAGCGGCTTGCCCTTGCTCAGAAAGGCCGCGATGTCCTCGGGCAGGATGGTGATCCAGCCGCCTTCCAGGACATGCGCGACCAAAACCACGGTGGAACTGGATTCGACGGTCGCCTGGGGCGTCACGCCCGCCTCGATCAGGTTGCGATTGATGATCCGGCGGTTCTGCATGTCGCTGGTCAGCAGGCACAGGCGATGGCCCGCCAGATCCGACCAGGCCACGTGATCCCGCCCGGTCAGCGGCGACTCGGCCCCGCAGACCAGTATGTATCGCTCATCATAAAGACTGACGGTGGTGACCCGGCCCAGGGGTTCGTTGTCCAGATAGGAAATCCCCGCATCCACATCCAGATCGTCGATCATCTGCAGGATCTCGACCGAGGTGCGGGACAGGATCGTCATGCCGACATTGGGGTGGGCCGCGCCGAACCGGGCGCTGATCCGGGCGGCCCAGGTCAGCGCCGTGGGGATCACGGCGATGCGCAACCGGCCCGACAGGCCATGCCGGGTGGCCCGCATCTCCTCGCGCAATTGCCGGGTATCGCCGACGATGCGACGGGCCCAGATCAGGGCCGACTGGCCTTCCGGGGTCAACCCGCCAAAGCGCGAGCCACGAAACACCAGCAGCACGCCAAGCTGTTCCTCAAGCTGCTTGATGCCTGCGGACAGCGTCGGCTGAGTGATGCCGAGGCTGGCGGCGGCACGTCCGAAATGGCGTTCCTTGGCCACCGCCAGAAACATTTCCAGCTTGTCGATCATGCCCCGGGCCCCCGGTCATTCCGCAGGCGTCGGCTGCGCCCGCTCCACGCTGTCCTTGCGGCCGAATATCCGGGCCAGAAGCGAAAAGAACAGCGGCGCGAACAGGATGCCGAACACGGTCGAGGCCAGCGTGCCGCCGATCACGGTGGCGCCGATGGCGTTTCGGCCATTGGCCCCTGCCCCCGCAGACAACAACAGCGGCAGCACGCCCAGCGTAAAGGCGATCGAGGTCATCACGATGGGGCGAAACCGCTGGCGCGCGGCCTCGACCACGGCCTGGAACAGCGGCACGCCGGAATCGACCTGATCGCGGGCGAATTCCACGATCAGGATCGCGTTCTTGCCCGTCAGACCGATCACCGTCAGCAGTCCCACCTGGAAGAATACGCCATTGTCGAAGCCGCCAAGGGTTGCCCCGATCAGGGCGCCCAGGATGCCGATGGGCATCACCAGGATCACCGCCAGCGGAATGGACCAGCTTTCGTAAAGGGCGGCCAGGCACAGGAACACCGCAGCCAGCGAGAGGGCATAAAGCAGCAGCGTCTGGTCGCCCGATTCCTGTTCCTCGAGCGACAGCCCAGACCATGCCACCGCGAAACCGGGCATCTGCGCGACCAGACGCTCGATCTCGGCCATGGCGTCGCCGGAACTGACGCCGGGGGCGGGGCTGCCCTGGATCTGCATCGACGGGATGCCGTTATAGCGGCTGAGCCCCTGCGGCCCGAAGGTCCAGTCGCCTGTCGCGAAGTTGGAAAACGGCACCAGACCACCGGTGGCGTTGCGCACCCGCCATTTTTCGAAATCGCTGGGCGCCGTGCGCGAATCCGCCTCGCCCTGGATATAGACGCGCTTGATCCGGCCGCGATCCACGAAGTCGTTGACATAGCGTCCGGTCCAGGCGATCTGCAGCAGGTTCGCCACGTCGGTCGCGGTGACCCCCATGGCCCCCGCCTGACGCCAGTCGATGTCGAGGTTGAACTGGGCCGCATCCTCGAGCCCCGAAGGACGGGCCTGGGCGATCAGGGGGCTTTGCGCCGCCATGCCCAGCAACTGGTTGCGCGCGGCCAGCAATTCCTCGTGCGACTGGCCGCCACGGGCCTGCAGGTAGAAATCGAACCCCGACACGTTGCCCAGTTCGATCACCGAGGGCGGCACGATGGGAAACACCATCGCATCCTGAATGCCGCTGAACGCGCCAAAGGCGCGGCCCGCCACTGCCTGCACCGACTGCGCGGGATCGGAACGTTCCTCCCAGTCCTTGAGCCTGACAAAGGCGATGCCGACATTCTGCCCCTGACCGGCAAAGCTGAAGCCGACCACGCCGAACATCGATTCGACCGCCGCGCTTTCCTGCGTCAGCATGTAGTCGCGCACCTGATCGACCACGGCGGCCGTCCGTTCGGCGCTGGCCCCGGTCGGGCCCTGGATCAGGACGAACATGATGCCCTGATCCTCGTCCGGCAGGAATCCCTCGGGGGTGCGCAGGAACAGCATCACCATCGCCGCCCCGATGGCCGCATAGACCAGAAGCATCCGCAAGGGACGGCGGATCAGCCAGCCGACCGCGCCGGTATAGCCGCTGGTGGTTGCATCGAAGCCGCGGTTGAACCAGCCGAACAGCCCCCGCCTGGGATGATGGTCCTTGGACCGCAGCAATGTCGCGCACAGGGCGGGGGTCAGCGTCAGGGCGACCAGCACCGACAGGCCCATGGCCGAGACGATGGTGATGGCGAACTGCTGATAGATCACCCCGGTCGATCCGCCGAAGAACGCCATCGGCACGAACACCGCCGACAGGACCAGGGCGATCCCGACCAGTGCGCCGGTGATCTGGCCCATCGACTTGCGGGTGGCCTCGCGCGGGGGCAGGCCGTCCTCCTCCATGATGCGTTCGACGTTCTCGACCACCACGATGGCATCGTCCACCAGCAGGCCGATGGCCAGGACCATGGCCAGCATGGTCAGCGTGTTGATGGTGAACCCGAATGCCGCCATGATGCCGAAGGTGCCCAGCAGGACGATGGGAACGGCCAGCGTCGGGATCAGCGTCGCCCGCCAGTTCTGCAAAAAGACGTACATGACCAGGAAGACCAGGATCACCGCCTCGACCAGCGTCTTGACGACCTCCTTGATCGAGATGGCGACAAAGGGCGAGGTGTCGAAAGGAATGACGTATTCGACGCCTTCGGGAAAGAACTGGGCAAATTCCTCCATCCGCGTCTTGACCCGTTCGGCCGTATCAAGGGCGTTCGCCCCCGGCGCCAGGCTCAGCGCCATGCCCGACGAGGGCCGCCCGTTGAACGTGGCCTGGGTCGCATAGCTTTCCGCGCCGATCTCGACCCGGGCCACGTCGCGCAGCAGGACCAGGCCGCCGTTCTCCTCGGCCCGCAGGACGATCTGGCGAAAATCCTCGGGCGTGGACAGCAGCGACTGGGCGGTGACGGTGGCGTTCAGTTGCTGGTCGGACACGGTGGGCAGATCGCCAAAGGCCCCGGCGGAAATCTGGGTGTTCTGCGCCGAGACCGCCGCCACCACGTCGGATGGCGCGATCTCGTAGGCGGCCAGCTTGTCGGGGTCCAGCCAGATCCGCATCGCATAGGGTGCGCCGAAAACCTGGACGCTGCCCACCCCTTCGATCCGCGACAGTTCGTCCACAAGGTTGGTGGCCAGATAGTCGGACAGGTCGGTCTGGTCGTAATCGTCATTGCCGATCAAGCCGATGACCATCAGGAATCCGGCGGTCGATTTCTCGACCACGACGCCTTGCCGCTGCACGGGTTCCGGCAAAAGCGGCGTCGCCTGGGACAGCTTGTTCTGGACCTGGACCTGCGCGATATCCACGTCCGTGCCGGTTTCAAAGGTCAGCGTCGTTGACGACGCCCCGGCCGAGGACGAGTTGGACGAGATATAGCGAAGACCGTCCAGCCCGGTCATCTGCTGTTCGATGACCTGCGTCACGGTGTTCGAGATCGTGTCGGCCGAGGCACCGGGATAGGCCGCGCGGATCGTGACCGAGGGCGGCGCGATCTGCGGATACTGCGCCACCGGCAGCGACAGGATCGACAGAACGCCGATTCCCATGATGATGATCGAGATGACCCAGGCAAAAACCGGACGGTCGATAAAGAAACGGGCCATGATCTGTCGCGCCTTCGCTGGATCGTCAGTTGACGGGGGCCGGTTCGGTGCCCATTGCCGCTTGCTCGGCCGGGGCATCGGCAGGATTGGCGGCACCCTGTTCTTGGGGCGTCACGGTCGCGCCGGGCGCCGCGCGCTGAAGGCCGGCCACGATGATGCGGTCGCCCTCGGCCAATCCGTCCGTCACGATCCAGTCGCTGCCCCGATCCTGCGCAATGTCCAACGCGCGCTCCTCGACCACGTTCTGGCCGTTCACCACCAGGGCCACCGGACGGCCGCGCCTGTCACGGCTGACGGCTTCCTGCGGGGCCAGGATCGCGCCGCGCAACTGCGCCTGCGGAATGTCGGCCAGAACGAACATTCCCGGCAGCAAAAGCCTGTCAGGATTGGAAAACTCCATCCGCAGCGTGACGACGCCCGTGGTTTCGTCCACGCGCGGCTCGGCGGCCGTGAGCGAGCCGGTCTGATCATAGATGCTGTCGTCCGCCAGCCGCAGCGTCACCGTGCGGTCCATGCCTTCGGGCAGCGCGGCATCCGGACCCATGCGCTGCCAGCGGATGATTTCGGCGGCGGACTGGGTGACATCGACGCGCACGGGGTCGATCCGGCGAATGACGGCCAGCGGGGTTTCCTGCCCGGCGGTGACCAGGGCGCCCGGGCTGACCTGCGCCAGTCCGATGACGCCGTCGATGGGCGCGGTGATCGTGGTTCGGTCAAGGTCGATCTGCGCGGCAAGCAATTGGGCCTGGGCTGCCTGAACGGCGGCTGCGGCTGCGTCGCTGGCAGACAGGGCCGTGTCCTCGGTCTGTTCGCTGGCGACGCGCCGGTCGCGCAGGGCGACGATCCGATCGGCCTCTCGCCGCGCCGCATCGGCCTGGGCCTGGGCTTGCGCCAGGGCGGCCTCGGCCTGGGCAACCGCCGCTTCATAGGTCCGGGGGTCGATGCGATACAGCGGATCGCCCTGCGAGACCTGGCTGCCTTCGTCGAACAGACGCTCTACGATCAGGCCGCTGACCTGGGGACGCAACTGTGCCTCGGCCGAGGCCACGACGCGGCCCGGCAGGCTGGCCGTCAGGGTCACGTCCTCGGCCTTCAGCGTCACGACGGTCACGGCGGGGGGCGGCGGGGCCTCGGCCCCGGGGGCCTGGGCCAGGGCAGCGGATGCGGCCGCAGCCCCGATGAAACCGGCAAGAACAAGGGTCCGTGTCAACGTGGCCATGCCATACGTCCGTGATTGATGAATGTTGATGATGGCGTCAGCCCTGATTACACGCGAAGTTCCGGACCATGCCAGACGCTAATGTCAGCAGATGGCAGGAACAACCCGTACTTTCATATCGTGCAATAACACTTGCCTGATCGGGGGGCAAACGGCACTCTTTTCCCTGCCCATGCCAGAGGAGGAAACGATGGCGGCCTATCTGATCGCGGATGTCACGGTAACGGACGATTCCTGGGTGCCGGAATACGCGGCCCAGGTCCACGAGATCGCAGCCCGGCACGGCGGGCGATACCTGTCGCGGTCGGGCAATGTGGACACGCTGGAGGGCAAGCCCCTGGGCGGCACGCTGGTCGCGCTGATAGAGTTTCCGTCAAAGGACGCGGCGCGGGCTTTTGCCGGCGATCCCGACTATGCCCGCTTTGCCAAGGCGCGCAAGGCCGGCAGCGTCAGCAATTTCCATCTGATCGACGATACCGATCTGGCCGGCGGCATTCCCTATCTGCCGAAAGGTTGAACGGTCCGATTGCAGGCCCGGCGCAAAGGTGCAAGGAACGGGCACGGCGGCCAACGCCGGTCTGTTGCGGGACACGCGATGCAGTTTTCCTATGGTTCGACCCTGATCCGGGTCAATATGCCCGACCGGGCCTTGCTGATGACCGAGATCGCGCGGCGATTGCGCGCACGGGAAGGCTTTGCTCTGGCGACGATCAATCTGGATCACCTTGTCAAGCTGCGCGGGGACCCGGCGTTCCGCACCGCCTATGCCGACCATGACCTGATCGTGGCCGACGGCAACCCCATCGTCTGGTTGTCGCGCCTGGCCCGGCAGCCCGTGGGCCTTGTCACGGGGTCCGACCTGGTCATTCCGTTGGCGCAACTGGCTGCGGCCGAGGGGGTGGGCATCGCCCTGGTCGGAACGACCGACGCGGCGCTTGCGGCTTCCGCGCAGGAACTTGAGCGGCAGGCACCCGGAGCCCGGATCGTGGCCCGGATCGCCCCGCCGATGGGGTTCGATCCCGACAGTCCCGCGGCGCTTGACCTGTTGCATCGGGTCAGGGACAGCGGCGCCGGGCTGTGCTTTCTGGCGCTTGGCGCCCCCCGGCAGGAACGGTTGGCGGCACGCGGTCGTCAGATGGCGCCGGGGGTCGGCTTTGCCTCGATCGGTGCGGGACTGGATTTTCTGGCCGGGAACCAGACGCGCGCGCCCGAATGGGTCAGGCGCATGGCGATGGAATGGGCATGGCGGATGCTGTCGGCGCCCCGGCGGCTGGTGCCGCGCTATGCCCGCTGCGCCGCCGTTCTGCCGTCCGAGGCCTTGGCAGCGCTGAAACAGCGACCCTGATCAGCAGCCTGTCCGACCCAGGACCACGCGCACGGTCCGCAGCAGGATGACCAGATCGCTGGTAAAGGACAAGCTGCGTTCATAGCGGTTGTCATACCAGGCACGGGCAGCAAAGGTCGTACGGTTGCGACCCGCCGTCTGCCAGAAACCGGTGATGCCCGGACGCAAACGGTAATAGCCGTCGCCGGAATACAGGGGCTGCTGGTCCGGCATCATCGGCCGCGGGCCGACCAGGCTCATGTCGCCCTTCAGCACGTTGAACAGTTGCGGCAGCTCGTCCATCGAACTGGCGCGCAGGGCCCGGCCGACGGTCGTGACACGCGGATCGTGGCGAAGTTTCTGGGTGGTTTCCCACTCCTGACGGGCCTCGGGGTTCGCGGCCAGATAGGTCTGCAGCCGCTCGTCCGCGTCGTGCACCATGCTGCGCAGCTTCCAGATGCGGAAAATCCGCCCGTCGCGACCAATCCGCTTTTGCGAATAGAACGGGTTCTTGCCATCCATCATGACGGCAATCGCCAGAAGAAGCACCAGCGGCAGTACGACGGGCGAGCTGAGCACGACCATCAAAACATCGAGCGGTCGTTTGAAAAGATTGCGATACAGCCAGGGACGTTCCCCGGAACGCAAAGGGGCGGCCGCAACACGGGCCAAAGCAACCGTTTGAATTTTAACCGACATCTTTACCTGCACAAACCTGGAAAACCATGCCCCGGACCACTGGGGCGCTTACTTGGAACGACCCCACGATAGCATCGCCCGGCGGCGGTGCAAATGGCTAAAGTTTGATTAAAACTGGATCTGTACCTGTTCTTTTGAACAATTACCTTGTCTGTTCAACCTTAACGTTTGTGAAACGGTGGTCCGGCAATTTTTCGTGGTGCCGGATCGCAACGGATTCAATTCCGGTCTATATGATTCGCCATCGACAGGCGGACGGGCGGACCGGCTTGAACTGCGGCGTTTTCCGCCTATCCTGCAGGTCAACCCGCCTGCCCAGAACAAGGGACAAGGAATCCATGACCGACGACACGCGCCGCCGCGCTGCCGAAATCCGCACCGAGATCGAAGATCTGCTTGCGGCACCCCTGCCGGAACCAAAGGCCGACAAGATCGACGCCCGGTCGGCCGACCCCCAGCTTGCCGCCGAGATCCGTCGCCGCATGGACGAGATCGACCTGTCCGACACCGGCTCGATCGTCCGCTTTGGCACCCGCGCACAGGCGGGCTTGCAGGAAATCAGCCAGAAGATGCTGGCCGATGTCAAAAGCAAGGATGTCGGCCCTGCCGGGGAAAGCCTGCGCAATATCGTCACGACGATCCGTGGCTTTTCGACCAGCGAACTGGACATGCGCCGCACCCGCAGTTGGTGGGAAAAGCTGCTGGGCCGGTCAGCCCCCTTTGCCAGGTTCGTGGCGAATTATGAGCAGGTGCAGACCCAGATCGACCGGATCACCGTCGAACTCGAACGTCACGAACAGACCCTGCTCAAGGACGTGAGGTCGCTGGACCTGCTGTATGATCACACGCTGAAATTCTATGACGAGCTGGCGCTGTATATCGCGGCGGGCGAGGAAAAGCTGAAAGAGTTGGACAGCGCCGCCATTCCGCGCCTGGAAGCACAGGTCAAGGATGCCCCCGAAACCGATCAGGTGATGCAGGCACAGGCGCTGCGGGATCTGCGCGCGGTGCGCGACGATCTGGAACGGCGGGTGCATGACCTCAAGCTGACGCGCCAAGTCACGATGCAGTCGCTGCCCTCGATCCGGCTGGTTCAGGAAAACGACAAGTCGCTGGTCACGAAGATAAACTCGACCCTCGTCAACACCGTGCCGCTGTGGGAAACGCAACTGGCCCAGGCCGTTACCATCCAGCGCAGCGCCGAGGCCGCCCGCGCCGTCAAGGAGGCCAGCGACCTGACCAACGACCTGCTGACGCGCAACGCCGAGAACCTTCGCCAGGCCAATGCCGAGATTCGCACGCAGACCGAACGGGGCGTTTTCGACATCAACTCGGTCAAGGCGGCGAATGCCCAACTGATCGCCACCATCGAGGACAGCCTGCGCATCGCCGACGAAGGCCGGGCCCGGCGCGCCGCCGCCGAGACCGACCTGGCAAAGATGGAGGCGGACTTGCGCGACACCCTGGCGCGTGCCACGGCGCAGCGCCGGGACGCCCGTCCGGCCCAGGGCGCGACCGCCTTTCGATGATTGCGCCCCACGTCACGCCACGGCCGCGTCTGTCCGTGCTGGCCTTGATGGCTCTTGCGGCCTGCCAGGCGCCCGAGCCGCCGCCCCCTGTGGCCGATGCCCGTCCCCTGGCCCGGCCCGCCGAGCCCAAGCCGTCGCAGGCCGACCTGCGCCGCGCGCGGGCCGAGCGCAATCGGGCAGCCAATGCCGCCGCGACCGAGGCTTTGGTCAAGGCCAGCAGCATCAGCAATGCGCAGCGCGACTTTTATGCCCGCGCCGAAACCGCCCTGCGCGAACAGGGCCGCCTGCGCCAGGATCGTGTGCCGCAGGACGCGCCCATCGACGCCCGGACGCTGGCGCGGAATTTCCTGAACATCGCCTTGCGGGACGAGTACGGTCCGGGGGGATTGCAGGCGGGAACCGGAGGAACACCGGCGCCCCTGCGCCGCTGGGGGGAGCCCGTGCGCCTGCAGGTCGAGTTCGGCGACAGCTCGGATGTCGCCACCCGCCGGGCCTATCGGGTCGAGGTGACGCAATATGCCGCCCGGCTGGCGGCGGCCTCGGGGCATCCGGTGTCGCTGACGGAAAACGGCGGAAACTTTGTGGTGATGGTTTTGTCCGACGACGAACGCCGCGCCATCGGCCCCCGGCTGGCCCAGCTTGTTCCCGGCATTCCCCCGCAGGACATCGTGGCGATGCAGCAGCTTGATCCCGACAACTTCTGCACGGTTTTCGCCTATTCCCACGGGGCGGCGCCGGTCTATTCCCATGCGGTCGCGCTGATCCGGTCGGAACTGACGCCCCTGTTGCAGACCTCGTGCATCCATGAGGAACTGGCGCAGGGCATGGGTCTGGCGAACGACAGCCCGGTCGCCCGTCCGTCGATCTTCAACGACGACGAGGAATTCGCCCTTTTGACGCATCATGACGAACTGCTGCTGGCGATCCTGTACGACGAACGCCTGCAACCCGGCATGACGCGGGCCGAGGCCGAGCCAATCGTGCAGCAGATTGCCGAGGAATTGCTGCCGCCCGCGCCGTAACGGCATCTTGCCGAACGCGGGGACCGGCCCCATACACCGAGGACCGGCAGACCATGGGGAACGATGATGGCATTTTTCGATATCTTCGGCGGCGAGTTCATCGAGATCATCGAATGGACCGACGACACCCGCGACACGATGGTCTGGCGCTTTCCCACCGTGGGCAAGGCCATCAAGTACGGCGCCAAGCTGACGGTGCGCGAGGGACAGGCCGCCGTCTTTATCCACGAAGGGCAGTTGGCGGACGTGTTCCAGCCCGGTCTCTATATGCTGGAAACCAACAATCTGCCGGTTCTCACGCGGTTGCAGCACTGGGACCACGGCTTCCGCAGCCCGTTCAAGTCGGAAATCTATTTCGTCAGCACCACCCGCTTCAACGGGCTGAAATGGGGCACGCGCAACCCGATCATGGCGCGCGACCCGGAATTCGGCCCGGTTCGCCTGCGTGCCTTCGGAACCTATTCGATGCGCATCGCCGATCCCGCCCGCTTCATGACCGAGATCGTCGGCACAGACGGCGAATTCACCAGCGACGAGATTGCCTTTCAGTTGCGCAACGTCATCGTGCAGGAATTTTCCCGCATGGTCGCGGCCTCGGGAATCCCGGTTCTGGACATGGCGGCAAACACCGACCAGATGGGCAAGCTGGTGGCAACGGCCATTGCCCCCACGATCACCGAATACGGCCTGACGATCCCGGAATTCTATATCGAAAACATCAGTCTGCCCCAGGATGTAGAAAAGATGCTGGATCAGCGGACCTCGATGGGAATCCTGGGCGATCTGGATCGCTTCGCCCAATACGCCGCAGCCGAGGCGATGGGACATGCCAGCCAGAATCCGGGGGCGGCCGGCGCCGGAATGGGTGCCGGAATGGGCGCTGCGATGGGCGCTGCGATGGGCATGGGAATGGCGGGGCGATCCGGTCCCTGGGGTCAGACGCCCCAGTCGGGCGGGGCGGTGCCCCCACCCCTGCCCCCGCGATCCGCCACCTTGTGGCACATTGCCCTGAACGGCCAGGCCGAAGGTCCGTTCGACCGCCAGCATCTTGAGCGCCTCGCCTCCGAGGGGCGCCTCACGCGCGATACGCTGGTCTGGACGGCGGGGCAGGACGGCTGGCGCAAGGCGGACGAAATCGCCGATCTGTCCGGACTGTTTCCGGCCATGCCGCCGCCATTGCCCGGCTGATCCTCGGTGCCGACCCGCAGAACGGAATATCGCTATCCGTGCGAACAGTGCGGGGCCAGCCTGCGGTTCCTGCCGGGCCAGCAGGTTCTGGTCTGCGACTGGTGCGGCCATCGCCAGTCGATCGGCGACGGCCCTGCCCGCGCGCCCGCGCGCCAGCCCGCGGGAGGGGCCGAGGGGGAGAGCGCGATCCTGGCCGATCCCGAAACCGGGCGGGCGCTGCAATGGGACGCCGGCCACAAGTCGCCCGACCTTGTCGAACTGCCGCTGGACCTGGGCCTGCGGCTGGACCGCGATTCCGCCATTGTTGAAACCGTGCGCCTGCTGTCCTGCCCCAACTGCGGGGCCCGGATCGAGATCGGCGCGGCGGCCCACGCAGGCGCCTGCCCGTTCTGCGCCACGCCTGTCGTCACGGACACCGGCACCATGCGCCGGATCAAGCCGCAGGGCGTGCTGCCCTTTCTCCTGACCGAAACCCAGGCCCATCGCGCGATGGCAGACTGGCTGGGCAAGCTGTGGTTCGCGCCTTCGGGCCTGACGGCTTATGCCCGGCGGGGCCGCAGGATGCGCGGCGTCTATTCGCCCTTCTGGACCTTCGACGCCCGCAGCCGATCCCGGTATATCGGACAGCGCGGCGATCATTATTTCGAAACCGTCTGGATGACGCAGCAGGTCGATGGCCGCGGCCAGCGCGTCGCCCGGCAGGTCAGGCGGACCCGGTGGACGCCGGCGTCAGGTCAGGTCGCGCGCGATTTCAACGACCTGCTGGTTCTGGCCTCGGCATCGCTGCCGCGCCGGTTTTCCGACGGTCTGACGCCCTGGGATCTGTCGCATCTGCGGGCCTATCGCCCCGACTATCTGGCGGGGTTCGAGGCCGAAGCCTATACGATTCCCCTGGCCGAGGGACATCGTACCGCGCGCGACGAGATGGCCGGCGTCATCCTGAACGACGTGCGCCGCCATATCGGCGGCGACGAACAGCGCGTGGACCATGTCAGCACCGACTATTCCGCCGAAACCTTCAAGCATATCCTCTTGCCGATCTGGACGGCGGCCTATCGCTATAACGGCAAAAGCTATCGCTTCGTGGTGAACGGCCAGTCCGGGCGGGTCATGGGCGAACGCCCCTGGTCGGTCTGGAAGATTGCGGGCGCGATCATCCTCGGGCTGGTTGCGCTTGCAGCTTTCCTGTATGCGGCGGATGCGGCGGGCTATATCGACCTTGGGGCTGCGGTGCAGGGCGGCGATGTCGTCATCCAGGGGTTTTGAACGGAGGGGATCATGATCCTGTGCGCGGGCGAGTCTCTGATCGACCTGGTGCCCGATAACGGCTGCTTCAGGCCGCTTGCGGGCGGATCGGTCTATAATACCGCCATCGCCCTTGGCCGGCTGGGTGAACCCGTGTCCTATCTGTGGCCGATCAGCACCGATCCTTTTGGCGATGTGCTGCTGCAACCGCTGACCCAGGCCGGAGTCCACACCGGCCTGTGCCCCCGCACCGACCGGCTGACCACGCTGGCCGTGGTCACGCTGTCGGATGGCGAGGCGCGCTATTCCTTCTATGATGAAGGATCGGCGGGCCGGATGCTGGCGCCGTCCGATATTCCCGCGCTGCCCGATGCGGTGCAGGCCCTGTTCGCCGGGGGCATCAGCCTGGTTCCGGACCCCTGCGGCGCGGCCATCGAGGCGCTGATCGCGCGCGACGGCGACCGGCTGCCGGTCATGCTGGACCCCAATATCCGGCCGTTCTTCATCGCCGATCCCCATGCCTATCGCGCCCGGCTGGGGCGGCTGATAGGGCGTGCCGACATCGTCAAGCTGTCGGGCGACGATCTGGACTGGCTGTATCCGGGCCTGGCGCCTGACCAAGCCGCGCGACAGGTTCTGGCCCAGGGTCCGCGCCTGGTGCTGCAAACGGGCGGGGCGGCGGGCGCGCGGGCGCATTGGGCGGGGGAAACCGTATCGGCCGCCGCGATCCGAACCACCGTTGCCGATACGATCGGCGCGGGCGACACCTTCAATGCGGGCATCCTGGCCAGCCTGCGTCGGCAGGGCGTCCTGGGCAAACAGGGCCTTGCGGCGATAACTGCCGACCAGGTCGCAGCCGCCCTGACCTTTGGCGCGCAGGCTGCCGCCATCACCGTGTCGCGACCGGGCGCCAATCCCCCCTGGGCACACGAGATGCCGGTCTGAAACCTTGAACACATCCAAAAGCGAGGGATCGGCAATGGACATCCTCGACCAGATCAAGACCTACAAGCTGAAGGAAATCGCGATCGCCAAGACGGCCCGGCCCCTTGCCGAGATCGAAGGGGCGGCGGGCGATGCCTCGCCCCCGCGCGGATTTGCGCGTGCCCTGAGCGAGCGGGCCAGGACCGGCCCCGCTCTGATCGCCGAGATCAAGAAGGCGAGCCCGTCCAAGGGCCTGATCCGGGCAGACTTCGATCCGGCCGGCCTGGCCCGCGCCTACGAATCCGGCGGCGCGGCCTGTCTGTCGGTCCTGACGGACACCCCCAGTTTTCAGGGCGCCCCCGATTTCCTATCGCAGGCCCGGGACGCCTGTTCCCTGCCCGTCCTGCGCAAGGACTTTCTGTATGATCCCTATCAGGTCGTCGAGGCACGGGCCTGGGGTGCCGACTGCATCCTGATCATCATGGCCTCGGTCAGCGACAGCCAGGCCGCCGAACTGGAAAGCGCTGCCCACGCGTGGGGCATGGACGCCCTGATCGAGGTTCACGATGCCCATGAACTTGACCGCGCCTTGCGATTGCAGTCGTCCCTGATTGGCATAAACAACCGAAATCTCAAGACGTTCGATCTGTCCCTTGACGTAACGCGGGAACTTGCCCCGCTGGTCCCTGTCGGCCGCGATATCGTCTGCGAAAGCGGCTTGCACACTGCCCTGGACCTGCGCGCCATGATGCAGGTGGGCGCGCGCCGCTTTCTGATCGGGGAAAGCCTGATGCGCCAGGCCGACGTGACCGCGGCCACCCGCCAGATCCTGGATGTCGCCGCATGACCCTGACGCATTTCGACGCCGCGGGACAGGCACATATGGTCGATGTCTCGGACAAGGATACAACCGCCCGCGAAGCCGTGGCGCGGGGTTCGGTGGTGATGACCACAGAAACCCTGGCCCTTGCCCTGGGCGGCGCCAAAAAGGGCGACGTGCTGGGCGTGGCCCGGCTGGCAGGTATCATGGCGGCCAAGCGGACCGCCGACCTGATCCCCCTTTGCCATCCCCTGCCGATCACCAAGGTTTCGGTGGACCTGCAAGCCGATCACGATCTGCCCGGCATCCGGGTATCGGCGACGGTCCGCACGACGGGACGGACCGGGGTCGAGATGGAGGCGCTGACAGCCGTCTCGGTCGCGTGCCTCACGGTGTATGACATGCTCAAGGCCGCAGAAAAATCCATGACCATCACCGGAATCGGACTGGTCAGGAAAAGCGGCGGCAAATCAGGCGATTACGAGGCAAAGTCGTGATTACGGTCGAACAGGCCCTTTCCCATGTTCTGGCCCTCGCGCCGCCGGTCCGCAGCGAGATGATCCCTCTCGATCAGGCATTCGGCAGGGTTCTGGCGGAACCGGTCCTGTCGCGGATCACGCAGCCGCCCTTCGAGGCCTCGGCCATGGACGGCTATGCCATCCGCGACGCGGATATCGGCAGCCCCCTTGCGGTCATCGGAGAGGCGGCGGCGGGACGGGCCTTTCCGGGCAAGGCCGCGCCCATGACGGCCGTGCGTATATTCACGGGCGCGCCTGTGCCGGCAGGCTATGACCGGGTCGTCATGCAGGAAAACGTGTCCCGCACGGGCGACACGATCATCATCGCCAATTCCGACGGCGGCAGCAATATCCGGCCAGCGGGCGACGACTTCCGCCAGGGCCAGCCCTTTCATCCTGTGCGGCCTTTGTCCGCGCCGGATATCGGCTTGCTGGCCGCGATGAACCTGCCTGTGGTCCCGGTTGCGGCGCGGCCCCGGGTGGCGATCCTGGCAGGCGGAGACGAGCTGGTTCCTGCGGGAACAGTGCCCGGACCGGGCCAGATCATCAGCTCCAACGACCTCGCGATCGCGGCGCTCGTGCAGGAAGCCGGGGGCGATCCCTGGCGTCTGCCGATCGCGCGCGACACCCTCGGCAGCCTGCGGGCATCCCTCGAGGCGGCCTGCGAGGCTGACCTGGTGGTGACGATCGGGGGTGCCTCGGTCGGGGATCATGATCTTGTGGGCCAGGTTGCGGACGACGTGGGAATGGACCTTTCGTTCCACAAGATCGCAATGCGCCCCGGAAAACCGCTTCTGGCGGGAAAACTTGGCCACATACCCATGCTGGGCCTGCCGGGAAATCCCGTTTCGGCAATCGTTTGCGGTATCCTGTTCGTGCAGCCCCTTATCAGGATCATGCAGGGACTGGAGACGGGATTGCGGGTGGAGAGAGCGCGTCTCGGGGCTGATTTGGCGGCCGAGGGCAACCGTCAGCACTATCTCCGGGCAAGACTGGAGCGCAGGGGGGATTTGCCCGTCATCGTTCCGTTCGCCAGCCAGGATTCCGCCCGACTGTCGCTGATGGCCGAGGCCGATGCGCTGCTGGTCCGGCCTGCCCATGACCCGGCGCGGAAGGCGGGCGAGCAGGTGAACTTCATCCCCCTTCGCGGCTGACGATTAACATTTTTTTCAGCATTTCCTGTTCTGTTCGTTGACGCAGGGGCGCTCTTGCGATAGAACAGAAATGGAACAATGCCATGGGCGGGATGACGGAAATGCTGACGAAGAAGCAGATCTTGCTGCTGGACTTCATTCAGAAACGGATGGCGCGCGACGGGGTGCCGCCCTCCTTTGACGAAATGAAGGAAGCCTTGGACCTGCGATCCAAGTCAGGTATTCATCGTCTTGTCACGGCGCTTGAGGAACGTGGCTTCATCCGCAGGCTGCCTCATCGGGCCCGCGCGCTGGAAATCGTCCGCTTGCCCGATGCCCTTGCCGAGGCGGGCGGGGACACAAGGCCCGGCTTCGTTCCGCGCGTCGTGTCCGGTCCCGCCGCGGCCCGCAGTGCCCGCCCCCGGGGCGCGATCACCATCGCCGACAGTCCTGCCGTGGAACTGCCCCTGATGGGGCGGATCGCCGCCGGTGTGCCCATCGAGGCGATTTCCGAGGTGTCGCATCATGTCGCCGTGCCGGGCACGATGCTGAGCGGCCGGGAACATCACTATGCGCTCGAGGTGCAGGGCGATTCCATGATCGAGGCCGGAATCAACGATGGCGACGTGGTGGTGATCCGTGAACAGGATACGGCCGACAATGGCGACATCATCGTGGCCCTGGTCGATGGCCATGAAGCCACGCTGAAGCGATATCGCCGCCGCGGTGGCATGATCGCCCTCGAAGCAGCCAATCCCGCCTATGAGACACGCATCCTGCCCGAGGACAGCGTTCGCATCCAGGGCCGGCTGGTGGGGCTTATCCGCAGCTACTGAAGGGCGGATGCCGCCGGTTCAGGAAAAGAAATCCTTGCCGGCCCGACCCAGCAGCTCGTCGGCAAGATCGGCCCCCATGGTTTCCGCGTCGGCGACACCGCCCTCGCGATATCCGCTGATCCTGGCCGACCCGTCCGGGCGCAGGATTTCACCCCGCAGCAGCAACGATTTTTCCCGTATCTCGGCCAGTCCCGCGATCGGCGTCTGGCATGAACCGTCCAGCCGCGCCAGATAGGCACGCTCGGCCGCGATCCGGTGCCCGGTGGGACCGTCATGGATCGCCGCAAGCAATCGGGCTGCACGATCATCCTCTTTGCGCCGTTCGATCCCGATGGCGCCCTGCGCCACAGCCGGCAGCATCTCGGCCGGGTCGATCGGACCCCGTGCGGCGTCCAGCATGTCCAGACGCGAGAGCCCGGCCATGGCCAGAAACGTCGCCGAGGCGACCCCGTCGTCCAGTTTCCTCAACCGTGTTTGAACGTTTCCGCGAAACTCGACAATCGTCAGATCCGGCCGCCGATTTGCCAACTGGGCCCGGCGGCGCAGGCTGGACGTGCCGACCACCGCCCCGGTGGGCATTGCGGCGATCGAGTCGAAATGCGGGCTGACAAAGGCGTCGCGCACATCCTCGCGCGGCAAAAGGCAGTCGATCACCAAATCATCGGGCTGGATCGTCGGCATATCCTTCATCGAATGAACGGCGAGGTCGATCTGCCCCCCAATCAAGGCATCCTCGATCTCCCGCGTGAACAGCCCCTTTCCGCCGATCTCCTTGAGGGGGCGGTCGATGATCCGGTCGCCGGTGGTCTTGATCACCACGATCTCGAAGGCATCTGCGGACAGGCCATGTGCGGCGGCAAGGCGATTGCGCGTCTCATAGGCCTGGGCAAGCGCCAGCATCGAGCCGCGGGTTCCGATCTTGAGCGGGCGGGAAGGGTCGGGCATCTGCGTCATGACGCCGGCATAGCGGGCGGCAGGCCGCTTGACAACGCCCCCCACCTCGCCTTGAAGGGGCGGTCAGGAGGCCTCATGACCAAACTGCTGCTGCGTGCCCTGGCGGGCGAGACCCTGCCGGTTCCTCCGATCTGGATGATGCGCCAAGCCGGACGCTATCTGCCCGAATATCGGGCCACACGGGCACAGGCCGGCGATTTTCTGTCCCTCTGCTATACGCCCGACCTTGCCGCCGAGGTAACGCTGCAACCCATTCGCCGCTTCGGGTTCGACGCGGCCATCCTGTTCGCCGACATCCTGCTGGTGCCCCAGGCGCTTGGCGCCGATCTGTGGTTCGTGACCGGCGAAGGGCCGCGGCTTTCCACGGTGACGACACCCGGCGACCTGGCGCGGTTGCGGCCGGCCGACCAGATCCACGACCGTCTGGCGCCCGTCTATGAAACGGTCCGCATCCTGGCCCGCGAACTGCCGCCCGAAACCGCGCTGATCGGCTTTGCCGGCGCCCCCTGGACCGTCGCGACATACATGATCGCCGGTCGCGGCACCCCTGACCAAGCCCCCGCCCATGCCTTGAAGAATGCCGACCGGGCGACGTTTTCCGCGCTTATCGACCGGATCACCGAAGCCACCATCCTTTACCTGTCGGCCCAGATCGAGGCGGGCGCCGAAACCGTCAAGCTGTTCGACAGTTGGGCAGGCAGCCTGCGAGGCGCGGATTTCGACGATTTCGCCCTTGCCCCGGCCCGCAGGATCATCAACGCGCTGAAGGCCCGTCATCCCGATGTGCCGATCATCGCCTTCCCGCGCGAGGCCGGCGACCGCTATGCCGGATTTGCCAGGGCGACGGGGGCGGATTGCGTGGCCTTGGACAGTTCGGTCAGCGCGGAATGGGCCGCGTGGCATGTCCAGACGGACGGCTGCGTGCAGGGAAACCTCGATCCGCGGCACATGGTCACGGGCGGGCCCGAGCTGACGGCCGAGGCGCAGCGGATCACCCGCGCCTTTCGCGGCGGGCCGCATATCTTCAACCTGGGCCATGGGATCACCCCTGACGCCGATCCCGACAATGTGGCCGCAATGATCGAGGCGGTCAGGACCGCCTGAGCCAGCCGGTCAGATCCATTTCGCAAGCGGAGGCAGGCTCATCAGGACGGCATTGGCGTCATGGCCGGTTTCCAGCCCGAATTTCGTGCCCCGGTCGTAAACCAGGTTGTATTCCGCATAAAGGCCGCGGTGGATCAGTTGCGCATCCCGGTCGGCGTCGGTCCATGCCTGCCCGGATCGGCGTTCCGCCAGCGGCATGAACGCGGGCAGGAATGCCTCGCCCACGGCGCGGGTAAAGGCGAAATCCGCCTGCCAGTCTCCGGTGTTCAGATCGTCGAAGAAAACACCGCCCACCCCGCGTGCGCGGCCACGATGGGGAATGAAGAAATAGTCGTCGGCCCAGGCCTTGAACCGGTCGTAATAGCCAGCCCCATGCGCATCGCAGGCCGCACGCAGCGTCGCGTGAAAATGGGCCGTATCCTCGGCGTATTCGATGCAGGGATTGAGGTCGGACCCGCCGCCGAACCACCAGGCGCCGGGCGTCCAGAACATCCGCGTGTTCATGTGCACCGCCGGAGCATGGGGGTTCTGCATATGCGCCACGAGGCTGATCCCCGAGGCCCAGAAGCGCGGGTCGCTGTCGATGCCCGGAACCCCCCGGGACGCCATCGCCGCCTGGGCACGGGGGGCAAGGGTGCCGTGAACCTCGGACCAGTTGACGCCGACCTTTTCGAACACCCGCCCGCCGCGCATCACCGACATCAGACCGCCCCCGCCATCGGTGTCGCGCCGGGTGGAGGTCACCTCGAAACGACCCGCCGGCAAAGTGGCGGGACCATGATCCTCGAGCGATTCAAAGGCCGCGACGATGCGGTCGCGCAATTCCCGGAACCAGGCGGCGGCGATCCGGCGTTCGTGATCCATCAAGCTCTCCAGACGTGAATTGCCAGTTCGTTCCGGCAGCGTTAGCATTTGCCATCCGCTCTAATGGGACAGGCCATGCCTCGCAACACCACCCTTGCTGCGGCCGTGCTTCTTCCCCTGCTGGTTGCGGCCTGCGGCACGCCCCAGGACCGCTGCATCAGCCGGAATACCGGCGAGTACCGCACCGTCAGCGGTCTGCTGGCCGAGGTCGAGGGCAACCTTGCGCGCGGCTATGCCTGGGAGGAACGGCAGGTGATCCGTGATCGCCTGACCCAGTGCCGCGCCTATGCGCGCGACCGGGATGGACGCGTCGTGGCGACCTACGAGCCCTGTTGGCGCGATTACGTCGACGTCGAACGCTATCGTGTCCCGATCGACCCGGCGGCCGAGCAGCGCAAGCGCGACAATCTGGCAGCCCGGCAAGCCGCCCTGGCAGGCCAGGCCAAGGCTGTGGTGCAGGCCTGCCAAGCCGCATTTCCCGAAGACCAGGGCTGACCCTCAGACCGTTTGGGCGCCCACCCGGTCGGCCAGACTGCGTCCGCCGTCGACTGTGATGATCTGCCCGGTCACGAATTTCGACGCATCGCTGGCCAGGTAGGATACCGTCTCGGCCAGTTCGTCCGCGGCGGCAATGCGGCCCATGGGCGTTGCGGCAATGATCCTGTCGCGCAGTTCAGGCCGGCTGCGCAGCGATTCCCTCAGTTCGTGGGACATCACGCTGCCGAACCGCACGCCGTTCACCCGGATGCGGTGCGGCGCCAGCACCAGTGCCATGCCCCTGGTGGCCTGCTCCTGTGCGGCATAGGCGATGGAATAGTCCAGCATGGTCGGCACGGGATGCAGGGCCGCCAGGGTGGAAAGATTCACGATGGCACCCGCCGAGGCGGTTCCGCCTTCGCCCTCGGCCTGCTTGATCATGCGCTTGGCCACCAGTTGCGTCATGCGCAGGCTGGTCATCATGTTCTGCCGCAGCAACCGCTCCAGCACCTCAAGATCGGCATCCAGCGGGTCCGATGCCAGAACCAGCCGATGCGCGTTGACAAGAATGTCCACGCGGTCAAAGGCATCCAGCGTGGCCGACAGCAGATTGGCCGTTGCCAGCTTGTCCGAAACCCGGCCCCAGAAGCTGCGCACATGCGGGTCACGATCATCATAGTCGGATATCGCCTCGTTCAATGCGGCCTCGTCGGTATCGGCGAACATGACATTGGCGCCCCGTTCGACGAAATGGCGGGCAATGGCCAATCCTATGCCGCGTCCGGCGCCGGTGACGATGGCCGTCTTGCCCTGGATCGAGGTTCCCATCAGTGTCGTCCCCTGCGTATGGCACCACGTCCGGCCCCTGTGGCCTCGATCACCTTGAAGCGGTTGTCGCCTCCGATTTCCTGAACCTGTGCGAAATGCTGCGTCAGGGCCGGCTCATAGGGCAGGTGACGGTTGGCCACCAGCCAGAGCCGCCCAGCCCCCGTCAGCAAACGCGCGGCCGCCGCGATGAAGTCGGTCCCGATCCGCGGGTCCGCGGTGCGCCCGTCGTGAAAGGGCGGGTTCATCAAGACCCCGTTCACCGGCTCGGCCAGCGAAAAATCGCGGGCATCGGCCCAGTGGAACCGGGCACGCGGATCACGGATATTGTCGCGGGCCGATTCAAGGGCATCATGCTCGGCCTCGACCAGATGGATGACCTCGATGCCCGGCCTTGCCAGGGCCTGCGCCGCAAGCCATCCCCACCCCGCGCCCAGATCGATCACGCGCGTCGGCATCCGGTCGGGCAGGCACGCCGCCAGCAGCGCCGATCCCGGATCGATGCCGTCCGCCGAAAACACGCCGGGTCGGGTAACGAAACCCGGTGCGATCTCGCGGCTGCGACCCGCCCAGTCCGCCGGCAGCCAGTCCCCTTCGGGAAGGATGACGCGAAAGATCTTGCCGTGGGCCTTGCTGTGAACCTCGTCCACGGGGGCCAGCCTGCGCAAGTCCTTCAGCATGGTCTCGACGCCATCGGTCCGCTGCCCGCTGACCCACAGCGATGCACCCGGCGCAAGGCGGGACGCAGCCTCGGCGATCCAGGCACGGCCCTGTGCCCTGGCGCGCGGCAGAACGACCATCGCCCCGTCGAATCGTCCCTCGACCTGCGGCATGACCTGAAATCCCCGCCCGGCAAGAACGTGGTGGTCGTGGACATTGCCCTGACGGAGACATGTCTGTTCCATATCCAGGGGTGCCAGATCGTCCCCCCCCCTGGCGCCGATCACAAGAAAGCGACCCCCGGGATGTCCGTCGGGGAACGCAAGGGCCAAGCGAGTCGTGGTCACCGTTATTCTTTTTCCATCGTGCATTGCAGCGGATGCTGCTGGCGTCGCGCCAGTTCCATCACCTGCGCCACCTTGGTTTCGGCGACCTCGTGCGAGAACACCCCCACCACCGCCAAACCTTTGCGATGAACGGTCAACATGATCTCTATCGCCTGGGCGTGGGTCATGTTGAACAGGCGTTCCAGCACATGGACCACAAATTCCATGGGCGTGAAATCGTCGTTCAGCATCAAGACCTTGTACATGGGTGGCCGCTGTGTGCGGGTACGCGGCTTGACCACCAGATCGACTTGGTCGTCGGGGCGGTCGCTGTTGGTCATCCCGTGCGCCATGCTGTTCAAAGTGATCGAAAATCCTGTCATCCGTCTGCCAATATAGCGAATTCTGCCGCCGATGAAAGACCGGGCAGGCGTGTCGGAAAGCATCAAAATAAAACAAAAGAACGGTGACAGGGCAGAATATCTCGTGTTATTCTTGGTTTGTTAAGCAATGGCATGCAACCAACGACATGCCGCAGAGGCAGAGAGACCGCGACAGTGATCCGATTTTTCCAGACAGCCCGGCTATGGGCTTTGCTTGTGCTGGCCGTCCTGGCTCCGGCGACCTTGTCGGCGGCCCCTTTCGCCGCCTATGTCATCGACGCGCGGACCGGCCAGCCGATCTATCGCCAGAACGAGGGGACGCGGCTGCATCCCGCGTCCCTTACAAAGATGATGACGCTTTACATGGCGTTCACCGCCATAGAACGGGGGCAGGTCCGGCTGGATTCGCAGTTTCCCGTGTCCAGCAACGCCGCCGCCGAGCCTCCGTCCAAGCTGGGCCTGCGGGCGGGCCAGCGGATCGAATTACGCTATCTTATCCGTGCAGCCGCCATCAAGTCCGCCAACGATGCCGCGACCGCGATCGGCGAAGGGCTTGCAGGGTCCGAGGCCGCCTTTGCCCAGCAGATGACGCAGATGGCCCGCGCCCTGGGAATGGGGAACACGAATTTCCGGAACGCCCATGGCCTGACGCAGGAGGGTCATTATTCGACCGCGCAGGACATGACCACCCTGGGACGGCGGCTGTTCTACGATTTCCCGCAATACTATAATATCTTTTCGCGTCGCTCGGCCGATGCGGGAATTGCGCAGGTCGCATCGACGAACAAGCGTTTCCTGGACGCCTATCAGGGGGCCGACGGCATCAAGACCGGATACACGCGGGCGGCGGGCTTCAACCTGACAGCCTCGGCCCAGCGTGGAAACAAGCGGCTGGTGGCCACGGTTTTCGGCGGCACCTCGACGGCCCATCGCAACCAGGTGATGGCCCAATTGCTGGATGCCGGCTTCAACCGCGTTCCAAACCGCGTGCGCGAGGTACGGCCCGAGGCGCCCAACCTGATCGCCCAGCGGGTCGTGCGCCGCGCGCAGGTCCAGCCCTCGGCAGCCGCGACACAGCCCGCGACCGAGCGCCTGGTTCTCAGCGCCTCGGCCCCGCCGGTTCGGGTCAGCCGCCCGGCCCTGGCCTCGACGGCGGCGGTATCCCCACCCGTCCCTGTGCCGGCACAGGTTGCCCAACCGACCGGTGGGTTGACCTTGGCTTCCAGTGCCCGGCCTGCCAGCCGCCGTGCGGCCGCTGCGCCCGCGGCCGTTCCCGCGACCCCCGTTGCAGCCGCAGATGACCCTGCGCCGCAGTCGGCCAGCCTTGCCGCCCCGGTTCTGGCGCAGTCGGCGCGCCCTGCCCCGGCCCCCCGGTCCCGGTCGGCAAGCACCGCCGCGGTTGTTGCCGCACCCGCCATCGAACCCGAGGCCATCGCCCGCGCCGTGGCCGAGGCCGTTCCTCCGGCAGGGGGAACAACGATGTCGCTTCTGGCTTCGCCCGCGCCCAAGCCGCGGTCTGAAACGGTCATTCTGGCCGCGATGGGCGAAGGCGACCTTGCCGAGCCCGAAGCGCTGGAAATCGTGTCCCGATCGTCCGACGGCGGACGCGGCTGGGGCGTGACGCTGGGGCTGTTCACCTCCCGTGCCGAGGCTGAGGGCCTGCTGATGCGCAGCGCCCTGGAGGACGGTGCGATCCTGGGCAGCGCCACCCGCCAGGTGGCTGACACCCGGCGTGGCTTTCAGCCGGGATTTGCGAACTTGACCAAAGCGAATGCGGACCTGATCTGCAACCGCTTCGCCAGCCGGTCGCAAGACTGCGCCGTTGTCAGCCGCTGATCTTTCGGACCATGTGCGGAAGGGGGCAGAACATCTGCCCCCTTTTCCATTTCGCGCTCGGCCAGGGGCATCAGTCGGGCCGCGGCCGGTCATCCCACCGATTGTTCAGGATACGTTCGGCATCGCCCTTGGGGTCCTCGAACTGGCGCGACCGCAGGGCCCACACAAAGGCCGCCAATCCGGCCGCACCCAGGGCCAGCGATACGGGGATGAGGATGGACAGGATTTCCACAGGCGTTTCCCTTGTCAGTCCCGCAGCCGCAGGGCGTTCAGCGTCACCGTGATCGAGCTGAGCGACATGGCGAGCGCGGCGATCAGCGGTGTGACCATGCCGAAAACGGCCAACGGCACGGCCACGATGTTGTAGGCGATCGAGATCGCGAAATTCTCGCGGATCCGGCGGGTCGCACAGCGGGCGGTCGCCACGGCATCGGCCACCGGGGCCAGATCGACGCCGGTCAGAACCATATCGCTGGCCACCCGGGCCGCATCCAGCGCACTTGCGGGCGAGATCGAGGCATGGGCGCGGGCCAGCGCGGCCGTGTCGTTCAAACCATCGCCCACCATCAGGACGCGCCTGCCCTCTGCCGAGAGATCGGCTATGATGGCTTCTTTCCCCCGAGGGTCCACGCCTGCGTGGTAAGCCCCTATCCCGAGACGACCAGCAAGGTCCGCGACCGCAGCCTGTCGGTCGCCGGATATGACCATCACGGACAGTCCTGCCCCGCGCAGCCGTGCAACGCAATCCGCCGCGCCGGGGCGCAGCGCGTCGGCAAAGTCCAGCCGCACCGGTTCGCGCCCCTCGACCGCGAACCAGGTGGCGCTGTGGGGATTGTCGGCCTCGTCGTCGCCGGCTCCCAGCCATTCCGCACGCCCCAGCTGCAAGGTTCTGTGCCCCCAGCGGGCCGCGACGCCGCAACCCGGATGTTCGACCACATCCGTCAGGGCAGCAGCCGGTTCATCGGCAAGAGCCTGGGCCAGGGCGCGCGATAACGGATGGGCAGACGCCTCGGCCATGGCGCGGGCCGCGGGGCGCAGGTCCGCGGGAAGGGAATCAAGGGAAACAAGCACCGGGCTGCCCAGGGTCAGCGTGCCGGTCTTGTCGAAGACGACGGTGTCGATTTCGGCCAGACGTTCCAGGGCGGTGCCATCCTTGATCAGCAGCCCGCGCCGGAACAGCCGGCCCGAGGCCGCCGTGGCGACCGCCGGAACCGCCAGCCCCAGCGCGCAGGGGCATGTCACGATCAACACGGCCGCCGCGATATTCACCGCCAGCCGCAGATCGCCGGTGGCCCACATCCAGCCCGCGAAACTGCACAGCGCCATCAGATGCACGCTGGGGGAATAAGCCCTGGAGGCCCGTTCCGCCAGCGACGTATAGCGGCCGCGCGCGGCCTCGGCGGCCTCGACCAGGGCGGTCAGGCGCGCCAGGGACGAATCGCGGCCCGCCGCCGTCACCCGCAGGGTCAGGGGTCCGGTCAGGTTCACCTCGCCGGCCGACAGCATCTGGCCGGGGGCGGCAGGCACCGGCAGCGTTTCGCCGGTCAGAAGGGCGCGGTCGATCTCGGACCGGCCCTCGACGATCCGGCCATCCGCCGGAATGCGGGCGCCGGAGCGGATGCGGATCAGATCGCCCGGACGCAGCGCCGCCACCGGCACGACCCGCTCGGCTCCGTCCGCCAGCAGCGTGGCGCGCGGTACCTCGAGCGCGGTCAGTTCGGCGGCGGCAGAGCGTGCGATGGCGCGGGTGCGGTGGTCCAGATAACGACCGATCAGCAGAAAGAAGCACAGCATCACCGCCGCGTCGAAATAGGCGTGATGGCCCGACTGCATCGTCTCAAAGACGGAAATCGCACTGGCCAGGACCAGCGCCAGGGAAATCGGCACATCCATGCCCAGTCGTCCTGCCCTCAGCGACATCCAGGCGCTGCGGAAAAAGGGCTGTCCCGCAAAGACCACCGTTGGCAGGGCGATGGCCCCGCTGATCCAGTGAAACAGGTCGCGGGTGGCATCCTGCGCGCCGGACCAGACCGCGACGGACAGGATCATGATGTTCATCATGGCAAAGCCAGACACGCCGATCCGCATCAGCAGGTCGCGTCCCTGCCGGTCGGCGGTGGTTGCCGCAAGGGCATCGGGGTCAAGCTCGTGCGCCTCGTAGCCCGCGCGCGCCAGAACCGGGATCAGATCGTCGGCCTTCAATCCGGGCGCATCGACCGTGACGCGCCGCAGCGTCAGGTTCACGCGGGCATGGCGCACGCCCGGATGGCCGGACAGGGCAGCTTCGACATCGGCGATGCATGTGGCGCAATGGGCGGTGGGCAGCGACAGGATCAGCGTGCCCTGCGCAACCTCGGCCCGGTCGGCCAGCCGTTGCGCCAGGGGGGCCGCGTCGCAGGCCGGGCAGGCGCTGAAGCCCGAGACGGTCAGGTCTGCCATGTCAGTTCCCCCGGTCGGGGACATAAAGGTGAAGCTTCTGCCGGAAGGCCGTGCCATCAGGGGCGAAAGCCGTCACCTGAATGGTCCAGTTGCCCGGGGCAAGCGGCAGCGGCGCGCGATAGACGCCGCCCTCGGCCCGCAATGCAGGCGTCACGTCGCCCCGCCGGTGGGTCGGGCGCCCGACCGTGGCGGACAGGTCGCGCAGGACCGGAGGATTGCCCGCGGCATCGACGACGCGGATGACCAGGTTGGCGCCATCGTGATCGGCACGGGCCGCCCAGCCCAGAGTCTGCTGTGCTTTGCGGTCGCGATCAAAGGTCTGGGACGCAATATAGCTGTTCCTGACCTCGACCCCCGGAAAGCTGCCGATGGCCAGAAAAGCCATTGCCAGGTTGACCGCAATGATCACGCCAAAGGCCGACAGGGTGATGATCAGGACGTGGCGGCCGGTCAGTTCCTGTGCCATATCATTCCCCTTTTCCATGAAAGACGGTTTCCGCCGTCGCGGTGGTGCCATCGGAAAGGTCGCGCGCGACCAGGGCCAGCGGGGTGGTGGCTTTCTGTGCCGGATCGGATCCTGCGGGCGCCGTCACATACAGCCTGCGGCTGAGGGTTTCATCCGCCGCGACCCCGACCGAACCCGAAGGCGCGCCCTCGATGGCGACCGACAGGCCGTCCGCCCCTTTGACATCAAAGGCAAAGCTGCGCGCCTCGTTCTGTTTGTTGCGCAGGCGCACCTCGTAGGTGTTGCGGATTGCGCCATCCGACAGGGTGACGAACAGGGGGTTGCGCACCGGCGAAACGTTCAGTTCCAGCGGCGAACGCAGAAACAGCGCGACAATCATGGCAAGGCCGATCCCCGCCCACAGGGTGAAATACAGGATCGTGCGCGGCCGGACGATATGCCGCCACGCCGGCTTGGGCGCGACACCGGCCCGTTCGGCCGTCTCGTCCCTGAGCGCCATGTAGCCGATCAGACCGCGCGGCTTGCCGATCTTGTCCATGATCTCGTCGCAGGCGTCGATGCACAGCGCACAGGTGATGCATTCCATCTGCTGGCCGTTGCGGATGTCGATGCCCATCGGGCAAACGTTCACGCAGGCCAGGCAATCGATGCAGTCGCCGGGCGAATCCTGCCGGATGGGGGCATCGACACCGGTCGGAACGCCCGGATAGGGCGTCGGTGGATAATTGCGGCCCACCGCCGGACCGGCGGCGGGGCTGATCGCCTCGGCAATCGCTGCCCCAGATGTGCAGCGCCGGTGGATATTGGCCTTGCCGCGCGGCTCGCCCCGCCATTCGCGATAGGCGACAGTCAGCGTGTCCTCGTCCATCATGGCGGCCTGAATGCGCGGCCAGGGGCAGGCATAGATGCAGATCTGCTCGCGCGCAAAGCCTCCGAACACAAAGGTCGTGGCCGTCAGGATGGCCATGGTGATATAGGCCACGGGATGGGCCTGCCCGGCCAGCAGGCCTGACAACAGCGTCGGCGCGTCGGTGAAATAGAAAATCCACGCCCCGCCCGTCAGCAGGGCGATGACCAGCCAGGCCGCCCATTTCGCCACCCTCAGCCCGACCTTGTGGGCATTCCAGTTCTGCCGATACAGGCGGAGACGGGCGTTCCGATCACCCTCGATCCAGCGTTCGACCAGAATGAACAGGTCGGTCCAGACGGTCTGCGGGCAAGCATAGCCGCACCAGACCCGCCCCAGGACCGAGGTGAACAGGAACAGCCCCAGTCCCGCCATGACAAGAAGGCCTGCCACGAAATAGAATTCATGCGGCCAGATCTCGATCCAGAAGAAAAAGAACCGGCGATTGGCAAGATCGACCAGAACCGCCTGGTCGGGCATTGCCGGCCCGCGGTCCCAGCGGATCCACGGGGTGACGTAATAGACCGCCAGGGCCAGGGCCATGACGATCCACTTGAGGGTTCTGAACCGCCCCTTGACGCGCTTGGGAAATATCGGCTCGCGCGCCGCATAAAGGCTGGGGGGGTCCAACTCTTGGCTGGACATGGGAAGAAGTGCTCCTGTTTCGCCAGACTGGTCTAGACCGGCGGCACGGGGCATACCTTGACCTGCATCAAATCCCGGACCTCAGGATGACGCTTCCGCAGGGCGGCCTGCTGGCCTAACCTGCGGTTCGGACATAAGGAGCCTTTCATGCTGACCATTCACGGTGTTACCCGGTCCCGGGCTTCTCGCATCATCTGGCTGTGCCATGAAATGGAACTGCCGTTCCGCCAGATCCCGGTGATTCAGGCCTATCGCCTTGGCGATCCCGATGCGACCGATGCGCCCCTGAACACCCATTCGCCGGCCTTTTTGTCGTTGTCGCCCGCCGGTGCGATTCCCGTGATCGAGGATGACGGGCTGGTGCTGTCGGAATCCCTGGCCGCGACCCTGTATCTGGCGCGCAAGCACGGCGGCCCCCTGGCCCCGGCCGATCTGGCCGAGGACGCGCTGATGATGCAGTGGAGCTTTTACGCCGCCACCAGCATCGAACCCGATGCGCTGACGATCCTTTTCCTGCATGGCCGTGCCCGCCCGCCATCGGACGAAGACGGGGCCATCATCGCCAATTCGGCCGAACGGCTGGTCCGCCCGCTGAAGGTGGTCGAGGGGCATCTGTCCAGCCGCAGCTATCTGATGGGCGACCGGTTCACCGTGGCCGACATCAACATGGCCGAGGTGCTGCGATATGCGCAGGGCCATGGCGACCTGATGTCCCGGTTCCCGGCCGTCATGGCCTGGCTCGAGGCGTGCCAGGCACGCCCGGCCTTCCGCAAGATGTGGGAAAGCCGCGCCGCAGAGCCGGAGTAGCCATTCCGGTCCGGGCGCCTTATATTGCCCATGCCGGACTGGCCTTGGGCCCTGCCCCAGGGAATAGTCCTTTGCCAAAGCCAAGAACCAGAGCAGACCCCATGGCCGACGATCTTCTTTCCGCCGCCGAGGCGACCGACAGCTATTCCGCCGCTTCGATCGAGGTGCTGGAGGGGCTGGAACCCGTGCGCAAGCGGCCCGGCATGTATATCGGCGGCACGGACGACCGCGCGCTGCATCATCTGGTGGCCGAAATCCTTGACAATTCGATGGACGAGGCCGTGGCGGGCCATGCGACCCGGATCGAGGTCGAGCTGCTGGCCGATCACAGCGTGGTGGTGCGCGACAATGGCCGTGGCATCCCCGTCGACCCCCACCCCAAGTTTCCGGGCAAGTCCGCCCTTGAGGTGATCCTGTGCACCCTGCATGCGGGGGGCAAGTTCTCGGGGGATACCTATCAGACATCGGGGGGGCTGCACGGGGTGGGTGCTTCGGTGGTGAATGCGCTGTCGGACAGCATGGTGGTGCAGGTCGCCCGCAACCGGGAACTGTTCGAGCAGCGGTTTTCGCGCGGGGTGCCGCAAGGGCCGGTGGCCAGGATCGGCGCGGCGCCCAACCGGCGCGGCACAACCGTGACCTTCCACGCGGACGAACAGATTTTCGGCCATCACCGCTTCAAGCCTGCGCGGCTGCTGAGGATGGTCAAGTCCAAGGCCTATCTGTTCAGCGGCGTCGAGATCCGCTGGAAGTCCGAGATCGACGACGGCGAAACGCCCTGCGAGGCGACGTTCCATTTTCCAGGCGGCCTTGCCGATTATCTGGCCGAAACGCTGAAGGGTGCCAGCACCTATGCCGACCGACCCTTTGCGGGCAGCGTCGATTTCAAAAGGTTCAAGGCGCCGGGCAAGGTCGACTGGGCGATCAACTGGACGCCTGCGCGCGATGGATTCATCCAGTCCTATTGCAATACCGTTCCCACCCCCGAAGGCGGAACGCACGAGGCAGGATTCTGGTCCGCAATCCTCAAGGGGGTTCGCGCCTATGGCGAACGGGTCAACAACAAGAAGGCCGCCCAGATCACCCGAGAGGATCTTCTGACCGGGGGCTGTGCCCTTGTGTCCTGCTTCATCCGCGAGCCCGAATTCGTGGGCCAGACCAAGGACCGGCTGGCAACCACCGAGGCCGCCCGGCTGGTGGAAAACGCCGTGCGCGACCATTTCGATACCTGGCTTGCCGGCGACACGAAATCGGCGGGCGCGATCCTCGATTTTCTCATCCTTCGCGCCGATGAACGGATGCGCCGCAGGCAGGAAAAGGAAACCGCCCGCAAGACGGCCACGCGCAAGCTGCGCCTGCCGGGCAAGCTGGTCGATTGTTCCGCCACCGGCCGCGACGGCACCGAACTGTTCATCGTCGAAGGCGACAGCGCGGGCGGCAGCGCCAAGATGGCGCGCGACCGCACCACCCAGGCCCTGCTGCCCCTGCGGGGCAAGATCCTGAACGTCCTCGGGGCGGCATCTGGCAAGATGGGGGCCAACCAGGAAATAAATGACCTTTGCCAGGCGCTTGGCGTCGGAATGGGAACCAGATTCAACGTCGATGACCTGCGCTATGACAAGATCATCATCATGACCGATGCGGATGTGGACGGCGCGCATATCGCGTCGCTGTTGATGACGTTCTTTTTCACCCAGATGCGGCCGATGATCGACAAGGGGCATCTCTATCTGGCCTGCCCGCCGCTTTACCGCCTGACGCAGGGGGCACACCGAATCTATGTCGCCGACGATGCCGAAAAGGAACGGATGCTGGCCAAGGGACTGGGCGGCAAGGGCAGGATCGACGTCCAGCGATTCAAGGGCTTGGGCGAGATGGACGCCAAGGATCTCAAGGACACGACGATGAACCCCGCAACGCGCAAGCTGATCCGGGTCAGCATCGACGACGACGAAGGCGGCGAAACCGGCGACCTGGTAGAGCGTCTCATGGGGAAAAAGCCCGAACTGCGGTTCGAATACATCCAGGAAAACGCCCGTTTCGCCGAAGAACTGGACGTCTGACATGCAGCAGTATCACGACGCCCTGCGGACGGTTCTGGACCACGGTCAGGACAGCACGGATCGCACCGGCACGGGCACGATCTCGTATTTCGGACTGCAATCGCGCTATGCCCTGGATGACGGGTTTCCCCTGGTCACAACCAAGAAGCTGCATCTGAAATCCATCATCCATGAATTGCTGTGGTTCCTGTCGGGCGACACGAACATCCGCTATCTTCGGGAAAACGGCGTCTCAATCTGGGACGAATGGGCCGACGGGGACGGTGACCTGGGGCCGGTCTATGGGCATCAGTGGCGCCGGTTCCCCAAGCTGGTGCCCAGCGGTCAGACGCTGGACGGGCAGCCGCTGTTTCTGGCCGGCCAGGTCGACCAGATCGCCGATCTGGTTCAGGCGATCCGCAAGACCCCCGATTCGCGCCGCTTGATCGTATCGGCGTGGAATCCGGCCGAGGTCCCCGACATGGCCCTGCCCCCGTGCCATACGCTGTGGCAGGTGCGCATCCTGGGCGACCGGATGCATCTGCAGCTCTACCAGCGGTCCGCCGACATGTTCCTGGGTGTGCCCTTCAACATCGCCTCGTATGCGCTGCTGCTGGTGATGCTGGCGCATGTGACAGGCTACCGACCAGGCGATTTCGTGCATTCCATCGGCGACGCGCATATCTATTCGAACCATCTGGAACAGGTGCACACCCAGTTAGCCCGGACGCCCAAGCCCCTGCCCCGGCTGCATCTGCGCCGACAGGTGGATTCGATCTTTGATTTCCGATACGACGATTTCGAGGTGCGGGACTATCATCCCGATCCGGCCATCAAGGCCCCGGTGGCGGTCTAGTCATGCTGACCCTGATCGCGGCGCGCGGCATCGACGGTGCCATCGGCAAGAACAACAAGATCCCCTGGCACGCGCCCGAAGACCTGGCTTTCTTCCAGCGAGAAACCACCGGCGGCGCCCTTGTCATGGGTCGCCGGACATGGATCAGCCTGCCCGTAAAACCCTTGAAGAACCGGCTGAACCTTGTTGTTTCTTCGGATGAATCGATTGCTGAACAGGTCTTTTCGTCGCCCGAGATGGCGGTCGATCATGCCTGTCGGTCAGGCCATCGCCGGGTCTATGGCATCGGCGGGGCCGGCATCTATCGGGCGCTGCTGCCGCAGGCAGACCGGCTTTTGCTGACCGAGGTGGATCTGGCCGTCCCGGACGCCGACGCATTCTTTCCGGGCCTCGACCTGGCACAGTGGACCTGCATCGGGAGTTTTTCCTTGCGCCCGGCCGATCCGGCCTGCGTGCTGGTCGAATACCTGCGCCGCCGCTGATCCGTTTGCGCCCCGTTGCCCGCCATGCCAAGCTGCGGGCAATCTGCAAGAAGGAGATGCCCGTGAAGATCCGCTATCTGCATACGATGGTCCGCGTAAAGGATCTGGACAAGACCATGGCGTTCTTCAAGCTGCTCGGGCTTGAGGAAACGCGCCGTATCGACAATGACAAAGGGCGCTTCACCCTGGTTTTCATGGCCCCGCCGGACCAGCCGGAATGCCCGGTGGAACTGACCCACAACTGGGACGGCGACGACGGCCTGCCCTCTGACAGCCGTCATTTCGGCCATCTGGCCTATCGCGTCGGCAACATCTACGAGATGTGCCAGAGGCTGATGGACGCAGGCATCACCATCAACCGCCCGCCGCGTGACGGGCACATGGCCTTTGTGCGCAGCCCCGACAACATCTCGATCGAATTGCTGCAGGAGGGCGATCCCCTGCCCCCGAGCGAGCCCTGGACCAGCATGGAGAACACCGGTCACTGGTAGGCTGCGCAGGGACGGCCGGCCGTCAATAGATGTAACGGATCTGTTCAAGCCAGAACCGTTCGATCCGGCGGTTCTGCAGGTTCACCTGATCCAGGGGGGGATCCTCCAGCACGCCGGATATGGCAAGCCCTTCGGCATGGCGCAGGAACAGCCGGTGAACCAGATCGCGGATCGCCTGTCCTTCTTCGGTCAGCTTCACCCGGACCGAACGGCGGTCAAGGTCGCTGCGCTCATGATGGACATAGCCCATCGTGACCAGCTTTTTCAGGTTATAGCTGACATTCGATCCCTGATACATGCCGCGGGACCGCAATTCGCCCGCCGACACCTCGGCCCCGCCGAGGTTGTACAGGATCATCGCCTGAACCGGCGTCAGGTCGTTCTGGTTGAGACGCTCGAATTCGTCCTTGACCAGGTCCAGCATCAACCGATGCAAACGTTCCAGAAGCTGCAACGACTCCAGATAGGCATCGGTCATGTCGGCCAGATCGGGCAATGCCTGAACGTCGGACTGGGGGCGCATGTCGCGCGGCACGGGGGAAATCATGGCGGCTTGCGGTCCTGATTTATCTGTCATGACGGCATCATTGCCGCAAAAAGCAAAATCTTCAGTTAATTCAACCGAACCTGCTTTCCGGGAATAGAAAAAATTTTATCGGACAATGCCCAGTCGTTTCGTGGCATGAAGCGCGATCCTGTCCAGGATGGCGGCGATCCGGTCAGGACCGGCATTCGGTCCGCCATTCATCCGCGCGGTCACCCACAGATACAGATCCTGATCGTTTTCCGACAGCATGGCCTCGAAGGCATCAAGTTCTGCCGGCGACAGGTCGGCCATGACCTCGTCGGCAAAGCGGCCCAGAATCAGGTCCATCTCCTTCATGCCGCGCCGCCAGCTCCGCATCCTCAGGCGGCGCAGGCGGATTTCGGGCGTTTCAGTCATGTGGCATCCTTCGTCTGTGCGGCCGTCCTTGCCGCGGCCAAGGCGTCAGCATAAGCCATGTTTCACCGCCTTTCAAATCGCCGAGGGATTGCCCATGGGTTTTCTGTCCAGCCGCTTGTCGCGAATCAAGCCTTCGCCGACCATTGCCATGACCGGACGCGCCGCCGATCTGCGGGCCCAGGGACGCAGCATCATCGGCCTTTCCGCAGGAGAGCCCGATTTTGACACCCCCGCCCATATCTGCGAGGCGGCCAAGGCCGCCATCGACGCAGGCCATACGCGCTATACCGCCGTCGATGGAACGCCGTCGCTGAAGCGGGCCATCTGCGACAAGTTCGCGCGCGAAAACGGGCTTGAATACGCCCCGTCGCAGATCACCGTGGGTACCGGCGGCAAGCAGATCCTGTTCAACGCCCTGATGGCGACCCTGGACGAGGGTGACGAGGTGATCATTCCAGCCCCCTACTGGGTCAGCTATCCCGACATGGTGCTGCTGGCCGGGGGCAGTCCGGTGATCGTGGAATGCGACCAGCATCAGGGCTTTCGCCTGACCCCCGAGGATTTGGAGGGCGCGATCACGCCGCGGACGAAATGGCTGATCCTCAATTCGCCGTCAAACCCGTCGGGCGCCGGCTATGACCATGCGGCCATGCAGGCGCTGACCGATGTCCTGCTGCGCCACCCTCGGGTCTGGGTTCTGGCCGACGATATCTACGAGCATCTTGTGTTCGACGGCTTTGAATTCGTCACCCCCGCCCAGGTCGAACCGCGCCTGAAGGATCGGGTACTGACCATGAACGGCGTCAGCAAGGCCTATGCCATGACCGGCTGGCGGATCGGATACGGCGCGGCGCCCGAAGCCCTGATCGGTGCCATGGCCAAGCTGCAATCGCAGTCCACGTCAAATCCCTGTTCCATCAGCCAATATGCGGCCGAGGCGGCGCTGACCGGTCCCCAGGACTATATCGGCGAAAGCCGCGCCGCATTTCAGCGACGCCGGGATCTTGTGGTGGCTGGCCTGAACGCCTGCCCCGGCATCGATTGCCCGGTTCCGCAGGGGGCCTTCTATGTCTATCCCTCGATCGCGGGTCTGATCGGCAAGACCTCGGCCGCGAGAACGATGCTTGCCGATGACGAGGCCTTTGCCAACGCGCTGCTGGATGAATCGGGCGTGGCGGTGGTGTTTGGGGCGGCCTTTGGCCTGTCCCCCCATTTCCGCATTTCCTATGCGACCGGTGATGCGCACCTGGTCGAGGCCATCGGGCGCATCCGGCAATTCTGCGAAAGTTGCAACTGACGCTGCATCCGTGCGTTGGCCCCGACAGGCAAAAGGAAGACGCACATGCTGCCCCATGACACCCTGGTCGTTGTCGCCGACGGCCATTCCGCGGTCCTGTTCCGCAACACGGCGCGACATGGCCTCGATCTGGCCGAGGTCGAGCAGATCACGCCGGAATCATTGAACCAACCGACGCCCGGTGATCGCAGCCCGGATGTCATTCCCGGCGACGATCCGGGGCTGTTCGTCAGACAGTTGGCCGATCATCTGAACGACATGGCCCTGCACCAGCGGTTCGAGGATATCGTCGTCATCGCCGATCCCGCCGCCCTGGGCATCCTGCGCAAGCATTACCACAAGGAATTGCAGTTCCGCCTGCGAAAGGAAATCAACAAGAACCTGTCCAACGCGGACCTGCGTGCCATAGAGGCTGCGCTGGCCTGACCCGTCGCGAACGGCGCTGTTCTCACAGGGGACGGCGCTGTCAAAGCGCCGTCCAGCCGCCGTCCACGCTGATGGTCGTTCCCGTGATCTGCGCGGCCGATTCGCTGCACAGGAAAACCACGGTGTCCCCCAGTTGCTCGATGGTGGCAAAGTCCTTGGAGGGCTGGCGTTGCAGCATCACGTTCTGGATGACCTCGTCCCGGGTCATGCCGTATTCCTTCATGGTGTCGGGAATCTGGGCCTCGACCAGCGGGGTCAGGACATAGCCGGGACATACGGCGTTGCAGGTGATCGGCTCGCGAGCGGTTTCCAGGCCCGTTACCTTGGTCAGTCCCACGATGCCGTGCTTGGCCGCGACATAGGCGGATTTGTAGGGACTGGCCGTCAGGCCATGGGCCGATGCGATGTTCACGATGCGGCCCCACCCGGCCTTGCGCATCTGCGGCAGGGCGGCTGCGGTGGTATGGAAGGCCGAAGACAGGTTGATGGCGATGATCGCATCCCATTTGTCCACCGGAAAGTCCGGGATCGGGGCGACGTGCTGGATACCGGCGTTGTTCACCAGGATGTCGCAGCCGCCTGCCTTGTCGATCAGGGCGCGGCATTCGTCGCCACGGGACATATCCGCCTGGATATAGCGAACGACGACCCCGTGATCGGCTGCAAGTCGCGCGGCAAGGTCATGATCCTCGGGCCGGTCGGTAAAGCTGTTCAGAACGATATCGGCCCCCGCCCTGGCAAGCCGCTGCGCAACCCCCAGACCGATCCCGGAATTAGAACCCGTCACGATTGCCGTCTTACCGACAAGAAATCTTTCGAACATTGGCCCTCCGCTGAGGCAGTTTCCACGCTTTCCGGGACCGGAAGCGTGTTGCGGGGCCAGAATGGTCAAAAAAAAACGCCCGCACAAGGCGGGCGCAAGTCATGAGGCAGGTTTCATACAGGCAAGAAACCTATCGAGCAGTAAGTCACTTATACGCGAAAGCCCGTCCGAGTCCAACGAAGAAGTTCGTCGCGCCATTGACGATCCCCCGCTGACTTTGTTGAATTTGCATCGAAAACACAAAACATCGGGCGGGCAGGCAATGTGGTTCTTAAGAAAACTTAACAAATCCTTTACGCTAAGGGTCTTGTGCCTGTTATGTGGGGCTTTTTCGACTGTGGCATTGATGCCGCTTTCGGCTGGCGCACAGTCGGGGCATGGGCTTGCCATGTATGGAGAACCGGCGTTATCCAGTGGATTCACCGCTTTGCCCTACGTCAACCCAGAGGCGCAGCAAGGCGGCATGATTCGCCTTGCGGAACCGGGGGGCTTTGATTCGCTGAAGCCTTGGGTTCTCAAGGGAAACGGGGCGTGGGGAATCGGGGTTCATGTGGCCGAGACCCTGATGTATCGCAGCCTTGACGAACCCTTCACGCTTTACGGCCTGCTAGCGGAACGCGTCGAAACCGCTCCGGACCGCAGTTGGGTCGAGTTCACTCTGCACCCCGAGGCGCGCTTTTCCGACAACAGCCCCGTCACGGTCGAGGACGTGATGTGGTCATTCGAGACTCTGGGAACGCAGGGCCATCCCCGTTATCACAGCGCCTGGGCGCGGGTCGCCTCGA
Organism: Paracoccus subflavus; assembly: GCF_004310345.1. Taxonomy (GTDB): domain Bacteria; phylum Pseudomonadota; class Alphaproteobacteria; order Rhodobacterales; family Rhodobacteraceae; genus Paracoccus; species Paracoccus subflavus. The sequence goes on along the minus strand of NZ_SISK01000004.1, from coordinate 161,266 downwards.
TGGAGAAAACCGGCGAGCGGTCCGTTCGCCTGACCTTTACCGAGGCGGACCGGGAACTGCCGCTGCTCATGGGCCTGCGTCCGGTCCTGAAAAAGGCGCAGTGGGATGGGCAGGACTTCAGTGCATCCAGTCTCGAAGTGCCGGTGGGGTCTGGTCCCTATATCGTTGACAAGGTGGACCCAGGGCGGTCGATCACCTTGCGCCGCAACCCGGATTACTGGGGAAAGGATCTGGCGGTCAATCGCGGGCGCAACAATCTGGATGTGATCCGTTACGATTATTTCGGCGATGCCAACGCCATGTTCGAGGCGTTCAAGGCCGGCGAGGTCACGGTCTGGAGAGAGCTTTCCGCCCAGAAATGGGAGACCGAATACGACTTTCCCCTGATGCAGCGCGGCGATGCCGTCAAAACGGAAATTCCCCATGGGCGCCCGTCGGGGATCATGGGGCTGGTGATGAATACCCGAAACCCCCTGTTCGCGGACTGGCGGGTGCGACAGGCCATGATCGAGGCATTCAATTTCCGCTTCATCAACATGACCCTGAACGGCGGCAAGGACCGGCGCATCACCTCGTATTTCGCCAATTCGGATCTGGCCATGCAGCCGGGTCCGGCCGGGGGCCGCGAGGCCGAATTGCTCGAGCCGTTCAAGGCCGACCTGCCCCCCGGCACGATCGAGGGATACAGTCTTCCCGAAGGGTCCGACCGTGCGCTTGACCGGGGGGCCCTGCGCCGGGCCATGGCCTTGCTGGCCGAGGCGGGCTGGACGGTCCGGGACGGGGTGCTTGCAGACGCCCAGGGTCGCCCTTTTGCCTTTGAAATCCTGCTGAACCAGTCGGGCACCGCGATGCGCACGGCATCCGAAACCCAGCAGATCGCCGACATCTATGTCCAGGCCCTGCGCAATCTGGGCATCCAGGCGCGCATCACCCTGCTGGATTCCGCGCAATTCGTGCAGCGCACCAATCAATTCCAGTTCGACATGACCTGGTACGAACGCGCGCTGTCGCTGTCGCCGGGGAACGAGCAGTTGCTCTATTGGGGGTCGGTGGCGGCCGATCAGCCCGGCAGCCGCAACTGGATGGGCGTGAAAAGTCCTGCTGTCGATGCCGTGATCGGTGCCATGGTCACGGCCGAGACGCGCGACGATTTCGCCTCTGCGGTTCGTGCCCTGGATCGAATCCTGACCGCCGGGCGTTACGTGGTCCCGGTCGGGTTCTCGCCTGTCTCGCGGCTGGCCCATGCGGCGGACCTGCGCTATCCTGACCGGACAACGCCACTTTACGGAGATTGGCCGGGCTTCTTGCCCGAGCTGTGGTGGCAGGAGGCAAGGGAATGAAGGCAGTAACGGGCGCTTTGCTGGTCTGTGCCATGCTGGCAGGGTGCAACACCGTCGCAGGGGTCGGCGAGGATATCACCGGCATCGCGAATTGGGCACAAGGATCGATAGGAGGCGGATACTGATGAAATGGCAACACGTTCAGCAAAACTGGACCGCTTTCTACGAAGCCATCGTCGAGAAGTGGCCCGAGATCGACGAGGCCGACCTGGATGAGATCGACGGCGATCAACGGGCCTTTGTCGCCCATCTGGCCGAGATGACAGGCCAGGAGCCCGCCGAGATCCGCGAGGAACTGCGCGAATGGCTGGCCGGGGAAATCCCGTCCGATGTCGTCATGGACCCCGCCCATGACAACCATTCGATCGCGCTCAGCAGCAAGTATGTGGGCGAGGGAGAGGACGAATATTCCGACGATGCGCGTTTCGGGGACGATGACGATTACCCCGATGACGGGGACGACTGACGGGCCCGCACATGCCGGGAAACGAAGCATCGGGCGGTTCTGACCGGGACTTTGCCAAAGGATATCCGTCTGGCTTCGTCAGGCGGTCTGCCTGTCGATCCACCAGTCCTTTCCAATTGCAATAAAAGGATGGTTCTGCCACAGGCACCCCGGCGGGGGGGCAGAAAGGAATCTGGCAATGAACCGCACCCTCTGGATCGCCACCGGCAGCATTGCGGTCGGCGTCGTCGTGCTGGGGCTAAAGACCCTGGCTTGGTGGATGACCGGATCGGTCGCGCTGCTGTCCGACGCGCTGGAAAGCACCGTCAATGTCGTCACCGCCCTTGCCGCCCTTTTTGCGATCCGTATCGCCCAGCGCCCGGCGGATTCCACCCATCCCTATGGGCATCACAAGGCCGAATTTCTCAGCGCCGTGCTGGAAGGCGTGATGATCATCGTGGCCGCCCTGCTGATCCTTGACGAGGCGTGGCAGGGAATCCGCAACCCCCGCCCGCTGGTGGCACCCTGGGAGGGGCTGCTGGTCAATGCCCTTGCCGGCACGATCAATGCCGTCTGGTGCGCGATCCTGCTGCGACAGGGGCGGCGGCTGCAATCGCCCGCCCTGGTGGCGGACGGACACCATCTGCTGTCGGACGTGGTATCCTCGGCCGGGGTGCTGGTGGGCGTGTCGCTGGCGATCGCGACGGGCTATCCGATTCTGGACCCGATCCTTGCCGCCCTGGTGGCGGTCAACATCCTGTGGTCGGGATGGATGGTGATGTCGGCGTCGCTGGGCGGGCTGATGGACAAGGCCGTTCCGGACGATCTGCTCCGCGACATCCATGAAACCATTTCCAGCAACGCAGGCGGCGCGATCGAGGCGCATGACCTGCGCACGCGGTCGGCGGGCAGCATGACCTTTGTGGATTTCCACCTGGTCATGGACGGCAACACCTCGGTCGCGCAGGCGCATGCCATCTGCGACCGGATCGAGGCCGCGCTGCGCGACCGCCTGGACAATGCACAGATCACCATCCATGTCGAACCCGAACACAAGGCCAAGCATTCGGGGGTTCTGGTGATCTAGGCGGCCAGCCTTGCCCAGACGGGCACATGATCGCTGGGCTTTTCCCCGGCCCGCGCCTCCTTGTCGATACCTGTTTCCAGCAGCAGGTCCGCCGCCTGCGGGGACAAAAGGATATGGTCGATGCGGATGCCGTCGTCGCGGGACCATGAACCGGCCTGATAGTCCCAGAATGTGAATGGCCCGCGCGTGGCCCAAGGGTCGCGGATGCGCACGGCGTCGGTCCAGCCCTGATGGGTGATCCGGCGAAAGGCCGCGCGGCTGTCAGGCAGGAACAGCGCATCCTCGGCCCAGGCCGCTGGGCGGGCCGCATCGCGCGGTTCGGGAATGATGTTGAAGTCGCCCAGCATCACAACCGGCATCTCGCTGGCCAGAAGCTGGGCCGCGCGGAGACGCAAACGCTCCATCCAGCCCAGCTTGTAGTCGTATTTCGGACCTGGCGCGGGATTGCCGTTGGGCAGGTAGAGCCCGGCGACCCGCACCGCCGTCGATCCGACCACCGTGGCCTCGATATAGCGGGCCTGTTCGTCGGCATCGTCTCCGGGCAGGCCGCGCGTCACGTCCTCCAGCGGCAGCCGCGACAGGATGGCCACGCCGTTGAACCCCTTTTGCCCGTGGGTTTCCACGATCCAGCCGAGATCCTCGAAATGGGCGCGGGGAAACCCCTCGTCCACCGACTTGATTTCCTGCAGCACGACCAGATCGGCACCCGATCCGGCCAGCCAGTCGGTCAGGGCCTGGATGCGGGCCTTGACACCGTTGATGTTGAATGTCGCAATCTTCATGGTCGGCATGTTTATCCGCCCTCTGGCGATTGGCAACCGGCATGGGGGCCTGTTACCATGCGGAATGTTCCGCCTGATTGCCCTGCTGCTGATGATCGCGACGGCCCTGCCTGCCCGGGCCGATGACCGGCCCCAGGCCGGGCTGATGTGGAACCGCAGCGGATTGCCAGCGACCCTGCCACTGGTCGTCAGGACGATGGCGGGCCGGGATCATGCCGTATTCCTGAGTGATGCGGAGGGCCGGGACATCATGGCGGGATACATCCGGGGCGGCGATCTGTTTCGCCTGCTGGTTCCGCCCGGAACATGGCGGGTCCGGTTCGCGCACGGCAGGACATGGCAGGGTGAGGGAAAGCTGTTCGGACCCGCGACCGAATGGACCTTGATCGAACGACCGATGGCTTTTGGCGCGGGCATCGCGCGACGGCATGGACACATCATCCGCCTGATCGAAAGCGACGGGCGGATGCAGGTCGCATCCATCGGCCCGATGGATCAATGTCAGGCCCTGATGGTCACGACCGAGGTGAGCGACCTGGACGACGAACGCGACACCCCGAACCGGCTGCCCGCGCCAGCCTTGCGCAGGCTGGAAATCGACCTGGAAACCCGGAGCCGCGTCTGCGGCTAGATCGAGAACGATGTGCCGCACCCGCAGCTTGACGAAGCGTTCGGATTTTCGATGACAAAGCGTGCCCCGATCAGTTCGTCCGCAAAGTCGATGGTCGCCCCGGCCAGATAGGGCAGCGACACGGGATCGACCACGACCTTTTGGCCGGCGCCTTCCAGAACCAGATCGTCGGCCTCGGCCCGGTCCAGGCGAATGTCGTATTGGAACCCTGAACAGCCGCCCCCGGCCACGGCGACGCGCAGGGGGCGCACATCGCCGGTCTCATTGATCTCGGCCAGTCTGGCAAAGGCGCGTTCGGTGACTTTCGGCGGCAGGTTCATGGGGCGTTCCCGTTTTCGTGGGCCTGTCCAGAATATAGGCTGACGCCATTCCGTTGCAAGGAAGGCCCTCTCTCGTGATCTCAGCCATGACCGCGCCCTATGCCTGTTGTCCCGGCGCCAGCCGCGGTCGGCTGCATCCCGAACGGATGTCCACGTTCCGCAGCCCCTGGCAGCGCGACCGCGACCGGATCATCCATTCCAGCGCGTTTCGCCGCCTCAAGCACAAGACGCAGGTTTTCGTCGAACATGACGGCAAGGCTTATCGCGGCGACTATTTCCGCACCCGCCTGACCCACACGATCGAGGTGGCCCAGGTGGCCCGGACCATTGCAGGCGCCCTGGGACTGAACACCGACCTGGCCGAGACCGTGGCCTTGTCGCACGATCTGGGCCACCCCCCCTTCGGCCATACGGGCGAGGATGCGCTGTCCGCCCTGATGCAGCCCTATGGCGGATTCGATCACAACGCCCAGGCCTTGCGGATCGTAACGCGCCTGGAACGCCATTATGCCGATTTCGACGGTCTGAACCTGACGTGGGAGGCCTTGGAGGGGATCGCCAAGCATAACGGCCCGGTCGTTGGTCCCCTGCCCTATGCCCTGGCCGAAGTGAATGCCGATCTGGACCTGGAACTGCACACCAATGCCAGCGCCGAGGCGCAGGTGGCGGCGGTGGCCGACGACGTGGCCTACAACCACCATGACCTGCACGACGGATTGCGCGCCGGCCTGTTCACCGAAGACGAGCTTGCCGAACTGCCCGTCGTCGGTCCCGCCTTTGCCGAGGTGGACCGGCTGTATCCCGGCCTCGACCCGACCCGCCGCCGCTATGAAGCCCTGCGCCGCGTCTTTGGCGTCATGGTCGAGGATGTGATCGCCGTGGCCCAGAACCGGCTGACCGGCCTGCGGCCGCAATCGGCGCAGGACATCCGCGACATGGAGGGGCCGATCATCCGCTTTTCCAAGCCGCTTTATCAGAACATCAAGGCCATCAAGTCCTTTCTGTTCACGCGCATGTATCGTGCCCCCTCGGTTGTCGTGGAACGCACCACGGTCACGGCCATGCTGAACGACCTGTTTCCCCTGTATCTGCACGATCCGTCGCAGATGCCCGAACAATGGTGCCGAATCGCGCGCCAGGCGGGCAACGAGACCCTGTGCGCGCGTGTCGTTCTTGATTACGTGGCAGGCATGACCGACCGCTTTGCCATCGCCGAGCATCAAAGGCTGTTTCCCGGCCATTGATATTTGCAACCGGCTTGAACTGCCGCCCGTTCCAGGCGTTCTGTCGCAGCAGGAAGAAACGCACGGAGGAAATGCGATGTTCACACGGACCGGATCGGCCACATGGAATGGCGGGCTAAAGGACGGCAACGGAACGGTTTCGACGCAATCGGGCGCGTTGAAGGAAGTGCCCTATGGCTTCAACAAGCGTTTTGGCGACGAACCTGGCACCAACCCCGAGGAACTGGTCGGCGCCGCCCATGCGGCCTGCTTCAGCATGGCCCTGTCGAACATGCTGTCCGAGGCGGGCGTGGGCGGGATCGACATCCAGACCACCTCGAAGATCACGCTGGAAAAGGACGGTGACAGCTTCACCGTGACCAAGGCGCACCTGACCACGCGGATTTCGGGCGATGGCGACCGGGCCCAGATCGAGGAACTTGCCCAGAAAGCCAAGGCGGGCTGCCCGATCTCCAAGCTCTTGAACGCCGAGGTCACCATGGACGCGACGGTCGTCTGATGCGCATTCGGATCGGGCACGAGATGACGATCCAGATCGGTCAGGACACCACCCTGATCAGTCTGACCACCCCGGAACCTGCGCGCCATCGCGATTACGTGCAGCCCGAGGATTACCGAACAACGCCATCCGTGCCGGTCCAGAGCTATGTCGATCGTTTCGGCAATATCTGTCGGCGCATGGTGGCGCCGGCAGGGTCCTTCACGCTGTTCAGCGACATTACCGTCAACGATCCCGGCACCCTTGACGAGGCCGATCCCAATGCCACCGAATGGCCCGTGGAGGCCCTTCCGACCGAGGTGCTGGGTTTCCTGACGGCATCGCGATATGTGGAAAGCGATCTGGTCAGCGACGAGGCGTGGAACCTGTTCGGCCACATCGCGCCCGGCTGGAACCGCGTCCAGTACATCGTGAACCATGTGAACGGGGGCCTTGCCTTCGACTATGGCCTTGCCTCGCAGTTTCGCACGGCGGCCAGTGCGCGCCACGATGGCGTGGGCGTGTGCCGCGACTTTGCCCACCTGACGCTGGCCTATCTGCGGGCGCTGAATATCCCGGCGCGCTATGTCAACGGATATGTCGGCGACATCGGCGTTCCTGCGGCGGCCTCGGCGATGGATTTCGCTGCCTGGATCGAGGTGTTCCTGGGCGGAAAATGGTGGACCTTCGATCCCCGCAACAACCAGCGGCGCATCGGCCGCGTCGTGGTGGCGCGCGGCCTGGACGCCGCGGATGTTCCGCTTATCAACACTTTCGGTCCCCACAGGCTGACGGGCTTTCGCGTATGGTGCCATCCGGTCGATGAGATGGGTAACGAGTTGGACGGAATGCTGTTCGCCTGATCTTTTCATCCCGGCGGGCCCATGCCCGACCGGCAGGGGTTCTTGACGGAAATTCCAATGACTCCGTTTCGCGGCCTTTCCGCTTTTCCGATCACGCCAGCCGACTCGGATGGGCGGACCCGGCCTGCCGAACTGCGTCGCCTGCCGCGCCGGGCCGTGGGCGCTGTTCCGCAAATACGGTAGCCTTCGCATGGTCCGCCGGTCTGCGAACCTGATGGGCCTGACCGATGCCGAACCGCCGCGACCCATCCTGTCCCCTCAAGGCCAGGATGCCGCGCTGCACCAGGCTATGAATGCCCTGATGGCAGTCTAGCTCACCGACTCATAACTTCGCGACCGGATGCGGATCGAAGCGAGTTGGACGGGCGGGAGGAAGTTGTCGTCACGCTTGTCGTATCGGGTGGCGACCGCCCTGAACTGTTTGAGTTTGTGGAAGAACCGTTCGACCGCGTTGCGCTGACGGTAGACCCATGTGCTGAACAGCAAGGTTTTGACGCGGTTGGGCATGGCGCGGATGTTGGCCCATGCGCCGCGTTCGGCCAGCAGGATGTTTCCTGCCTCGTCCATGTCGGCGGCCGACGGCTGTCGTGGGCCTGGCCCTCGGTCAGTTTCAGCCGGATCGGACGGCCCTCGGCATCGACACGCGCAGGGATCTTGGTGGTCAGGCCGCCGCGCGAGCGACCCATGCAAACGGGATCGCTGGTCTTTTTTGGGCCGTTGGCGGCGTGCTGGTGAACCCGGATCGAGGACGGGTCGATCATCTACAGGTGGCCGTCGCAAGCGGCTGATACCGCTTCCAGAATGCGCGCCCAGTGGCGTTGTGCTAGACTTCAATCGGCCAGGCAAACCCACCGACAACGCTTACGCCGAGAGCTTCAACGCCATCGTGCGGATGGAATGCCTTGGGCCAGCCCTGGTTCCTGGACCTCTCCGATGCGCAGGAAAAGGTCGAGAAATGGCGTCGCCAATACAACGAAGTGAGACCCCATGGCGCAATCCGTGACAGGTCACCGCAGATCATGATATCAAGGCTCGAGGCGCCGCCCCGAGCCGCCAACCCGCCGGAGGTTCTCATCTGATCCGGCCCAAGCTTCTGGGGTGGGACCATCGATAGCAGCACCACCACAGTTCCGCGGGTTGCGACAGGGGGCACGGCGCCACCTCGGTCTTTCGTCAGGCCTCCGGCGAAGACAATCACTCCCAGGCCGCCGATCCCGAGAGCCATTGCACGAGGCAACCCCCCGGTCAAATCATCCGCAGTGTTCCGCTGTCCAACCCATGCATCGCCCAAAGCGCGATTGCCGCGAACAAGATCAGCAAAGCACCGCCGATGAGGGACTGCGATCTGGCCCTGCTTTCGCAGCTTTCGTCGGATGTCATGGATAAATTCCCTCTCCAGGATGCTTGTCACGCAGGCATTTTGCGATTCCGGGCCAATAAGGCTTTGGAAGAAGACCATAGGGCGGCCCCAGTAACGCGATCGCGCGGCCGGTGGGGCAGTCCCTGTCAGAGGCATCGGGCCAGCAGGTGGTCGTCGAGAACGTTGGTGGTGCGGGAGGCACACTCGGCGTAGCTCGCCTTGCCCGGTCTGAGCCGGACGGATACACAATTCTGATTAACCACGTTGCCTTGGCAGCCGGAGCCTCTCTGTATCCCCAGCTTGATTATGATACGAAAACTGCGTTCGCCCCTCTTGGCCTGATCAATAGCGGACCCATGGTATTGCTGAGTCGCAAGGATCTGGAGGCAGCAGACGCCACCGGTCTTTTGGCACCGATGCGCGAAGCCTGCCCCGACATAGCCGTCGGATATGCAGGCGTTGGGTCAAATTCACATCTGTGCACGTTGCTATTGCAAAATGCGCTTGAGACAGAGTTCACCCTTGCTGCCTACAAGGGAACGGGACCCGCGATGAATGACTTTATGGGTGGCACGATAGACCTGAGGACGAAACGCTGCAGAGCCGCTTTCACGCGGTCAGCACGACGGCGTTTCTCGTGGAGTAAAGAACGCCGGATGCCCATCTTGCTCGATTTCTAGCAGAAATTGAGACATGGAGCACGCTTATTGATACGCCATAAATGGCGTTCTAAAACGAGCCATGCAATTGGTTGCGGCAACCAAATTTACCTGACCCCGGAGAATATCATATCGAGCGCCTGCCGGATCGCGTAATCATGCGCCCTCACGTCCGCGACAGGGTCGCCGCGAAGGATCGAGGCCGGAACGGCCGCCAATTCGCCGACATGAAGGGCAGAGCGCTGCCCTTCGATCGCGATGATCGGCTCGAGAATCGAAAGCGCTTTCAGATCCGAATTTTCCGGGAATAAGGGCGCAACCACCCAAATCGGAAGCGTCGGGATGTCCGACTGCAAGTCGATCACCAGCCGGTCTCGGGCGATCCGATAGACGTGGAACTGCATTGCGGGATCAGATCCGCCAGGTCTGGATATCAGCCAGCGGCATCCCATTCTCCTCGATCCAGACTGCGCGTTGTGCAAGGGCTTCGCTATTGCCCTTCTGCCAGCGCGCGGCTCGCGCGTCGCGAACCGCCGCCGCCAAGGCATGTTCTGCGATCGCCGAGACGTTGAGATGAAGCTCCCGCGCCTCGGCCAGCAGGCTTGCCGACAAGGTCACGTTCGTCGCGGTCTTTGTCGCGGTCTGCGGCATGAGGATACTCCAAGGCAGTGTGTATAAAGGATACACACCGGACCCTCACTTGTAAGTGCCTGCGGGGCCATGGCTCCTCAGGCCGGTCCCCGGATCAATACCGCGAAGCCATCACCGACAGCGGCAGCGGCACGATCTTGTCGGCGTTGCCCGCCGTGCCGAACGCCTCGAATCGGTCCTTGCAGACCTGCGACATCATCTGCATCGCGGGCTTCAGGTACTTGCGCGGGTCGAACTCGGACGGTTCCTCGGCAAACACCTTGCGGATCGCGGCGGTCATGGCCAGGCGGTTGTCGGTGTCGATGTTGACCTTGCGCACGCCGTGCCGGATGCCGCGCTGGATCTCCTCGACCGGGACGCCCCAGGTCGGCTTGATGTCGCCGCCATAGCTGTTGATGATCTGCTGCAGATCCTCGGGGACCGACGACGATCCGTGCATCACCAGGTGGGTGTTGGGCAGGCGGGTGTGGATTTCTTCGATCACGTGCATCGCCAGGATGTCGCCATCGGGCTTGCGCGAGAACTTGTAGGCCCCGTGCGAGGTGCCCATGGCGATGGCCAGCGCATCGACGCCGGTGTCGTTCACGAAGCGCACGGCCTCGTCCGGGTCGGTCAGAAGCTGGTCGTGGCCCAGTTGTTCGGTCGCGCCGTGGCCGTCCTCCTGGTCGCCCATGCCGGTTTCCAGCGACCCCAGCACGCCCAGTTCCCCCTCGACCGACACGCCGCAGGCGTGCGCCATCTGCACCACCTGGGCCGTCACGTCGCGGTTATAGGCATAATCGGCGGGCGTCTTGCCGTCGGCCTTCAGGCTGCCGTCCATCATCACGCTGGTGAATCCGTTCTGGATGGCGGTGGCGCAGGTCGCCAGCCCGTTGCCGTGGTCCAGATGCATGCACAGCGGAATGTCGGGAAAAGCGCGGGCAAAGCCCTGGATCAGCCCGGCCAGCACCAGGTCGTTGGCATAGGCGCGCGCGCCGCGGCTGGCCTGCAGGATCACCGGCGATTTCGTCGCCGCTGCTGCGGTCATGATCGCCAGACCCTGCTCCATGTTGTTGATGTTGAAGGCGGGGACTGCGTAGCCATTCTCGGCCGCATGGTCGAGAAGCTGTCGCAGGGTAATCATAGCCATGTCGTTATCCTTCCGTGGGTTCAGCCAGATAGCCGAGGATCGTCTCGACCTCGTGCTTAGCGCCGAATATCAGGGGCGTCATGTCATGTACCGCTAACGGTTGGCGATAACGGATGGGCTGGGTGCCGTCGGACGCCAGCCCGCCCGCCTGTTCCACCAGGAACGCGATAGGCATGGCTTCATAGACCAGCCGCAGCTTGCCCCGTTCGTATCCCGGCCGCCGGTCGGCGGGATAGAGGAACGCCCCGCCGTTCAGCAGGATGCGGTGCAACTCGCCCACGGCGGCGGCCAGCCAGCGCATATTGTAGTCCTTGCCCAGCGGACCGTCCCGGCCCGCGCGCAGATCGGCCGCCCACCGTTGCAGACCCGGCGCCCAGTGGCGTTCGTTGGACGCATTATAAGCGACGGTGGATGCCGTGGGCTTCAGCGTGGCGTTCTCGCGCACGATGCGGATTTCCTGGGCCTCGGCATCCCAGCCCGCGACATGCGTTCCGTCGCCCAGCGACCAGCCGAAGTCCATCGAATGGCCGAAACTGGCATAGCCCGCCGCCACGACCGATTCCCCCGTGCGCAGAAACCCTTCGGGCGCGGCGGGCAGGACGCTGAACAGCATCCCCAGCGGCGCGCCGATGCCAATGCTGCCCGATCCGTCGATGGGGTCCATCGCCACGTCCCAGCCGCCGTCGGGGTTGAGGGGGATCACCGCCTCGGCTTCCTCGGACAGCACCTGCCGGACACCGGCGCGGCGCAGCACCTCGACCATGTGGTGATGCGCGCCGACATCCAGGGCCTTCTGCCTATCGCCGCTGTCGTTGACGCCGACGATCTTGGTCGGGTCGCCGTGCAGACGACCCGCGGCAAGGCGTTCCATCAGCGGTGCCTGCGCCCGTGCAATCGCGTGGACAATCGCGGCAGGGCCATCCCCCCTCAGCACCTGCGACAGCAGGCGGCCCGTCGCCGGGCCGTCGTTCGGCAGTTTCAGCATTCGTCAAGCCTTGGTGTATTTCGCATCGACCGCGTCGATGGCGTTCACGTTGCCCGCCGACTTGCCGGCCTTGTCGAAGTTCAGGGTTTCGGCCAGCCAGGCGTCGGCGATGGCCTTGGCCAGTTCCGGACCGATCACGCGCGCGCCCATGGTGATGATCTGCGCATCGTTCGACAGCGCGGCGCGGGTGGCTGAATAGGTGTCGTGGGTCAGCGCGGCGCGGATGCCCGGCACCTTGTTGGCGGCGATGCAGACGCCGATGCCGGTGCCGCAGACCAGAATGGCGCGGTCATACGTGCCGTCCTTGACCTGCGACGCCACGCGGTCGGACAGGTTGGCATAGAACGCATCCGGACCGGCCTCGGTGCGGCTGATCTCTGCGACCTCATGCCGGTCCTTGAGGTGATCGGCCAGCACCTTGGCCAGACCTTCGCCCGCGCTGTCGCCTGCGACTGCCAGTTTCATGTCACGTCTCCGATGGTTGCGGCGCAGCGCGCCAGGATATCCAGATAGCCGCCCACGTCCCAGGCAGAGCGGCCGATGAACAGTCCGTCGATATGCGGGCAGGCGATCAGTTCCTGGCAATTGCCCGGATTGACCGAGCCGCCGTAAAGGCAGGGCACGGGACGGCCCAGCACGTCCCGCGCCACTGCGATGATCTGGGCCTGCCGCGCGTCGGCATAGTCCGAGGTCGCGGGGATGCCGTTCACGCCGATGGCCCAGACGGGTTCATAGGCCAGCAGGATCGGGGCGTCGCTGCCCGCCACGCGGGACAGCGCGGTGCGCACCTGTGTTTCCAGCACGTCCTGCGCGCGGCCCGCCTCGCGTTCGGCCAGCGTCTCGCCGATGCAGATCAGCGGGATCAGGCCGTGGCGCACGGCGGCCTCGGTTTTCAGGCCCACGGTTTCGTCCGTTTCGCCGAAATGCGCGCGGCGTTCGGAATGGCCCAGTTCCACGATGTCGAGGTTGCAGTCGCGCAGCATCAGAGGAGAGATTTCCCCGGTCCAGGCGCCCTCGTCGGCCCAGTGCATGTTCTGCGCGCCGACCTTGACCGACGTATCGGCCAGCCAGTCCTTGACCTGCCGCGCGGCGGTGAAGGGCGGGATCACGAACCGCTGGATGCGCGGGTCGCGCTCCGCATCGGCGGCGGCCAGTCCCTCGGCAAAGACGCGCGCCTGATCCAGCGTCTTGTTCATCTTCCAGCTTGTGCCGATCCAGAAATCGCTCATCTCAGTCCCCAATTCGGTCGCGGGCGATGGTCAGCCGCAGCCCGGCCCTGTCGATCGCGGCGCGATCTTCGGGCGCGGGGGCGGCATCGGTGATGATCGCGTCAAAGGCCGACAGATCCGCCAGGGCATGCAGCGCCGAGCGGCCAAAGCGCGTGTGGTTGACCAGCAGGACGGACCGGTCGGCCGCCCCCATCATCGCGCGCTTGGCCCGGACCGCCGCGTCATCCATGTGAAACGCCCGCCGCCCCGCCACGGCGGGGGTGGATATGAAGGCCAGATCCGCGCGCAGGCGTGACAGCGCATCCTCGGTCACGACGCCGAAGAAGCCGTTGAATTTTGGGCTGTAGGTGCCGCCCAGGGCGATCAGCGTCATGCGGGGCGCGTCCTTCAGCCGGTCGATCACGGCGGCATTGTTGGTGATGACCGTCAGCGGCGCCTTGTCTGACAGGCTGGCCCCCAGCAGCGCCGCCATGGACCCGTCGTTGACCATCACGGTCATGCCCGGTTCCACCAGGTCCAGGGCGGCGCGGGCCATCCGCGCCTTGGCGTCGCCGTCCTGCAGCGCACGGATGCGGAAATCGCTTTCGAACTGGGTCCCGGCCTCGATGGTGGCGCCGCCGCGGACCTTGCGCAACAGGCCGGCCTGTTCCAGATCGTCCAGGTCGCGGTGGATCGTCATGCGGGACACGGCGAAGCGGTCGGCCAGATCGTCCAGATCGACGGCGCGCGAACCGACCAACAAGTCCATGATCGCCTGTCGGCGTTCGTCCCGCTTCACCCAAGCCTCCTCGGTTGGCAGGTTTGTAACAGCGCCTGCAAAAATTGCAACATGATTATTGTTATTTTGTGATATAGATTTGTGATTACTGTTGTGAACAGGGCCGGTCCAGAGTATGGACCCGCAAACCGCCCGGAGAACCCCATGCCGCTCGATTCGCCCAAAGACCCCAAGATCGCCGCCAAGGCCGCGCTGGACCCGCAGAACTTCGCGCTGGCCAACTGCATCCGCGCGCTGTCCATCGACGCGGTGAACGCGGCCAATTCGGGCCATCCCGGCGCGCCCATGGGCATGGCGGACGCGGCCACGGCTCTGTTCAGAAACCACCTGAAATTCGACGCAAAGAATCCTGACTGGCCGGACCGCGACCGGTTCGTGCTGTCGAACGGCCATGCCTCGATGCTGCTCTACAGCCTGCTGCACCTGACCGGCTACGAGGATATGACGCTGGAGCAGGTCAGGAACTTTCGCCAGTGGGGGTCCATCACGGCGGGCCATCCGGAATACGGTCATGCCAAGGGGATCGAGACGACCACCGGCCCGCTGGGCCAGGGCATTGCCACGGCGGTCGGCATGGCGCTGGCCGAACGACGTCTGGCGGCGGAATTCGGCGACGATCTGGTCGATCATCACACCTATGTCTTCACCGGCGACGGCTGTTTGCAGGAAGGCATCGGGCAAGAGGCGATCAGCCTGGCGGGCCACCTGGGCCTGGGCAAGCTGATCGTGCTCTATGACGACAACGACATCACCATCGACGGCCCGACCTCGATCAGCTTTTCCGAGGATGTCCCGGCGCGGTTCGAGGCCTGCGGCTGGCAGGTCCAGAAATGCGACGGCCATGACGGCAAGGCTCTGGATGCGGCCATCGCGGCGGCCAAGGCCGAGACGGGCAAGCCGTCCTTGATCGCGATGAAGACGGTGATCGGCTTCGGCTCGCCCAACAAGGCCGGCAGCTATGCGGTCCACGGCTCGCCCCTGGGCCGCGACGAGGCCGCGCTGACCCGCGAGGCGATCGGCTGGGGATACGATCCATTCGTGATCCCCGACGATCTGGCGCAGGAATGGCGGCAGATCGGCACGCGCGGCGCCAAGGACCGCGAGGCTTGGGAAGCGCGTCTGGCCGGGAAATCCGCCGAGGTGCGCGACGAATTCAACCGCCGCGTGTCGGGCACCCTGCCCCACGGCTATGACGCCGCCGTCAAGGCCGCGCGCGACGCGCTGTTCGCCGATCCGAAAAAGGCCGCGACCCGCAAGGCCAGCCAGATGGCGCTGGAGCCGCTGACCGCCGCCCTGCCCGAGATGATCGGCGGATCGGCCGACCTGACCGGATCGAACCTGACCCGCGTCAAGGCCGTAGACAGCCAGTATACGCGGCAGGCGCCGGGCCGTTACATCGGCTATGGCGTGCGCGAATTCGGCATGTGCGCCGCGATGAACGGCATCACCCTGCATGGCGGATTCATCGCCTATGGCGGGACGTTCCTGGTGTTTTCGGACTATGCCCGCAACGCCATCCGCCTGTCGGCGCTGATGGGGGTGGGCACGATCTTCGTGATGACCCATGACAGCATCGGCCTGGGCGAGGACGGCCCGACTCACCAGCCGATCGAGCATCTGGCGTCCCTGCGCGCCATTCCGAACCTGACGGTGCTGCGCCCCGCCGACACGGTGGAAACGCTGGAAGCCTGGGACATCGCGATCCGCAACCGCCATGTCCCGTCGCTGCTGGCCCTGTCGCGCCAGGACGTGCCGCAACTGCGGCTGGAGGCGGGGGACGAGAACCTGACCGCCAGGGGCGCCTATGTGATCCGCCAGTTCGGAGAGGGCCGCGACGTGACCCTGATCGCCACAGGGACCGAGGTCGCGCTTGCCGTTCAGGCCGCCGAGGCGCTGCATGGCGACGGGTTGAACGTCGCCGTGGTGTCGATGCCGTCGTGGGAGTTGTTCGAGGCCCAGTCTGACGATTACCGTCAGGCCACCCTGGGCGACGCGCCGCGCATTGCTGTCGAAGCAGCGGGCAAGTTCGGCTGGACGCGCTATGTCGCCAGCGAGGACGACGTGATCGGCATGACCGGATTCGGGGCCTCGGCGCCCATCGACCGGCTGTATCGGGAATTCGGCATCACGGCAGAGGCCATCGTGGCGCGGGCCAAGGCGGTGACAAGGCGGTAAGCACCGTCGCAGGGCAAAGGGCCGCGCGGAAAAATCCGCGCGGCCTTTCCTTACCAGGCCTCGGCCCCGGCGGGCGCCCAGGCATGCTCGGGGTCGGGTGTCCCCGCCGCGTCCTGTTCGGCCAGCCAGCGTTCGGCATCCAGCGCCGCCATGCAGCCCATGCCGGCGCTGGTCACGGCCTGGCGATAGACATGGTCGGTCAGGTCGCCCGCCGCGAACACGCCAGGGATCGAGGTGCGGGTGCTGCCGGGCTCAACCTTCACATAGCCGCCATTGTGCAGGTCCAACTGGTCACGCACCAGTTCGCTGGCCGGGGCGTGGCCGATGGCGATGAACACACCCTCTGCCGGGATCGCCCGCGTGCTGCCGTCCAAGGTCGAGGTCAGGACCGCGCCCGTCACGCCCATCGGGCTGTCGGCGCCCTGCACCTCGGTCAGGGCATGGTTCCAGATCACCTCGACCTTGGGATGGTCGAACAGGCGCTTTTGCAGGATCTTTTCGGCCCGCAGGCTGTCGCGGCGATGGACCAGCGTGACCTTGCTGGCAAAGCGGGTCAGGAACAGCGCCTCCTCGACCGCCGTGTTGCCGCCGCCGATCACCAGAACCTCGCGGTTGCGATAGAAGAACCCGTCGCAGGTGGCGCAGGCGCTGACGCCGAAGCCCTTGAACTTTTCCTCGGAGGGCAGGCCCAGCCAGCGGGCCTGTGCGCCGGTGGCCAGGATCACGGCATCGGCGGTGACGATCCGGCCGCTGTCGCAGGTGGCCACAAAGGGCCGCTGCCCCAGATCCAGCCCCGTCACCATGTCCACCACGATGTTCGCCCCCATGGCACGGGCATGCTCCTCCATCCGCACCATCAGGTCGGGGCCCTGAACCTCGGTATCGCCGGGCCAGTTCTCGACCTCGGTGGTGATGGTCAACTGCCCGCCCGGTTGCATCCCCTGGATCAGCATCGGGTCCAGCATGGCGCGTGCGGCATAGATGGCGGCGGTGTAGCCCGCCGGGCCCGAGCCGACGATCAGAAGTTTCACATGCGTGCGGTCGGTCATCCTGCATCCCCTGGCTGTTTTCCCCGAGGTAATGCGTCCGCGCGCCTCGTGCAATCGCCAAGCCGGATCGGAAAGAATGTTGCGCGGGAAGGGCCAGCATTGTAGTTTCTGGCATTCTGCAAATCCGATGGGGTAAAGACCAAGCATGGCCGGGGCGAAACTGGACGACATCGACCGCAAGATCCTGGCCGAGTTGCAAGCCCAGGGCCGGATGACGAATGTCGAACTGGCCCGCCGGGTGGGCATCTCGGCGCCCCCCTGCCTGCGCCGCGTCCGCGCGCTGGAGGAAACCGGTTTCATCCGCGGATACCACGCCGACATCGACGCGCGCGAGCTGGGGTTCGAGGTGCAGGTCTTTGCCATGGTCCGCCTGGCCAGCCAGTCCGAACGCGACTTGTCGGCCTTCGAGACGCTGGTGCAGGGCTGGCCGCTGGTCCGCGAGTGCCACATGCTGAACGGAGAGATCGACTTCATCCTGAAATGCGTGGCCCCCGATTTGTCCAGCTTCCAGCGGTTCCTGACGCAATCGCTGACGGCGGCGCCGAACGTGGCCAGCGTCAAGACCAGCCTGGTGATCCGGGCCGGAAAGGACCAGCCGGGGGTGCCGTTCGAGGTGGTTGAGGAAAGGGTAAGGGAGGCGGGGTGAGGGGCGCTTGAGATTGTAAGTATGTCCAAGGTATAGGCTGACCAAAATGACTAACGAAGAAGCCGCTAATCTTGTGAAGCGCGTCGATGAACTTGAGCGTTCAAACAAGGCGCTTTGGGCTTGGGTAAAGGCGCTTGCCAATCAAGATACGATGATACTCGAATTTTTTTTTCGTTCAGAAGATCGCAACGAAGAAGCAATGCTGCAAAGTCGAAATATTGTGAACCACATTACCGACAATGCCCATTATCTCCATGGTATTTCTGTGGAAGATACCAATGAGTGACCCATACCCGTTTCCTAAAAATGACGACTTCCTCAAACGCCACCCTGGCGGCCTCTTGCCAGGCGGCCCGAAAGGGCCACATAATCCGGGAGAGCCACCCGGAGGCGACATGGAACTGCGCGTCAGAGAACTTGAGAGGAGTCATGCGGTTGTCGTTGAGCGTCTCAACGGACTTGACCGTCGATTGGATGACGGCTTCAAGGCGCTCAGCGGCCGGTTCGACGATGTGAACAAGCAATTTGACAACGTGAACAAGCGTCTTGATGACATGGGCCGCAAGATCGACAAACTGCCGAACGAATGGGCAATGGCGCGGGTCGTGTTCTATGTGACCGGCGCCCTGATGGCGGCAGCGATCTTTGGTCCGCGCCTGATCTCAACGATCAGCCAGTGATCTAGGTTTCTGTCGTTTCTGTCGCCCGTTCAGCCACCCGCCCCTCGATCGCCTCCCAGATCTTCTCCGCCGCATTGATCCCGTCGAACCGCTCAAGCTCCTGGATCCCCGTGGGCGAGGTCACGTTGATTTCCGTCAGCCAGCCGTCGATCACGTCGATGCCGGTGAAGATCAGGCCCTTGTCGCGCAGGACCGGGCCGATGCGGCGGCAGATCTCGTATTCGCGCTCGGTCAGGCCCACCTGCTCGGCGCGACCGCCGACATGCATGTTCGACCGGGCCTCTCCGGTCTGGGGAACGCGGTTGATCGCGCCAACGGGTTCGCCATCGACCAGAATGATGCGCTTGTCGCCCTTGCTGACAGCGTGGATGTATTTCTGCGCGATCATCGGTTCGCGGCTGATGCCGGAAAACAGCTCCAGCAGCGCCGACAGGTTCCGATCCTCGGGGTCCAAGTGGAACACCCCTGCCCCGCCGTTGCCATACAGCGGCTTGACGATGATGTCGCCGTGCCGGTCGCGGAACTGCCGGATGGCGGCAGCATCGCGCGCGATCATCGTCGGCGGCGTCAGGTCAGGGAAATCCAGCACCATCAGCTTTTCGGGGCAGTTGCGCACCCAGAACGGGTCGTTCACCACCAGGGCCCTGGGATGCACCCGGTCCAGCAGGTGGGTCGAGGTGACATAGGCCATGTCGAAGGGCGGATCCTGTCGCAGCCAGATCACGTCGAAATCCGACAGGTCCACATCCGTCCAGTCGCCAAAGGCGACATGGCTGCCCTGTTCGCGGCGCAGCGTCACCGGACGGCCGCGCGCGATCACCCGGCCCTCGTCGTAGCGCAGTTGATCGACGGTGTACTGGAACAGCCGGTGGCCGCGCGCCTGCGCCTCCAGCCCGATGCGAAAGGTGCTGTCGGCGGTGATCGAGACATGCTCGACCGGGTCCATCTGCAGGGCGACATACAGGCTCATGGCGGTTCTCCGTGCGGGGTTGGGCCGGTTGTCGCCCGCCGCCCAGAAGGATGCAAGCCGGGTATTGGCATTGACTTGCACCGGCGCTGGCCCAAGTGCTAGACGAGGCGTCAACTTGCAGCCTGGCCGTATGGCCTGAAGGAAAGGCACATACCGCATGGCGATGGACAAGACCCGCTTCGACAAGGGCGACCTGCTGGCCTGCGCGCGGGGCGAGTTGTTCGGCCCCGGCAATGCGCAACTGCCCGAGCCGCCGATGCTGATGATGGACCGGATCACCGACATTTCCGAAGACGGTGGCGAACACGGCAAGGGCCATGTGGTCGCCGAATTCGACATCACCCCGGACCTGTGGTTCTTTGCCTGCCACTTTCCCGACAACCCGATCATGCCGGGATGCTTGGGCCTGGACGGGCTGTGGCAGTTGACCGGCTTCAACCTGGGCTGGCGCGGCTGGCAGGGGCGCGGCTATGCCCTGGGCGTGGGCGAGGTCAAGCTGACCGGCATGGTGCGCCCCGACCGCACGCTGCTGCGCTATCATGTGGATTTCACCAAGGCCGTGCAGACACGGCGCCTGACCATGGGGGTGGCCGACGGCCGCGTCGAGGCGGATGGCGAAACCATCTATCAGGTCAAGGACATGAAGGTCGCGCTGTCATCGAGTTGATGGCGGCCAGCTAATCAAAAGGAGGAGGCCCCATGCGACGCGTCGTCATCACCGGCCTTGGCATCGTCTCGCCCATCGGCAACAACGCAGGCGAGGTCACCGAAAGCCTGAAGGCAGGCCGTTCGGGCATCGTCTTTGCCCCCGAATACGCCGAACACGGGTTCCGCAGCCAGATCCACGGGATGCCCCGGATCGTGCTGGAGGACCACATCGACAAGCGCGACCTGCGCTTCATGGGTCCGGGCGCGGCCTACAACTTCATCGCCATGGAACAGGCGATCAAGGACAGCGGGCTTGAGGAGGGCGATGTATCGAATCCGCGCACCGGCCTGATCATGGGATCGGGCGGGCCATCGACCAGCAACTTTTTCCAGGCGCATCAGACCGTCATCGAAAAGGGCAGCCCCAAGCGCATGGGCCCGTTCATGGTCACGCGCTGCATGTCGTCCACCAATTCCGCCACGCTGGCCACGCCTTTCAAGATCAAGGGGGTGAACTATTCCATCACCTCGGCCTGTTCGACCTCGGCCCACTGCATCGGCAACGGGGTCGAACAGATCCAGATGAACAAGCAGGACATCGTCTTTGCCGGCGGCGGCGAGGAGCTGGACTGGACCCTGTCGTGCCTGTTCGACGCGATGGGGGCGATGTCGTCGAAATACAACGACACCCCGGAAACCGCGTCCCGCCCCTATGACGCGACCCGCGACGGGTTCGTCATCGCGGGCGGCGGCGGCGTGGTCGTGCTGGAGGAACTGGAACACGCCAGGGCGCGCGGTGCCAGGATCTATGCCGAAGTCACCGGCTATGGCGCGACCAGCGACGGATATGACATGGTGGCCCCGTCGGGCGAAGGGGGCGAGCGGTCGATGCGGCTGGCCCTGGAAACCCTGCCCGAGGGGCGCCGGGTCAGCTATATCAACGCGCACGGCACCTCGACCCCGGTCGGCGACATCGGCGAGGTGAGGGCGATTCGCCGCATCTGGGGCGAAGGAAACACGCCGCCGATCAGTTCCACCAAGTCGCTGACCGGTCATTCCCTGGGCGCGACCGGCGTGCACGAGGCCATCTATTGTTTGCTGATGTTGCAAAATGACTTCATTGCAGCATCTGCAAACGTGACCACTCTGGACCCCGAGATCGCGCCGGGCGAGATTGCGACCAGCCGGGTGGACGATGCCGGCCTTGATTCCGTGCTGTCGAACAGTTTCGGGTTCGGGGGAACGAACGCCACCCTGCTGATGTCGAAATACCGGGATTGAGCGGGGCTTCAGGAATGGGTGATCTTCTGCAGGGCAGGCGCGGGCTTGTGATGGGGGTCGCCAACGATCATTCCATCGCCTGGGGCATCGCGAAGGCGGTGGCCGGCCAGGGGGCGGAACTGGCCTTTTCCTATCAGGGCGAGGCTTTCGGCAAGCGGGTGCAGCCGCTTGCGGCCTCGGTCGGGTCGGATTTCCTGCTGGACGTGGACGTGACGGACGATGCCTCGCTGGACCGGGCTTTCGCGGCGATCGGGGACCGCTGGGGGCGGCTGGATTTCGTGATCCACGCCATCGCCTTTTCCAACAGGAACGAACTGACCGGCCGGTTCATGAACACCAGCCGGGCGAATTTCAAGCACAGTCTGGAGATCAGTTGCTATTCGCTGATCGAGGTCGCGCGGCGCGCCCATCCGCTGATGGCAAACGGAGGGTCGCTGATCACGCTGACCTATGGCGGGTCGAACCGGGTGACGCCGTTCTACAACGTGATGGGCGTGGCCAAGGCGGCGCTGGAATCGGCCGTGCGATACCTGGCCAACGACCTGGGACCGGACGGCATCCGCGTGAACGCGATCAGCCCCGGGCCGATGAAGACCTTGGCGGGCGCGGCCATCGGCGGGGCACGCAAGACATTCCGCCATACCGAGGCCAACGCCCCCCTGCGCCGGAACGCCACGCTGGAGGCGATCGGCGGCACGGCCGTCTGGCTGCTGTCGGACTGGGGCGCCTGCACGACCGGGGAAATCGTGCTGGTCGATGGCGGCTATCACGTCCTGGGAATGCCGCAGAGCGAGAATTTGTGAGGCCGCGTCCGGGGCTCACACCCTGGCCCCGTGTTGGATATTTGGAACCAAGGCAAAGGGCCGGCAATGTTCTTTACGGCGAATGACGGCGCGCGGCTGGCCTATTTGGATGAGGGCGCGGGGCTGCCGGTCCTGTGCCTGACCGGCCTGACGCGCAACATGGGCGATTTCGATTATCTGGCGCCGCATCTGTCGGGCGTGCGGCTGATCCGCATGGATTACCGGGGGCGCGGGCGGTCGGACCATACGGGCGCCGCGACCTATACCGTGCCGCAGGAAGGCAAGGATGCCCTGGCGCTGCTGGACCATCTGGGGATCGAACGGGCTGCGGTTCTGGGCACGTCGCGCGGCGGGCTGATCGGGATGCTGCTGGCGGCGGTCGCGCATGACCGGCTGCTGGGTCTGTGCCTGAACGACGTGGGTCCGGTGATCGAGCGTTCGGGGCTGGAGCGGATCTTTGATTATGTCGGGCGCAATCCGGCGGCGCGGACCCACGCCGCGCTGGCCGAACGGCTGCCCCAGGCGATGACGGGTTTTGCAAACGTGCCCGAAGGCCGCTGGCTGGCCGATGCGCAGCGCCATTACGACGAGACGCCGGACGGGCTTCGGATCAGGTACGACCCGGCCCTGCGCGAGGCGTTCCTGTCGGCCTTTGACGGCGCTGCCCCGGACCTGTGGCCGTTGTGGGATGCGACGGCGGGTCTGCCGGTCGCGCTGATCCGGGGGGCCAATTCCGACCTTCTGTCGCCCGAGGTCGCGGCCGAGATGGTTCGCCGCCGACCAGACACGATCCTTGCCGCCGTGCCCGACCGCGCCCATGTCCCCTGGCTGGACGAACCGGAATCGCTGGCCGCCATCAACGCCTGGCTGGACCGCTGCGGGCGCTAGACGCGCATCCCCACGCCGAAGCTGGCGCCATCCGTTCCGATGCCGAAACGGGCGGCCCCGAAGCCGAACCCGATCAGCGCGCCGGTCAGCACCTGCTGCGCGGTGTGTTCGCCCGCATGGACGCGGCTGGCCGCCGCCAGCCCCGCCGCCAGCAAGGGGCGTCGCGACATTATCGCTGCATGGCCTCGACATATTCCATCAGGGCGACCAGACGCGCCGGGGTGGGCGTGGAAATCCCGTCGCCCGCGTCATAGGGAACGGCGGGCCCATCCAGCAGGTCACCGAATTCCGGCATGGGCGATTCGCTGCGCCCGGGCGTGAAGCCATAGATGTGGCCCATGACCTGCAGCCGCGGGAACACGCCGCCGTTGCTGGCCGCCACGCGCGTCAGATCGACCGGCACGGGCACCATGCCCGCCGCAGCGGGTCCATTGCCCCGCCCATCGGCCCCATGGCAATCGACGCACAGCGACTTGAAATCGTTGCGGGCCTGGGCCCCATCGGTCATCGGCGGCGCGCAGGCAGCGATCAGGCCCGCCATTGCCAGCCCCGTCAGGGCCGCCCCGTGTGTCGCCTTCATCGCTGGTGTCCCCCCGGTTGCTTCTGGGCCAAGTCTGCCCCGGCTGGCGCGGTCAGGCAACCGCTTGCGTCAGGCGCACCACCCGGTCCATGCGCCGGGCCAGGTCGTGGTTGTGCGTGGCGATCAGCGCCGACAGGCCGGTGTCGCGGACAAGCGCCATCAGCATGTCGAAGACCCGGTCCGAGGTTTCGGGGTCAAGGTTCCCGGTCGGCTCGTCCGCCAGCAGCAGCGCGGGCTGGTTGGCAAGGGCCCGGCAAAAGGCCACCCGCTGCTGTTCGCCCCCCGACAACGCCGCCGGGCGGTGATCGGCGCGTTCCGACAGGCCCACGCGGGACAAAAGATCGGCGGCGCGGGCAGCGGCCTTTCGCTGGGTCACGCCATTGGCAAGCTGCGGCAGGACGATGTTTTCCGCCGCGCTGAATTCGGGCAGCAGGTGGTGGAACTGATACACGAACCCCAGGGTCGCGCGCCGCGCTTCGGTCCGGGCGCGATCCGGCAGGCCGGTCATGTCGCGCCCGTTCAGGATCACCCGGCCGGTATCGGGCGTATCAAGCAAGCCCGCGATATGCAGCAGCGTCGATTTGCCCGCGCCCGAGGGGGCGACCAGGGCCACCACCTCTCCGCGCGCCACGGTCAGGTCCAGCCCGCGCAGCACCGGCACCGGCGCGGGGCCGTCCTTGCCATAGGTCTTGCCGACCCCTTCCAGGCGCAACACGTCATTCATAGCGCAGCGCCTCGACCGGGTTCATGCGCGCGGCGCGGCGCGCGGGAAAGATGGTGACGACAAAGGACAGGAACAGCGACAACCCCACCGCGCGAAGGATGTCCCAGGCGCGCAGGTCGGCAGGCAGGCGATAGATGCCCCGCACCTCGGGCTGCCAGGCACCGCCCCCGGTCAGGGCGTTCAGCGCCGCCATGATGCTGTCCACGTTCAGCGCCAGCAATACACCCAGGATCACCCCCGCCAGCGTGCCCAGAATGCCGGTAAAGGCGCCGCACAGGAAGAACACCCGCAGCACCGCACCCTCGGTCAGGCCCATGGTGCGCAGGATGCCGATGTCGCGGCCCTTGTTCTTGACCAGCATAATGAGGCCCGAGGTGATGTTCATCGACGCGATCAGCACCAGCACCGACAGGATCACGAACATCACGTCATCCTCCATGTCCAGCGCGGCCAGGAACGACCCCGAGGAGTTGCGCCAGTTCCAGACCTGCGCCCCCTCGCCCGCCGCCGCCAGCAGCGGCCCGGTCCAGTCGTCCACCCGTTCGGGATCGGCGACAAAGACCTCGATCTCGTCGGCGACGCCCTCGCGGTTGAAATAGGACTGCGCCTCGGCCATCGGCATGTAGATTCGGGTGCGGTCGATGTCGTATCGTCCGGCGCTGAAGATATAGGTGACTTTATAGGCCTTGACGCGCGGCGTGGTGCCGATCGCCGTGCGCGCGCCCTCGGGGGCGATCAGGCGGATGCGGTCGCCCAGCCCCACGGCCAGCTCACGGGCGATGCCCGATCCGATGGCGATGCCCCGGTCGAAATCCTCAAGGCTGCCGACCGAGGTTCCGGGATCCACGATGCGCGGCATTTTCCCAAGATCGTCAATGGTTACGCCGAATACCTCGGCCACGTTCGAACTGTCGTTGGCGGTCGCCATGACCTGCCCGCGCACCACCGGCGCGGTCCGGGTGACGCCGGGCACAGCCGCCAGCGTGGCGGCCAGTGCGTCGTAATCGGCGATCCGGCCGGGAACGACATAGACATCGTCGGTGTATTCGTTGGTGATCCGCTGGGGCGCCATATAGACGGTGGTATGGGCATTGGCGCCCAGGATCGTGTCCACGAATTCGGCCCGGAATCCGGCCCGGACGGCCAGCGTGGCGATCAGCGCCATCACCCCCAGGGCAATGCCGATCAGGCTGATCCAGGTCATCACGCTGACCCCGCCCTCGGCCCGGCGGGCGCGCAGGTATCGCCAGGCGATCAGGAATTCGTATCGGGAAAAGGGTCGCGGTGTGGCCATGGGGGCGCCTTGATTTTGCGCGCGGAACCTGACCGGGCCGCCGCAAAAGATCAAGCCGACAATGGCGTGACCGGGCCCGCTTGCGGCGACGCCCGGCAGATGCCACATGACGGGTCATGGCAAAATCCACCAACGCGTTCACCTGCACCGCCTGCGGTGCGTCCCACAAGAAATGGGCCGGGCGCTGCGACGCCTGCGGCGCCTGGAACACCATCGTCGAGGAAGCGCCCCTGTCCCAGGGTCCGGGCCGGGGCCTGGGCGCCGCCAAGGGCCGAGCCGTGCCCTTATCCAGCCTGGCCACGACCGAGGCCCCGCCCCCGCGCCATCTGGCCGGAATGGACGAACTGGACCGGGTGCTGGGCGGCGGACTGGTGCCCGGCAGCGCGGTTCTGGTCGGCGGCGATCCCGGCATCGGCAAATCGACGCTGTTGTTGCAGGGCGCAGCCGCCTTTGCCCGGCGCGGGCTGAACGCCGTCTATATCAGCGGCGAGGAAGCCAGCGCCCAGGTGCGGATGCGTGCGCAGCGGTTGGGGCTGGCGGATGCGCCGGTCCGGCTGGGCGCGGAAACGAACCTGCGCGACATCCTGACCACGCTGGACACCGAACGTCCCGATCTGGCGATCATCGATTCCATCCAGACCCTGTGGTCCGATCAGGTCGAGGCCGCACCGGGCAGCGTGGCCCAGGTCCGCGCCGCCGCGCACGAGCTGGTGACGTTTGCCAAGCGCAAGGGCGTGGCGATCTTTCTGGTGGGCCACGTCACCAAGGACGGCCAGATCGCCGGTCCCCGCGTGGTGGAACACATGGTCGATACGGTCCTGTATTTCGAAGGCGAACGCGGCCACCAGTTCCGCATCCTGCGATCGGTCAAGAACCGCTTCGGCCCCGCCGACGAGATCGGCGTGTTCGAGATGACCGGCGTGGGCCTGGCCGAGGTCGCCAACCCGTCCGCCCTGTTCCTGTCCGAACGCGGCCAGCCGGTTCCCGGCAGCGCGGTCTTTGCCGGGATCGAGGGCACCCGGCCCGTGCTGACCGAAGTTCAGGCCCTGGTCGCCCCGTCCACGCTGGCATCCCCCCGCCGCACGGTGGTGGGCCTGGACAGCGGCCGCGTCAGCACCATCCTGGCCGTGCTGGAGGCACGCTGCGGCATTCCCTTCGCGGGACTGGACGTATTCCTGAACGTCGCGGGCGGGATGCGGGTCAGCGAACCGGCCGCCGATCTGGCCATCGCGGGGGCGCTGCTGTCCGCGCGCGAAGACAGCGCCCTGCCGCCGGAAGCCGTGCTGTTCGGCGAAATCAGCCTGTCCGGCGCGCTACGTCCCGTCGCGCAGGCCGAAAACAGGTTGAAAGAAGCGCAGAAACTTGGTTTTTCACAGGCGATTTTGCCTGACAGCCAAAAGGTCGAGGGCGCGGCGGGAATGGGCGTGCGGCGCATTTCCGATCTGACGGGATTTGCAGGAGAGGTCTTCGGCGCCGGCTGAAGTGCCTGAAAAGAAACATGACCGGCGCAAGGGACAAGGCCATGGACGGGTTTACAATCATCGACGCGGTGGTGGCTGCGGTCATCATCCTTTCGGCCATCCTGGCCTGGTCGCGCGGCTTCGTGCGCGAATCGCTGGCGATCCTGGGCTGGATCGGCGCGGCCATTCTGGCGTTCATCTTCGCCGCCGCCATGCGCCCGCTGATCGCGCAGCTTCCCGTGCTGGACCGTTTCTTGGGCGACAGTTGCGAATTGGCCACCATCGCCGGTTTCGCCGTGGTCTTTGCGCTGGCGCTTGTGGTCTTTTCGATCATCACGCCGCTGTTCTCGTCGGTCGTGCAGCGGTCGGCGCTGGGCGGGGTCGATCAGGGCATGGGTTTCCTGTTCGGGGTGGCGCGGGGCATCCTGCTGGTCGCCATCGCCTTCATCGTCTATGACCGCGTGATGACAAGCCAACAGGTCGCGGTCGTGGAAAACAGCCGTTCCGCCCAAGTCTTCGAACGGATGCGGGGCCAGCTGGACCAGCAGGTTCCCGACGACGCGCCGGGCTGGGTCGTCAGCCGCTATGAACAGATGGTGGCGGGCTGCACCGCCACGGCCGCGCCCCCAGCGGCGCAGGAAACCCCGCCCGCCGCGAATTGATGCCTATGGGGTTGCAGGGGTTGCATGGCTGCCTTGTCGTGACGCTTTGATGACGAAAAACCGCCGCCGCCACTGTGCGGGGGCGTGACTTTGGGACGCATCGGCCCTACATACCCATGACAGCCCCAAGCCATTCAGGACGCCATGATGCAACCCTTCCTGGCCCACCCGTTCGATTCCGATCGCCTGCACGAGGAATGCGGAATCTTCGGGGCGATCGGCGTCACCGATGCGTCGAACTTCGTGGCCCTGGGCCTGCACGCCTTGCAGCATCGCGGGCAAGAGGCGGGCGGCATTGTCGCCCATGATCCCGAACAGGGATTCAACAGTGCCCACCGCTTTGGTTATGTGCGCGACAACTTTACCAAGGCCGACGTGATGTCCACCCTGCCGGGACCGCTGGCCATCGGGCATGTGCGCTATTCCACGACCGGCACCAAGGCCAACACCGCGATCCGCGACGTTCAGCCGTTTTTCGGCGAATTCCACATGGGCGGCTGCGCCATCGCCCATAACGGCAACATCACCAATGCCGCCGCCCTGCGGCGTGAGCTGATCGAGCGCGGGTCGATCTTTCAATCCAGCAGCGACAGCGAATGCATCATCCACCTGATGGCGCGATCCATCCAGCGCAACATCCCCGAGCGGATGAAGGACGCGCTGCGTCGGATCGAGGGTGCGTTTTCCGTCATCGCCATGACCCGCACCAAGCTGATCGGGGTGCGCGACCCGCTGGGGGTGCGCCCGCTGGTGCTGGGCAAGGTCGGCGACGACGGCTTCGTGCTGGCATCCGAGACCTGTGCGCTGGACATCATCGGCGCCGATTTCCTGCGCGAGATCGAGCCGGGCGAGATGGTCGTCATTTCGCGTGGCGCAGTGGAATCATCGCGTCCCTTTGGTCCCTCCAAGGGGCGGTTCTGCATTTTTGAGCACGTCTATTTCTCACGCCCCGATTCGATCATCGGCGGGCGGTCGGTCTATGAAACGCGCCGCCAGATCGGGGTGGAACTGGCGCGCGAAGCCCCCATCGAGGCCGATCTGGTCTGCCCCGTGCCCGACAGCGGCACACCTGCCGCCATCGGTTACGCGCAGGAATCGGGCATTCCCTATGGCATGGGGATCATCCGCAACCAGTACATGGGCCGCACCTTCATCGAACCGACCGAGCAGATCCGCAACATGGGCGTGCGGCTGAAGCTGAACGTGAACCGGTCGCTGATCGCGGGCAAGCGCGTGGTTCTGGTGGACGATTCGGTGGTGCGCGGCACCACCAGCCGCAAGATCAAGGACATGATCCTGGACGCGGGCGCCGCCGAGGTCCATTTCCGCATCGCGTCCCCGCCCACCGCCTGGCCCTGCTTTTACGGCGTGGACACGCCCGACCGCGACAAGCTGCTGGCCGCGAACATGACGCCCGAGGAGATGCGCAACTGGATCGGCGTCGATTCGCTGGCCTTCGTGTCGCTGGACGGGCTTTATCGTGCCGTGGGCGAGGCGCGGGGGCGCAACAATGCCAGTCCGCAATATTGCGACGCCTGCTTTTCCGGAGACTATCCGGTCGCGCCGTTCGATCAGCTTGAACGCGGGTTCCGCATGAAGGCCGGATCGGAAACGGCGGTCAACGAGGCGGCAGAGTAAGCCGGGGATATTCCGGCAAAGGCCCTGCGTCAGCCGACGATCCTTTCCAGCGGGTCATACCAGGCGGCATGTTGTCCCCAGACCGCACGCGCCAGCAGTCCGGGCTTGTGGCGCAATCTCGCCAGCTCGGCACGCGTCGCCCAGGCAAAGCGGTTTACCACCTTTTCCGGGTCTTTCAGGACGATCCCGGCCCCGCCGGACAGGGCGGCGCGGAAGATGATCTCGACCTGATGGAAGCCGCGATCAGGGTCGTGGAATTCGTTGACCAGGATCGGGGCGCTGACGGCGATGGCAAGGCCGGTTTCCTCGGCCACCTCGCGGATCAGGTTTTCGGGCAGCGACTGGCCCGGTTCGACGCCGCCGCCGGGCAGGCACCAAAGGTCGGATTCCCCGCCCGGATAGGCGTTCACCAGCAACAGCCGGTCGTCATGCAGGATCGCGGCCCGGACAGCAAGCCGGGGCCGTGTCATCCGGTGATCCGGTTCACATGGCCCATCTTCCGCCCCGGCCGTGGCGCGCCCTTGCCGTAAAGGTGGACTTGCGTATCGGCCGACTTCAGCAGCTCGGGCACGCGGTCCACATCGTCCCCGATCAGGTTCTCCATCACCACATCCGCATAGCGTTTGCCGTCGCCCAGCGGCAGGCCGGCGACGGCGCGGATATGCTGCTCGAACTGATCGACGGCGCAGCCTGCCTGGGTCCAGTGGCCGGAATTGTGGACCCGCGGCGCGATCTCGTTCACGATCAGCCCGCCAGGGGTCACGAACAGTTCCACCCCCATGACGCCCGTGTAATCCAGCGCATTGGCAATGCGGGCGGCGATCAGAACGGCGTCGGTCGTGACCTTGCCGGGCAGCCCGCAAGGCACGGTGGTGGTGCGCAGGATGCCGCCCTGGTGCAGGTTCAGGCCGGGATCGAAGGCCGCCACCTGCCCGTCCGCGTTGCGCGCGATGATGACGCTGATTTCGGCGCTGAAATCGACAAATCCTTCCAGGACCGAGGGCGCGCCTGTCCATTCGACCGGGCCGTCGCCGACGCGCACCTGACCCTTGCCGTCATAGCCCAGGCGGCGGGTCTTGAGAATCGACGGGCGGCCGATGGCGGCGATGGCGGCAGGCAGGTCGGCTTGGGTCGGGACATCGGCAAAGGGGGCGGTCGTCAGGCCGATGTCGTTCAGGAAGGTCTTTTCGGTCAGCCTGTCCTGCGACACGGCCAGCGCCCGACGGTCCGGGCGGATCAGCCGAACCCGTTCCAGCAGATCCAGCGCCGAGGTCGGCACGTTCTCGAATTCATAGGTGATCACGTCCACGCTGTCGGCAAAGACGCGCAGGGCGTCCTGATCCTCGTAAGGCGCATTCGTGATCCGCCAGGCCACATCGCCCGCCGGCGCCGCCCCCGGTTCGTAGATGTGGCAGCGCAGTCCCAGGCGGCTGGCGGCGACCGACAGCATCCGGCCCAGTTGGCCGCCGCCCAGGATGCCGATGGTGCGGACCTCAGTCATCGCGCGGCTCCTCGGGGATGGAATCGGACAGGGCCTGGCGCCAGGCATCCAGCCGCTGCGCCAGCGCCGGGTCGGTCAGCGCCAGGATGCCCGCCGCCATCAGCCCGGCATTGGCCGCGCCGGCCGCGCCGATGGCCATGGTGGCGACCGGATAGCCCTTGGGCATCTGCACGATGGAATAAAGCGAATCGACGCCCGACAGGGCCTTGGTCTGCACCGGCACGCCAATCACCGGAATGCGGGTCTTGGACGCCATCATGCCCGGCAGATGGGCCGCGCCCCCGGCCCCGGCGATGATGACCCGCAGGCCGCGCGCAACCGCCGTCCTGCCATAGTCCCACAGCCGGTCGGGGGTGCGGTGCGCGCTGACGATGCGGGATTCATAGCCCACGCCCAGGTCGTCCAGGATCGCCGCAGCCTCGCGCATGGTGGGCCAGTCCGACTGGCTGCCCATGATGATGCCCACCGGTTTGTCCATCAAGTCCCCCGCGATTGCCTGCCCGTCCTAGCGCGCAGGGCGCGGGGCCGCAATCAGGCGATGATGTCGGGGGTGATCTCATCCTCGAGCCGGGCGATCTGGTCCTTGAGCATCAGCTTTTGCTTTTTCAGCCGCTGCAAGGCCAGCGAAGAGGTCAACTGCTGGGCAGACAATGCCGCAATCGCCTCGTCAAGGTCGCGATGTTCGCATTTCAGCGCCTCGAGGCGGGCGCGGGCGATTTCGTCGCGGGACATTTCGGGGTGGATGTTCATCTGGCATGGCCCGTCTGGACGGTTGACCCTAGGTTGCCGCCCATCATAGCGCGCCGAACCTGTGCTGTTAACATCGCTGTTCGACGGCCGCGCCGAAAGCCTTGCGAATGTCTTGCAAAAGCAACGCTTTTCCGGCGGCATTCCGCCCCCTCTTGTCGGCCTGTGACGGCGACCACATATCCATGCCACGCGGATCGCCTGAAACCGGGATCCACCGAAACAGTCGCTTTGACGGAAAGGGCTGAGGATGACCAAGATCTCTCTGGGGGCGCATCCCTATCTGCTGGGTTTCGACCAGCTCGAGCGTCTGGCCGAACGGGCGGCCAAGGGCGCCGAGGGCTATCCCCCCTATAATATCGAACATGTCGCGCCCGATGGTTTCCGCATCACGCTGGCGGTTGCGGGCTTTTCCGAAGCGGATCTTTCCGTCACCACCGAGGATCGCCAGCTTGTCATCCGCGGCAGGATGGCGGAACCCGAAGAGGAGCGGGTGTTCCTTCACCGCGGCATCGCCGCACGGGCGTTCCAGCGCAGCTTCGTTCTGGCCGACGGGGTCGAGGTCGAGGGGGCGCAGATCGAGAACGGTCTGCTGCATGTGGATCTCAGGCGGGTCCAGCCGCAGCAGGTCGTCCAGACCATTCCTATCAGCCGCCGGTAACAGGGGATCATCATGGATACGAAATTCGATTTCAGCGGCATCGACCCGGAAAAGACCGTTTATGTCCGGCAGGTCGAAACCCGCAGCCTGCCACGCGAGATTCGCGACCAGTTGGGCGGCGTGGCCAGCATGTATGCCGTCCATGACGCCGACGGGGAACGCCTGGCGCTGGTGAAGGAACGGTCGCTGGCCTTCATGCTGGCCCGGCAGAATGAATTGACTCCGGTCAGCGTTCACTGACCCTGCGCGCCGCTGCGCCGGGTCAGGCCATGTCGGCGGGCATGACCGCCCGCACTCCGATGGCGGCCCGATGCCGGTCCAGAAGATCGCGCCCCGCAGGATCGTTTTCCACCAAAAGATGCGTTGCCCCGAAATTGCGGGCCACCGCGCCCTGCCACAGAAGGCGGTGCGGCCCCTCCGGCGGGGCGATCGGCAAGGGCGCTATCACCGCGTCGTCGGGCAGGTCGATATGCACGCCCGGAAAAGGCTGGATCAGCAGGGCGGCATCCAGCCGTCGGGCCAGACCGGCAGCGGCGCCGATGTCTCCGGCATCACCGGGCTGCACCGACAGGACGCGCGCCGCGTTCCGGGCACGCCACAGGGCGCGCATTCCGTTCGGGCCGGGATGGTCAGGCCGGCGCAGCCCCTTGACCCGGCCACCCAGCCGGACCGGCCCCGTTCTCCAACGGTCCGTCACCGACATCACCGCCAGAACCCTTCCCCCCCTGTCGCGCAGGGCGATGTCTTCGCCCGGCGAAACCTGGTTGCCGAGGTCGTCGCCGACCGTCAGCACCAAGGGCGCGGGCCATGGCAACACCGCACCCCCCACAACCTCGTCATGCTGGATCTGGGTCATATAGCCCCGCAGGGGCGCGCATCCCCCCGTCAGCAGCAGCGCCAGTTCGTCCGCCTGTCCCTGGTCCATCGTCCAGGCGGGCAGTCTGGCCGCATCCTCCTGCAAGGCGCGGATCGCGTCGGGGGACACGAACAGTTCTGGAATGGGGCGATGGTGGGCCGGAATCATGGCTTGGACCTATCGCAGCCTGCGTGGTTTGTCATCCGAAGCCGATGTCTGTAAGAAGACCCCGGTGTTACCGATAGCGGATGCAAGCATGAGCCATATCCACGCCGTGATCTTCGACATGGACGGCTGCCTGGTGGACAGCGAGCCGCTGTCGCTGGAGATTCTGGCCGACATGATCATCGCCGAAGGACTGCCGGCCACCCCTGACGACCTGCGCAAGCGGTTCCTGGGCGTGTCGATCCAGTCCATCGTCAGCCATATCAGCGACCTGCTGGGCCGCGACCTGCCGGGCTTTGTCGAACGGTTCGAGGACCGGCTGATGGCACGCTATCCAGCCGAGCTGCGGGTGATTCCCGGTATTTTCGGGATTCTGGACGATCTTGCGGCGCGGGACATCGCGGTGGCGATCGCCACCGGCAGCTCGATCCGTCGCCTGAGCCTCACGTTGCAGGTGGCAGGTCTGGCCGGACGCTTCGGTCCCAACGTGTTCAGCGCCGATCAGGTGCGTCATGGCAAGCCCGCGCCGGACCTGTTCCTGCTGGCCGCCGCACGTCTGGGCATCGCGCCCGAGGCCTGCGCGGTGATGGAGGATTCGCCGCATGGCATCGCCGGGGCGCGGGCCGCGGGAATGCACGCCGTGGGCTTTACCGGCGGCAGCCATCTGGACGGGATGCGCGAGGATCACGCGCGGCGGCTGCGCGATGCGGGGGCCGCCTCGGTGCTGCCGACCCTGGACGGGATGGTCGATACCCTGGTTGACCGGCAGCCTTCCGGCGTTTGACGCGGCCTCGCCGATCCGGCACGAATGCGACGGCGCGGAGGTCACGACGATGAGCTTTCTGGGAATCGATCTGGGCACCTCGGGGCTGCGGGCCCTGCTGGTGGACGGCGCCGGCCAGCCGGTCGGATCGACCGAACGGCATTACCCCGTCAGCCATCCCCGGTCCGGCTGGTCAGAACAGAACCCCGCCGACTGGATCGCGGCGCTTGAAACGGCGGTGTCCGAACTGCGCGACCGCCACCCGGAATTCTCGGCCCTGCGCGGTATCGGCGTTGCCGGGCACATGCATGGCGCCACGCTGCTGGACGATGGCGACCGGGTGATCCGCCCCTGCATCCTGTGGAACGACACCCGCAGCCACCAACAGGCCGCGCGGCTGGACGCCATTCCCGATTTCCGCGACCTGTCGGGCAACATCGTCTTTCCGGGTTTCACCGCGCCCAAGCTTGAATGGGTCCGGGACCACGAGCCCGAAAACCATGCCCGCATTGCCCGGGTGCTACTGCCCGCCGCCTATCTGAACCTGTATCTGACCGGCGATCACGTCACCGACATGTCCGACGCCTCGGGCACGTCCTGGCTGGATACCGGGACGCGGGACTGGTCGGACGCGCTGCTGGCGGCGGGCCACATGCGCCGCGACCAGATGCCGCGCCTGGTCGAGGGGTCGGCCCCCGCGGGCCAGCTTCGTACGGATCTGGCGCGGGCCTGGGGCCTGTCCCGTCCGGTCCTGGTGGCAGGCGGGGCGGGCGACAACGCAGCCGCCGCCTGCGGGATCGGCGCCATGACCGAGGGACAGGGTTTCGTGTCGCTGGGAACATCGGGCGTATTGCTGGCGGCACGGGACGGATACCATCCCGCACCCGACACGGCGCTGCACACCTTCTGCCATGCGGTGCCGGACACATGGTATCAGATGGGGGTCATGCTGTCGGCCACCGACAGCCTGAACTGGCTGTCGCGGATAACCGGGACGCGGCCTGCGGATCTGACGGCGCCCTTGGGCGATGCGGTGCAGGCCCCCGGACCGGTACGATTCCTGCCCTATCTGTCGGGCGAACGGACCCCCCACAACGATGCGGTGATCCGGGGTGCCTTCACGGGGCTGGGGTCCGACACGACACGCGACGACATGGTGCGCGCCGTGCTGGAGGGGGTGGCCCTTGGCCTGCGTGACAGCCACCAGGCGCTGCGGGCCACCGGTGCGCGGCTGGACCGGATCATGGCCATCGGCGGCGGAGCGCGGTCGCGATACTGGCTGCAGGTGATTGCCACCACGCTGGATGCGACCCTGACCCTGCCAGCCGATGGGGAATTCGGCGCGGCGCTGGGCGCGGCGCGGCTGGGCATGGTGGCAGCCGGGTCGGGCAGCATCGCCGACGTGATGACTGCGCCGGGCGTGATTGACGAGATCGCCCCCGACGCCGCGCTGCGCGACGCCTTTGACGCGGCCCATCAGGCCTTCCGTGCCGCCTATCCGGCGGTGCGGGGGATACAGTGACATCGGCTGACACAGGCGATCGTGCATCAGGGTGTGATGTGCCGGCAAGGCACTGGGCCATTGGATTTGATCGAATCCCTCTTATCTTTCGGATACGGACGGCCGGATACGGACGGCGGGATAAGGCGGTTTCATGCGGCGCGCATTTCGGTTGGGGTTGATAGGACTGGCCGCCGGCGGGCTGCTGGCGGCGGGGGCGGCGGCGATCGGCGTGGGCCAGACATCCGACAGCGGCGCGCAGATCCTGACCTCGCCCGTCGCCCGCGCCGATATCGAGGTGACGGTGCTGGCCCAAGGCACCCTCAAGCCGCGCAATCTGGTTGCGGTGGGGGCGCAGGCATCCGGGCGGATCACCCGCATCGCCGTCGAACTGGGCCAGACCGTCCGGCGGGGCGACCTGATTGCCGAGATCGATTCGGTCAACCAGCAAAATGCCCTGCGGGCCGCGGAATCCGATCTGGCCGTGGCCGAGGCGCAGCGGCGCGAGCGGGAATCGACCCTGGATCTGGCGCAGCGGACGCTGGCCCGCCTGGAACGGCTGCAAACCAGCAACCTGACCTTGCAGGCCGAATACGACACCGCGGTGTCGAACGTGGCCGTGGCCCAGGCGCAGATCGCGGCGCTTGACGCGCAGATCGATCAGGCCCGGATCGCGATCCGGACGGCGCAGGCAAATCTGGCCTATACTCGGATCACCGCCCCCGGCGACGGCACGGTTCTGGCGATCACCGCCCAGCAGGGCCAGACGGTGAACGCCGCGCAGTCGGCCCCCACCATCGCGGTCCTGGGCGACCTCACGCGGATGGAGGTTCATGCCCAGATCTCTGAGGCCGACATCGGCCGGGTCCAGCCGGGCCAGCCGGTCTGGTTCACCGTGCTGGGCGCGCCCGACCGACGCCATGACGCGGTTCTGGAATCGGTGGCCCCCGCCCCCGACAGCATCGTCAACGATTCCAGCATCGGCGGCACGTCCCCGGCCTCTGCATCGTCGTCCGGGGCGGTCTATTACAACGGCCGCTTTACCGTCCCCAACCCGGACGGCCACCTGCGCACCTATATGACGGCCGAGGTGCATATCGTCATGGGCGCCGCGCAGGACGTGCTGACGGTACCATCCATGGCACTTGGCGATCCGCAGGATGACGGGCGCTATCGCCTGCAGGTGCAGGGCAGCGACGGCACGCTGTCCGAACGGGTGGTCAGCGTCGGGCTGAACGACAAGGTCATTGCCGAGATCACCGAAGGCCTGGCCGAAGGCGAAACCGTCGTCACCGGCACGGCGGACGCGCCTGCCGGCCCCTCCGGCCGCAGCCCGCTGGCGCGCGGGATGCGGGGCTGATCCATGGACGACCGGCCAGCCATCCGCCTGTCGGGGATCGGGCGCAGCTATCGGTCTGGCGACGGCGAACTGACCGTGCTGCGCGACGTGGACCTGACGGTCATGCCCGGCGAATACGTGGCGATCATGGGCGCCTCGGGATCGGGCAAGACAACGCTGATGAACATCCTGGGCTGTCTGGACCGCCCCAGCAGCGGAACCTATCTGCTGGCCGGGCGCGACATTGGCGGGCTGGACAGCGCGGACCTGGCCGCGCTGCGGCGGGAACGGTTCGGCTTCATCTTTCAGCGATACCACCTGCTGCCGGACCTGAGCGCGCTTGGCAATGTGGAAATCCCCGCCGTCTACAGGGGCGAACCCGTGTCGGCCCGGCGCGCACGGGCCGCGCAACTGCTGGACCGGCTGGGTCTTGGCACGCGGCTGGATCACCGTCCCGCCGCCCTGTCGGGGGGCCAGCAGCAGCGCGTGTCGATCGCCCGCGCGCTGATGAACGACGCAGGCATCATCCTGGCCGACGAACCCACCGGCGCGCTGGACAGCCGCAGCGGCGACGAGGTGCTGTCCATCCTGGACGAGCTGAATGCCGACGGCCGCACCATCATCATCGTCACCCACGACCCCAAGGTCGCCGCCCGTGCCCGCCGCGTGATCGAGATCAGCGACGGTCGTATCATCGCCGATCGCCGCAACCAGACCGATGCCCCGCCCGCGCCCCGCCCGATGGCGGCAGGGTCCACCCGCGCCCTGCCCGGCTCGGCCTTTTTCGAAGCGGCGCGCATGGCCGTCGTGTCGATGCGCGCCCACAAGCTGCGCAGTTTCCTGACCATGCTGGGCATCATCATCGGCATTGCGTCCGTGGTGTCGGTGGTGGCGCTTGGCGAGGGTTCGCGCCAGCGGGTGCTGGCCAATATCGCCAGTCTGGGGACCAACACGCTCGAGGTGTTTCCGGGCCGCGACTTTGGCGACATGCGGTCGGGCCGCATCCGCACGCTGGTTGCGTCCGATGCCGAGGCCCTGGCCCGGCTGCCCTTTGTGGCGGCGGCCACGCCCGGCACCGCCACGGCGGCGGTCGTGCGATACGGCGCGGCCGAGGCCAACGCCCAGATCAGCGGCGTGGGGGCGGATTATTTCACCGTTACCGGGTCCAGCATCGTCGCGGGACGCGGATTCGACCAGACGGCCATCGACCGCATGGCGCAAGAGGTGGTGATCGACACCAACAGCCGCGACAGCCTGTTTCCAGGCCATCCCGACGGCGGGGTGGGGCAGGTGATCTATGCAGGCAACGCCATGCTGCGCGTGGTGGGCGTGGCGGACATCTCGTCCCGCGGACCCGGAGCAAGCCAGACCCTGCGGATGTATGCGCCCTATACGACGGTGCAGGCCCGCTATCTGGGCACGCGAACGCTGTCCAGCCTGACCCTGCGCATTGCCGACGATGCCGACATGGGGGCCGCGCAGGCGGCGGTGACGGGGTTCCTGACGCAACGTCACGGCACCCAGGATTTCTTCATCGTCAACACCGACCAGATCCGGCAGACCATCACCAGCACCACCGGGGCCCTGACGCTGCTGATCTCGGCCATCGCGGTGATCTCGCTGGTGGTGGGGGGCATCGGGGTGATGAACATCATGCTGGTGTCGGTGACCGAACGGGTGTCGGAAATCGGCCTGCGCATGGCCGTGGGGGCGCGGCGCGGCGACATCCTGCAACAGTTCCTGATCGAGGCCATGCTGGTCTGCCTGATCGGCGGCATCCTGGGCATCGCCGTCGCGCTGGGCTTTCAGGTGCTGTTCGACCGGCTCAGCACCAGCTTTTCCATGATCCAGTCGCCCCGCGCCATGATCGCTGCGCTTGTCAGTTCGACGCTGATCGGGATCACCTTCGGCTTTCTGCCCGCGCGCAACGCGTCCCGTCTGGACCCCGTGGCGGCCCTGTCCAAGGGGTGATCCTTCCGGGCCGAAAACCGAAAAAAAGTGTCCGCCGCCATAAACGCTTTTGAAAGAAATGCGTTGTGTCCCGCTGCAAAGCTGGCGCAATCTGGCGCCAGCATGACGGCGCCGTCAGCCGCGCCGCACACGATGTCTGGGAGGACACATGACCCTATCGAAGATGACGGCGGGCCTTCTGGCCGCCACGATCCTGACCGCGCCGGCCTTTGCGCAGGACTATCCCGAACGCCAGATCACCATGGTGGTACCCTTCGCGGCAGGCGGGCCGACCGACACGGTGGCACGGCTGGTGGCCGAACGCATGTCGGCCGATCTGGGCCAGCAGATCGTGATCGAGAACGTCGGCGGCGCGGGCGGCACCCTGGGCGCGGGCAATGTCGCCAAGGCCGAGCCCGACGGATACACCGTGCTGCTGCACCATATCGGCATGGCAACCTCGGAAACGCTGTATCGCAACCTGGCCTATGAAACGCTGGACGCCTTTGAATATGTGGGCCTTGTGACCGAGGTGCCGATGGTCGTCACCGCCCGCCAGGATTTCGAGCCCGACGATTTCCCGGCCTTTGTCGAATACGTCAAGGCCAATGCCGATTCCCTGACCTTGGCGAATGCCGGGATCGGCGCGGCCAGCCACTTGTGCGGGATGCTGCTGATGCAGGCGCTCGAGGTGCCGCTGGTCACGGTTCCCTACAAGGGCACCGGCCCGGCGATGACCGACCTGCTGGGCGGACAGGTCGACATCATGTGCGACCAGACCACCAACACCACCCAGCAGATCAAGGCGGGCACCATCAAGGCCTATGCCGTGACCACCCCGGAACGGCTGGACCTGTTCCCCGACCTGCCGACAGCCGCCGAATCCGGGCTGGAGGCGATGCAGTTCGGCATCTGGCACGGCATCTATACCCCCAAGGGCACGCCCGCCGAAGTCAATCAGCGCCTGTCGGAATCCTTGCAAAAGGCGCTTGCCGACGAGGGGGTCGCCAAGGCCATGGCCGACCTGGGCACCGCCCCCTCGCCTGCCGAGGATGCCACCCCCGAGGCCCTGAAGGCCAAGCTGGAATCTGAAATCGCCCGCTGGAAGCCGGTGATCGAGGCTGCGGGCGTTTACGCCGACTGAATACCCGTATCGGGCCACAGCCCCGCCGCCATGACGCGGCGGGGCGTTTCGACAAGCCGGAGGCACCATGTCCACGAAACCGAAGGACGGCACCGATATCGCCGCGGGGCTGCTGTTCATGGCCATCGCGGGCTTTTTCGCCTGGCAGGGCCTGGGACTGGACATGGGAACCTCGACCCGGATGGGGCCGGGCTATTTTCCGATGGTCCTGTCGGGGCTGCTGTTCATCCTGGGCGCGGTGATCCTGTTCAAGGCCTTTGGCCGTCCCGATGACGAGCCGATGGGCCGCATCGCCTGGCGGGGCATCCTGTTCATCCTGCCCGCCCCGATCTTCTTCGGCCTGACCGTGCGGGGCCTGGGCTTCGTGCCCGCGCTGTTCGTCACCACGCTGATCGCATCGCAGGCGTCCCTGCGGATGCGGCCGCTGGCCGCCCTGGTGCTGTCGGTGGTCGTCACGATCATGTCCACGCTGATCTTCAGCTATGGCCTGGGGCTGCCGTTCCGGCGCTTTGGCCCCTGGCTGCCGCTGTAAGGGGCCGCCATGGAATTGCTGTCAAACCTGGCCCTGGGCTTCGGCGTCGCCTCGTCGCTGACCAACCTCGGCTTTTGCCTGATCGGGGTGCTGCTGGGCACGCTGATCGGCGTGCTGCCCGGCATCGGGGCCACGGCGACCATCGCCATGCTGCTGCCGATCACCTTTCAGTTGGAGCCGGTGTCGTCGCTGATCATGCTGGCCGGCATCTATTACGGGGCGCAATACGGCGGATCGACCACGGCGATCCTGATCAACATGCCCGGCGAAAGCAGTTCCGCCGTCACAGCCATCGACGGCTATCAGATGGCGCGCCAGGGGCGTGCGGGAACGGCGCTGGCGACCGCTGCCCTGGGCTCGTTCTTCGCGGGCAGCGTGGCGACCTTTCTGGTGGCCCTGTTTGCCCCGCCGCTGACCGCCGTGGCGCTGAAATTCGGTGCGGCCGAATATTTCAGCCTGATGGTCATGGGCTTGGTGATGTCGGTGGCGCTTGCGCACGGATCGGTGCTGAAGGCTCTGGCCATGGTAGTGCTGGGCCTGCTGCTGGGCATGGTCGGCACCGATGTCTATACCGGCGCGCCGCGCTTTACGATGGGCATCACGCAGTTCGCCGATGGCCTGAACTTCGTGGCCGTCGCCGTGGGCGTCTTCGGCATCGCCGAGATCCTGCGCAACCTGGAGAATGAGCACGACCGGCAGGTGATGACCAAGAACATCAGCCGCCTGTTTCCGAACCGTGACGAATTCCGCCAGATGGTCGCTCCGATTCTGCGCGGCACCGGCATCGGGTCCGTGCTGGGCATCCTGCCGGGCGGCGGCGCGATCCTGGCCAGCTTTGCCAGCTATACCGTCGAAAAGAAGCTGTCGAAACACCCCGAGGAGTTCGGCAAGGGTGCGCTTGCCGGTGTCGCCGGCCCCGAATCCGCCAACAATGCCGGCGCGCAGACCAGCTTCATCCCCTTGCTGACGCTGGGCATCCCCGCCAACCCGGTGATGGCGCTGATGATCGGGGCGATGATCATCCAGGGCATCGTGCCGGGTCCGAACGTGGTCAGCGAACAGCCCGAACTGTTCTGGGGCATCATCGCGTCGATGTGGATCGGCAACCTGATGCTGGTGGTGCTGAACCTGCCCTTGATCGGGCTGTGGGTGAAACTGCTGACAGTGCCCTATTACGTTCTGTTTCCGATCATCATGGCGATGTGTTCGATCGGGGTCTATTCGGTCAACTCGAACACCTACGACCTGTTCGCCGTGGCCGGGTTCGGCCTGCTGGGCTATGTCCTGTCCAAGCTGCGCTGCGAACCCGCGCCGCTGCTGCTGGGCTTCGTCCTGGGTCCGCTGCTGGAGGAAAACCTGCGCCGCGCCATGATCCTGTCGCGCGGCGATCCCACGACCTTCGTGACGCGCCCGATCAGCGCCACCCTGCTGGTGCTGTCGCTGGCGATCCTGGTGCTGGTGTTCCTGCCCCAGATCCGCAAGCGCCGCGACGAGGTGTTCACCGAAAGCGACGCATGACACGCCTTTTCACTTACGGGAGGAATTAGAATGACCGCAATCACCCGCCGCATCCTGCTGGGGTCGGCCCTTGCCCTTGGCCTTGCAGGAACCGCCGCAGCGCAGTTTCCCGAACGCCAGATCACCCTGGTCGTTCCCTTCGCCGCCGGGGGATCCACCGACGTGGTGGGCCGCATCGTCGCCGAACGGATGAGCCAAGAACTGGGACAGCAGATCGTTGTCCAGAACGTCGGCGGCGCGGGCGGTTCGCTGGGCGCGCAGCAGGTGGCCCAGGCGGACGCCGACGGTTACACGATCCTGATGGCAACGGTCGCGACCCATGCGCTGAACCCGCTGATCCTGACGCAGAAGCCCTATGACCCGGTGGCCGATTTCGCCCCCATCTCGCTGCTGGTGCTGGTCCCGAACGTGCTGGCGGTGAACCCCGAACTGCCGGTCAACACGGTCCAGGAACTGATCGACCTGGCCAAGGAACAGCCGCTGGCCTATGCCTCGTCGGGCAACGGCACGCCGCTGCACCTGTCAGGGGAACTGTTCAAGTCCATGGCCGGGGTCGAGATCGACCATATCCCCTACAAGGGTTCCGGTCCGGCGCTGACGGACGTTCTGGGCAACCAGGTGCCGATCATCTTCGACAACCTGCCCTCGGCCTCTGGCCATATCAGCAGCGGCAAGCTGCGGGCGCTTGGCGTGACGACCGCCGAACGGGCGCCCAGCTTCCCGGACATTCCGACCATCGCTGAAACCCTGCCGGGCTACGAGACCTATACCTGGAACGCGCTGTTCGCCCCCGCCGGCACCCCGCCCGAGGCGATCGAGGCCCTTGCCGTCGCGGCCCGGACCGCCATGGCCGATCCCGCCGTGGCCGAACGCATGGCCGAATTCTCGGCCACCATCGTCGCGTCCGGCCCCGAGGAACTGGCGGCCCATGTCCAGGCCGAGATGGCGAAATGGGAACCCGTGGTCCGCGATGCGAATGTTACCATGGATTGAACCCGGGCGGCCCCCAGCGGCTTGTGTCAGGCGCGTACCCTGCGGGGATCGCGCCTGATCGGCGGGCCTTGAAAACCGCCCTATTCATGAGGAACGGATGAGCGGACTTTTGGCACTTCTGGACGACGTGGCGTCCATCTCCAAGATCGCGGCGGCGTCCATCGACGATGTCACCGGCCAGGCCGTCAAGGCCGGGGCCAAGGCGGCGGGCGCGGTGATCGACGATGCGGCGGTGACGCCGAAATACGTCCAGGGCTTTGATGCCAGCCGCGAACTGCC
The DNA here is from genome assembly GCF_004310345.1 of Paracoccus subflavus. GTDB lineage: Bacteria > Pseudomonadota > Alphaproteobacteria > Rhodobacterales > Rhodobacteraceae > Paracoccus > Paracoccus subflavus. Next base: position 117,838 of record NZ_SISK01000004.1, on the reverse strand, counting down.
CATCGTCTGGAAGATCGCGCGCGGGTCGCTGTTCAACAAGATGGTGATCCTGCTGCCGGTGGCCCTGCTGCTGTCGGTCTTTGCGCCCTGGGCCATCGCCCCCCTTCTGATGCTGGGGGGCGCCTATCTGTGCTACGAGGGGGCCGAAAAGGTCGCCCATGCCCTTGGCTTCGGCCATACCCACGACAGCGAGAAGCATATCCATCCCGAAAGCGACGGCGCTGCGCTGGAGGAATCGCGGGTGGCGGGCGCCGTCAAGACCGACTTCATCCTGTCGGCCGAGATCATGGTCCTTGCCCTGTCCACCATTCCGGGCGACGAAACGATCTGGATGAAGGCCCTGATCCTGACGGTGGTGTCGGTCGGCATCACGGTCGCGGTCTATGGCTTCGTGGCGCTGATCGTCAAGGCTGACGACGTGGGCGTGCATCTGGCGACCGAACGGCGGGGCCTGACCGCCGCCATCGGGCGAGGCATCGTCAAGGTGATGCCGGGCTTCATGAAGGTGCTGACCGTTGTCGGCACCGCCGCGATGATCTGGGTCGGCGGGCAGATCATCCTGCACGGCCTGGCCGAGATGGGATGGCCCGGCCCCTATGACTGGGTCCATCACCAGGCCGAGGCCGCCGCCCATGCGGTGCCGCAGGCGCCCGGTCTGGTCGGCTGGCTGGTGACGGCATTTTTCGACGGCATCTTCGGGCTGGTCCTGGGGCTGATCCTGATCCCCATCGTGCAAAAGATCATCAACCCCATGCTCCAGGCGACGGTCCTGCCGCTGATGGCGCGCCTGCGGGGGGCGCAAGGCTGATCGCCCCCGGCTAATTGTTCCTGTTTTGTTCACGTTCGACCCATGCTAGACTGAGGCGAGTTTCCAGAAGGGGATTCGCCTCATGTGCCTTTCGCTTTGCGGTTCGCGCCACCATCCGATCGCCTGCATCGTGCCGCCCTATATGCTGCGGGTGCTGGTCCTGCGCGGCGAGCCGAAGATCGCCGACATGGCCCGTACGCTGTTGAAGCAGACCGAAAAGCTGCGCGACGAACGGGCCGAACTAACCCGGGCGGGGCTGCCCCCCGCCCAGCCGCTGAGCGGCGCCTTTGCCGCGACCGCCGTTTCCCCGGCCGAAGGTCTGTGCTGCCCCGACCGGCGCATCCACGACGGCCAGCATCGCGCCGCCCTGCCGGGCCGGCTGGTCCGGTCCGAAGGCGAGGGCCCGACCGGCATCCCCGACGCCGACACCGCCTATGACGCCGCCGGTCAGGTGTTTTCCCTGTTCGCCGAGGAATACGGCCGCAATTCGCTGGATGGCGAAGGGATGCCCCTGACGGCCACGGTGCATCACCGGCGCGACTACAACAACGCCTTCTGGAACGGCGAACAGATGGCCTATGGCACCGGCGACGGCAAGGTCTTCCGCACCTTCCTGGAACTGTCGGTCATCGGACACGAGATGGCCCATGGCGTCATCCAGTTCTCGGGCGGGCTGATCTATGAGAACCAGTCCGGTGCGCTGAACGAAAGCATCGCCGATGTCTTCGGGGCCTTGTCGCAGCAACGTGCACTGGGACAGGAAATCCACAAGGCGGACTGGCTGATCGGCCGCGGCATTCTGGGTCCCGGAATCAACGGGACCGCGCTGCGCAGCATGAAGGCCCCGGGCACCGCCTATTCCGACAGTATGCTGGGGCAGGATCCGCAGCCCTGGCACATGGACCATTTCGTGACCACGACGGATGACAATGGCGGGGTTCACATCAATTCGGGCATTCCCAACCATGCCTTCTATCTGTTCTGCAGCTATCTGGGCGGTCGGTCCTGGGAACTGCCGGGGCGCATCTGGTACCGGGCATTGCAGACGCTGAACAACCCGATGGCCAGCTTTTCGGACTGGGCCGATCAGACCATGGATTCGGCCATCGAACTGGCCGGTCGGGGCAGCATCGAGACGGTGATGCTGCGCCGCGCCTGGAAACTTGTCGGAATCGCGATCTAGGACTAGATTCCCCCCATCAGCGGGGGATCATCGCCATGATCATTGAAATCGCGGCGCAGGGCGGGTTCGGCGGCATCCCTGCCGCCAGCCTGCACAAGACCATCGATCTGGCCGATCAGCCAGAGCAGATGCGCCAGGAACTGAGCGACGCCTTCGAGCCGGTCGAGCTTGCCCGCCTTGCCAGCCAGCCTTGCGGCCCGGACGCGGACCGCATGACCTATCGCATCACCGTGACCGAAGATCGGCAAAGCCACAGTTTCACCCTGAAGGAACAGCAGATTCCCCCCGACATGCTGGACCTGATCGACCAGATGTAGCAGTCGGGACAGGGCGGTCATCGCCTTGGCGAATCCTCGGGGGTTCGGGGGCAGACCGCCCCCGGCATCGGCTAATCCGCCATGCGCCCCTTGTGCCGGCGGTTCCACATGATCGAATTCACAAAGGCCGTGGCGATGAAGGCTGCGCCCAGCAGGCCGGTCACGACCTCGGGCAGGTGCCACATGGTCTGGCCGAACATGATGATCGACAGGATCAGGATCGACCAGAAGGCCCCGTGTTCGAGATAGCGAAATTCGGCCAGAGTTCCGCGTTCGACCAGCATCACCGTCATTGATCGCACATACATCGCACCGATGCCCAGGCCGATGGCGATCAGGAACAGATTTTGCGTCAGCGCAAAGGCGCCGATCACTCCGTCGAAGCTGAACGAGGCATCCAGCACCTCGAGATACAGGAACCCGCCCAGGCCGATCTGCGCGGTGCCACGCGCGGCCTCCTGCGCCTGGCCCCAGCGGTCCAGGACATGGCCCAGGGCGTCCACCGCCAGAAAGGTCACGATCCCCCACATGGCGCTGAACATGAAGACCTGTTCGTCCTCGACAGGCAGCAGCCAGACAAAGAACAGGATGATGCCCAGCACAAAGCCCACCTCCATCCCGCGCACCGATCCGCAGGCGCGCAGGGCCCGTTCGATCCGGTCGATCCAGTCCACGTCCTTGGACTGGTCGAAAAAGAACGACAGAGCCACCAGCATGAGGAATGCGCCGCCAAAGGCCGCGATCGGCAGATGCGCCTCGCGGATCAGGCGGGAATATTCATCGGGATCGGTGGCCGCCAGCTGGATCGCGGCCCAGGGTCCGATCCTGGCGGCGATCACCACGATCAGCAACGGAAACACGATCCGCATTCCGAAGACGGCGATCAGGATGCCCCAGGTCAGGAACCGGCGCTGCCAGGCAGGCGTCATCTCCTTCAGCTTGTTGGCGTTCACGATGGCGTTGTCGAAGGACAACGAGATTTCCAGGATCGCCAGCACCACGGCGATCATCAGGAACGACATCAGCCCGGACATCGAGCCCGTGAACCGATAGCCCAGCCATCCCGCAAGAACGATCCCCACAAAGGTGACGATCAGCGGCCAACGCAGATAGGAAAGAGACGAGCGCATGAATTTCTCCCTGTTCGGGGATTGACCAATAGGCCCATGGTCCCAAGGCGACAAGAGGCTTTGGCCCCCTGCCCGGCTTCTAAAGCCAGCGTTTCCAGCGCAGCAGCAACCAGGTCACACCTGCTGTCCCGGCCATCAGGCCCAGAGCCAGGGGATAGCCCCAGGGTTGATCCAGTTCGGGCATCGCCTGAAAGTTCATGCCATAGATGCTGGCGATCAGTGTCGGCGGCAAAAACAGCGCGGCAACCACCGACAGGATGCGCACGGTGCTGTTCTGTTCCAGATTGATCATCCCCAGGGTGGTATCCACCGCCAGACTGACCCGCGATCCCAGGAAATCGGCATGAACCTCCAGCGCCTGGACATCGCGCAACTGGCCCTTGACGACCGGGCGCAGACGGCCGGATTCGGGCTGTTCGTCCACCGTGGCCATATGGAATGCCAGCATCCGTTCGACGGTCAGCAGGCACAGCCTGACGCGTGCCATGATCTCGGCCTCGCGGCCGACCTGACGCAGGGCCGTATGCAGACGGTCCCCCTGGCCGCGCCCAGCGGTCTGGGTTTCAAAGATCATCTGGGTGGTGTCGTCCATAACCCGGCCAGACCCTTCCAGGATGTCGGCCAGACGGGCAATGATCTCCTCGACCAGACCAAGAAACAGGCGATGGGGCGTCCCGCAGCCCAGGGTGGATCGTTCGCCGCGTTCGGGAAAGGTCAGAAAGGGGCGTGGAGAATGATGGCGCACCGTGACCAGCCGCTGCGCCGACAGAATGAAGCTGACAGGCATGGCGGCCCGGGTTCCGTCGCCGCGTTCGCCCAGCAGCACCGCCGTCATGTAATCGGACCCCGCCTCTCGATACAGCCGGTTCGAGATCTCGATCTCTTCCATGTCGGCAAGCGTGGGAACATCGACCCCAAGATCGCGCAGCCTCTGGGTTTCCGGCTTGTCGGGCGCAATCAGGTCGATCCAGATCGCATCGGACAAGGGGGCGCCCTTGTCCTGGCGCAGGATGCGCCCGTCGCGGACAATATAGGAATACATCATGACGTCGCCCCGCCGGGATTTGTGAAGCCCTTGGTAATGCGGCGGCGTCCAAAGAAAAAGGGTGCCGGAACCGGCACCCTTTTGCTGCAATCGGTGACCGCCTCAGTAGGTGCGGTCGCGGAAATGATCGTCGATCTGACGATCTGCATCGTCCTTGGCCCAGCCGTATTTTTCCTGAAGCTTGCCCGACAGCTTGTCCTTGTTGCCGTCGATCTGGTCCAGTTCGTCATCGGTGAGATCGCCCCACTTTTCCTTGACCGAACCCTTGACCTGCTTCCACTTGCCCTGAATGACATCCCAGTTCATGCAAATCTTCCTTTCGAAGCTGCTGTACGCCGGGACAACCTGCGAAGGTCATGCAGGGTTCCAGGCCGCGCCGGTCAATTCACCCGATCGTGAGGCGCGCGCCCCTCGGCAAAGGCGATCAGGTTGCCCAGGGCGCGCAGGCCCATGGCGGTGCGCACATCGTCGGTCGCGGTTCCCAGATGGGGCAGAAGCGTCGCGTTCGGGGCATCCAGAAGGGCCTGCGGGACGACCGGCTCGCGTTCATAGACATCCAGCCCCGCGCCCGCGATCCTGCCTTCGGTCAGCGCCCGGATCAAGGCGGCCTCGTCCACGACATCGCCGCGGGCGATGTTGACCAGATAGCCCCGCGCGCCCAGGGCGGACAGTTCCGCCGCGCCGATCAGATGGCGGGTGGCCGCGCCGCCCGGCACGGCCAGGACCGCCACATCGGCCTGTGACAGCATCTCGTGCAGGCTGGACATCTGGCGGGCCGGGAAATCCAGATCCGCGACCGGGCTGCGATTGAAGAATACCACGTCCATCCCGAACCCCAAATGGCAGCGACGGGCGATGGCCCGGCCGATCCGGCCCATGCCGACGATGCCCACCGTCCGCCCGCTGACATCGCCGCCCAAAAGCTGCGTGGGGTTCCAGCCGGGCCATTCGCCGGCCCGCAGCAGCCGTTCGCCCTCGCTTGCGCGGCGCACCGTCATCAGGATCAGGGTCAGCGCGATGTCGGCGGTGGCGTCGGTCACGACATCGGGGGTATTGGTGACGACGATGCCTGCCGCCGACGCGGCCTTGACGTCGATATGGTTATAGCCCGCCCCGAAATTCGCCAGAATCCGGCAGCGCGGCTGGCCTGCAAAGGAGGTGGCGGTAAAGGCGTCGCCCAGCGTGGGGATGATGGCATCATGGTCGCGCAGGGCCTGCGCAGCCTCGGATTCCGTCAAGGGCGTATTGTCGCGGAACGTCGCGTCGAACCGGTCACGGATGGCCCGGGTGGCGCGTTCGGTCATGGGACGGGTGACAAGCACGCGCATCAGAACATCCTTCCGCCGTTGGGAACAGACTGGTCGGGGCGGATCAGCACGACCTCGCCCTCGGGGTCGGGGACGCCCAGCACCAGAACCTCGGACCGGACCGGGCCGATCTGGCGGGGCGGAAAATTGACGACGCACAGCACCTGCGTGCCGATCAGGTCGTCAGGCCGGTAATGCCGCGTGATCTGGGCCGATGACTTGCGTTCCCCCAGATCGCCCAGGTCCAGCCACAGCTTGATCGCGGGCTTTCGCGCCTCGGGGAAGGGTTCGGCGCGGGTGATGGTGGCGACGCGGATATCGACTTTCTGGAAATCGTCAAAGCTGATGGTCATTGCGCCGCCCGTCCCAGCTCGCGCCCGCGTTCGGCGGCGGCGGCCACCGTGCGCGCCATCAGCGGCGGCAGGCCGGTGTCGGGGTCCATCAGCACGGCCAGACCCGCGGCGGTGGTGCCGCCCGGCGAGGTGACGTTTTCGCGCAGGATCGCCGGGTCCTCGTCGGCATGGACGGCAAGCGCCCCCGCCCCCGCCACGGTCATCCGCGCCAGGTCCAGCGACAGGGGGGCGGGCAGGCCCTGTGCCTCGCCCGCCCTGGCCATCGCCTCGATCAGGTGAAAGACATAGGCCGGGCCGCTGCCCGACAGCGCGGTGACGGCATCCATCTGATCCTCGTGGTCCAGACGGACGACGCGGCCCACGGCGCCCATCAGCGTTTCGGCCAGATCCAGATGGGCGGGCGTCGCATGGCCGTTGCCGATAAGGGCGCTGATGCCCTGGCCGATGGCGGCGGGGGTATTGGGCATGACGCGCACGATGGGGGCACCGGGAAAGGCTGCCTCGAAGGTGGCGATGGTGGTGCCGGCCGCGACCGACAGGACCAGCGTGTCCGCCAGTGTCGGGACGCCGCCCAGCGCATCGGCCATCATCTGCGGCTTGACCGCCAGCACCAGAACCGCCGGTCGCTGGGGCAGCGCCGCATTCACGCGCAGGCCCTTGTTCTGCCATTCGGGCGCAAGGCGGGGGTCGATCACGGTGACGGCGCCGGGTTCCAGCCCGCGCGCCAGCCAGCCGCGAAGCATCGCGCCGCCCATACGGCCACATCCGACCAGCACCAGCCCGCGTTCGTTGATATCGTCGAAATCGGCCATCCGTCCCCCCGTCGCCGCAGGGCGCAAACGCCCCTTATGCCCGTCCGTAGGCCTCGCCCATGGCGATGTCCAGTGCGGCGGCGGGACCGGTATTGCCCCAGGCGACAAGCTGGAACGAGGGATAGAAGCGTTCCGAGGAAATCAGCGCATTCGCGATCATCCGGTCCACCTGTTCCGTCGAGGCCACCGCATCCCCGGCCAGGACCAGACCATAGCGCCAGACCATCAGCCGCTGGCGCGACCAGAAGGCAAAACCGCCGTCCCAGACCTGATCGTTCGCCAGGTTCAGGGTTTCATAGATCAGGGGCAGCCGGTCGGCAGGCGGGTCCAGTTCGAACGAACAGATCAGCCGCAACACAGCCTCTTGCGCGGACCACGCGAGGGTCAGCGAATAACTGCGCCATTGCCCCTGGATCGTCATGGCGATCTGGTCGTCGGCCAACCGGTCGAAATCCCAGTCGTGATGGGCTGCCACCGCCTCGACGATGTCGATGGGGTGAATGCCGTCGTGCGGAAAAACTGCTTCCGTTCTTGCCATCGTTGCATCCTGCCTCGGATGGGACGCGATACGATGCCGCTGCCCCTTGTTGTTCAGATCACAAGCGGAACCCGTCGGCCCGTCTGTCCCTGCCCAGCACCGTGGGGGCGATTTGCACGTCTGTAAAGCGAAATTCCCGAAAAGATTGTGGAAAACATGCGCGCGCGCTAAGCCCACAGACGGCACTGGCCAGGGAACAACGGTTTTATGGCGCGCGATCATGGCGGCGACATCGACAGGGCGGCGGCGCGGTATGGCGCGGGCGACTGGATCGACCTCTCGACCGGGATCAATCGCCGCCCTTGGCCGCTCGGCACCCTGCCGCCGCAGGTCTGGCAGTCGCTGCCGACGGCCTCGGCCACGGACCGGTTGCGGCGGGCTGCCGCCGGGTGGTTCGGCTGCGCGCCATCGCATGTGTTGCCGATGGCCGGGGCCTCGGCCGCGATCCAGGCGATCCCGCGCCTGTGGCCCGCCGGGCGCGCCGCCGTCTTGGCGCCCAGCTATAACGAACACGCGGCCAGTCTGCGGGCGGGCGGCTGGCAGGTGACCGACTGCCCCGGCATCATGGAGATGGCGGGTGCCGATCTGGCGGTGGTGGTCAATCCCAACAACCCCGACGGCCGGGAATGGCGGCCCGAAACGCTGGCGCGCCTGGCCGGAACGGTCGGCCATCTGGTGGTCGACGAAAGTTTCGCGGACGCCCGGCCGGATCTGTCGCTGATCCCGTCCCTGCCGCACAACGCGCTGATCCTGCGCAGTTTCGGAAAGTTCTGGGGCCTGGCCGGGCTGCGGCTGGGATTTGTCGTCGCGGTGCCGGACCTGCTGGACCGCCTGTCGGCTGCGGCGGGGCCATGGGCGGTCAGCGGGCCTGCCCTGCATGTGGGCGCACAGGCCATGGCCGACCGCGCCTGGACCGACGACACGGTCGTCTATCATGCCGAGGCTGCGTTGCGCCTGGACCGCATGGCCGTGGGTGCGGGGTGGCGGCCGGCGGGGGGCACGCATCTGTTCCGGCTGTATGACACACCCGATGCCGCCGCGGCGCAGGATCGGCTGGCGGCAGGGCATGTCTGGTCGCGGCGCTTTCCCTATTCCCGCCACTGGCTGCGCCTGGGGATTCCCGGCAGCCATGCCGAATGGGACCGCCTGTCCGCCGCGATGCGCAAATCCTAGGCACAGTCCGTCCTGTCGGTTCCCTGCCGCCGGGCGCCCTTTCTTTCTCGCGCCGCCATTCACATTGTGTAATCTGCGAAAAAGACCAACGAGGCAGCACGCATGTCGATCAAGGCCAGCATCTATCACCTGACGCATTACAAATACGACCGTCCGGTGGTCCTTGGCCCTCAGGTGATCCGGCTGCGTCCCGCGCCCCATTCGCGCACCCGCGTCATCTCGCATTCGCTGAAGGTCACGCCCGAAGGCCATTTCGTGAACCACCAGCAGGACCCGTTCGGCAACTGGCTGGCGCGGTTCGTCTTTCCCGAACCCGTCCGCGAACTGAAGATCGAGGTCGATCTGGTCGCGGACATGACCGTCTATAACCCGTTCGATTTTTTCGTCGAGGACAGCGCGGAAGAATGGCCCTTCGACTATGCCCCCGAACTGGCCGAGGAACTGGTCCCCTACCGTGCCATCGAACCGGCCGGCCCGCTGCTGCAAAAGCTGCTGGACAGCATCCCGCGGACCGCGACCCGCACCGTCGATTTCTTGGTGGCGCTGAACGCGCGCATCGCGGCCGAGACCACCTATACCATCCGAATGGAGCCCGGCGTGCAGACGCCCGAGGAAACGCTGGCCCTGCGCAGCGCGTCCTGCCGCGATTCAAGCTGGCTGCTGGTCAATGCGCTGCGCCACCTGGGCTTTGCCGCGCGCTTCGTGTCGGGATACCTGATCCAGTTGAAGCCCGACCTCAAGGCGCTTGACGGCCCCTCGGGGACCGAACAGGATTTCACCGACCTGCACGCCTGGGCCGAGGTGTATCTGCCCGGCGCGGGCTGGATCGGGCTGGACCCGACCTCCGGCCTGTTGACCGGGGAAAGCCATATCCCGCTGGCCGCCGCGCCCCATTACCGGTCCTGCGCCCCCATCAGCGGCATGGCCAGCTTTGCCGAGGTCGATTTCGACTTCGACATGCAGGTCCGCCGCGTGGCCGAACATCCGCGCATCACCAAGCCCTTCAGCGACGATGCCTGGACCGACCTGAACCGGCTGGGCCATCAGGTCGATGCGGCCCTGCGCGACGGCGACGTGCGCCTGACCATGGGCGGAGAGCCGACCTTCGTATCCATCGACGATTTCGAATCCGCCGAATGGAACACCGATGCGGTCGGCCCCACCAAACGACATTGCGCCGACGTGCTGATCCGCAAGCTGCGCAACCGGTTCGCCCCAAACGGTTTCCTGCATTACGGCCAGGGCAAATGGTATCCGGGCGAAACGCTGCCTCGCTGGACCTTTTCGCTGTACTGGCGCCGCGACGGGCAGCCCGTCTGGCAGAACCCCGACCTGATCGCGCAGGAATCGGACGATGCCGCCGTGACGCCCCTGCAGGCGCAGGAACTGCTGCGCGAGATGGCCGCCGAACTGGGCGTTTCCGACGAAAACGTCATGCCCGCCTATGAGGATCCCGCCGAATGGCTGGTCCGCGAGGCGAACCTGCCCGCCAATGTCACGCCCGAAAATTCCAGGCTGGACGACCCCGAGGCGCGCCACCGCATCGCCGCCGTCTTCGACCGCGGCCTGACCACGCCCACCGGCTTTGTGCTGCCGGTGCAAAGCTGGCAGTCCAAGGCAGGGTTGAAATGGTATTCCGAACGCTGGCGGCTGCGGCGGAGCCATGTGTTCCTGGTCCCCGGCGACAGCCCGGTGGGATACCGCCTGCCGCTGAACGCGCTGCCCTGGCTGCCGCCGTCGGTCTATCCCTATATCAATCCCGCCGATCCGGCGGCGGAACGCGCGCCCTTGCCGGACCCCGCGCCGGTGGCCCCGCATCGAAAGTCACAGGCGATGGCCAGTTTCGTGCAGACCGGTCCGGTGCAGGATGTCAGCCAGCAGGGCCAGCCCTATCCGACAGGCGAAGGCACCCACGAACTGGAGGGGCTGGTGCGGACCGCGCTGTCGGTCGAACCCAGGAACGGGCGGCTGTGCGTCTTCATGCCGCCGGTCGCCACGCTGGAGGAATACCTGGACCTGCTGCACGCGGTCGAGGCCGCGGCCCTGCGGCTGGGGCTGAAGGTCCATGTCGAGGGCTATGGGCCCCCGCAGGATCCGCGCCTGAACGTGATCCGCGTGGCCCCCGACCCCGGCGTGATCGAGGTGAACATCCACCCCGCTGCCGATTGGGACGATTGCGTGGCAATCACCCAGGGCGTCTATGAGGACGCGCGCCAGTCGCGGCTTGGCGCGGAAAAGTTCATGATCGACGGCAAGCATACCGGCACCGGCGGGGGCAATCATGTGGTCGTGGGCGGCGCCACCCCCGACGACAGTCCGTTCCTGCGCCGTCCCGACCTGCTGGCCAGCCTGATCCTGCACTGGAACCGGCATCCCTCGCTGTCCTATCTGTTCTCGGGCCTGTTCATCGGCCCCACCTCGCAGGCGCCCCGGATCGACGAGGCGCGGCACGATTCGCTGTACGAACTGGAAATCGCGCTGGCGCAGATCCCCTCGCCGGATCGCGGCACGCCGCCCCTGCCCTGGCTGACCGACCGGCTGCTGCGCAACATCCTGACCGACGTGACCGGCAACACGCATCGCGCCGAAATCTGCATCGACAAGATGTATTCCCCCGACGGTCCCACCGGCCGCCTGGGCCTGGTCGAGTTCCGCGGCTTCGAGATGCCGCCCGACCCGCGGATGAGCCTTGCCCAGCAACTGCTGCTGCGCGCCCTGATCGTGCGGTTCTGGAAGACGCCGGCCACCGGCGATCTGACCCGCTGGGGCACGGCGCTGCACGACCGCTTCATGCTGCCGCATTTCGTCTGGGCCGATTTCCGCGATGTGCTGCGCGACCTGACCGACCACGGCTTTCCCATGCAGCAGGACTGGTTCAAGGCCCAGGCCGAGTTCCGGTTTCCCTTCTGCGGCGAGGTCGAATACGAGGGGGTGCACCTGGAACTGCGCCAGGCGCTGGAACCCTGGCACGTCCTGGGCGAAACTGGCGCCATTGGGGGCACGGTGCGATACACCGACAGTTCGATCGAACGGTTGCAGGTCAAGCTGTCGGCGGCGGACCCGTCGCGATATCAGGTGCTGTGCAACGGGCGCCCGGCACCGCTGACCGACGCGGGCGGGGGCGAATCCGTGGCGGGCATCCGCTTCAAGGCGTGGCAGCCCGCGTCCGCCATGCACCCGGTCCTGCCCGTCGATGCGCCGCTGACATTCGACATCTTCGACACTTGGTCGAACCGCCCATTGGGGGGCTGCGTGTATCATGTCGCCCATCCCGGCGGGCGCAATTACGACACCTTCCCGGTGAACGGAAACGAGGCCGAGGCCCGCAGGCTGGCGCGCTTTGCGCCCCACGGCCACCGCCCCGGCCATGGCCATGCGGTCAGGGCCGAACGCATCCACCGCGAATTCCCGCTGACGCTGGATCTGCGCCGCGCGCCGGGGGTGTGATGGCGGGCGAACGGGCGCATTCCGTGCGGACATCGCGGACAGCGGGCTATCGCCCCCTGCCCGGTGTCCCGGACGAGATGATGGCACCCGACGGAAATATCAGACCGCTGTGGGGGCGGCTGGTCGCGCATCTTGACCGGCTGGACGACGAACGCCTGGCCCGCGACCTGTCGCGCGCCGACCGCTATCTGCTGGACAGCGGTGTGTTCTATCGCCAGTACGGCGCCGGCCAATCGGTCGAGCGTCCCTGGCCGCTGAGCCATATCCCCGTCCTGCTGGCCGAGGACGAATGGCAGGACATCGGCCAGGCGCTGCGTCAACGCGCCGACCTGCTGGAACGGTTGATCGCCGATCTTTACGGCCCGAACGACCTGGTGGCTTCGGGGCGGCTGCCGGCGGCACTGATCGCGGGCAATCCCGAATGGTTGCGACCGATGGTGGGCATCCGGCCGCGCGGCGGGCATTTCCTGCATTTCCTCGCCTTCGAACTGGGGCGCGGCCCGGATGGCAAGTGGTGGGTGCTGGCCGACCGGACGCAGGCGCCTTCGGGGGCGGGCTATGCGCTGGAAAACCGGGTCGCCACCACGCGGGCCTTTTCCGAACTGTTTCCCGACGAGAACGTCCATCGCCTGGCAGGATTTTTTCGCGATTTCCGCGATGCCTTGCAGGAACAGAACCATGACCCCGACAGCCGGGTGGCGATCCTCACTCCCGGCCCGATGAACGAGACCTATTTCGAACACGCCTATATTGCCCGATACCTGGGCTTCCTGCTGCTGGAAGGCGATGACCTGTGCGTGGCAGGCGGGCGGCTGATGGTGCGCACCGTGCAGGGATTGCGGCCCGTCGAGGTGATCTGGCGGCGGCTGGACGGGCATTTCGCCGACCCGCTGGAACTGGACTCGGCCTCGCGCATCGGCACGCCGGGCATGATGGCCGCCCTGCGCGCGGGCTCTGTCACCATGGTCAACGCCCTGGGGTCGGGCATTCTGGAAACCCGCGCGCTGATGGCGTTCCTGCCCAAGCTGGCGCCCGATCTGGCGGGGGGGCCGCTGGCCATGCCCAATATCGCGACCTGGTGGTGCGGCAATGCGACGGCGCGGGCCGCCGTGCGCGACGCGCCGGGGCGCATGGTGCTGGCCGATGCCCTGACCACGCGCCTGCCCTTTGACCCCAGCGACGACCTAACCCGTGCATCCAGCCTGACGCCAGAGGAACTGAACCGGATGCTGTCGGCGCGCGGCGGCGATCTTGTGGCGCAAGAGACCGTCACCCTGTCCACGACCCCCGCCCTCGTGGATGGCGTCCTGGTGCCGCGCCCCATGACGTTGCGCGTCTATCTGGCCCGCACCCCCGGCGGTTGGGCGGTCATGCCGGGCGGATTTGCCCGGATCGGGACGGGACCGGATGCCTCGGCCATCGCCATGCAGGACGGCGGCGCGGCGGCGGATGTCTGGGTGCCGGGCCGGGGGCGGGTGCCGGTCATCACCATGACCCGCCCGATGGGGGCCGCCGCCGACAGCCGGCCCCTGCCCGGCGGCCTGCCCGCCCGCGCGGCCGACAATCTGTTCTGGCTGGGCCGCTATGTCGAACGGGCCGAAGGCGTGGTGCGCCTGATGCGGGCCTATCACACCCGTCTGGCGGAATCGGGCAAATCCGGATCGGACCTGTTGCCGGGCTTCGACCCCCTGTTCCGGCAGATGGGAATCGATCCGCGCGCGGCCATTCCCCGGCGGCTTCTGGACAATCTGGCCGCCGCCATCGGCAGCGCCGGCAACGTCCGCGACCGCTTTTCCCCCGACGCATGGTCGGCCCTGCTGGACATCGACCGCAGCGCCCGTCGCATGGCCCCGCAGGTGGCGCCCGGCGACGACGCGGCCCGCGCGCTCAGCGCGCTGCTGCGCAAGCTGGCGGGTATCTCGGGCCTTGTGCATGAAAACATGTATCGCTTTGTCGGCTGGCGGTTCCTGACCATCGGCCGGCTGCACGAACGCGCCATGAGCATGGCCGCATTGCTGGCGGTGCTGTGCGATCCCAAGGCGCCCGAGGGGGCGCTGGATCTGGCGATCGAGGTTGGCGACAGCGTTCTGACCCATCGCCGCCGCTTCGTGCTGAACGCGTCGCGCGCAACGGTAATCGACCTTCTGGCGCTGGACCCGATGAACCCCCGCGCGCTGCGCTATCAGGTCGATTGCCTGCGCGAACAGGTGGACCTGCTGCCCGCCGCGAATACCGACGGCGCCCTGTCGCCGCTGGCCCGCCAGGCCTTGCGCCTGCATGCCGATCTTGCCACCAGCGATCCCGATGCCCTGACGACCGAGGCGCTGTGGGACCTGCGTGCCCGCCTTGCCAGCCTGTCCGATGTCCTGACCACGACCTATTTCCACTGATGCTGTATCGCCTGCGCCTGTCCATCCGCTATGCCTTTGCCCGGCCGACCGGCGCGGGGCGGCAATTGCTGCGCATTAGCCCGGCCGACCTGCCCGGCCTGCAGGAGGTCCAGCAGACCCGCATCGCCGTGACCCCGCTGCCCACGGAACGGGGCGGCTTTGTCGATTTCTTCGGCAACGAGGTGACGGAACTGGCCCTGCCGGCCGGCCTGACGCAGGTGCGATTCGACATGACCGGCCGGGTGCTGCGGCTGGCCGAGGAAACCGAACTGGACCTGTCCGCCGCTGCCCGCAGCCTTGCCGCCGATCTGGACCAGATCGCTGATCTTGGTCCCCATTCTCCGCTGCATTTCCTGCGCGCCTCGCCGCGCATTCCGCTGGCCGCCGATATCGCGGCCTTTGCCGGCGCCGCCTGCGCCGAGGCCCGGACCGTGCGCCAGCAGGTCGAGTCCTTGGGCCGGGCGATCCACGGCCACATGCGTTTCGACGCCCGCGCGACCGAGGTGGACACCCCCATTGCCGACTCGTTTGCCGGGCGGCACGGGGTCTGCCAGGATTTCTCGCAGATCATGATCTCGGGTCTGCGGTCGCTGGGCATTCCGGCGGCCTATGTGTCGGGCTTTCTGCGCACGATCCCGCCCCCCGGGAGGCCCCGGCTGGAGGGTGCCGATGCCATGCACGCCTGGGTCCGGGCCTGGACCGGCGCCGAGGCCGGATGGTGCGAATACGACCCGACGAACCGCTGTTTCGTGGGCGCAGATCACGTCACCATCGGCTATGGCCGCGACTATGGCGACGTGGCGCCGGTCACGGGGTCGATGCGGCTGGCGGGATCCCAGTCAGGCAGCCACAGCGTCGACATCGCGACCGAGGACTGAACAGGGCAGCCGCAAGGAAAAAAGGCGCCCCGCAGGGCGCCTTTCCCGATCACTGTCCCCGGCTGTCAGCAGCTATAATACATCGCGTATTCGATGGGATGGGGGGTATGCTCATAGGCATAGACCTCTTCCCATTTCAGCTTGATATAAGCGTCCAACTGATCGCGGGTGAACACATCGCCCGCCAGCAGGAAGTCCATGTCCTTTTCCAGTTCTTCCAGCGCCTCGCGCAGCGAACCGCAGACGGTCGGGATTTCGGCCAGTTCCTCGGGCGGCAGGTCGTACAGATCCTTGTCCGACGCGGGGCCTGGATCGATCCGGTTCTTGATCCCGTCCAGGCCCGCCATCAGCAGCGCGGCAAAGGCCAGATAGGGGTTGGCCGCCGGATCGGGGAAACGCGCCTCGACGCGCTTGGCCTTGGGTGATTCCGTCCACGGAATCCGCACGCAGCCCGACCGGTTGCGGGCGGAATAGGCCCGCAGCACCGGCGCCTCAAAACCCGGGATCAGCCGCTTGTAGCTGTTGGTCGAAGGGTTGGTCAGCGCGTTCAGCGCCTTGGCGTGCTTGAGGATGCCGCCGATGAAATACAGCGCCTCCTGGCTCAGGTCGGCATATTTGTCGCCCGCGAACAGCGGCTTGCCGTCCTTCCAGATCGACATGTTGACATGCATCCCCGACCCGTTGTCGCCCTTCATGGGCTTGGGCATGAACGTCACCGACTTGCCATAGGCGTGGGCCACGTTGTGGATGACGTATTTGTATTTCTGGATGTTGTCGGCCTGTTCGGTCAGCGACCCGAAGATCAGCCCCAGTTCGTGCTGCGCGGAGGCCACCTCATGATGGTGCTTGTCCACCTTCATGCCCATCCGCTTCATGGTGGACAGCATCTCGCCGCGGATGTCCTGGGCCGCGTCGATGGGGTTGACCGGGAAATAGCCGCCCTTGTGACCCGCGCGATGGCCCTGGTTGCCCATCTCGTATTCGGTGTCGGTGTTCCAGGCGGCGTCGGTCGCGTCGATCTGGTAGGATACCTTCTGCGGCGTGACCTGATAACGCACGTCGTCAAAGATGAAGAACTCGGCCTCGGGTCCGAAATAGGCCGCGTCGCCGATGCCCGACGATTTCAGATAGGCCTCGGCCTTGACGGCGGTGCCCCGCGGATCGCGGGCATAGGCCTCGCCCGTGTCGGGTTCGACCACGTTGCAGTGCACGCACAGGGTCTTTTCGGCATAGAACGGGTCGATATAGGCCGAGGCGGGATCGGGCATCAGCTTCATGTCGGACTGGTCGATCGACTTCCACCCGGCGATGGACGATCCGTCGAACATGAAGCCTTCCTCGAAGAAGTCCTCGTCGATCAGATCCACATCCAGTGTCACATGCTGAAGCTTGCCCTTGGGATCGGTAAAGCGGACGTCCACATAAGAGACCTCCTCGTCCTTGAGCAGCTTCAAGACGTCATTGACTTTCATCTCTTCCCTTTCTTCGTGAATGCGGCCCGGTCGTCATGGCGCCGGGCACGAAAGTCCTGTTGGGATGGCTGTTCTTGTGATCAGACAGCGTCGTCGCCGGTTTCACCCGTGCGGATGCGGATTGCCTGCTCGACAGACGAAACGAATATCTTGCCGTCGCCGATCTTTTCGGTGCGGGCGGCGCTGACGATGGCGTCCACTGCGGCTTCCACCTGGTCATCGGGAAGGACCATCTCGATCTTGACCTTGGGAAGGAAGTCCACCACGTATTCCGCGCCGCGATACAGTTCGGTGTGGCCCTTCTGGCGGCCAAAGCCCTTGACCTCGGTGACGGAAAGACCCTGCACGCCCACTTCCTGAAGCGCCTCCTTCACATCGTCCAGCTTGAACGGCTTGATGATCGCCTCGACCTTCTTCATCGCAATGATCCTTCCTCGCGGCTTGCCTGAAGCCTGATTGGCGGGTTTCATCGTATGGGTAAACGGGGCGCGGGGCGGATTGCACGCGCTTTCCGATGCGGCAGGATAGACTGCCTGTTTTTTGTGCTGTTAGGTTAATAAAAAGGCAGAAACCATGCTGAACGGCACCGAAGTCCTGACGACCGCCCAAATGCGCGCCATCGAATCCGCAGCCATGGCCAGCGGCGCGGTGACGGGGCTGGACCTGATGGAACGGGCGGGGGCGGGGGCGGCAGGGATCATCCTGAACCAGTATCCTTCAGCCAGGACCGCCTTGGTGCTTTGCGGGCCGGGGAACAACGGCGGTGACGGCTTTGTCGTGGCCCGCCACCTGCATCATGCAGGTCTGGACGTTCGGGTCGGGGCGGCAATCGGGCCACGCCACATGCCCCTGGACGCGCGCACGATGGGTCATCTTTGGCTGCAACTTGGCCCGATTTCAGCCTTGACATGCGACGTCATGAAAGATCGCGAATTTCCACCAGACCTCGTGATTGATGCGGTTTTCGGAACCGGGCTGACACGTCCCCCGACGGGAGAGTTGGCGCTTGTCCTGAAGGAGACGACCTGCCTTCATGCGGGTGTCTGGGGGCACCATGCGCCTGCCATCGTCTCGCTGGACTGCCCGTCCGGCCTTGATCTCGACACGGGCAATCCGCTGATCCGTGGACAGCCCCTTATGGGCGCATCGGCAATTCCTTTGCCCGAATTGACCATCACGTTCCACAGCCTCAAGCCCGGCCATCTGCTCGCCGATGGACCCGAATATTGCGGCCGTGTCGAAATTGTCGATATCGGCTTGCATGGTTCCAGGGCCATCATCAAGGTCGCTTTCCCGCAGTGGGAGTCCCTCCGGAAGCCGCCGGGTCACAAATTCAGCCATGGCCATGCGTTGATTCTGGCAGGCGGACAGGCGGGCGCGGCGCGACTGGCAGGACGGGCGGCCTTGCGGATCGGCGCAGGATTGGTCACCCTGTGTCCGCCGGAACCGATCGCGCCGATGCCACCCGATGCCCTGATGACGCATCCCATCGACACGCCCTTGGCCTTGGAAGACGTGCTTCGTGACGAACGCATTCGTGCCATTTGCGCCGGGCCGGGCCTGGGGACGGGGCGCGCCAAAGACATGGTTCCGGCGATCCTGAAGTCGCGCCGGGCAGCCGTTCTGGATGCCGACGCGCTGACGGCCTTTGCCGACGATCCCCGTGAACTGTTCAAGCTTATGCACGAACGCGTGGTCATGACCCCCCACATGGGAGAGTTCGGACGGCTTTTCCCCGATCTGGCAATCCGCCTTCAGGAAGACGCCCGCTATTCCAAGCTTGCGGCGGCACAGGATGCCGCGAACCGATCCGGGGCCGTCGTTCTTCTTAAAGGGCCGGACACGGTGATAGCCGTGCCCTCAGGTAGGCCTGTGTCCACGCATCAAGTTACAGAAGCCGTGATCCATCGCGCCGACGATGTGCCATGGCTGGCCACCGCAGGTGCGGGCGATGTTTTGGCGGGCATCATCACTGGCCTGCTGGCACGCCAGAAGCAACCGCTGGAGGCTGCCGCCCTGGCGGTGTGGCTTCACGCCCAGGCCGCGCGCCTGTTTGGCCCCGGCCTGATCGCCGACGACCTGCCCGACATGATCCCCGCAGTCCTGCGCGGGCTTCAGAAATCCCAGTCCTCGTCCTCGGTCGCGACCGCCTTGCCGATGACATAGGACGACCCGGACCCGCTGAAGAAGTCGTGGTTCTCGCTGTCGGGCGACAACGCAGCTAGGATCGCCGGGTTCACCTCGCAGACCTGGGGCGGGAAAAGGGCTTCATAACCAAGGTTCTGCAAGGCCTTGTTCGCGTTGTAATGCAGGAATGCCTTCACGTCTTCGGTCAGCCCGATGCCGTCGTAAAGTTCGGCCGTGTATTTCTGCTCGATGTCGTAAAGCTCGAACATCAGCGAAAAGGCAAAGTCCTTCAGTTCCGCCCGCCGCGCTTCGTCCACACGCTCCAGCCCCCGCTGGAACTTGTAGCCGACATAGTATCCATGCACCGCCTCGTCGCGGATGATCAGGCGGATCAGGTCGGCGGTGTTGGTCAGCTTGGCGCGCGACGACCAGTACATCGGCAGATAAAAGCCCGAATAGAACAGGAAGCTTTCCAGAAAGACCGATGCGATCTTGCGCTTCAGCGGATCGGCCCCGGCCTTGTATTCGTCCAGGATCAGCCGCGCCTTGGCTTGCAGATGCGGGTTCTCCTCGGCCCAGCGGAACGCCTCGTCCACCTCCCTGGTCAGGCACAGGGTCGAGAAGATCGAGGAATAGGACCGCGCGTGAACCGCCTCCATGAAGGCGATGTTGGACAGCACCGCCTCCTCGTGCGGGGTGATCGCGTCGGGCATCAGCGACGGCGCGCCCACGGTGTTCTGCACCGTGTCCAGCAGCGTCAGCCCGGTAAAGACCCGGATCGTCAGTTCCCGTTCCGCCGGGCGCAGCGTCGCCCAGCTTTGCACGTCATTGGACAGCGGCACCTTTTCCGGCAGCCAGAAGTTCACCGTCAGCCGGTTCCAGACCTCCAGATCCTTCTCGTCGTCCAGGCGGTTCCAGTTGATCGCGCGTGCGACCGCCTGCATCTGCTGATCCTTCATGGCGAAGAACCCCTTTCACTTTGGCTCAAATATCCGATGGGGGTCCGGGGGGTGTGACACCCCCGGCGCGGCGGTTCTTACAACGTGCAGGACACGCAGCCCTGGACCTCGGTCCCCTCCAGCGCGGTCTGCCGCAGGCGGATGTAGTAGATCGTCTTGATACCCTTCTTCCAGGCATAGATCTGGGCGCGGTTGATGTCGCGGGTGGTCGCCTCGGCCGGGAAGAACAGCGTCAGCGACAGGCCCTGGTCCACATGCTCGGTCGCGGCGGCATAGGTGTCGATGATCGCCTCGGGGCCGATCTCGTAGGCGTCGCGATAGTATTCCAGATTCTCGTTCGACATGAAGGCGGCGGGGTAATAGACCCGGCCGATCTTGCCTTCCTTGCGGATCTCGATCTTGCTGACGATCGGGTGGATCGAGCTGGTCGAGTTGTTGATATAGCTGATCGACCCGGTCGGCGGCACCGCCTGAAGATTGCGGTTATACAGCCCGTGCGCCATCACATCGGCCTTCAGCGCGGCCCAGTCGTCGCGGGTGGGCAGGGTCACGCCATCGAACACCCGCGCGACATCGGGCAGCGTGGGCAGCCAGTCCCGGTCGATGTATTTGTCGAAAAAGGTGCCGTCGGCGTATTTCGATTTCTCGAAATCCTTGAAGGTCTGGCCGTGCTCCTGCGCCAGCAGTTTCGAGGCCCGGATCGCATGAAACGCCACGGCCGCGAAATAGACCGAGGTGAACTCGACTCCTGCGGGCGACCCGTAATGGATCCTCTCGCGCGCCAGGAACCCGTGCAGGTTCATCTGGCCCAGGCCCACGGCATGGGCCTCGTCGTTGCCGCGACGGATCGACGGCACGGCGTCGATGGCCGACATTTCCGACACGGCGGTCAGCGCGCGGATCGCGGCCTCGATGGTGGCGCCGAAATCCGGGCCGTCCATGGTCGCCGCGATGTTTAGCGAACCCAGATTGCATGAAATATCAGTGCCCAGGCGGGAATAGCTCAGATCCTCGTTGAACTCGGATGCCTCGTTCACCTGCAGGATTTCGCTGCACAGGTTCGACATGGTGATGCGCCCGTGCACCGGGTTGGCGCGGTTCACCGTGTCCTCGAACATGATGTAGGGATAGCCGGATTCGAACTGGATTTCCGCGATGGTCTGGAAGAATTCGCGGGCGTTGATCTTGCGCTTCTTGATGCGTTTGTCGTCCACCATCTCGGCGTATTTCTCGGTGACCGAAATGTCCGAAAACGGCACCCCATAAACCTTTTGCACGTCATGGGGCGAAAACAGATACATGTCGGCGTTCTTCTTGGCCAGTTCGAAGGTGATGTCGGGGATCACCACGCCCAGGCTCAGCGTCTTGATGCGGATCTTCTCGTCCGCATTCTCGCGCTTGGTGTCGAGGAAGCGCATGATGTCGGGGTGATGGGCGTTCAGATAGACCGCCCCGGCGCCCTGCCGCGCGCCCAACTGGTTGGCATAGGAAAAGCTGTCTTCCAGCAGCTTCATGACCGGGATCACGCCCGAGGACTGGTTCTCGATCCCCTTGATGGGGGCGCCCGCCTCGCGCAGGTTCGTCAGCATCAGCGCCACCCCGCCGCCGCGTTTCGACAGTTGCAACGCGGAATTGATGGATCGGCCGATGGACTCCATGTTGTCCTCGATCCGCAGCAGGAAGCACGAGATCAGCTCGCCCCGCGACTTCTTGCCCGCGTTCAGAAAGGTGGGGGTCGCGGGCTGAAAACGGCCCGACAGCATTTCCTCCATGAAACGCATGGCCAGCGCCTCGTCGCCCCGCGCCAGCGTCAGCGCGACCATGACCATCCGGTCCTCGTAGCGTTCCAGGTAACGCTGGCCGTCGCGGGTCTTCAGAGTATAGCTGGTGTAATACTTGAACGCGCCCAGGAAAGTCGGAAACCGGAACTTGCGGGCATAGGCGGCATCCCAGATGGCCCGCTGGAAATTCTTGGAATACTGGTCCAGCACCTCGGGCTCGTAATAGCCCTCGTCCACCAGATAGCGCAGCTTTTCGTCCAGATTGTGGAAGAACACCGTGTTCTGGTTCACGTGCTGCAGGAAATACTGCCGGGCGGCCATGCGGTCGGCGTCGAACCGGATGCGGCCGTCGGCATCATACAGGTTCAGCATCGCGTTCAGCGCGTGATAGTCCAGTTCCGGTTTCAAACCGTCAAGCATTCCATCCCCCGGAAGTGTTGCAGGCCCGCACGGACCTTTTGAATATCGGTGTCGGTCCCCGCCAGTTCGAATCGCCACAGGACAGGCACAGTGCATTTGTCGGCGATGACACGGGCCGACAGCGCAAAGGTCGCGCCGAAATTGCGGTTGCCCGCGCCGATCACACCTTGCAGCAGGTCGCGTCGGCGGGGATCGTTCAGGAACCGGATCACCTGCTTTGGCACCGCGCCCCGCCCCTGCCCGTCCGAATAGGTCGGGCAGATCAGCACGAAAGGCGCCTCGATGGCCGGCATCGGTTCGGCAGGCCGGATCGGAATCCGCAGCGCGGGCAGGCCAAGACGCGCGACAAACCGCGCGGTGTTGCCCGAGGCCGAGGAGAAGAAGACCACACCCGCCATGCGCCGGTCAGGCCAACTGGCCGATCATGTCGGGCCGGAACCCTGCCCAATGCGCGTCCCCCGCGATGACCACAGGGGCCTGGCGATAGCCCAGCGCCGTCACCCGTTCCATCGCCTGATCGTCCTCGGTCAGGTCGATCACATCATAGGACAGGCCGCGCGCATCAAGGGCGCGGGTCGTGGCGGTGCACTGCACGCAGGCGGGTTTGGAATACACGATGATGGTCATGTCCTGCTCCTCATTGTTGCCGGGCGGCATGCGTCAGGGATCGGGCCCGCGATCATCGCAAGCCTGGTGTCCCGGACCCGCTGGCCGGTGTCGTTTTCGATGTCACGGCCGCTTCGGCCCTTTGCGGTCCGGGTCAGATTGCCGCGCCAGCCAGGGGCTTGCAAACGGCTTGGAACCCGAAGGATCACACGCTCTTTTCCGTTGTTGCAGAACAACCACAAGCTGTTCATTCACATTATCTGGTCAGCGGCGCGACCACAGCAACAATATATGGATCGGCAGACTGGTTCCAGAGCATGTGTCACATTTCCAGAGCAAGAAGCAAATTTGCTGTGGAAAACTTTTTGCCACGGCAGATCCGACGGACGATCCCGCAAGGCGGCATGTCTTTTTCGCGCCGCGCGATGTCGCAATTCGGCCACAATCGCGACCGGCTGTCGCTATTCTGCGGGCATAGCAGCCAGCACCTCCATGGGTCCAGACATGAACACCCTCTCGACCGCCAGCCTGATCGCAGAACGCATCCCCGGCTTTTCCCTGCCCCGCGAGTTGTATTGCGGGCAGCAGGCATTCCAGGACGACCTGGAACAGATCTGGTATCGCGAATGGCTTTTCGCCCTGCCCTCATGCGAGATTCCCAAGACCGGCAATTTCGTGACGCTGAACGTCGGCGCCTATCCCGTGATCGTGGTGCGCGGCGGCGACGGGCGGGTGCGGGCGTTCCACAATGTCTGCCGCCATCGCGGCCAGCGGCTGTGCGCCAAGACCAACGGGTCCAATCCCAGGCTGGTCTGCCCCTATCACCAGTGGACCTACGACCTGGACGGCAAGCTGCTGTATGCGCGCGACATGGGCGACGGGTTCGACGCCAGCAAATACGGGCTGAAGACTGTCCACTGCGTCGATCTGGGCGGGATGGTCTTTATCTGCCTGGCGCAGATCCCGCCCGCCATCAACGATCTGGCCGCGAACCTGACGCGCTATGTCCTGCCGTCGGGACTGGCCGACAGCAAGGTGGCCTTTTCCTCGACCATCGTCGAGAAGGGCAACTGGAAGCTGGTGATGGAAAACAACCGCGAATGCTATCACTGCAGCGGCTCGCACCCCTCGCTGTGCCGCACCTATTCGGACGATCCGCTGATGACGGTGATGGAGGGGCCGAACTCGGCCAGCCCCGAGATTCTGGACCACTGGGCGCGCTGCGACGCCGCCAATCTGCCGGCACGCTTCGTGAACACGCCCGACATGCAATGGCGCATGGCCCGCGTGCCGCTGATGGACAATCAGGAAAGCTTCACCATGTCGGGCAAGGCGGCGGTCTCGCAGCGCATGGGCTCGATCCCGTGGAATGACGCGGGCAGCCTGATGTTCTATCACTTCCCGTCGTCCTGGAACCACTTCCTGCCAGACCACGCCATCGTCTTCCGCATCCTGCCGATCAGCCCAACCGAAACCGAGGTCACGACCAAGTGGCTGGTCCACAAGGACGCGGTTGAGGGCAAGGATTACGACCTCAAGTCCCTGACCGAGGTGTGGCTGAACACCAACGACGAGGATCGCCGGGTGGTCGAGGAAAACCAGAAGGGCATCCTGTCGCCGGCCTATCAGCCCGGCCCCTATTCGCCCGCGCACGAGGCCGGGGTGATCCATCTGATCGACTGGTATTGCGGCCTGATGGCCCGCCGGCTGACCCCGACAAGCGTCGCGGCGGAGTAACGGGGCCAATGACGAAGCCACGCCTGAACTGGACCGCCGAGCCGTGGTCCGACGACGAACCGCTGGAATGCGCGATGGTGGTTCCCGAAACCGCGGACGCCGCCACCTTCACCTTCCGGGCGCCGTCGGGGGCGTGGTTCGATTACCAGCCGGGACAGTTCGTCACGCTGGACCTGCCGCTGCCGGGCGGCAATGTCCAGCGCACCTATACGATCAGTTCCAGCCCGTCGCGGCCGCTGTCGATCTCGGTCACGGTCAAGGCGCAGCGCACGTCGCTGGCGACCCGCTGGATGCTGGACCATTTGCGTCCGGGAATGCGGATCAAGGCCTATGGCCCGTCCGGGATCTTTTCCAGCCACCGCCATCCCGCCAAAAAGCATCTGTTCATCTCGGCCGGGTCCGGTGTCACGCCGATGATGTCGATGACCACCTGGGCCTGGGATTCGGGCGAGATGCCGGACATCGTGTTCGTGCACGCCGCCCGCGCGCCGTCCGAGATCATCTTCCGGCGCAGGCTGGAACAGTTCGCCGACCGGGTGCCCGGCCTGCAACTGCGATTCACGGTCGAGGAAAACGACCCCTTCACCGCCTGGACCGGCTATCTGGGACGGCTGAACCAGATCATGCTGGGTCTGATGGCCCCCGATTACCTGGAGCGCGAGGTGTTCTGCTGCGGGCCGGAACCGTTCATGCAGTCGGTGCGCGACATGCTGGTGTCGCTGGGCTATGACATGGACCATTACCATCAGGAAAGCTTCGGCGCCCCCATCAAGACCGAGGCCGATGCCCCCGTCATCGACGATATCGCCCCCGAGGAGGGCGCCAGGGCGCAGATCGTCTTTGCCGGCAGCGGCGTCACCGCCCCCTGCGCAGAAACCGACACCGTGCTGGCGGTGGCGAAACGGTCGGGGCTGAACATCCCGTCCGGCTGCACCTTTGGCCTGTGCGGCACCTGCAAGATCAGAAAGGTCTCGGGCGAGGTGCACATGGTCCACAACGGCGGCATCAGCGACGAGGACATCGCCGAGGGTTATATCCTGGCCTGCTGTTCGCACCCCATGGGACGCATCGAGGTCGAGGTCTGACGATCCGCCGTTCAATCCGATAACGGGAAAGTTGGGGCCGGACCGGGCCTTTTCCGGCGATGCGGCCTTGAACTCGGACAGGGCGAAAGGCATTCGGGTAAGGCTCCCGAATGGCTGGTCCTACCTGTTTCCGGTTGTTTGCGAAACAAGGCCCGGCACAGGCATGTTCGGGACACAGGGCGCAGCAGCTTGGGAAAGGGCGGGGCACGCATGGCCGAACACAATCTGTTCCTGGTGCTGGCTTTCCTGCCCTTTGCGACCGCGCTGATCCTGTCCACCCTGGCCCATGACGCGCGCCGCACCGCCACGGCGTTTTCGGTCGTATCGCTGATCGCGGGCCTTGGCGTTCTGGCGGGATTCCTGTCCGCCATCCAGTCGGGCGAGGTTCTGGATGCACGGCTTGACTGGGTGCCGTCGGTTGGCCTGGACCTTGCGCTGCGGCTGGACGGATTTGCCTGGCTGTTCGCTGCGCTGGTCCTGTCAATCGGCGTGCTGGTGGTGATCTATGCCCACTATTACATGGCGCACTCGGATTCGCTGCCCCGGTTCCTGGCGCTGATGATGGCCTTCACCGGCGCGATGCAGGGGATCCTGCTGTCGGGCAACGTGCTGGTCATGGTCGTGTTCTGGGAAATGACCTCGATCATGTCGTTCCTGCTGATCGGGTTCTGGCATGGCGGCGCGGCGGCGCGCGACGGGGCGCGGACCGCGCTGACCGTGACTGCCTTGGGCGGGCTGTGCCTGCTGGTCGCGATGCTGATGCTGGGCTATGCCGCGGGCAGCCATGACCTGGGCACGATCCTGCGGTCGGGCGACGCGGTGCGCGGCCACCCGCTGTATGGCCCGATCCTGACGCTGTTCCTGCTGGCGGCCTTTACCAAGTCGGCGCAGTTCCCGTTCCATTTCTGGCTGCCCGGCGCCATGGCCGCACCGACGCCGGTGTCGGCCTTCCTACATTCCGCCACCATGGTCAAGGCAGGGGTGTTCCTGCTGATCCGCTTCAGTCCGGTGCTGGGCGGAACCGAGGCGTGGTTCTTTGCCGTCACCGGGGCGGGCGTGGTCACGCTGCTGCTGGGCGCGGTGATTGCGCTTTATCGCCACGATCTGAAAGGGCTGCTAGCTTATTCCACCATCAGCCATCTGGGCCTGATCGTGACCCTGGCGGGTCTGGGCAGTCCCGGCGCGATCCTGGCGGCGATCTTTCACATCTGCAACCACGCGGTCTTCAAGGCATCGCTGTTCATGGCCGCAGGGATCGTGGACCACGAAACCGGCACGCGGGACATGCGGCGCCTGGGCGGGCTGTTCCGGCCCATGCCCTTCACCGCCACGCTGGCCATCGTCGCGGCGGCGGCCATGGCGGGGGTGCCGCTGCTGAACGGGTTCCTGTCCAAGGAAATGTTTCTGGCCGAATCGGTGGACTGGCACAACGGCACCTGGCTGGACAATGCCCTGCCCTATCTTGCGGTGACGGCCAGCGCCCTGTCGGTTGCCTATTCGCTGCGCTTCATTGCCACCGTCTTCTTTGGTCCCCGATCCACGTCTCTGCCCAAAACCCCGCACGAGCCGGCCGCCTGGATGCGCCGTCCGGTGGAACTGCTGGTCTTTATCTGCCTGCTGGTGGGCATGTTTCCGGCCCTGACGCTGGGGCCGGTCATCAACAGCGCCGCGCGGTCGGTGGTTGGCGCCGACATGCCCTATTACACGATCGCAATCTGGCATGGGGTCAATGCACCCCTGATGCTGTCGGTGATCGCGCTTGGCACAGGCGCCCTGATCTATGCCTTGGGCGCCGGGGCCATCGCCCGCGGGCCAGAGGGTCCGCCCCTGATCCACCGCATTCGCGGGCAGCGCGTCTATGAAACGATCCTGTTCCGCCTGACCTGGCGCCTGCCGCGGCTGGCGCTGCGCTGGCTGGCCACCGAATCGCTTCAGCCGCAGATGCGCCTGCTGGTTCTGGCGGCCATCGGCGCGGCCATGGCATCGCTATGGGGGGTGCTGAGCTTTGCCCCCGACCTTCGCCTGCACGCGCCCAACCTGGCCTTTGGCCTCTTGTGGGTGGTGGGCGGGCTGTGCGCCATCGGCGCGGCCTGGCAGGCCAAGTATCACCGCTTTGCCGCGCTTGTGCTTCTGGGCGGGGCGGGGGCCGTGACCTGCCTGACCTATGCCTGGTTCTCGTCGCCCGATCTTGCAGTGACGCAGCTTCTGGTCGAGGTGGTGACGACGGTTCTGCTGCTGCTGGGCCTGCGCTGGTTGCCCAAGCGCCGGTCCGAGATCGTCGAGGATACCCTTTTGCCCGCCAAGGTCCGCCGAGGCCGGGACCTTGTGATTGCCGCCATCGGCGGGCTTGGCATGGCGGCCGTGGCCTTTGCAGTCATGACGCGGCCCCTGATCAGCAACGTGGGCGACTGGTTTCTGGGCAACGCCTATTACGAAGGCGGGGGCACGAACACCGTCAACGTGATCCTCGTGGATTTCCGCGCCTTCGATACCTTTGGCGAGATCGCCGTTCTGGCCATCGTCGGGCTGACGGTCTATGCGCTGCTGCGCCGGTTCCGCCCCGCCCCCGAAAGCATCGCCCCGCCCTATCAGCAGATGCGCGTCGACAGCCCGTCGCTGGACGATTATCTGCACGTGCCGTCCGTCATCATGATCTGGATGTTCCCGCTGCTGATCGTGGTGTCGGCTTATTTCTTCTTTCGCGGCCACGACCTTCCGGGCGGCGGATTCGCAGCGGGGGTGACATTGGCCATCGCCTTTCTGATCCAGTATATCGGCACGAATGTCCGCTGGGTGGAATCGCGCATCACCGTTCTGCCGATCCGCTGGATGGGGTTCGGCCTGCTTGGCGCTGTGGCGGTGGGCATGGGGGCCTGGGTCTTTGGCTATCCTTTCCTGACGGCCCACGCCCGATACATCGACATCCCCCTGATCGGAGAGGTTCCGGCCGCTACCGCCCTGCTGTTCGACATCGGCGTCTTTGCGACGGTGGTGGGCGCGGTGGTGCTGATGCTGGTCGCGGTGGCGCACCAGTCGCTGCGCGCCGGCCGGATTCGCGAACAGGATCTGGAGGACGCGGCGGACCTTCGGAAAGAGGCATCCTGATGGAAATCATCCTTTCCCTTGCCATCGGCGTGCTGTCCGCTTCGGGCATCTGGCTGGTGCTGCGGCCGCGCAGCTTTCAGGTCATCGTCGGGCTGTGCCTGCTGTCCTATGCGGTCAATATGTTCATCTTCTCGATGGGACGCCTGACGCCGGGGGCGCCGCCGATCATGCCCAAGGGGGGCTTTGTCGATCCCACGCTGTATGCCGATCCGCTGCCGCAGGCGCTGGTGCTGACGGCGATCGTCATCAGCTTTGCCACCACGGCGCTGTTTCTGGTGGTGCTGCTGGCGTCGCGCGGGCTGACGGGCACCGACCATGTCGACGGAAAGGAACGCAGCCGGTGATGCCCCAGCACATGATCATCGCCCCGATCCTGATCCCGTTCGTCGCGGGGGCGATGATGCTGCTTTACGACGACCGGCAGCGCGGCGGAAAGTTCTGGCTCAGCATCCTGTCGGTGGTGGCGCAACTGCTGGTCGCGATCGAGCTGGTGGTCCGCGCCAAGGCCAGTGGCGACTTTGCCGCCAACCAGGATATCAGCTTCTATCTGCTGGGCGACTGGCGCGCGCCCTATGGCATCGTGCTGGTTCTGGACCGGCTGGCCGCGATGATGCTGGTGCTGACGGCGGTGCTGGCGATCCCGTCGCTGGTCTATGCGCGCGCGGGATGGGGCAGGCAGGGGCCGCACTATTATTCGCTGTTCCAGTTTTTGCTGGTCGGGCTGAACGGCGCGTTCCTGACCGGCGACATCTTCAACCTGTTCGTGTTCTTCGAAATCCTGCTGGCCGCGTCCTATGGGCTGCTGCTGCACGGATCGGGTCAGCTTCGGGTGCGTGCGGGAATGCATTATATCGCGGTCAACCTGGCCGCGTCGCTGCTGTTCCTGATCGGCGTGGCGCTGATCTATGGCGTCACGGGCACGCTGAACATGGGGCATCTGGCGAACCTGATCGCCGCCCTGCCGTCCGAGGATCGGCCCCTGCTGCATGCGGGCATCGCGATCCTGGCCATGGCCTTTCTGGTCAAGGCGGGCAGTTGGCCCCTGTCCTTCTGGCTGCCCACCGCCTATATGGCCGCCGCCGCGCCGGTGGGCGCGATGTTCGCGATCATGACCAAGGTCGGCGTCTATGCGATCCTGCGGCTGTCCATGCTGCTGTTCGGCGAGGCGGGCGGCCCGTCGGCGGGATTCGGGGCAGGCGTGCTGATCGCCTTGGGCATGGCCACCATCCTGTTCGGGCTGCTGGGTATCCTGGCCGCGCAGGCCCTGGGGCGGATGGCCGCGCATTCGGTGATCATCTCGTCGGGGACGGTGCTGGGCGTCACGGGGTTCGCGCTGGCAGGCGGAGGCCCGGCGATGCTGGCCGGGGCGCTCTATTACATGCTGGTCTCCGTTCTGGCGACCGGTGCGCTGTTCCTGCTGATCGAACCCATGAATCGCGAGGACGGCGGAATCGCCGCCATGCTGGCGCTGACGGCCGATGCCTATGGCATCGACGATCTGGATCTGACCGAGGTGCCGGACACGGCCATGGGCATTCCAGCCGCCATGACGGTCCTGGGCATCAGCTTCGTGCTGCTGGTGGTGATGCTGGCGGGACTGCCGCCCTTGCCGGGCTTCATCGGCAAGGTGGCGATGATCCAGGGATTGATCGGCCAGTCCGCGCTGCCTTCGGGCCTGGCCTGGGGTTTCGTGGCCCTGCTGATCCTGTCGGGTTTCGCCACGCTGATCGGGCTGCTGCGCATCGGCATCCAGACCTTCTGGTCCGGCGACATCGCCTTGCCCCGTGTCCTGGCCCTGGAAATGGCGCCGATCATCGGACTGCTGGCAGTGCTTGGCCTGACCAGCCTTCAGGCGGATGCCGTGCTGCGCTATGCCTTGGGGACGGCCCGGGCGCTGCACGACACGACCGCCTATTCCTATGGTGTCTTTGCAACCCCGCGGGCGGTCGATCGCCCCGCCGCCGCGACCGAGGGGGACCAACCGTGACCCGGCTGTTTCCCCACCCCGTCCTGTCGCTGTTCCTGATCCTGCTGTGGCTGATGCTGACGCGATTTTCACTGGGCTATCTCCTGCTGGGAACCGTCCTGTCGCTGGTGGCGGGATGGGCCTATTCGGCGCTGCATTCCCCCAGGCCGCGGGTGCGCCGCTGGGACGTCATGCCGCGGCTGGCCTGGACGCTGTTCAGCGACATCGTCTGGTCGAACCTCACGGTCGCGCGCCTTTTGCTGACCGAGGGGCGCAGCGGCCGGAAGTCGGCGTTCCTGCGGGTCCGCCTGAACATCACCAATCCCAACGCTCTGGCGCTGCTGGCGATAATCCTGACGGCGACCCCCGGAACCGCCTGGGTGGAATACGGGTCGGACAGTGGCATCCTGACCGTTCACATCTTCAATGGCGCCGAGGCCGGGCATTACCGCCATATCATCTGCGACATCTACGAACCCATGCTGATGGAGATCTTTGAATGAGCGCGACGATCCTGATCATCGCCCTTGCCTATGCGCAGGTCGCACTGGCCCTGGCCGGCGTGCTTCTGGGTCTGCGCATCCTGTGGGGTCCCCGCGCGCAGGACCGCGTCCTGGCGCTGGATGCGCTGTATGTGGCGATCATGCTGCTGCTGCTGGTCACGGGGATGCGGCTGGGCACGGCCTTCTTCTTCGAGGCGGCGACCGTGATCGCCATCATGGGCTTTGTGACCTCGGTCGCGCTGGCCAAGTTCCTGTCCCGCGGCGAGGTGATCGAATGACCGCCCTTGCCGACGTTCCGCTGGCTCTGGCCATTCCCATCGCCGCCCTGGTCGTGCTGGGATCGACCCTGACGCTGATCGGTGCGACGGGCGTTCTGCGTCTGCAGAGCTTCTATGACCGGCTTCATGCCCCGACCCTGGCGACAAGCTGGGGCACGGGCGCGATCATCATCGCCTCGGCCCTGCTGTTCACGTTCATCGACGGACGTGCCGTTGTCCATGAATTCGTGATCGGCGCATTTATCGTGCTGACCACGCCGGTCACGCTGATGATGCTGGGACGCGCCGCGCTGGAACGCGACCGGGCCGAGGGCGGCAAGGCCATGCCGGAAATGCCCGAGCCTGACCCCAGCCCGGATCATGGCCCGGATCGCGGTCCAGATCGCGGCCCGAATCACGGCCGGTCAGAAACCTAGGCCGATGGACCGGCAGCACGGCCTTGGTTGCTGCAAATCCGTTACATTTCCGTCCTAGACGGACCCCACCGCAGCCGGAGCAGACCATGACGCAGGAACCCAAGGACTGGCTGGAAGCCGAGCTTCTGGATACCCTGGACGAGGAATACGAGAACGAACTCGAGGACGCGTTTCTGTCCGAGGAGATCCGGCGCATCTATCGCGAAAAGCGGCCCGACCAGATGGACCGCCGCCTGTATTTCCGCGAATTGCTGCGCCTGCAGACCGAATTGATCAAGCTGCAGGACTGGGTCGCCCATACCGGAAAAAAGGTCGTCGTGATCTTCGAGGGCCGCGATTCAGCGGGCAAGGGCGGCGCGATCAAGCGCATCACCCAGCGGCTGAACCCCCGCGTCGTGCGCACCGTCGCGCTGCCGGCACCGTCAGACCGCGAAAAATCCCAGTGGTATTTTCAGCGCTATGTTCCACACCTGCCCGCCGGGGGCGAGATCGTGCTGTTCGACCGCAGTTGGTACAACCGCGCCGGCGTCGAGCGCGTCATGGGTTTCGCCACCGAGGACGAGGTCGAGCAGTTCTTCCAGGACGTTCCCGAATTTGAACGAATGCTGGTCCGGTCGGGGATCACGCTGGTGAAATACTGGTTCTCGATCACCGACGAGGAACAGCAGTTGCGGTTCCTGATGCGCATCCACGACCCCCTGAAGCAGTGGAAGCTGTCGCCCATGGACCTGCAATCCCGCATCCGCTGGGAAGCCTATACCAAGGCCAAGGAGGACATGCTGGAGCGCACCAACATCCCCGAGGCGCCCTGGCACATCGTGCCGGCCAACGACAAGAAGCGCGCCCGGCTGAACTGCATGAGCCACCTGCTGAGCTTGATCCCCTATGACGAGGTTCCTCACGACGACATCACCCTGCCCGATCGGGTCTTCAACCCCGATTACGAACGCGACGTGCTGTCGCGCGACCTGTATGTCCCGCAGGTCTATTGACCGATGGCCGGCCGCGACGGGTCTGACAAGACGGGTTTAATAAAAAGCAGTTTGGCCCTTCTTCCTTGAACACTGCGACCGAAAGGCTACACTGGTTGCATGTTCCGCAATCTTCTCTCTCGTCTTTTCTCGGATGATGCCGAGCCAATGCCATTGGCTCCGGAGGATGCCGAGGTTGCGATAGCCGCCCTGCTGGTGCGGGTGGCGCGCGCCGATGATCATTACAATGCCGCCGAAAAGGGCCGGATTGACGACGTTCTGGCGCGGATGCACGGGATTGACCTTGCCGATGCCGCCGAGCGCCGGTCGGTGGCCGAGATGATCGAGGCCGAGGCGCCCGACACCGTGCGCTTTACGCGGCTGATCAAGGATCGCGTCTCGCCCGAGGATCGGGCAGCGATCATCCATGCCATGTGGCAGGTCGCCCTGAGCGACAACCATCGCGACAAGGACGAAGAAAGCACCATCCGACTGGTCTCCGGTCTGTTGGGGGTGACGGATCGCGATTCCGCCCTCCAGCGGCAGCGGATTGCCGCCGCGCGCTAGAAACCCCTGCCGGTTAGAACCCCAGTCTGTCGCGCAGCCCGTACCAGGCCATGCCCGCCACCAACAGCGGGCCGCGCAGCATGGAACCGCCCGGAAAGGGCCGCGTGGGAATCGCGGCCATGGTGTCGAACCCGTCCGACTGTCCCGCCACCGCATCCGCCATCAGCCGGCCCGTCAGCGTCGCCAGCGCGACCCCATGCCCGGAATAGCCGCCGGCCGACAGGCAGTTGGGCGCGGGCCGCGCGAAATGGGGCATCCGGTTCATGGTGATCGCCAGCGTGCCGCCCCAGGCATGGGTGATCGCCACGTCGCGCAGTTGCGGATAGACCGACAGCAGGTGCGGACGGACCAGGGCCGCGATGTCCCGGGGGAACCGATAGCTGACGGTTTCGCCCCCGCCAAAGATCAACCTCCGGTCGTCGTCCAGCCGCCAGTAGTTCACCACGAACTTGGTGTCGGCGGCGGCGGTATGCTGCGGCAGGATTTCGGGGAAGCGGTCGCCCAAAGGTTCGGTCGCGACGATATAGTTGTTGATCGGCATGACCCGCGCCGCGACCCGCGCGTCCAGCCGGCCCTGATAGCCGTTGCCCGCCAGGATGACGTGATCGCACAGGATCCTGCCGGTGTCGCACAGCACACGGGTCTTGCCGGTAGCCGTGCCGTGGTCGATCCGATGAACATGCGTGCCTTCATGGATGCGCGCCCCCGCCGCAACCGCCAGCCGCGCCATGCCGATCGCCAGGGCCAGCGGCTGCACATGCCCTGCGCCCCGGTCCACGTCGCCGCCAGCATAGGCATCGCTGCCCAGATGCGCCGCCAAGGCATCGCGGTCCAGGGGCTGCACCTTGTCATAGCCGTAATGCGCCGCCAGATGCGCGGCCATCCGGGCGCTGTGTTCGACCTCGGCCCCGGTCCGACAGGCATGGGCCACCCCGTCGCGGACCGGCACGCCCGATTCGGCAGCAAGCGCGCGGGTCAGCGCCTTGGCCTCCTCGGCCAGGTTCCACAGGCGGCGGGCGGTGTCGCGGCCATAGTGGCGTTCCAGCCAGTCCACCTCCTGCCGCTGGCCAGACCCGATCTGCCCGCCGTTGCGCCCCGATGCGCCAAAGCCCACCCGATGCGCATCGACCAGCACCACATCACGCCCCGCCCGCGCCAGATGCAGGGCGGCGGAGAGGCCTGTATATCCCGCGCCGATCACGGCCACATCGGCCCGCGTTTCCCCCTTGAGGGGGACGAAACGGTCCAGAGCCGCACAGGTATCGGCATAGACGCTGGGCGGATATTCTCCGCGCCGGTCGTTGGCATAAAGCAGCTTCATACGTTCAGCAGCAGGTGTTCGCGTTCCCAGGGGCTGATGACCTGAAGGAATTCCTTGTATTCATTGCGCTTGACGGACTCATAGACGGCGGTGAAATCCTCGCCCAGAACGCCGCGCATGGGCGTGCTGTCGGCCATGATGTCCAGCGCATCGCCCAGGTTGTAGGGCAGTTCGTCCTGCGACGACATATAGGCGTCGCCCAGGCATTCGCCGCGCGGGTTCTCGCCTTCGATCAGACCCAGGTATCCGCAGGCAAGGCTTGCGGCGATTCCCAGATAGGGGTTGCAGTCCATCCCGGCCAGCCGGTTTTCGACCCGCCGCGCTTCGGGCGACGAGATCGGAACCCGCAGGCCGGTCGTGCGGTTGTCGCGGCCCCATTCCAGATTGATCGGCGCTGCAAAGTCGGGGACGTATCGGCGATAGCTGTTCACATAGGGCGCCAACAGCGCGATGGCCGCAGGCAGGTGCTTCTGCATCCCGGCGATGAAGTGCAGGAAGGCCGGTGTCTCGGCTCCTTTTTCATCCGAAAAGATGTTCCGCCCGGTCGCCCTGTCGATGATGGAATGGTGCAGGTGCATGGCGCTGCCGGGCTCGCCCTCGATCGGCTTGGCCATGAAGGTCGCGAAACAGTCGTGGCGCAGCGCGGCCTCGCGGATCAGGCGCTTGAAGTAGAAGATCTCGTCAGCCAGGGCCACCGGATCGCCGTGGTTGAGGTTGATTTCCACCTGTCCCGCACCGCCTTCCTGCAGGATGCCGTCGATCTCGAACCCTTGGGCCTCGGCGAAATCATAGATGTCGTCGATGACCTTGCCGTATTCGTCGACCGCGCTCATCGAATAGGCCTGCTTGGCCGCCGCCCGCCGCCCCGTGCGGCCCATCGGCGGAATGATCGGCTGGTTGGGGTCGATGTTGCGGGCGACCAGGAAGAACTCCATCTCGGGTGCCACGACCGGCGTCCAGCCGCGTTCGCGATACAGGCCGACAACCCGTTTCAACACGTTGCGCGGCGCGATGGGCACGGGCTTGCCCTGCTGATCATAGGCGTCGTGGATGACCTGCAAGGTCCAGTCGGCGGTCCAGGGCGCGGCGGTCGCGGTGCTGAAATCGGGGGTCAGGATCATGTCGGGTTCGGTGAACGCCCCCGCAGGATTGTCCGCCCATTCGCCCGTGATCGTCTGGAGAAAGATCGAATTCGGCAGATAGAATCTCTCCTGCCGCGCGAATTTAGACGCGGGCATGGCCTTGCCGCGCGCGACGCCCGCGATGTCGGCCAGGATGCATTCAACCTCGTCCAGGCGCCGGCCGGCCACGAAATCGCGGGCCGCCTGGGGAAGCCTTTCGATCCAGTCGCTCATGCGGCACCTTTGGCGACAGCGCGGGGTTGCCTGAAGAAGGCCTCGATCCGGTCGGCGATGGCGTCCGATGCTTTCGGTTCGCCCATCCGATCCGCCGCCTGGTCCAGCAAAGGTTGCGGCACCACGCCGGGCGCGCGCTTGTCCATCAGCCCCTGGATGAAATCATCCGTGAACTCGGGATGCGCCTGCACGCTGTAGGCCCGGTCGCCATAGACCAGGGCGGCATTTTCGCAAAATTCGCTGCGCCCCGCGACCTGTGCGTCGGGGGGCAAGACCACGACCTGATCCTGGTGCCAGGCGTTCAGACGCACCGCTTCGTCCCCGAAATCGTAGTCCTGCGTGCCCACCGCCCAGCCGCCCGGATGCTTGACGACGGTGCCGCCAAGCGCCTGCGCGATGATCTGGTGGCCAAAACAGATGCCGACCAGGGGCACGCCCGCGCCATAGGCGTCGCGGATGAACCGTTCCAGCGGGGGGATGAAATCGTGATCCTCATAGGCGCCATGGCGCGATCCGGTCAGCAGCCAGCCGTCGGCGTCGTGGACGGATGCGGGAAACTCCATCGCCTCGACATGCCAGGTGCGGAAATCGAACCCCCGCCCGTCCAGAAGCCGGACGAACATGTCGGGATAATCGCCCATGTCCTGCCTCAGTTCGACGGGCGCCTGGCCGCATTGAAGGATGCCGATGCGCATGAAAAACCTGCGATGTTGCTGTTGCCATGAAGGTAGTCGCCCGGACGGGGGGGCCGCAAGGGGGCGCGCGCCTGCGGCCTTTGGCGGTCTGGCCGCGGGGCGCGGGGACGGTTAGGCTGCGCACGACTGGACAGGAGACTGCGATGCCCCATCTTCACCCCCATATCGACCCGAATGGTCTGGACGAATTCTCGGTCGTGTTCACCGACCGGTCGCTGAACCACATGTCGCAACGGTTCGGACAGGTGATGCGCGACCTGTCGGCCAGCCTGCGCGAGGTTTATGGCGCGTCCCAGGTGGCCATCGTGCCGGGCGGCGGCACCTATGCGATGGAATCGGTCGCGCGCCAGTTCGGCACCGGTCATGCGCTGATCGTCCGGAACGGCTGGTTCAGCTATCGCTGGAGCCAGATCTTCGACATGGGCGGATTTGCGCGCGACACGACCGTGGTGATGGCCCGCCCCGCCGGAAACGAACCGCAGCCCGCCTATGCGCCCCCGCCCATCGACGAGGTGGTGGCGAAAATCCGCGACGCCCGTCCCGAGGCGGTCTTTGCCCCCCATGTCGAAACCTCGGCCGGGCTGATTCTGCCCGACGATTACATCCGGGCGCTGTCGGATGCCGCGCACGAGGTCGGCGCGCTGATGGTGCTGGACTGCATCGCATCGGGAACGGTGTGGGTGGACATGGTGGCGACAGGGGTGGACGTGCTGATCTCGGCCCCGCAAAAGGGCTGGTCGGCATCCCCGGCGGCCGGTCTGGTGATGCTGTCGGAACGCGCGGCGGAACGGCTGGCCCAGACCGACAGCAACAGTTTCGCCCTGGATCTGAAGAAATGGCGCGCGATCATGGCGGCGTACGAAGATGGCGGCCATGCCTATCACGCCACCATGCCGACCGACGCCCTGATGGTCCTGCGCGACGCGATGGAGGAAACGCGCCAGATGGGGTTCGATGCCGCGCGGGATGCGCAATGGCGGCTGGGCCGGGCGGTGCGAAACATGCTGGCCGAACGGGGCATCCGGTCGGTCGCGGCGCCGGGATTCGCCGCGCCCGGCGTCGTGGTCAGCTATACCGACGATCCCGACATCAAGAACGGCAAGAAGTTCGCGTCCCAGGGAATGCAGATCGCCGCAGGGGTGCCGCTTGCGGTGAACGAGGGCGACGGGTTCTCGACCTTTCGGCTGGGCCTGTTCGGACTGGACAAGCTGAAGGACGTGGACGGCACGGTGGCGCGGCTGCGGACGGTTCTGGACAAGGTGATCCCGGCCTGAACGGCGCCGGGTCGCCTGTCAGCCCCCCAGCAGGGCGCGCGCGGCGCCGGTCGCGGCCTCGGTGATGCGGTCGCCCGACAGCATCCGGGCGATCTCATCGACCCGCTGTCCGGGGTCGAGCGCGGTCACGGTCGATGTGGTCATGTCATCCTGCACGGATTTCGCGACACGGAAATGATTGGCCCCCAGGGCCGCGACCTGGGGCGAATGGGTCACGACCAGAACCTGCGCATCCTCGGACAGCCGTTTCAGCCGCCGCCCCACCGCATCGGCCGTGGCCCCGCCCACGCCCCGGTCGATTTCGTCGAAGATCAGCACAAGCGCATCGTTGCCCCGCGCCAGACAGACCTTGAGCGCCAGCAGGAACCGCGACAGTTCCCCGCCCGAGGCGATCTTGTCCAAGGCCCCCGAAGGGGTGCCGGGATTGGTGGCGACGGTAAAGGCCACGTCATCGCGTCCGTCCGGCCCCGGCTCGCCGGGCGTGACAAGCGTCTGGAACACCGCCCGCTCCATCTTGAGCGGTGCCAGTTCGGCGGTCACGGCACGGTCCAGGGCCGCCGCGGCATTGGTCCGCGCGGCCGTGACGGCGGCGGCGGCCGCATCATAAGCCGCCTCGGACGCCTCTACCTGCTTGCGCAGGGCGGCGATCTGCGCCTCGCCCGCGTCGATCCGGCCCAGGCGGGCACGCAGGTCGTCGGCCAGTCCGGCCAAGTCGTCGGCCAGGACATTGTGCTTGCGGGCAAGCGCGCGCAGGGCGAACAGCCGCTCTTCGGTCGCCTCAAGCCGGGAGGGGTCCACATCGAGCGCGGACAAGGCATCCTCGACCCCGCGATGGGCTTCGCCCAGCTCGACCATGGCGCGGGACAGGGCCGCCAGTGGTTCGTCCAACCGTCCCTCGGCCCGGTCGGCGGCGCCCTCCAGCCAGCGGGTCGCGTCCAGCATCGCGCCCTCTGCCCCGTCGCCGCCCAGCATCTTCAGCGCGCGGGCCACATCCTCGCGGATGCGGATGGCGCCTTGCATGGCGCGGCGGCGGGTATCCAGCACCGCCTCCTCGCCGGCCTCGGGGGACAGTTGGTCCAGTTCGGCGACCGCGTGGCGCAAGAAATCCTCTTCGGCGCGGGCAGCGGCCAGGCGGGCCTCGGCCTCGTCAAGGTCGCGGCGGGCGGTGCGTCGGGCGGACCAGGCGGCGCGCAGCGGGCCAAGGTCGATCGCGCCAAAGGCATCCAGCAGCGCACGATGCCCGCGCGGGTTCAGCAGGCCACGGTCGTCGTGCTGGCCATGCAGTTCGACCAGCGTCTCGGACAACTGTCGCAGCACCTCGCCCGAAACGCGCCGGTCGTTGACATAGCCGGTCTTGCGGCCATCGCCGCCATTGACCCGCCGCAGGATCAGGTCGTCGTCGTCAAGTTCGATCCCCGCATCGGCCAGCACGGCGCGGGCGGGATGGGCGGCCGGCAGGTCGAATACGGCCGTCACCTCGCCCTGTTGCGCCCCCTGGCGGACCAGATCGGCCCGGCCGCGCCATCCCAGCACGAACCCAAGACAGTCCAGCAGAATCGACTTGCCGGCCCCGGTTTCCCCGGTCAGCACGTTCAGGCCCGGACCGAAGGTCAGTTCCAACCGATCGATCAGCAGCATGTCGCGGATATCCAGCGATCGCAGCATGGCGACCGTTACCCGGCACAGGGGGTGATCACAGCCACCGCCCCTGGATCATCTGGCGATACACATTGGCCAGCCAGTTGTCGCCGCGCGCCTCGGCCGACAGCCCGCGCCCGCGAAGCTGGCGATAGGCGTCCTCGTAAAAGGGCGAGGACCGGAAGTTGTAGCCCAGGATCGCCCCCGCCGTCTGCGCCTCGTCCGTCAGGCCCAGGGCCAGATAGGCCTCGACCAGCCGCAGCAGCGCCTCGGGCGTCTGGCTGGTGGTCTGGAATTCCTCGACCACGACGCGGAAACGGTTGATGGAGGCCGCGTAATGCCCGCGCTTGAGGTAATAGCGCCCGATCTCCATCTCCTTGGCGGCCAGATGGTCGAAGGCCAGGTCGAATTTCAGGATCGCGCTGCGGGCGTATTCACTGTCGGGATATTCCTCGATCACGGACCGCAGGCCTTGCAACGCCTGAAAGGTCAGGCCCTGGTCGCGCCCGATCTCGTCGATCTGATCATAGTATGACAGGGCCAGCAGATACTGCGCATAGGCCGCGTCCTCGTCGCCGGGATAGGTGTCGATGAACCGCTGGGCGGCGCTGCGCGCTTCCTCATAGTTCTCGGCCCGGTGGTTGGAATAGGCCTGCATGATCAGCGCGCGCTTGGCCCATTCGGAATAGGGATAAAGACGCTCGACCTCGGAGAAATAGAACACCGCGTCCTCGGGGCGGCGGCTGTTTTCCAGCTCGAACTCGCCGCGCTTGTAGATTTCCTCGGCGGTAAAACGGTCGAGGTTCTGCCGTTCGGCATTGCCGCCGCCGCGCCCGCACCCCGTCAGCACCAGACCCGCCAGGACCGCCGCCATCACGGAGGCCGAGAATTTCGAGCGCGCCATCTTCACCCTGCCCAAGATTTCTTCCTTGCAGCCGGACCCAAGGGGACGGGCTGCCCGGACGCTCTAGCACAGAACATCGGGGGGCGCAAAATGGCAATCCATGCAATTCCCCGCGCGTCCCGCGCCATGATCCGACATTGCCCCAGGCGCGCGGATCAGGCGGCGACCCAGGCCGTTTCCGCCAGGTCATAGGCTGCGACGCCCGCACCCGGAAGGCGGTTCTCGAGGGCGCGAGAGCAGGTTTCCCACCGCCAGTTCGCCGGGTCGGCGAACAGCGCGCGCAACAGGCGGTTGGTCAGGGCATGGCCCGCCCGGTGCCCGGTATAGCGCGCCAGCAGCGGTGCCCCGGCCAGCGCCAGATCGCCGGTGGCGTCCAGCATCTTGTGGCGCACCGCCTCGTCGGCATGGCGAAGCCCGCCGGGAGACAGCACGCGCGCGCCGTCCACGACCACGGCATTCAGATAGGTGCCCCCCAGGGCCAGACCGTTGCGGCGCATGGTGTCCACGTCGGCCTGTCGGCAAAAGGTGCGGCTGTCGGCCAGTTCGCGCAGGAATGCACCATTGGCCATGTCCAGCCGCTTTTCCTGATGCCCGATTGCCTGGTCGGCAAAGTCGATCTGAAAGTCGATTTCCAGATGGTCGGCGGGCGCCAGCCGGGCAAAGGCCTCGGCCTCGCGCACCTCGACGGGGCGCAGAACCCGGATGGCGCGCAGGGGGGCGGACTGATGCACGATCCCCGCGCGCAGGATGCCCCGCACAAAGGGGGCGGCCGATCCATCGAGGATCGGGACCTCGGGGCCGTCGACGGTCACAAGCGCGTTGTGAATGCCCGTCCCGGCCAGGGCTGCCATGACATGTTCGACCGTCGAGAGCGTCGCGCCCTTGCCATCGCTCAGCAGCGTGCACAGGCGTGACGGCAGCACATTGTCCCACCGTGCCGGAATGTCCACGGCGGGGGTCAGGTCGACCCGGCGAAAGACGATGCCGTGCCCTGCCGGGGCGGGATGAATATCAAGCCGGGCCGGGGCGCCGCTGTGCAGTCCCACCCCTTGAAACACCACTGATTTACCAACTGTCGCCTGCATGGCACCCTGCCCGAGATACTGTCCGACATAAACATTTGACGGTTCAACGCATCACCTAGTCCTGGGGCGCCGGGCGTTCAATTAACGATTTGTGACGGTGTGAAACAATCGCGGGCGGATTGTTGCAGGGGAATGCGCCTGCCTTTACGGCAGCAAAAAAGGGCCGCGCAGGGCGGCCCTTTTGATGCTGGTTTCGTGACCGGCTTCAGTTCGCCTGACGGCGCAGGAAGGCGGGAATTTCGACACTGTCACCGGCCGCATCGGGGCTGGCCAGATCGTCGAAGTCGGTTTCCTGCTGACGGGCGCGAACGGCGACACGTTCGTTCACGCGTTCGGCGATGGACGACGCCGGCGGCTTGGGGGCGGCGGCGGTATCCGTGTGACCGGCCATCCGTTCAAGCATCCGGCCAAGTCCCGCCATGCGGCCCTGGTTGCGGGCAGGCTCGGACTGCTGCGCCGCCGCTTGCTGGCGTTCGCCCTTGTGTTCGACGGCGCGGCGCAGCCGCTCCAGCGTTTCGGGCGACGCCTGACCGCGCGGCGCGGTGCCCTGCGGTGCACGCGGCGCGATGAAGCCCGCGTCGTCCTTGACGTTCAGCATCATCGGCTGGGCCGGTTCGCGGCGCTGATAGGCCGGGGCGGGCATGTCGTCCTCGGTCCGGGCAGCCGGGGCCGCAGGCGCAGGCGCGGGACGGGTTTCGGCCAGGGGCGC
This sequence comes from Paracoccus subflavus, assembly GCF_004310345.1. Lineage (GTDB taxonomy): Bacteria > Pseudomonadota > Alphaproteobacteria > Rhodobacterales > Rhodobacteraceae > Paracoccus > Paracoccus subflavus. The sequence goes on along the minus strand of NZ_SISK01000004.1, from coordinate 75,483 downwards.
CGCGACGCGGCGGGGCGGCAGGTCGTCGGCCTGCGGGACGGCAGGTTCGGGCTTTTGCGCCAGCGTGGGGTTCTGGGTCAGCGGTTCGGCCATGCTGCGGCGGGGGGCCGGAACCTCGGCCATGGCTGCCGCGGCATCGATGCCGGTGGCCACCACCGACACGCGGATCGACCCGTCCATGTCGGGGTCCAGGGTCGAGCCGACGATGATGTTGGCGTCGCTGTCCACCTTGTCGCGGATGACGTTCGCGGCCTCGTCCAGCTCGAACAGGGTCATGTCGTAACCGCCGGTGATGTTGATCAGCACGCCCTTGGCGCCGTTCAGGCTGACCTCGTCCAGCAGCGGGTTGGCGATGGCGCGTTCGGCGGCCTCTTGGGCGCGATTTTCGCCCGAAGCCTCTCCGGTGCCCATCATGGCCTTGCCCATCTCGTCCATGACCGAGCGGACGTCGGCGAAGTCGAGGTTGATGAGGCCCGGCTTGACCATCAGGTCGGTCACGCCCTTGACGCCCTGGTACAGCACGTCGTCGGCCATGGCGAAGGCTTCGGTGAAGGTGGTCTTTTCGTTGGCGATGCGGAACAGGTTCTGGTTGGGGATGATCAGCAGCGTGTCCACGACCTTGTGCAGCGCCTCGATCCCCTCGTCGGCCTGACGCATGCGCTTGGTGCCCTCGAACTGAAAGGGCTTGGTCACGACACCGACGGTCAGGATGCCCATTTCGCGCGCAGCCTGGGCGATGATGGGCGCGGCGCCGGTGCCGGTGCCGCCGCCCATGCCCGCGGTGATGAAGCACATGTGCGCGCCCATCAGGTGATCGACGATATCCTCGATCGTTTCCTCGGCGGCCTTGGCGCCGATGGCGGGCTTGGCGCCCGCGCCCAGGCCCTCGGTCACCTTGGGGCCCATCTGGATGCGGCTGGTCGCGCGCGATCCGGCAAGCGCCTGCGCGTCGGTATTGGCCACGACGAACTCGACCCCGTCGAGCTTTTTCTCGATCATGTTGTTGACCGCGTTGCCGCCCGCGCCGCCGACACCGAACACGGTGATGCGCGGCTTGAGTTCGTCTTCGTCGTTCATCATCAGATTGAGGTTCATGATTCCGCCTGTTTTTGCTGTGTCGATCGGGTCATGACCTGCCGCCCGTCGAATCCCTCGTTTCGCCCCCCGATCCTAGCCGGGGGTCCGTCTTGCGTCACCCGAAAAACACGCAAAAACCGCAAAATCTGGCAGCATCTGCATCCGTTTTCGGCGATATTCTGCCCATGCCGCTGCAGGCGGCACGGGCAGTCCTGTGCAACCAAACGGCGATCACCAGTTGTTCCTGAACCACCGATACGCGCGTCGCAGGCTGCGGGTCGGATAACTGTCGGCGGGCATTTCGAAGTCCCACCATTCATCCTGGGGATGTGCCGCGAACAGCGCTAAACCCACCGCGCTGGCAAAGCCCGGATCGGTGAACTGGTGGGCCAGCCCGTCGATCCGCAGGGGTCGGCCGCAGCGGATTGTCGGCCCTAGGATGCGCGCAGCCAGACCATCCAGGCCGGGGATCTGGCTGCCCCCACCCGTTAACACGATCTGTTGACTGGGCATCTGGTCAAACCCTGCCGCATCAAGAACTTGACGGGCATTCTCTAGAATTTCCTCGACCCTTGGCCGCATAATCCCGATCAGGTCCGCGCGGCTTACAGAGCGGCGTTCTCCGTCCCAGCCGGACGCCTCGGCGCCGCCCAGATCCAGCATCTCGCGATCGTCGCGCCCGGTGGCCTCGACCCCGCCGCTGAGCGTCTTCAGCCGCTCGGCCACCGGCAGCGGCACCCGCAGTCCCTGCGCGATGTCCTGCGTGATCAGGTGCCCGCCGATCCGCACGGCGTCGGCAAAGATCATGTGCTTCTTGACAAAGATCGACACGCCCGTTCCACCGCCGCCCAGGTCGATGCAGGCCGCACCCAGTTCCTGTTCGTCCTCGACCAGCGAGGCACGGGCCGAGGCATAGGCGGCCGAGGCGATCCCGGCCAGTTCCAGGTCGCAGCGGCGGATGCACTGGATCAGATTGCCGATCACGTCGCCGTCCACCGTCAGCACATGCATGTCGCAGGACAGCCTGTTGCCGACATGGTCGCGCGGATCGCCCAGGCTGCTGCGGTTGTCCACGGCAAAGTTCACCGGCTGGGCGTGCAGCACCTCGCGTCCCCGGCCGAAATCGGGCGCGTCGCAGGCTGCCAGAACGCGCGCCACATCGTGATCGTGAACCCGCCCCGCCTCCAACGTGATGTCCCCGGCCAGGCCATAGGATGCGGGACGGCCCCCCGACAGGCAGGCGATGACGTGATCGACCCGCACGCCGGCAATCTTTTGCGCCGCGGCCACGACCGTGCGGATTGCCCGTTCGGTTTCGGCCATCACCTCGATCTCGCCCCGGCGCATCCCGCGAGAGCGTGTCGAGGCCGCGCCGATCACCCGGAAATTCGCCTGTCCCGCCATGGGGCCGACGCCGTCCGTTTCCCGAAAGGTGCCCGTCCCGTCGAAACGCAGCACCAGACAGGCGATCTTGGAGGTGCCGATGTCGAGGATGCCGATCACGCCGCGTTGCAGGGCGGCGCGGCGGATGTTCCGCATCGCGCGCTGCGTCTGGTACAGTTCCGCCATCCCTCAACCCTCCGTCTTTTCTTCGTCCTGAATGATCCTGCCGTCCGGTCCCAGCAGCGGCTGGCCCCGCGCCTGACGCAGCGTGTTGCGCGCTTCGATCCCCAACCGCAGCACCGGGCGGGACGGATTGCGCAAATCCACCGCCACGATGTCGCGGCCCAGCATGTCCTGCGACCGTTCCAGCGCCATCGCCGCCTGCAGGGCGATCACGGCGCCGTCCGCCGGCAGCATGATCCGCTGCCCGTGATCCAGTTCCAGATCCCAGCGGCGTTCCCCCCGGCGGACCAGTCCGCGCACGCGGGGCAGGATCGGCCCGGCGGCATCAATCAGGGCCAGGGCCTCGGTGACGGCCAGGTCGGCCCCGTCGCCCGCGATCAGCGGCAGATCCGCGCGCACGTCGCGTGCCGTGACCGATGCGACGCGGTGGCCAGACCGGTCAAGAATGTCGATGCCGCGCGCATGGCGCCACAGGATCGCGGGCTCGCGTTCCTTGACCACCGCCGACAGGATGCCGCCCGGTTTGATGCGCAGGTCGATGGATTCGATCACGTCAAGCTGCATCACCTGCAACCGCAAGGCCGTCAGGTCGATGTCAAAGCTGGAGGCCGGCAACTCCACCGGCAGCATCGCCCGCAGCGCCTTGTCCACGACCGGAGAGGCGCCCTCGACCGTCATGGTGCGAACCAGAAACTCCTCGCGGCTTTGCACCTTGTCCATCACCTGCCGGACGCCGCCGGTCAGCGTTGCGCGGCGATCCTCGTCGGCCAGCCAAAGCCCGGCGGTCAGGGCGATCAGAAAGGACGGCACGCCCACCCGCACGGCCTGCCGCCAGATCGGCCGCAGCCACATGCGTTCCAGCCGGTATTGCAGTCGCGTGGGGGCCGGATCGCGCTTGATCCGCTCGGGCAGAGAGGGGCGGTTCGGGCGGTGGTCGATCACGTCCGGCACAGCGCGTCCTCTATCATCCACCGCATCAATGCCGGAAAGTCGATCCCGGCATGGGCGGCCTGTTCGGGGGCCAGCGACGTCGGCGTCATGCCGGGCTGGGTGTTCACCTCGAGGATGATCAGCCCGTCCAGGCCGCGCGCGTCATCCCAGCGGAAATCGGTGCGCGACAGCCCACGGCAGCCAAGCGCCTGATGGGCACGCAGCGCATGGTCCAGGCAGGCGGCCGTGATGTCCGTGGGAATGTCCGCCGGGATCACATGACGCGAGCCCCCGACCGAATACTTGGCGGCATAGTCGTACCAGCCCTCGGTCACGATCTCGGTCACGCCCAGGGCGCGGTCGCCCATCACGGCGGTGGTCAGTTCGCGCCCGGGCGCATAGGTTTCGACCATCACATGCGCCGGCATGGTCGGGGCCAACTGCGGCGGCTGGTTGGCGCCGTCATGGACGATATAGACGCCCACCGACGAGCCTTCGTCGTTCGGCTTGACCACATAGGGTGGCGGCAGGACATGGCGGGCGCGGACTTCGGCCGCGCAGGCGATGACGCTGTCCACCACCGGCAGCCCCGCCCCACGCAGCGCGTCCTTGGCCCGGGTCTTGTCCATCGCCAGGGCCGAGGCCAGGACGCCGGAATGGGTATAGGGCAGGTCGAGCCATTCCAGGATGCCCTGGACGCAGCCATCCTCGCCCCATCGGCCATGCAGCGCGTTGAAGACGACATCGGCGCGCAAGGCGGCCAGGCGTGCCACCAGATCGCCGCCGCGATCCGGGCCCAGTTCGACCTCGATCACCTCATAGCCCGCCATCCGCAGCGCATTCGCGCATTCGCGTCCCGACGACAGCGACACCTCTCGCTCGGCCGAGGGTCCGCCCATCAGAACGGCTACGGTATGGGCTGTCCTGCTCGACCTGCCCGCCACGTTTTGCCTTTCGCCCCGGTTGGTCCGGGATTGTCCTGCCCCGCGCGGCCGGGTTGGCCCCGATCCTGCGCTTGCCTGTCAAGGATAGCGGATGCGCGCAAATCGCAAAAGAGCAATTCTGGTTATCTGCCAAAGATTGTTGGCTGAATCGCCTGTCAATCCGTGGTTGAGCCCGGCTGTGGATCTCCTATCCGGATCACCTCCCATTGCAGGTCGTGGCCGCTGTCCTCCAGCACGCGGCGACGCACCAGTTCGCCCAGGGCCTCGAGTTCGGCCGCCGTGGCGCCGCCCGTGTTCAGCAGAAAGTTCGGATGCTTTTCCGACATCTGCGCTCCGCCCCAACTGTGGCCCCGCAGGCCCGCCCGGTCGATCAGCGACCAGGCCTTGAGATCGTGGACATCATCGGCCTGTCCGGTCGAACTGAACCCCGCCGGATTGCGGAACGTCGAGCCTGCGCTGCGATCCCTGGTGGGCTGCGTCTCGTCCCGTCGCGCAAGCTGGTCGGCCATCCTGCGATGCAAGACATCGGGATCGCCGGGGATCGCGTGAAAGATGGCCTCGGTCACGATGCATCCTGGGGGCAACTCGGCATGACGATAGGCAAAGCGCAACTCGTCGCGGGTCAGGACGATCCGGTCACCCCGGCGCGAAACGGCCCGCGCCTCGATCAGGTGATCGGCGACATAAGCGCCATAGCAGCCGGCGTTCATGCGGACCGCGCCGCCGATGCTGCCAGGGATGGTGCGCAGAAAGGTCAGGTCCAGCCCCATGTCCGCCGCCCGCCGCGCGACATGGGCATCCAGGGCGGCGGCGCCGGCGGTCACGCGGTCGCCATCGACGGTGATTCCGTTGAAGCCCCGGCCCAGCCGGATCACCACCCCCCTGATGCCGCCGTCGCGCACGATCAGGTTGCTGCCGACGCCCATCGGAAAGACCGGAACCGCAGGGTCCAGATCGCGCAGGAAATCGGCCAGGTCATCCTCGTCGGCCGGCTGGAACAGCCAGTCGGCCGGGCCGCCGACGCGCAGCCATGTCAGGGCGTCCAGGGGACGGTCGGGGGTCAGGGTGCCGCGAACGGGGGGAAGGTCGGTCATCATGGAGACGGTGGTAGCCAGCGGGGTGGCCCTGGTCAACCGCCGGCCCGATGCCGTCGGCCCTTGGCACCGCGTGCCGATCAAAATCGGCCGCCGGTCAGTCCAGTGGCGGGGCGGGGCGCTTGACATCCCGGCGGCGCGGGGCGCGCAGCAACATGGCGATGCCCAGGGCCAGACCCGTCACGCCGGCGATCGGGCCCCCGGTCAGGGTCAGCCAGCCCAGCAACGGAATGCCCACCCCCACAAGCGCCCAGAAGGCCCGCGCCCGCTGCCGGGGATGCAACCGGGGCTGCAACAGGGCCAGCGCTAGCCATCCCAGGCCGATGGCCGCCGTTATGACAAGATCGGCCGTCACGCGGCCCGCCCCTGCAGCCGTTCCGGCAGGCCGTTGGCCCAGGTGGAAATGGTGCCCGCCCCCAGGCAGACCACCATGTCGCCGGGCCGAGCCTGTTCGCGGACCAGACGTTCAAGGTCGTTCTCGTCCAGGATCGCCCGGGCGTGGCGGTGGCCATGGGCGATCAGGCCCGCCACCAGATCGTCACGGGTGGCGCCGGGAATCGGGTCTTCGCCCGCCGCATAGACTTCGGCGATGGCGACCACGTCGGCCTCGTTGAAGCAGGTGCAGAAATCGTCGAACAGACTGGACAGGCGGGTAAAGCGGTGCGGCTGGTGGACGGCGATCACGCGGCCTTTTGTGGCCTGGCGCGCGGCCTTCAGCACGGCGGCGATTTCGACCGGGTGGTGGCCGTAGTCGTCGATGATGGTGACGCCGCCCACGTCGCCCACGCGGGTAAAGCGCCGCCCGACCCCGCCGAATTTCGCCAGGGCCTCGCGGATTTCGGCCTTCTTGATGCCCAGATGCCGGGCGACGGCAACGGCCGCCAGGCAGTTCGACACGTTGTGGTCGCCCGGCATCGGCAGGGTGCAGCCCTCGATCATTTCCAGATCGCCGGTCTCGGTCGGGCCTTCGCCCTGCAAGGCAATGTCGAAATGCGCGATGCCGTTCTCGTAACGCAGGTTCATGGCGCGCACGTCGGCCTGGGCATTGAAGCCGAAGGTGACCACGCGCCGGTCGGTCAGCTTGCCCACAAGGGCCTGAACCTCGGGGTGGTCGGTGCAGCAGACGGCCAGCCCGTAGAACGGAATGCCCGAGGCGAAGTTCAGGAACCCCTGGCGCAGCGCGTCGAAGCTGCCCCAATGCTCCATATGCTCGGGGTCGATGTTGGTCACGATGGCGATGTCGGCGGGCAGGCGGTTGAAGCTGCCGTCGGATTCGTCGGCCTCGACCACCATCCATTCCCCGGCGCCCGCCCGTGCGTTGGACCCATAGGCATGGATCACGCCGCCGTTGATGACGGTCGGGTCCAGCCCGCCAGCGTCCAGCAGGGTCGCGACCATGGTCGTGGTCGTGGTCTTGCCGTGGGTGCCGGCGATGGCGATGTTGGATTTCATCCGCATCAGTTCGGCCAGCATCTCGGCCCGGCGGACCACGGGCAGGCCGCGGCGCCGCGCCTCCTCAAGCTCGGGGTTGCCCTTCTTGATCGCGGTGGACATGACCACGACGCCCGCCTGTCCAAGATTCTCGGCCCGCTGGCCCTCGAACACGCGCGCCCCCAGGGTTTCCAGACGGTCGGTGATCTTGGATTTCCTGGCGTCGCTGCCCTGAACCTCATAGCCGAGCGTCAGCAGCACCTCGGCGATGCCCGACATGCCGATGCCGCCGATGCCGATAAAGTGGATCGGCCCCAGTTCGTGCGGCAGTTTGGTGGCGGCGTTCATCGGGCTATCTCCGTGACAAGGTCGTACAGGCGCCGCGCCGCATCCGGGCGGGCAAGGAAAAGGGCCGCCGCCGCCATCTGGCTGGCGCGGGCAGGGTCATTGAGGATCGCGCGGATGTCTCGCGTCAGGCCGGGCGCGTCAAGCACCGATTCGGGATGGATCAGCGCCGCTCCGACTTCGGCAAGGGCCTGTGCATTGGCGGTCTGGTGATCGCCTGCGGCCGCGGCGTAGGGGATCAGGATGGCGGGACGTCCGATCACGGTGATGTCGGCCAGCGACGAGGCGCCCGACCGGCTGATGACCAGATGCGCCCTGGCCAGCCGTTCGGGAACGTCGGCGAAGAACGGCTGCACCTCGGCCGCGATCCCGGCATCGGCATAGGCGGCGGCGACACGGTCGTGATCCTCGGCCCGGGCCTGGTGGCTGACGCGCAGGCGCGGGCGCATGTCGGCTGGCAGCGCGGCGATGGCGGCGGGCACCACGTCGGACAGGACCCGCGCGCCCTGGCTCCCGCCGATCACCAGCAGGTGCAGCGGCCCCTCACCCGGCGGGGCATAGGGGGTGGCGGCATGGTCAAGCACCGCCTGGCGCACCGGGTTTCCGGTGTGCAGCCCTGTAACGCCCGCCGGCAGATCCGTGGGCCAGGTGCCGCAGGCGATCCGCTGCACGCGGGGGGCGAACAGGCGGTTCACCCGGCCCATGACGCCGTTCTGTTCATGGATCATGCGCGGCAGGCCCAGCGTGACCGCCGCAGCCATGGCCGGAATGGTCGGATAGCCGCCAAAGCCGATCACCACCGAGGGGCGGTTCCTGCGGAACGAGGCCCGCGCGGCCAGAACGCCCAGGCCGATCTTCAGCGGCGCAGTCAGCGTGCCCACCAGCCCGCCGCGCGCGATGGTGGCCGACCGCACGACGCTGCGTTCGACCGCGTCGGGGAAATCGCCCGCATAGCGCGCACCCCGGTCGTCGGTGGACAGACGGACACGCCAGCCCTCGGACAGCAGCAGTTCGGCCAGGGCCTGCGCGGGGAACATGTGCCCGCCGGTGCCTCCGGCGGCGATCAGGGCCAAGGGTGCCTGCGCGGAAACGGCCATCAGCGGCCCCTGCGCAGGATGTCGGCCAGTTCGCCCTGGGGCCGTGTGCGGGTCAGGGCCAGCAGCATCCCCGCAGCGATGCCCGAGGCGATGACCGACGAGCCGCCATAGCTGACAAAGGGCAGCGTCATGCCCTTGGCAGGCAACAGGCGCACCGCCACGCCCATGTTGATCAGCGCCTGCACGCCAAAGGCGCAGGCCAGCCCCGCCCCCGCGATGCGTGTGAACGGATCGCGTTCACGCAGCAGCCGCAGCAGCGACCGCACGACGATGGTGCAGTAAAGCGCGATCACCAGCAGCACCATGACGGTGCCGTATTCCTCGGCCGCGACGGCAATGATGAAGTCGGTGTGCGCATCGGGCAGCGACCATTTCACCGACCCCTCGCCCACGCCGACGCCAAAGAAGCCGCCGTCCTGGATGGCCTTGGTGGCATAGCCGATCTGGGTGCGCGGGTCGATGTCGGGCGACAGGAACCCGTTGATCCGGCGGGCAAAGTGTTCGGACGCCCCATAGGCAAAGGCACCCGCGCCCAGCGCCATCCCCGTCACGATCATCAGAAACAGCATCGGCGCCCCGGCCACGAAGAACATCACCAGCCAGGCAAACAGCACCAGCGAGGCCTGTCCGAAATCCGGCTGCAACGCCAGCAGGACCACCACCACGACGGCCACCACAAAGGAATATGTCTTGCCCGCAGGGCCCCCCACCGCTTGCGCGGAGGCCATGAACCAGGCGCAGATGGCCACAAAACCGGGCTTGAGGAACTCCGACGGCTGCAGCGAGATGCCCGCGATGGACAGCCAGCGCGTCGCGCCCTTGCCATAATCCTGCCCGATAAAGGGCAGCAGCAGCAGCAGCACGAATGCCGCCGCAAAGCCCAGCACCCCGATCCGCCGGATCTGGCGCGGCGGCAGGGTCGAGATCACCAGCATGGTGACCAGGGCCAGACCGCCGAACACCGCCTGACGCTGGACGTAATAAAAGCGCGGCAGGCCGTTCTTTTCCGCCAGCGGCACCGAGGCCGCCAGTCCCAGCAGGATGCCGACCGCGAACAGCCCCATCACGCAGGCCAGCGACCATTTGTCCAGAGTGCGCCACCAGCGCGGAAGAATCGGGTCGCCCGCCCGTATGGGCGCCGTGCCAAAGACCATCTCGGTCATGGGAATACCGCCGTCACTGCCTCTTGTCATGCCCGGTTTGTCCGGGTCTGCCGATCAGCATAGCGCGAAAAACCGCCCGTTGCTACTGGGATTGCGCGGCTTTTCGGGTCACGCTGCGGTGCAGGCCGGGCGCTGTCATGCCGGGGTCACACAAACGTTTCAGGATCGCGCAAATGAACCGCATTCTTGGCGACATCGCCTGGACCTTTCTCAAGCTGGGCCTGACCAGCTTTGGCGGACCCATCGCCCATCTGGGCTATTTCCGGCAGGAACTGGTGGTCAGGCGCCGCTGGGTCGGCGACGAGACATTCGCCCAGATCCTTGCGCTGAGCCAGTTCCTGCCCGGCCCGGCCTCTTCGCAGGCCGGGTTCGCGCTGGGCTGGCAGCGCGGCGGGCTGCCGGGGGCGCTGGTCGCGGTGGTCTGCTTTACCCTGCCCTCGGCGGCGCTGATGGTGGGGCTGGCCGCCATCCTGGGCACCGCCCCGCCCGATACGGGCCTGCCGGGGGGGCTGATCGCAGGACTGAAGGTCACCGCGGCGGCGGTGGTTGCCCATGCCGTGCTGGGCATGGCGCGCAGTCTGGCGCCGGACGGGCCGCGCGCGGCAATCGCCCTGACGGCGCTGGCCGCACTATCGCTGATGCCGATGACGGCGGGGGCGCAGGTTGCGGTGATCACCGGGGGCGGCCTTGCCGGACTGGCTCTGGGGGTCGGAGCGCCCGGCCCGCAGGGTCAGACGCTGCGCGGGCCGTCACGACGCGGGGCGGTCGCCTGTCTGGCGGTTTTTGCGCTGCTGCTGGTCGGATTGCCGCTGCTGGCGGGTGCCGGGACAGGCTGGCGGCTGGCCGACCTGTTCTATCGCGCAGGCGCCCTGGTGTTCGGCGGCGGCCATGTGGTGCTGCCCCTGCTTGCCGCGGGATCGCAAGGACTGGTTCCCGAGGCCAGCATCCTGGCCGGCTATGGTGCCGCACAGGCCATGCCGGGGCCGCTGTTCACGCTGGCGGGCTGGCTGGGACAGGTCGCGGCAGGCTTGCCGGGCGCGGCGATCGGGCTGGTGATGATCTTCCTGCCCGGATTCCTGCTGATGGCGGCGGCCCTGCCCTTCTGGGCGGCGATTTCCGCCCGGCCCTGGGCGCGGCACCTGCTGGCGGGGGCGAATGCCGCCGTGGTGGGTATCCTGACCATCGCCTTTTACGACCCGGTGATGACCGCAGGGGTTTCCCGCAGGGCCGATTTCGCCCTTGCGGTAATCCTGTTTCTGATGCTGGCGCGCTGGAACAGGCCGGCTTGGGAGGTGGTCGCCACGGGCGCCGCGGGTGGAATGATCCTGTCCCTAGCCTAGGCTAGCCAGCCCCGGAAATGTTTCCAGCAGCCAATAGGAAAAGGCCGAGAACGCTCCGGTGATCAGCATGACGCCGACGATGACCAGCAACACGCCCATCACGCGTTCGATGATGTGCAGCCAGGGCTTGACGCGGTTCATCAGCCCGATGGCCCGGTTGATGAAGATCGCCGCCAGCAGGAAGGGAATTCCCAGTCCAAAGGCATAGACCGCAAGCAGGGCAGTGCCTCGGGTCATTTCGCCCCCGGTGGCCGCCAGCGACAGGATCATGCCCAGTTGCGGACCGATGCAGGGCGTCCAGCCAAAGGCAAAGGCCAGGCCCAGCAGATAGGCGCCAAAGGCGCCGCCGTCCTGGGCGCCCGCGTCGATGCGGGCCTCGTGATCCAGAAAAGGAATTCGGATCACCCGCAGGAAATGCAGGCCCATGACGATCACGAACCCGCCGGCGATCTGGGACAGGATGCCCTGGTATTGCAGGAATGTCCGACCCAGGGCAGAGGCCGCAAAGCCCATCACCAGAAAGACTGTGGACAGGCCCAGCACGAAGAAAAGGGCCGGCAAGACCGCGCTGCGTTCCCGCGCCTGCAGCCCGTTCACCCCGACCCCGGTCATATAGGCCAGATAGGGCGGCACGATAGGCAGCACGCAGGGCGACAGAAAGGACAGGATGCCCGCCAGCAGCGCAATCAGGGCGGCGGGCAGAAAGGCGGCGGTGGCAAGCTCGATTCCCAGCATGACCGGCACCTTATCCGCTGGGACGCCACGGGCCATAGGGCATGGCGTCACGCCTTTGTGTGCGGGGCGCAGTCATCCTGCGCCCCGTCACGGGTTCAGCGGTTGCCCGACCACCAGCCGCGGCGTTTGGGGCGGTCGGCATCGGCCTCGGCCATTTCAGGCTCGCGGTCGAGGGGCGCGGCAGGCCCGGCCGATTTGGATTCGGCCGACTGTGCCGGTTCTGCGACCGGATCAGGGGATTGATCCCCCGCGCTGGCCGTGGTGGCGTCAAGCAGAACCGCCTCGGCAATGGCCGTCGTGTCTGGCTGCACCGGCTGGGACACGATGTCCGCGTGCATTGGCTGTTCCTTGGCCGGCTGCGGTTCGACGGCGAGTTCCGTCACGGGAACGATCTCGCCCTCTTCCGCCGATGCCCCGGACTCCCATGCCGTTTCGGGCCGCGCATTCAGGCCGGGCAGGCCCTCGACGGCCTGGTGGGGGGGTTCCTCGAGATCGACGACCTCGGGCAATCCTTCGGCCGGAGGCAGGTCGCCATTGCGCCGGCGGCGCGAGCGGCGGCGGCGGCGGCCATTCCCCTCGGCATCCATGGCGTCGTCCGCATCCGCTGCCTCGGCATCCTCGCCGGCATCGTCTGAACCATCGCCCGCATCGGCGGCCTCGTCCTGGGACCGGTCGCCTCCCTTCCTGCGGCGGCGGCGGCGACGGCGGCGCGATGGGCCGTCGCCATTCTCATCCTCGGCGGCCAGTGTCTCGGCGGTTTCCTCGTCCTCGTCGGGGGAAACCGCTTCCTCGATCATGTCCTCGTCCTCATCGTCGATCTGGGCCATCAGGTCGGCATCGACGGACAGGACCGAAGCGCCGGCCTCGGGAACGTTGCGGGTGGCGGTCTTGAACTTGTCGATCGCAAAATCGGGCGAGATCAGGGCCGGATCGGCCTCGAGCCGGATCGACAAACCATAGCGCGCCTCGATCCCCGCGATATGCTCGCGCTTCTGGTTGATCAGGAAGTTGGCAACCGCAACCGGCGCCTTGACCAGAACCTCGCGCGACCGCTTGCGGGTGCCCTCGTCCTCGATGGCGCGCAGGATGGTCAGTGCCAGGCTGTCGTCGGACCGGATCAGGCCGGTGCCGTGGCAATGCGCGCAGGGCTGGGTGGTCGATTCCAGCATCCCCGGACGCAGCCGCTGGCGCGACATCTCCATCAGGCCAAAGCCCGAGATGCGGCCCATCTGAATCCGCGCGCGGTCGGATTTCAGCCTGTCCTTCATCCGCTTCTCGACCGCGGCGTTGTTGCGCCGTTCCTCCATGTCGATGAAGTCGATGACGATCAGCCCGGCCAGGTCGCGCAGGCGCAACTGGCGCGCCACCTCGTCGGCGGCCTCAAGATTGGTCTTGAGCGCGGTTTCCTCGATCGAGCCTTCCTTGGTGGCCCGACCCGAGTTCACGTCGATGGCCACCAACGCCTCGGTCACGCCGATGACGATGTAACCGCCCGACTTCAACTGCACGGTCGGATTGAACATCCCGGCCAGATAGCTTTCGACCTGATAGCGCGCGAACAGCGGCATCTGGTCCTTGTACTGCTGCACCGCCCGGCTGTGGGTCGGCATGATCATCTTCATGAAGTCCTTGGCGGTGCGATAGCCGCGCTCGCCCTCGACCAGAACCTCGTCGATCTCGGCATTGTAGAGATCGCGGATGGTCCGCTTGATCAGGTCGCCTTCCTCGTAGATCGCCGCCGGGGCGACGGACTTGAAGGTCAGGTCGCGGATCTGTTCCCACAGCCGCAGCAGGTATTCATAGTCGCGCCGGATCTCGGTCCGGGTGCGCTGGCTGCCCGCCGTCCGGATGATCAGGCCGGCCCCTTTCGGCACATCAAGTTCCGCCGCGATGTCCTTGAGTTTCTTGCGGTCAGCGACGTTGGTGATCTTGCGGCTGATGCCGCCGCCGCGCGCGGTGTTGGGCATCAGAACGCAGTAACGGCCCGGCAAGGACAGATAGGTGGTCAGGGCGGCGCCCTTGTTGCCCCGTTCCTCCTTGACGACCTGGACCAGCATGATCTGCCGGACCTTGATCACTTCCTGGATCTTGTAGCGGCGGGCCCGCGGCTTCTTGGAACGGTGGATCTCCTCGGTCACATCGTCGTCACCGACCGATTCGATGGTGTCGTCCTTGTCTGCGGCCTCGGACGGCATGTCCTCGGCCCCGTCGCCAGCAGCCTGCCGGTCTTCCTCGGCAGCAGCCGCGTCATCGGCCCGCTCGGCGTCCTCGTCGGACAGCTCGGCGCTGTCCTGAACGGTTTCGTCGTCGGAAGCCCTGCGCTCGGCCTTTGCCTGACGGCGCTTGGCACGCGCGCTGTCCTCGGCCTCCTGGGCCTCGGCATAGGCGCGTTCCTCGGCCATCAGCGCCGCGCGGTCGGCGGCCGGGATCTGGTAATAGTCCGGGTGGATTTCCGCAAAAGCCAGGAATCCATGGCGGTTTCCACCGTAATCCACAAAGGCCGCCTGCAGCGAGGGTTCGACCCGCGTGATCTTGGCCAGGTAGATGTTGCCGGAAATCTGTCGTTTGTTTACGGTCTCGAAATCAAATTCTTCGACCTTGGTTCCGTCCACCACGACCACCCGAGTTTCCTCGGCATGGGTGGCGTCGATCAGCATTTTCTTTGCCATTGTTTTGTCTTTCGCGCAGCCGCGCGCCGGGCGGTGCCAGTGACACCCCCAGGGGCCGGCCGCGTTGTGATGGGGACGCAGGCGCGGCAGGGGACATGGCCGTCGTTCGGGACGGGCTGTCAGCCCCCCCGTTCCGATCCTGTCCGTCCCTTGCGCGCGTCATCGCGTCGTTCCTTGAAACTGGCGCGGGGCCAAGGCCGCTGCGCCGCTGTCCGATACGCCCGGCCGCACAACGATGCGCATCACGGGCGGGGTTTTCCGCGTGACACATGCCGCCGTTCTTGTGATCCGGTAGAGGTGCCGCGCTGCGAAACTGTGAGCGCCTGCAACCCGAAATTGTGGGCGCATCGGCGCATGGTTGCAACATAGGCGGTATCACAGGGAAAATTCAATGCCGAAAAAGGTCTGGCCCCGGATCAGCGCGTTCCAGCCTGCGCCGCTGGCGCAAGACAGACACAGGCAACGCCCGTCACGCAGCTTTAACGCTTCTTTCACGCCGATGTTGCACCCTTCGGCCATTTCCGGCTCAGGACACAGGAGTCGCATCATGCCGGTACTCAAGGTCGATGCTACAGATCGCGCGCTGCCCGACGCCCTGGGCTGGGATGGACGTTCCCTGCCCGCCCATGCCCCGATCGTCGTGATGATCCACGGCTATCGCTATTCTCCGGCGGCCTTTCGATGCGATCCCCATCGGCACATCCTGTCGCTGGACCCCGATCCGGCCCATGGCAGCACCCTGTCATGGCCGCGCGCCCTGGGATTCGGATCGGGACGTGACGACGAGGGGCTGGCCGTTGCCTTCGGATGGGAGGCGCGGGGCCTGCTGGGCCGGGCCTATCGGCGTGCGGGCGATGCGGGCCGCAGGGTCGCAGCGCTTGTTTCGGATCTCGCCGCGGAAACCGGCAGGCCGGTGGCCCTGATCGGGCATTCGCTGGGCGCGCGGGTTGCCTTGCAGGCCCTTCACCATGCCGATCCGGGCAGCATCGGCCGGATCGTGCTGCTGGCCGGGGCCGAGTTCCGGGACACGGCGGCCGCGGCGCTGGACAGCCCGGCCGGACGGCGGGCCGAAGTGCTGAACATCACCTCGCGCGAGAACGACCTGTTCGATTTCGCGATGGAGATATGGCTGGACAGGGGCCGGCGATCCGCGATCGGGTTCGGGCTGGCACGCCCGGCGGCAAACTGGGTCGATGTGCAGATCGACGATCAACCGACCCTCGACGTGCTGGACAGGCTGGGTTTTCCGGTGGAACGCCATCCCCGGCGCCTGTCGCACTGGACGCCCTATCTGCGGCGCGGGTTGTTCGACTTTTATCGCACCGCCCTGTTCCAGCCCTGGGCGCTGTCCCTGCCGATGCTGCGCACCCGCCTGCCCGGCCGGATCGAGCCGCGATGGTCACGCCTGCTGGCCGGGCCTGCCCAGCCCCAGCCGTTTCGCGCCTGATCGCAGGCGCGCGCCCAGCAGCCGCAAGCCCCGGCAGGCAAAGCGCGACAGTTCCAGCCATGCACGATACGGCAGCACGGTCAGATACCGCCATCGCGGCAGCTTGTAGTCCAGACGGGTGGACTGGATCTGGGTCGGATGATCCGACACCTGGCTGGCGGGCACCGGCAACACAAAGCAGGCACGTAGCCCCGCCAGATACTCCAGGTCAAAGGCGATGTCATAGGCCAGCCGCATCGGCACAAGATCGGTGACGATCCAGCCTGCCGCACGGCGGTCGACGACATAGGCGCCCGCCCCCTTTTCGCGCGTCAGCGCGATGGCCAGCGCATGGCGAGGGCCCAGCCTGCGGACCGCAAACTTGCGCCCGTCGTTCACCGTGCTGAGCCGCAGGATGTTCCACAAGTCGCGCTGTCCCGCCGCCCGGTCGAGGATGTCCAGAAAATCGGGCGCAAAGGATACGTCGTCCTCGAGGATCAGGGCCAGGTCGGCATCGCTGTCCAGAAACGCCCGCGCGCAGGCGACATGGCTGAGATAGCAGCCAATTTCCGCGGGGGATGTGCGGCGGCCATGCAGCAACCTGTAGCTGCGCTCGCTGAACTCGGGAATGGGATAGCGCAGCGTCTTCCCGTCGATGCCGGCAATCCGGAAGAACGGCAGGTTCGCCTTCGCCAGCTTGGCCTGCATGGCCGCCATTCTTTCGTCGGCGCCGTCCATGTTGATCAGATACACCGCCAGCCGGGCCTGGCTTGCGGGCAGCAGCACCGTCCGCGCATCCATCTCAGCCGTCCGTGTCCTTTTCGGCGGCAGGCAGCGCGTGCGCCTTGAACAGGCCCGCATTCGCCATCAGGAATGCAAAGATCAGAAAGGGCATTCCGAAGGTCTTGAAATAGACCCAGGCGGTTTCGGACATGGTGCGCCATACGATCTCGTTGGCAAGCGCCAAGGCCGCGAACATCATCGCCATGCGCAGGGTCAGTTTGCGCCAGCCCTCAGCGTCCATGGGCAGCGCCTCGGACAGGATCATCCCCAGCCAGTTGCGCCGCGTCACAAGGCTGAATCCCAGCAGCCCGGCGAACAGCAGATAGATGATGGTCGGCTTTATCTTGAAGAAGCGCGGGTCGTTCAGCCAGACGGACAGCCCGCCAAAGACCACGACCAGAACCAGCGTGGCGATCTGCATGGGCGCCAGCGTCCCGGTCAGCCGCCAGCGGATCAGCGTCGCCGCCAGGATCGCCGGGATGAACAGCAGCGTCGCAAAGACCAGAGGTGAATAATCCCGGCCCCACAGGCTGACATCGCCGCCCCGGTTCAGCATGAAGACCGCAAAGAACAGGATCAGCGGACCCCATTCCAGGGCCGGGATCACCCAGGGCTTCGGTTCCTTCATGGCAGGCATCCTTTCAGATCGGGCAGGGCCGTTTTCCCCGATCGCGCGCGGCGCGGCAAGCCCCTGCGGAGGGACCGTCAATCCAGCCGAACGGCTGCCAGGATCGGGCCGGGCAGTCCCCTGCGACCCAGTTCCCGCTGCACCAGCACCGCATGCCGCGTGTCGGCCGGAAAGCTGTCATCGGCAAGCCCGCTGGACTTGACCGTCACGCGAAGGGGGGCCGCGCCGTCCCATTCGGCAAGCACCTCCAGCGACAGCACGACGTTGGCATAGGTCATGCGCTTGCCATAGTTTTCGCCCCCCGTCACATCGACCGTCCGCCGGGGGGCATAGCGGACCAGCAGGATCTGGATCCGATCGCCCAGGTCGGACAAGGGCATCAGCTTGATGACCTGGCCTTCGGGGGTGGCCTTGCGCTGCACGCTGACCAGGGCGGGGGCGAACCGGCTGGCGTCGATCAGGCCCATCAGTTGCGCAGGCCCCAGCGACAGGGCGGTATCGCTGCCCGCCACGATCAGTTGCGGCGTATAGACGGCATGTTCGCCGGCCGCACGGGCATAGCTTTCCTGGCGCTTCGAAAACTCGGGCCGGGCAAAGCTGTCGGCCCAGCCCAGATAGTCCCAGTAATCCACATGATAGGACAAGGGCAGGATGTCGGCCTTGTCCGCCAGCGCGGACAGCATGGCATCGGCCGCCGGACAGGACGAACAGCCCTGCGAGGTGAACAGTTCGACCACCACCGGCACGGCATCGCTGAAGCCATAGCTTTCCATGGGGGGGACGTCCGTGGCCGCAAAGCTGTTGGCGCCGCCCAGTTCGGTCGGGGCATAGCCGGCGGACGGTGCCCATCGTCCCGGATCGTGCGGCGCCTCGATCACGGGCGGGTTGTCACGATCGGCGCCGGGGTCGGGTTGCCCGGCGACGGCGCCGCGTTCCCCGGCCGCCTCGGCCGGACTGTCACGGCCGATTTCCTGCGCCAAGACCATGTCCGCCGAACCGGCGAAAAGGCCGCACAGCACGGCTGCAGCCAGACATCTGCTGCGAAAGGCGGCCGTTGCAGCCAGCATTCGGGAATCCCTGGTCGTGAACACGCCTCCCTGCTTAGCCTCGCGCACCGGGCGGGAACAAATCAAGGCTTCGTTAATCATTTCGGCACCCCCATGCAGGCCGACGCGACACGGCGGCCAAATATGGTATGCGATTGCATACAAATTACCGTGCAACTCTCTTGCGCTGGATGGCGGCATGGGGCAAAGCAGGCGCATCCATGCCCGACCCATCCCCTTTGCAGACAGGGAGGCCCCCATGCCCATCCAGATCGGAACCGACACCGCCAAGACCCGCCGCCGGCTGACCGCGGCCGGTCGCGAATATGCCTATTACTCGATCGACGCCGCGACCGAGGCCGGGCTTGGCGATTTTTCCAAACTGCCCGCCGCGCTGAGGGTGGTGCTGGAAAACCTGCTGCGGTTCGAGGATGGCGGCTTTTCCGTGTCCGTCGATGACATCAAGGCGTTCGGCGAATGGGCCAGCCTCGGCGGCAAGAACCCGCGCGAGATCAACTATCGCCCGGCCCGCGTGCTGATGCAGGATTTCACCGGCGTTCCGGCGGTGGTGGATCTGGCCGCGATGCGCGACGGCATCAAGGCCTTGGGCGGAGACGCGCAGAAGATCAATCCGCTGAACCCGGTCGATCTGGTGATCGACCATTCGGTGATGATCGACGAGTTCGGCAATCCCCGCGCCTTCCAGCGCAACGTCGATCTGGAATACGAACGCAACATCGAACGCTATCAGTTCCTGAAATGGGGCCAGAACGCGTTCCAGAATTTCCGCGTGGTGCCGCCCGGCACCGGCATCTGCCATCAGGTGAACCTGGAATACCTGGCCCAGACCGTCTGGACCGACACCGACCAGAACGGCGATCTGGTCGCCTATCCCGACACCCTGGTCGGCACCGACAGCCACACCACCATGGTCAACGGCCTGGCCGTGCTGGGCTGGGGCGTCGGCGGGATCGAGGCCGAGGCGGCGATGCTGGGCCAGCCGGTATCCATGCTGATCCCCGAAGTCGTGGGCTTCAAGCTGACCGGCCGCATGGTCGAGGGCACCACCGCCACCGACCTGGTGCTGAAGGTCGTGCAGATGCTGCGCAAGCACGGCGTCGTCGGCAAATTCGTCGAGTTCTATGGCGAGGGGCTGGACAACCTGCCGCTGGCCGACCGCGCGACCATCGCCAACATGGCCCCCGAATACGGCGCCACCTGCGGCTTTTTCCCGATCGACGACGAAACGTTGCGCTATCTGCGCAACACCGGCCGGGACGAGGACCGGATCAGCCTGGTCGAAACCTATGCCAAGGAAAACGGCTTCTGGCGCGGCGCGGATTACAACCCGGTCTATTCCTCGACGCTGGAACTGGACATGGGCACCATCGTGCCGGCGATTTCCGGTCCCAAGCGTCCGCAGGATTACCTGCCGCTGACCGACTCGGCCCAGACCTTCGGCAAGGTGGTCGCCGACTATCGCGGGGGCGCGCAGGACGATGGCGAGGTGATGGTCAGGGACGCGCTGCGGACGGCTCCGGTCGAGGGCACGGATTACACGATCAGGGACGGGTCCGTGGTGATCGCGGCCATCACGTCGTGCACCAACACCTCGAACCCTTATGTGATGATCGGGGCGGGACTGGTTGCCCGCAAGGCGCGCCAGCTTGGCCTGAACCGCAAGCCCTGGGTGAAAACATCCCTGGCGCCCGGTTCGCAGGTCGTGGGGCAATACCTTGAAGCGGCAGGCCTGCAAGAGGATCTGGATGCCTTGGGCTTCAACCTGGTGGGCTATGGCTGCACCACCTGCATCGGCAATTCGGGGCCGCTGGGCGATCCGGCGATTTCCAAGGCGATCCACGACAACGATCTGGTCGCCACCGCCGTTCTGTCCGGGAACCGCAACTTTGAAGGCCGCATCAGCCCCGACGTGCGCGCGAACTTCCTGGCCTCGCCTCCGCTGGTCGTGGCCTATGCCATCGCGGGCGACCTGAACGTGGACCTGACCAAGGATCCGATCGGCCAGACCCCGGAAGGCCGCGATGTCTATCTCAAGGACATCTGGCCGACAAACCAGGAAATCGCCGATCTGGTCCACGCCACGGTCACGCGCGAGGCGTTCCAGTCGAAATACGCAGACGTGTTCAAGGGCGACGAACGCTGGCAGGCGGTCGAGGTCACCGACAGCGAAACCTATGACTGGCCGCCGACATCGACCTATATCCAGAACCCGCCCTATTTCCGGGGCATGGCCAGGGAAGCGGGCGTCATCAGCGACATCGACGGGGCGCGCGTGCTGGCGATCCTGGGCGACATGATTACCACCGATCACATCAGCCCGGCCGGTTCGTTCAAACCCACCACGCCCGCAGGCCAGTACCTGCTGGAACGTCAGGTCGCGCCCAGGGACTTCAACAGCTACGGCTCTCGCCGCGGCAACCACGAGGTCATGATGCGCGGCACCTTTGCCAACATCCGCATCAAAAACGAGATGCTGGACGGGGTCGAGGGCGGTTACACCAAAGGGCCGGACGGGCAGCAGACGACGATCTTCGACGCATCCATGGCCTATCAGGAGGCGGGCACGCCGCTGGTGATCTTTGGCGGCATCGAATACGGGGCCGGGTCGTCGCGCGACTGGGCGGCCAAGGGCACCAGCCTGCTGGGCGTCAAGGCGGTCATCGCCGAGTCCTTCGAGCGTATCCACCGGTCCAACCTGGTCGGCATGGGCGTCGTCCCGTTCGAGTTCCTGCCGGGCGAGAACCGCAAGACGCTGGGCCTGAAAGGCGACGAGGTCGTCTCGATCCACGGGCTGGCGGGCGATTTCAAGCCGCTGTCGCTGGTGCCCTGCACCATCCGCTATGCCGACGGCAGGGTGAAGGAAATCCAGATCAAGGCCCGTGTCGATACCGAGGTGGAAATCGAATACCTCAAGAACGGCGGCGTGCTGCACTATGTGCTGCGCAACCTGGCCGCAAGCTGATCCGGCCTGAACGCCGATCCGAAGCCCCCGCTGCCCCGCAGCGGGGGTTTTCCATTGACGCGCCTCGCCTGCCCCGCCATATCGGACGCGCGCGGAGGGCTGGATGACCGCGGCAGGGCGACCTGTCGAGGAAAGTCCGGACTCCATGAGGCGACGGTGCCGGGTAACGCCCGGCGGGGGCAACCCCAGGGAAAGCGCCACAGAGAACAGACCGCCTGCATCCGTGCAGGCAAGGGTGAAACGGCGGGGTAAGAGCCCACCGGGGGCCTGGCAACAGGCCCCGCATGGCAAGCCCCACCGGGAGCAATGCCGAATAGGGACCGCGCGCGGGGGAAACCCCGCAGGGCCGCCTTGCCCCAGCAGGTCCGGGTAGGCAGCTTGATCCGGCGGGCAACCGCCGGGCCAGAGGAATGGTCATCCAGCCGCATCATGCGGTGGACAGAATCCGGCTTACAGGCCCTCCGCGCATTCGGTCGTTTTCCCGGCGATTCGGGTTGACTTTGCCGTATCGGCGGGTAAAAGCCGGGCTTCACACGAATTCCACGGGGTCTGCGCCGCGCGATTGCCCCGAAGCAGGAGCAATGACATGGCCAAGCCGACCACCATCAAGATCCGGCTGAACTCGACCGCCGGCACGGGCCACTTCTACGTGACCAAGAAGAACGCCCGCACCATGACCGAAAAGATGACCGTCCGCAAATTCGACCCGGTTGTCCGTCAGCATGTCGAATACAAGGAAGGCAAGATCAAGTAAGGTCTTGTCCAACCGGCCCGACCGTCAGGCCGGGCAATCACAAAGGGTGCCCAAGGGCACCCTTTTTTGTTGCGCCCTTCTCTCGGTCGATGGTCCGGGTGTCGAAGGGGCTGGCGCGGCGGGTCGCCTCGTGGCAGCAAGGTTTCATGACATTGCGGAGCGTTCCATGGACCGTGCCTTCATCTTCGACGTGTTCGGAACGCTGGTTGACTGGCGGCAGGGCATCGCTGACGCAGCCCGCGAGGCGTTCGGATGCCGGGGGCTGTCCGTCGATCCTTATGCCTTTGCCGATCACTGGCGCGCCTGCTATGATCCCGCGATGGAACGGGTGCGTTCCGGAAGCCGCGGCTATGTTCCGCTGGACCTGCTGCACCGCGAGAACCTGGACCAGACCCTGACCGCCATGGGAATCGCCGATGCCTTCGACGAGGCGGCGCGGAACGCCCTGAACCGCGCCTGGGAATGCCTGCCGCCCTGGCCGGATGTCCATCAAGGCATGGACAGGCTGCGGCCCTTTGGCCTGCTTGCGCCCTGTTCAAACGCCTCGATTGCCTTATCGGCCCGGTTGGCGCGCTTTGCGGGCTTGCGGTGGGACGCGGTCCTGGGCGCCGAGATCGCGCAGGACTACAAGCCCCGTCCCGAGGTTTATCTTGCCGCAGCCCGCGCCTTCGGCCTTGGGCCGGAACAGGTGGTGATGGTGGCGGCCCACAACCGCGATCTGGCAGCCGCGCGTGCCGCGGGTCTGGGGACGGCGTTCTTTGCCCGGCCCACAGAATACGGGCCGGGCCAGGATCGTGATCTGAAGCCCGAAGAAGACTGGGATCTGGTGGCGCGCGATCTGGCCGACCTGGCCGGGCAGGTCGCCCGCCGATCCTGAGAGAAACCGCGCCGGCAGGCGGCAGAACATCATACCAGCACGAACTCCACCCCCGACAGCACCGCGATCTGCGCCACCTCGGTGCGGTACTGGTCCGTCACGCGGTCCACGGTGTCCTGCGTCCAGCCCGGCAGGTCGATCATCTGATCCAGGACGGCGGGCAGGGCGTGGGTCTGCATGACCTGGGACGAGATTGTCCGGCGCTGCGCGACCGACAGTTGATCCTGGGCCGCCAGCGCTTCCTTGAGGCAGGCCATGCCATCCTGGCCCAGGATTTCCTCCAGATACAGCGTCCCGCCCTTCAGCGGCGCGTCAGGGGGAATGTTGCCGATAAGCCGGGCGATCTCGGGCCAGATCAGGGGCACGTCCTCGTGGCACCAGATCACCACGCGGCGGCGGGGGACCGCACGCAGCAGCGCCTGGATCGGATCGCGCCAGCGCAGATCCAGCGGGCCGCAGCCCTGCATCAGCGCGTCATAGCCGCCGCCGGTAAAGATCGACAGCACTTCGGCGATCAGGCTGGCCGGGTTGCGGATCGCCACAAAGAACTCGATGTCGTGATCGGGAAACAGGTTGGCCAGCGCCGCCGCCCGCGCGCCCATCTGCGGATACAGCCCCCCCTGCCCCACCGCCCGGCCCGGCGCCCCCATGAAGGTCGGCGTGGAAAAGACCGCGCGGGCCGGCGCCTCGCCATGCAGCACGGCGTCCAGCAGGATCTGCTGCATCTCGGGCGTGGCGCGCCCCCCCTTAAGCGATGCCAGCGCCTTCTCGAACAGGCCGCCGTGGCGGTCGGGGGCGATGACGTCGGTGCCGTGCGCCGTCAACCAGTCGCGGTTCTTCAGCAGCGTTTTCAGCAGCCTGCCGTCGTCCGTCCCGTGGACCCCCAGGTGAAACACCATCTGCATCGTAGCACCGATCCTCTTGCCGCCCGAACCGGGCTGGCGCACAGTAGCGGGGCGAACCGCACAGTCAAACGGGTTTCAAACGGGTTTCGCCGCACGCGGGCGCTTGCGGAAATCGCGGCCAGGGGCTATCTGATCCTCGCGTCATGCAGCACGCCGGTTTAGCTCAGCGGTAGAGCAGCGGTTTTGTAAACCGAAGGTCGGGGGTTCAATCCCCTCAACCGGCACCATTCCCGCCCCGTTGGACATCCGCACCGCCCCGGCCTATAAGGCGCGCAAATCCAGACGCTTCACAGGTGCATCATGATCAAGGTTTTTGGCCACACCGCCCCCGACACGGATTCCACCGGATCGCCCATCATATGGGCCTGGTATCTGACCGAGGTGCGCAAGACCCCCGCCCAGGCCGTCCTGCAGGGAGAGCCGAACAACGAGGCGCTGTGGATGCTGAAACGCTGGAACCTGGACAAGCCGCAGATCATCGCGGACGTGGCGCCGGGCGATCAATGCGTGATCGTGGACACCAACAACCCCGCCGAACTGCCCCCGAGCCTGGATCAGGCCGAGGTGATCGAGATCATCGACCACCACCTGCTGGCCGGCGGCATCAAGACCCTGGTGCCAATCAACATCACCGTGCGCCCGCTGGCCTGCACGGCGACCATCATGCACGACCTGATCGCCGAGGACATGGCCCGCGCGCCCCAGGGCATCAAGGGCGCGATGCTGACCTGCATCCTGTCGGACACGCTGGAATTCCGCAGCCCGACCACCACCGCCCATGACCGCGCGGTGGCCGAAAGGCTGGCATCCGATCTGGGCATCAACATCACCGACTACGCGACCGAGATGTTCGCGGCCAAGTCCGACGTCAGCGCCTTTTCGGACGAGGGGCTGCTGCGCCTGGACAGCAAGGAATACGACCTGAACGGCAAGATGCTGCGGATCACGGTGCTGGAGACGACCTCGCCCCAGTTGATCCTGGCGCGCAAGGCCGGGCTGATGGAGGCCATGCCCCGCGTCGCGGCCGAGGACGGCGCGGACGAGGTTCTGTGCTTTGTCGTGGACATCCTGCGCAAAGAAGCGACCCTGCTGGTTCCCAACGACCATGTGCGCCAGATCGCGGAACGCAGCTTTGGCGTGACCGTGACCGGCGACAGCGTGGTCCTGCCCGGCGTGATGAGCCGCAAGAAGCAGATCATCCCGGTTCTTGCCGTCTGATGAGCCGGATCATCCTCTCGCTGGCGCAGATCGGCGGCGATTACGACGTGCTGTTCTGTGACCTGTGGGGGTGTTTGCACAATGGCGAGCACCCCTATCCTGCCGCCGTCACGGCCTTGCAGGCATTTCGCGCGCAGGGCGGCAAGGTCGTGCTGATGACGAATGCCCCGCGTCCGAACCGGTATGTCACGCGACAGCTTGACCGCATGGGCGTGCCCCGCGACGCCTGGGACATCGTGGTCAGTTCGGGCGACGCCGCACAAGAGGCGATGTTTGCAGGCCGCGTCGGACGCAAGGTCTGGCATATCGGCACCGCCAAGGACGACGGCTTTTTCGACGACATTCCCGCCGAATTCACAGACGCCCCCCCCATCACGCGGGTGCCCTTGTCCGAGGCCGAGGGGATCGTGGCCACCGGTCCCTTTGACGAGTTGACAGAAACGCCGGGCGATTACCGCGACCGGCTGATTCAGGCGCGCAACCGTGGCTTGCCCATGCTCTGCGCCAACCCCGACGTGATCGTGGACATGGGCGAGACGCGGATCTACTGCGCCGGTGCCCTTGCGGAATATTACGAGGGCCTGGGCGGCACCTCGCTTTATTTCGGCAAGCCTCATCCGCCCATCTACGACCGTGCGCGGCGCCTGCTGGATCTGGGGCCTGACGCGCGCATCCTGGCCGTGGGCGACGGCATCTTCACCGATGTCAAGGGCGCGCTGGATCAGGGCATCGACGTGCTGTTCGTGACCGGCGGCCTTGCGGCCGAGTCCATGGGCGCGGATGTGGAAAACCCGGACAGCGATCTGCTGCTGGGCTGGCTGGACAACCACGGTCTGGCGCCGCATTACAGCATCGGGCGGCTGCGCTAAGCGCCCGGCATCCCGTCCCGCCGAGAAACGGCGATGCGACGTGCTGACGCCGGCCGCATCGCCTTTCGTCAAGAAAAGGCCGTCAACCGCCGTGGTGGCGCGCCTTTCGCCGTGCCAATCCCCCTAGGACCAGAATGGGCACCATCAGCGACAGCAAGGCCGGCGGCAGTGGGACAGGCTCGATATCGTCGGCCTCGATCAGCACCGATGCGTCATGCCAGCGCATGAAACCCGAGCCCAGCTTGAACTCCAGGTGAAAATCGGTGATCGTCTTTCCTTGCAGATTGCCCAGGACATCGTCACCGAAAAAGGAAATCGTGGCGGTCGTTCCGATGAAGTTGGTCGGACCGGCGGTGATCCGCGTCCCCTTTATTTCCCCATCCGAACTGGTCAGGTAAAACGTCAGGCTTTCGATCGTGCCGCCTGCCCCCAGTCCGGGCAGCAGACTCAGCACCAGTTCCAGATCGGCCTTGTCATCGCTCAGCACCTTGTAGGGGCGCTTGTAGACATAATCCCAGGTGCCGGTATCGCCCCCGGCCAGATCCTCGGAATTTCCCGGCCCCATATCGGCGGTCACGTCAAGATCGTCGTCGAGCACGTCGTCTTCCTGATGCTCGTTGACGTTGGGAGGGGTAAAGGTAACGGTCGCCCCCAGTCCAGGGCCGGCCGAAAAAGCAAGAAAACCAGTAAAAACATAGGCTAGGGCTGCAACATTCCTCATGGTGTCCTCCATGCCTCCGGACCCACCCATCAAGCGTGCGCCTGTCGTTCCGGGCTGTCAAACGAATTCACCCCCCTGTGCTGTCCGTTCCAAAGACCGCAGACGCATCGGTTTTCCGGTCGTGCCGGCGCTGTCTATGGGTGGGCCTGATGGTTCGGATGGGGTCAGGCCGATGGTCCTGCCCGATCCTGGCCATGCGGTGCATGGAGCCAAAGACACCGCCATCGGCCATCCGAAACGGCGGGTCACGCTTGCAACCCGCAGTCTCGTGGGTGATACGGTCGTTTCTGAAAGGCAAGGCGGTCGTTCCGGCGCCAGGCCGCAAGTTCGACTGACGGGGCGCCCAGGCACCCCAGTGGGGGGCGCCCTTTGCAGATCCACCGCGACTGGACAGGACTTCCGGCAGGCGCCCGCGGCGCTTCTGTCGCCATGGGCAATTTCGACGGCGTTCACCTGGGCCACCGCGCGGTGATCGAGGCCGCGCGTCAGGCGGCCAGCGCCCCCCTTGGCGCCCCCCTTGGGGTCGTCACCTTTGAACCCCATCCCCGGCAGTTCTTTGCCCCCGACGCCCCGCCTTTCCGCCTGATGAATGCCGAATCCCGGGCCAACCGCCTGGCACGTCTGGGCGTCCAGCATCTGTTCGAACTGCCCTTTGGTCCGGTGCTGGCGGGCCTGTCGCCCGAAGCGTTCGCGCGCGAGGTTCTGGTGGCGGGGCTTGCCGTCTGCCATGTCACGGTCGGGGCGGATTTCGTCTTTGGCAAGCATCGGGCCGGACATGTCGCGACCTTGCACGATCTGGGCCAGCAGCTTGGCTTTGGCGTGACAACGGTGCCCCTGCTGGGGGCCGAGGGGCACAGCTTCAGTTCGACCGCGATCCGCCGGGCGCTGACCGAGGGACGGCCCCGCGAGGCCGAGCGGATGCTGGGCCACCTGCACCGCATCGAGGGCGAGGTCGTTCACGGCGACAAACGCGGCCGCCAGTTCGGCTGGCCCACCGCCAACATGCGCATGGACGACCTGCACCTGCCGCGCCTGGGGGTCTATGCCGTGGTCGTGGATGTGCTGACCGGCCCCGACAGGCTGTCCTGCCAGGGTGTCGCCAGCCTGGGCGTGCGCCCGATGTTCGGCCGCAATGCCCCCAACCTGGAGGTTCACCTGTTCGATTTCGACGGCGATCTGTATGGCCAGCACCTGTCCGTCGGCCTGGTCGAGTTTCTTCGTGACGAGGCCCGTTTCGACAGTGTGCAGGTGCTGATCGACCAGATCGCCGCCGACGCGGAACAGGCACGTGCGGTTCTGGCGGGCGCGTGATGCGCGACCGGTTCTGGGAACTGCGCTTGTCAGACCTGGCCCCCGACGAATGGGAGGCCCTGTGCGACGGCTGCGGGAAATGCTGCCTGAACAAGATCGAATACGAGGATACGAACGAACTGGCCTTTACCCGCGTGGCCTGCAAGCTGCTGGACGGCGAACAATGCCGTTGCAGCAGCTATCCGAACCGCCACGATTACGTCCCTGACTGCGTGGTCCTGACGCCCAGGAAGCTGGCCGAGATCGCCTGGTGGCTGCCCGTCACTTGCGCCTATCGTCTGCGCCACGAGGGCCGACCGCTGTATGAATGGCACCATCTGATCTCGGGCGATCCGGAGTCGGTGCATCGGGCCGGGGCAAGCGTGCGCGGCTGGACCGTCAGCGAGGTCAGCGTGGATGAGGAGGACTGGGAGGACTACATCATCGAGGATCTGTCCTAATCCATAAAAAAGGTGATTGTATATTTTACAAACCCATACCTTGCACAGTGCCTATCGCTCTCCCTGACAGGCTGGATCAGTCGGACGGTTTCTTGTCGTCCGGCTTCTGCTTCACGATATGCTTGAGCCGCTCTTCAAACCGTTCGTCATCGTCGTCCGTTTCAAGCTGGCGAGCGGCTTCCTTGAACTTTTCCAGTTGAGACTTGCTTTCACTCTTCATCGTTGCCCTTTCCAAAAAGCGGCATTGGAGACGTGTCAGCCCCCGGCTTCACAATTTTTAACGGCTTGCCGTCCCTTCCGGGAATGGTCCCATCCAGTTTAAGGATGTTTGCATCGAAAGTGTGAATCTGATCGACTCGCGCACGAAGTGCTGATGCCAAATGGACAGCATCTGGTGGCTTTAGCGCAACCAGCCCACTGGCTTGTATGTTCTGCGCATGCCGTCCCAAGGCTAAATCGACAGGAACAGTAAGTATATAAGAGTGTTCAAAGAAAGCAGGCAAATTATCAACAGGACTGCTTTTTACCTCACCATTTTTGCAGACCTCGGCAAGTGTGAAGCAAGACGTAACGATTTCATATTTGCCTTCTCTAGCGCCTTTAAGCACTGCCTCGCACATAACAAAGCGATTCTCCTGTCCTCCGCCCTTCAGAGGAATAGTAGTTTCCTTGGCTATGTATGCGATCCATGCGCACGCATCCCAATATATCCGCTGCGGATTAGCCATCTTCGCGAAGCTGCCTCAAAAACTTAACCGCCTCTATACCGCCAGTAAGTTGTGGATCGATGATGTCGCTGATGTCAGGGAGTTCACTATCTTCCGCAAATACATGCACATCATCAACTTCAACAGACGCAATCTTCTCCAAGTCTTTATAGCTTATCAACCCGAACACTTGCACGCGGAGACCTTTCAGAACTTCTGCAACCTCAAAGTGCCCAATGCGATCAAGGCCTCGCTCCTTGGAAACGCACTTCACTGCTTGACCGTCTAGCCGATGCCGAAGCCACACTATGGGCCTATGATACCCATCAAGTTCAACCTTTGTGATGAACCCTTCGATAGAACCTAATTCCCGATAAGATATTGGTTCAGGACTTCTAAACTGACTCAAATGAGTGAGCGCACTCGGCGCAGAAGATCTAGTAACGCTGATCGGCGGAGCGCCATCATAAGCAGATACGTCAATAATTGTCTCGGCTAAACCGTTCTCGACACGATCAACAACCTTTTCAACCTTTCCTATCAGCGCATCAGAAAAATACAAGGGTCGGCCTCTGCCCCGTGTAAGCGTGTTGATGCCAATGGCAGTAGCAGCGACAACCTCTTGTGCTCTATTGTCCACATTCATCGCATGGCGCTTAGGAAATGGGGTCACTTCAAAGGTGAGCGGAGAGTTCTTCGTAACATCGGTTACTCGCCACTCAATTTCACCCCCCTGGCCATCGGCAACCGCTTCTTCAACGCCTCGCAGAATGGCAACAAAATCCTGAATTTGAGAAAGCAGGTCCTCGACAGTCGGCGCATCATCGCCGAACATCGTCTTCCCCTTGACAGTGATTTTTATCGGTTTTGCCAATTTCTGCGCCTCCGGCGCAGATTCTACGCGCCCAACGAGTCCCGGTAAAGCACTCTCTTCCCTAAAATCCCGTTAAGAACGATCTGCGCCCGCTCTAGGTCATTGACGCCATTGCCTGCACGATTGTTGTAGCGGAACTCAAACTTTGCGGCGTAGCGGTGCAGGTGCTTCTTGCCGCAGTGCTGGTAAACACCCTTCATGCCGCGCTTGAAGATGCTGAAATAGCCTTCAATCGTGTTTGTGTGGACGGTGCCACGACCATACTCGCCTTTGCTATGCGTGGTGAAGTCGTGGTCAGCAAAGTGCGCGTCAATGCCGGTGTATTGCTTCGCCTCGTCGGTGTAGACCGTGGCTTCCTTGGCAATGTTCTCGCGCAGGATCGGTAGCAGCGTTGCCTTGGTCACATCGTCCACCACAATGCTCTTGGCGCGGCCCGTGGTGCGATCCACGAGAGAAAGCATGGCGTTCTTGTGGGCATAGCCGCGTGCGCCTTCCGCCTTCTTGTGCTTGGTGCCGATGAAGGTTTCATCCACTTCAACAACACCGCCGCCATTGCCGAAGTTTACCGCTCCATCGCTGCGCATAGCTTCGCGGATGCGGTGAGACATGAACCAAGCGCTCTTGTGCGTGATTTCCAGAACGCGGTGAAGCTGGTGACTGCTGATGCCCTTCTTGCTGGACACCATCAGGTGAATGGCTTGCAGCCACTTGTGCAGCGGAATGTGGCTTTCCTCAAAGATCGTTCCGATACGCACGGTGAACTGCTTGCGGCATTCTGCGCACTTCTTGAGGCCGTGGCGCTCGACACCTTCCGGGTTCTTCTTGGACGGCTTGGATCGAACGCCAATCAGCCCATAGACCTTGCCACCGTTTCCGCAGTGCGGGCAGACCGGACCATCAGGCCAAATAATGCTTTCGACGTGCGCGAACGCGGCGGCTTCGTCGTGCATGTAAGGTTTGGACAGGACGGACATGGCAACTTCCTCAACTCTATGCCTTCACAATAGCGGCTTGAGTTGGGTTTGTCAAATATACAATCGCCATAAAAAAAGGCCCCGCAAATGCGGGGCCTTTCCATATATCTTGGAACGATCAGATCCGGTCGCGATCCATGTCGCGGCGCACGCCGCCCTCCACGCCGTCGCGGTCCATATCCCCGTCCTTCTCGATTTCGACCTCGGTGTGGCGGACGGTGTCCGTCACGGTTTCCCGACGGGTGTCCGTGGTCTTGCGCAGGCCGATCTCCTCGACCACCCGGGCTTCCTTCTGGACCACCGCTTCCTCGCGGTATTCCTCGGCCTCGATGGTGCGGTCCTGGAAGGCATCGGCCGCCGAGACGGCGCGATCGACCGGGCGACGCTCGATCTCGACATGCTGTTCGCGCAGGTCGACGGTTTCGCTGACCGGCTCCTCGACGGTATAGGCCCGCACCCGGACGCGGCCATGGCCGGTTTCGCGCTTGCCCACGCGCAGGCTTTCCTCGACGACGGGAATGCTTTCGTCATTGCCAGTCACGTCGTTATCGCGGAGGGCATCGCGACGCATGGTCGCCATGTCGTCATAGCCGCCGGCCACGGCGCCACGGGGGGTGCCTGTGCCCGTCGCATAGCTGCTGGCCTCGTAGCCGCCCCAGCCCTCGGACCGCCAGTTTGCCTCGCGTTCGTTCAGATCGATGCTGCCCTCGTCATCCAGAATATCGAGGGCGGTTTCGTATTCGGACCCGCTCAGGCCCGTCACCGTGACCAGGCATCCGCCGCGTGACAGACCCTCGGCATAGGTATAGCGGTCCTCGTCGGGAAAGAAGAAATCGGCGAGGCCGTCCCAGAAACCCTTGTCCTGGTCATCGACCCGCGTCGCGGTCGAACCGGCCTCGCCTGCGACCTGACGGATGCGCCCGGTGGGAATGCCCGCCTCGACCAGCCGGTCCACGGCGCGCTGCGCGTCGGCCTGACTGTCGAACATCGCGGAAACAGAGCGGTTGCCAGAGGCGCCGGCGTCGTTGTCATAGGTCATCATCATCATCCTTGCTAGGTGATTGGTCCGGCTCGAGTAAGTCCCCGTCGGGGGACAGCCGCTCGATCCGGGCGGTTTGGCGACGTGTCGTGACAGGCACGTCGATGGTTTCCCTGCGTTCGACGCGGCGAATGTGAATCTCCTCGCGGAGATACAGTTCGCGCGTCACCACAAGGCGTTCTTCGACCACGGGAATGATGGTCAGGTCGCCGTTCTCGGATACATCGGGAACCGCCTCGACCGTCCGGCCGACCGGCACCCGGATCACCTCGACCTCGGAACTGAGAAGGTCGGTCGCAAGGGACTGGGTGATCTCCTCGGTCCGGGTTTCGATCCGGACGCGGCCGGTGACGACCTTGCGCGTTGTCACCAAGGCCGTTTCCTCGACAACCGGAATGGGTCCGATCTGCATTTCGTCAGGCATCCTGACCCCCTGTGGTCTGCCTGCAACAACGGCCCCCGCCGCAATGCGTTCCAGACGAAACGGATTGCGAGGCCCGGAACAAACAAAGATTGCACGGGCCTGTGTCTTTGCGCCTGGGCATCCCCTGTCCTGATCCGGAAAATGCAAGCGATCGGGGAACCTGACGCATACGACACGGATTGTTATGAGGCCTCCATATAACGGGCGCCCCTGCAGGAGAGATTGTGACAAAGACCCAGGACATGGCGATCCTCGCCGTGATCGCCGCCGCCATGGTCGGCGTGCTGGCCCTTGACCTGACAGCCCCGTTGGGAAATGCGGTCTGGCTGTTGTATATCCTGCCGATTTCCCTGGGTGCCGCCATGCGGCTGGCCGTCCTGCCTCTGGCTATCGCAGCAGCATCCTGCCTTTTTATGGGGCTGGCCTTTGCCCTGAACGATGGGGGGATCGCCCCGCAGATCGAAGCCAGAAATCGTTTGACGGCCAGCATTCTGTATCTGGGGCTTGGTCTGGCCCTGCGGATTCTGATCCGCAATCGCGAGGCTGCAAAGCGCGAATCTTGGCTGAAGTCCGGGGAATTCGCCGTTTCGGACGCCGTTCAGGGCGATCTGACCGCCCAGCAGTTGGGCGACAAGGTTCTGTCGGTGCTTGCCGGACGGACCGGCGCGCGGGCCGCGGTTCTGTATTCGGCGCAGTCGGGCAGGTTGCAGAGGCTGGCAGACTGGGGGGTCGATCGGACGGCATTGTCCGACCGCGAAACCGTCACCGACGGCCATTTGCTGCGCTGCCTGAACGAAAATCGGCCGGCGACCCTGACCCTGACGGCGGAACAGTCGCTTGGCTGGCGGTCGGGACTGGCGGGCGGGCGTGCCGCCCATGCCCTGATCGTGCCGCTTCGTCAGGGAGGCCATTCCGAAGGGGTGATGGAGTTCGGCTTTGGCGGGCCGCCCGCCAAGGGGGTTGCGGATCTGCTGGACCGCGCCGGCGAACGCATCGCCTTGGCCTTGCAATCGGCCCTGTACCGTCATCGCCTTCACGACCTGCTTCAGGAAACCCGCCACCAGGCCGAGGAACTGCGAAGCCAGACCGAGGAATTGGCCGCCGCCAACGAGGAGCTTTCCGAGCAAAGCAGCGCCCTGCTGGACAACCAGCGACGGCTCGAGGACCAGCAGGCCGAACTGGAACAGCAGAACACCCAGCTTGAAAGCCAGACCCAGGAACTGGAAAACCAGCGCGACGCCCTGGCCCGGTCCCGCCGGGACCTTGAAACGCGCACGGCGGAACTGGCGCGCGAAAGCCGCTACAAGTCCGAATTCGTGGCCAACATGTCCCACGAACTGCGCACACCGCTGAATGCCCTTTTGATCATGGCACGGCTTTTGGCGGAAAACCGCGGCGGAACGCTGACCGGCGAACAGGTCCGTTGGGCGGAAACGATCGAAAGCTCGGGCAAGGACTTGCTGGTTCTGATCAACGACATTCTGGACCTGTCCAAGATCGAGGCCGGGCGCATGGACATGACGCCGGACGAGGTGGATCCCGCCGCCGTCGTCCGAAAGCTGATGCGTGCCTTCGAAGAACAAGCCCGCAGCAAGGGACTGGGGTTTTCGGCCGACATCGCGCCCACGACCCCCCCGGTCTGGACCGACGCCACGCGGCTGGAACAGGTCTTGCGCAATTTCCTGTCGAACGCGATCAAGTTCACGGAACGCGGCCAGGTGACCCTGCGCGTCGCCCCGGATGGCGACAATATCGCCTTTTCGGTAATCGACACCGGAATAGGCATCGATCCGGACCAGCAGGATACGGTTTTCGAGGCCTTCCGCCAAGCCGACGGCACCATTTCGCGGCGTTTTGGCGGCACGGGGTTGGGCCTGTCGATCTCGCGCCAACTGGCGGACCGGCTGGGCGGACGGATCGTCCTGGACAGTGCCCAGGGACGCGGCAGCACCTTCACGCTGATCCTGCCCAAGACAACGGACCGCCCCGCCGATGGCCCGTCCCCCCTGCCCGCGCCAAAGCCCGCCGCGGCCCTGTCCGGCCCTGCGTCGGAGGA
Source organism: Paracoccus subflavus (assembly GCF_004310345.1). Taxonomy (GTDB): domain Bacteria; phylum Pseudomonadota; class Alphaproteobacteria; order Rhodobacterales; family Rhodobacteraceae; genus Paracoccus; species Paracoccus subflavus. The sequence goes on along the minus strand of NZ_SISK01000004.1, from coordinate 41,057 downwards.
GGTCGATCTTGCGGTGCTGTCCGGTCTGACCGACGACCGCGACACCATCCAGCCCGGCGACCGGGTCATGCTGGTGATCGAGGATGATCCCGCCTTTGCCGGCATTCTGTGCGATCTGGCCCGCGAACTGGGCTTTCGCTGCGTCTGCGTGGACCGGGCCGACCATGCCGTGCCTGCGGCCCGGCGGTTCCGCCCCCAGGCCATCGTCCTGGACATCCACCTGCCCGATCACTCCGGACTGTCGGCCCTGGACCGGCTGAAACGCGATACCACGACGCGCCACATCCCCGTTCACGTCATCTCGGCCCAGGACTACACGCAAGCGGCCCTGTCCCAGGGTGCCGTGGGCTATCTTCTCAAGCCCGTGGCCCGCGACCAGCTCAAGACGGCGATCCGCAATCTGGAACATCGGCTCGAGGGTCGGTCGCGCCGGGTGCTGATCGTCGAGGACGATCCGGCACAGATGGAGGGTCTGCGCGCTCTTTTGGGCAACGACGAGGTCGAAACCATCGGCGTCGGCACCGCCGCCGAGGCGCTTGCCGTCTGCCGCAACACGACCGTGGACTGCATCGTTCTGGACATGACGCTGCCGGATGCATCGGGCCTTGACGTTCTGGAACAGCTTGACGCCGACAGCGCATCGGCCTTTCCGCCGGTGATCGTCTATACCGCCCGCGCGCTGGACGATGCCGAGGAGGCGCGGCTGCGCCGTTATTCAAAGTCCATCATCATCAAGGGCGCCAAATCGCCCGAGCGCCTGGTGAATGAGGTGACGCTGTTCCTGCATCAGGTCGTATCCGAACTGCCCGAACGACAGCGGCAGATGCTGGCGGCGTCGCTGAACCGCGACGACCAGTTGGAAGGCCGCCGCATTCTGGTGGTCGAGGACGACATCCGCAACATCTATGCCCTTACCGGCGTGTTCGAACCCCATGGCGCCACCGTCCAGATCGCGCGGAACGGTCGCGAGGCGATCGATGCGCTGGCCCGGATCAATGACGGCGCCGCGCCACGCGTCGATCTGGTTCTGATGGACGTGATGATGCCGGAAATGGATGGCCTGACCGCCACGCGCGAGATCCGCAAGATCGACCGCTGGAAGACGCTGCCCATCATCATGCTGACGGCCAAGGCCATGCCCGAGGATCAGAGCCGCTGCATCGAGGCGGGCGCCAACGACTATCTGTCCAAGCCGCTGGATGTGGACAAGCTGTTGTCGCTGACCCGCGTCTGGATGCCGCGATGACGCCGGCCCCGATCGCGGCGGGACCGGCCGAAGGCATCGAACTGGATCTGTTTCTCGAGGCGCTGCACCGTCGCTGGCATTACGACTTTCGGTCATACAGCCGCGCCTCGCTGGTGCGGCGGGCGGATCTTGCGCGCGAACGGCTGGGCTGCAAGACGCTGTCGGACCTTCAGGGGCGGCTCTTGCGCGACGGCTCGATCCTGCCCGATGTGATCGACGCCATGACCGTGCAGGTCAGCGAACTGTTCCGCGATCCCGACTATTACCTGGCCCTGCGCTGCAACGTGATCCCGTATCTGCGGACCTTCCCCTCGCTCAAGGTCTGGGTGGCGGGATGTGCCGAGGGCGAGGAACTGTATTCCCTTGCGATCCTGTTCCGCGAGGAAGGGCTGTTCGACCGCACCCTTTTCTATGCGACCGAAATCAACGGCCGGGCCCTCGCCCATGCCGAGGCCGGGGTCTATCCCATCGACCGCCTGCCGTCCTTTTCCCGCAATTATCAGCAGGCCGGAGGCACGGGCAGCCTTGCCGACCATTACACCGCGGCCTATGGACGCGTCGCCTTTGATCGAAGTCTGCGCGAAAGAACTGTCTTTACCGAACACAACCTGGCCACCGACCAGGTGTTCTCCGAGGTGCATCTGGTGTCCTGCCGCAATGTCCTGATCTATTTCGACACGCCCTTGCAGGATCGCGCCCTGGGGCTGTTCGCCGAATCCCTTGCCCGGGACGGGTTCCTGGGACTTGGCTCGCACGAAACGTTGCGCTTTTCGCCTCATGCGCGATGTTTCGCGGCCTTTGATGAACCCGCGCGGATCTGGCGCCGCATCGCTGCCGACGAGAGTATTCATGCCTGACAGTTCCATTCGCTTTCTGGTCGTTGACGATGTTGCCGAAAACATCACGGCGCTTGACGCTTTGCTGCAGCGGGACGGCCTGATCGTCGATCATGCCCATTCGGCGGCCGAGGCGCTGGAACTGATGCTGGTGCATGATTATGCCCTTGCCTTTCTGGACGTGCAGATGCCCGGTACCGACGGCTACGAACTGGCCGAGCTGATGCGATCCACCGAACGCACCCGCCCCATTCCGATCATTTTCGTCACCGCCGCCGACCGGGACGAGACGCGCCGCTTTCGCGGATACGAGGCCGGGGCGGTGGACTATATCGTCAAGCCCATCGACCCCCTGATCCTCAAGTCCAAGGCCGAGGTGTTTTTTCGGATCGGTCGCCAGGCCAAGGATCTGCAACGGCAGCGCGACGAGATGCGCCGGATCGCGCTGGACCGCGACCGTGCCGCCGATCTTCTGCGCGCCCATACCGACAACTCTCCCCTGGCCTTTGTGACGCTGAATGACGATTTGACGGTCGCCGACTGGTCACAGGGCGCCGAGCGGATGTTCGGATGGCCGGCGAACAGCCTTTTGGGGCGCCCCGCCACGGAAAACGGCTGGCTGGATGCGGCGCAGGCCGACACGATGCGGGGCTGGCTGGCCGTAGACAACAGCACCGCCCGCCATTCCGGCGAGATGCCCCTCAGCCATACCGCGCGCGGGCCGATCCCCTGCGAGGTGTATGGCTCGATCCTGGGCAACGGGGGGCGGCGGACCCTGTCGCTGCAAATCCTCGACATCGGCGAACGCAAGCAGGCCGAGGAGGTGCGGTCGCTGTTGATCCGCGAACTCAATCACCGGATCAAGAACACCTTGGCAAATGTGCAGGCGATCGCGCGTCAGGGCCTGCGCCGGGCACAAAGTCTGGACGATTTCCGAAAGGGTTTCTCGGGCCGGCTTCAGGCCCTGTCCCGCGCGCATTCGATCCTGTCGGATTCGACCTGGTCCAGCGCCCCGCTGGACCAGTTGATCGACGATCAGATCCGCGCAGGAACGCTGGACGGCGAACGGCTGCACCGCGACGGTCCGGCCGTGGAGCTTGCCCCCGAAACGATGCTGCGGATGGCCCTTGCGCTTCATGAACTGGGAACCAACGCCGGCAAGTATGGCGCTCTCAGCGTTCCGGGGGGGGCGGTTCATCTGTCTTGGACACTGGCGGGCACAGGCATCACGCTGGTCTGGCGCGAAACCGGCGGCCCCCCGGTCGCGCCGCCCCAGGGACATGGCTTCGGATCGGACCTGATCGCCGCCGTGGCCGGGGGCGAGGACGGGTCCGTTTCGGTGGACTGGCGTCCCGAGGGTGTCGAGTGGACCATCCGGCTGGCCGATGGCGTGACCGCGATCACGGCCGTCCCGGCATCGTCCGAGGTCATGGTCATCCCCGCCCCCGCCGCCGTTCAGACGGGACTGGCAGGACAGAATATCCTTGTGGTCGAGGACGAGCCGCTGGTCGCCCTGGATATCCAGGCCGAGTTGCAGGATGCCGGGGCGAAAAACGTGACGATGGCCCGTTCGGTCGAGGCCGCCCTGGCCGCGGTCGTCACCGAACGGTTCAATCTTGCGCTGCTGGACGGCAACCTCAAGGGAGAGCCGGTCGATCCCGTGGCGGTCGTGCTGCGCAAGGAAGGCATTCCGTTCTGCTTTGTTTCGGGCTATGGCCGCGAACATCTGCCGGCCGATTTCGCCGATACGCCGCTGATCCAAAAGCCGTTTCGCCCGGACGTGCTGCGCCGCACGCTGGCGGATCTGCTGCGCTCGGCCTCGCGCTGCGCGGCGGAATGACGCGACCGCGAGCCTAGTCCACCCGCCACCACGTTCCGGCGTCGCGGCAGATCATCAGGATACAGCCCCCGACCGTCAGGCGGTCGCCCTGCAGGCGCAGGCGTGCCGTGTAGCTGCGCCCGGTTTCGGGGTTGATGATGCGCCCCCTGCCATAGCCGCCGTTTCCGGTCGCCGCGATGCCTTCAAGGATGACAGCGCCCAGATCGTCGGCCCGGATCGGCCGCCCATCGGCGCCAAAGGTTTCCACAACAGTGCCGCAAAGAGAATCTTCGCAGAGACCGATCCGCACATGGCCAAAGCCCCCATCCCGGCCCGGATTGGTCTGCCAGACCCCCATCAAGGGTTCCGCCATGACGGGCGAGGCGGCAGAAATGCCGAAAGCAAAAAGGACGGGGCCAAGCGAACGGTTCATGCCGTCAAGCATAAGGAAAGGGGCGCGAATGGCAATCGCGCCCCTTTTCCGATCCGTTCGGCCGCTGAAATGGCCGACGCAGCTGCCGGCCCTTGCGATGCTCAATGGGCTACCGCACTGCCCCCCGGCAGGGTGTCGCGCGATGCCGTCCGGGCGGCCTGAGCGGCCTCCTCGGCAGCCTCGTCCCATTCGACGGGTTCGGGCATCCGCACCAGGGCATGTTTCAGAACCTCGCGGACATTGCTGACCGGAATGATGGTCAGGCCGGTCTTCACGTTGTCCGGGATCTCGGCAAGATCCTTTTCGTTGTCGGCCGGGATCATCACCGTCTTGATGCCCCCGCGCAGTGCTGCCAGCAGCTTTTCCTTCAGGCCGCCGATGGCCAGCACGTTGCCGCGCAGCGTGACCTCGCCGGTCATGGCGACATCCTTGCGGACCGGGATGCCGGTCATCACCGACACGACCGAGGTGACCATGGCGATGCCCGCCGACGGACCGTCCTTGGGAGTTGCCCCCTCGGGGACGTGGACGTGGATGTCGCGGCGGTCGAATTCCGGCGGCTTTACCCCGATTTCCGGCGAAATCGAGCGCACGAAGCTCGAGGCCGCGTCAATCGATTCCTTCATCACGTCGCCCAGTTTCCCGGTCGTCTTCATCCGCCCCTTACCCGGCAGGCGCAGCGCCTCGATCTGCAGCAAATCGCCCCCGACCGAGGTCCAGGCCAGGCCCGTGACCACGCCGACCTGATCCTCTTTCTCGGCCAAGCCATAGCGGTGGCGGCGCACGCCCAGGTACTCCTCGGCCTTTGCCACATCCACGGTCACGGACTTGACCTGACCCTTCAGGATCTCGGTCACGGCCTTGCGGGCCAGCTTGGCGATCTCGCGCTCCAGCGACCGCACCCCGGCTTCCCGCGTATAATAGCGGATCACATGGGTCAGCGCCTCGTCGGTCACCTCGAACTCGGCCTTGCGCAGGCCGTTCGCCGCGATCTGCTTGGGCAGCAGGTGCTGGCGCGCGATCTCGCGCTTTTCGTCCTCGGTATAGCCCGACAGGGGGATAATCTCCATCCGGTCCAACAGCGGCCCCGGCATGTTGTAGCTGTTGGCCGTGGTCACGAACATCACGTTCGACAGGTCGTATTCCACCTCGAGATAGTGGTCCACAAAGGTCGCGTTCTGTTCGGGGTCCAGCACCTCGAGCATCGCGCTTGCCGGGTCGCCCCGGAAATCCTGACCCATCTTGTCGATCTCATCCAGCAGGATCAGAGGGTTCGTGGTCTTGGCCTTTTTCAGGGCTTGGATGATCTTGCCCGGCATCGAGCCGATATAGGTCCGCCGATGGCCGCGGATTTCCGATTCGTCACGCACGCCGCCCAGGCTGATGCGGATGAACTCGCGTCCGGTGGCCTTGGCGACCGACCGGCCAAGCGAGGTCTTGCCGACGCCCGGCGGTCCGACCAGGCACAGGATCGGCCCCTTCAGCTTCTGGCTGCGGGTCTGCACGGCCAGGTATTCGACGATCCGTTCCTTGACCTTTTCCAGGCCATAGTGATCGGCATCGAGGATCTTTTCCGCCGCGACCAGATCCTTGCGGGTGCGCGACTTCACGCCCCACGGCAGCGCCAGCAGCCAGTCCAGATAGTTGCGCGAGACGGTGGCCTCGGCCGACATCGGCGACATCGACTTCAGCTTCTTGAGCTCGGATTCCGCCTTGTCGCGGGCCTCCTTGCTGAACTTGGTGTTCTTGATGCGCTCCTCAAGCTCGGCGATCTCGTTCTGGCCGTCCTCGCCGTCGCCCAGTTCCTTCTGAATGGCCTTCATCTGCTCATTCAGATAATATTCGCGCTGCGTCTTCTCCATCTGGGTCTTGACGCGGGACTTGATCTTCTTCTCGACCTGCAGGACCGACATTTCCCCCTGCATGGCGGCATAGACCTTTTCCAGGCGCTCCGCGACATCCAGCGTATCCAGCAGATCCTGCTTGCGATCCAAGGCGATGCCCATGTGGCCTGCCACCAGGTCGGCCAGCTTGGCAGGCTCCTGCGCCTCGGCCACGGCGGTCACCACTTCTTCGGGGATGTTCTTGCGGACCTTGACATACCGCTCGAACTCCTCGGCCACGGTGCGGACCAGGGCCGTCACCGTTGCGGGATCACCTGGCGTTTCGGCCAGCAGGATCGCGGTCGCCTCGAAATGATCGTCATTGGGGACAAAGCCGGTGATCTGCACGCGTTCGCGCCCCTCGACCAGCACCTTGACGGTGCCGTCGGGCAGTTTCAGCAGTTGCAGCACATTGGCCAGCACGCCGGCACGATAGATCCCGTCCTCGGTCGGCTCATCGACCGAAGCATCCTTTTGCGCAGCCAGCAGGATCGGCGTATCCGATTCCATCACGGCCTCCAGCGCGCGGACCGATTTCTCGCGTCCTACGAACAGCGGAACGATCATGTGGGGAAACACCACGATGTCGCGCAACGGCAGCACCGGATAGGTCGCAGCAGCAAATTCGTTCATTATGCGTTCCTTTCTGCCCGAGACCATGGACCCCGTCGTGGCGGCACACAGCCCCTGCTTGCGCACAATCTAGGGCTGCCGGGGATGGCATTCAAGTTGACCCGAAAAATGCCCCGCACTTGCCGCCCGTTCAGCGGGGAATGACGATTTCCGCGCGCAGCCCGCCCAGGCGGCGTCCGCGGCCCAGCCGCAACTGCCCACCATGGGCACGGGCCACGTCGGCGGCGATGGCCAGACCCAGACCGGCCCCCTGCCCGCCGTTGCGGTTGCGCGAGGCGTCCAGCCGGGTAAAGGGTCGCATGGCGGCGTCCAGGCTTTCCGCTGGGATGCCGGGGCCATCATCCTCGATCCCGATGCGCAGGCTGCGCGGACCAAGAACGGCGTCCAGTTCGGCCCGCGTGCCATAGCGCGCGGCATTGCCGATAAGGTTTTCCAGCGCACGGCGCAGCATGTCGCGGCGAAAGGTGGCGCGTTCCCCGGTTTCGGCAACCAGATCGTGCAGCGTCACCGGATGTCCCGCCCGCTGGGCATCGGCGACCACCGCCTCCACGAAATCCGACACCGGCGTGGGCTCGGGCGGGCTTTCGCGCGCCTCGTCGCGGGCATAGTCCAGAAAGGCAGCCACCATGCGGTCCATTTCGGCGATGTCTGACTCCATCGCGCGCAGATCCTCGGCATCCGGGGGCATGTCGGGCGACATCATCGACAGGCCCAGCCGCAGCCGCGTCAGCGGGGTGCGCAGATCGTGGCTGATCCCCGACAGCATCATCTTGCGCTGCTCGTTCTGCCGTTCCAGACGGTTTCGCATGTCCAGGAATGCGGTGCCCGCGCTGCGCACCTCGGTCGCGCCCGACGGGCGATAGGCCACGATCCGTCCCTTGCCGTAATCCTCGGCGGCCTCGGCCAGCCGCCGGATGGGGCGCAACTGGTTGCGCAGGAACACCGTGGCGATCCCCGTCATCAGGGCCGAGGTCACGACCATCAGCACCAGCAACTGATGCGGGTTCGAGGCGCTGACCCGGCGGCGGTCGAATTCCAGCGCATAGCTGACATCCCTGGCCATGGTGACGATCACCCGCCTGTCGTCCCCGGCCAGGTCGATCGCCGCGATGCCGGGTACTTGGGCGCGCAATGTCTCGATCACCACCCGTCCCGAGAGGTCGTAGAACACCCGCCGGTCCCCCTGCCCCGGCGGAGGGGGGGCCACGATGGTGATCCCCAGCGGTGCGGCAATGGCGCGTCCCGCATCGGGCTGGCCGCCAGCCCCGTCGATCCGCGCGGCCACAAAGGCCAGTTCGCGCGCCATGCTGGACGTCATCTGCCGGGTCACGTCCTCGAAATGGCGTTGCAGGAACATGACGCCCACGACCAGCGTCACCACGACCACCGGCAGGAACAGGATCAGCGCCGCGCGGCCATATATCCCGCGTGGAAAGATGCCCTTGAGCCAGTCGCCCTCGGAATGGTTTGCCATGGAAACCCCTGTTCACCGTGCTAAGGCTAGCGGCATGGACAGCCTGACGAAAGACCTGCGTTGCATCCGTGCGCCCAACGCCTCGCCCCTGACGGGGCCGGGCACCAACACGTTTCTGCTGGGCCACGAGGCCGTGGCCGTGATTGACCCGGGCCCCGACGATCCCCCCCATCTGGATGCCATCGTTCGCGCCGGCGATGGGCGGATCAGCCATATCCTTGTGACCCACGCCCATCTGGACCACAGCGCAGGAGCCCGGAGGCTGGCGCAGATGACCGGGGCGCCGGTGCTGGCCTTTGGCGACGCCACGGCGGGGCGGTCCCCCCTGATGCGCCGCTTGGCCGCAGAGGGCATCACCGGCGGCGGCGAGGGGCTGGATCACGGGTTTGCCCCCGATGTGACCCTGCGCGACGGCGACAGGGTCGAGGGTGCGGACTGGGTGCTGTCGGTCCTGCACACCCCGGGCCATTCCGGCGGCCATCTGGCGTTCGGGTGGGGCGACCGCATCCTGTGCGGGGATGTGGTGATGGGCTGGTCCTCGACGATCATCTCGCCCCCGGACGGGGATCTGTCAGACTATCTGCGCACGCTGGACCGCCTGGCCGAGGCCCGGGCCCGCCAGCTTCTGCCCGCCCATGGCGCCCCCATCGACGATCCGGCCGCGCGCCTGGCGGACCTGGCCGCCCATCGGCGCGAACGCACCGTGCAAATCCTTGCGGCCCTGTCACAGGGTCCGGCCAATGCCGAAACCCTGGCGCGCCGCATCTACGACATCGCCCCGCCTCTGCTGCCGGCCGCAACCCGGAACGTTCTGGCGCACCTGCTGGCCCTGGCCGACCTGGGCGCCGTGGTCCCACGGGGTGAACTGCATCCCCGCGCAGAATTTTTCCGTTCGTGAAAAAGTCGCAAACCCCTCTGGACGCCCATGACGGCCATTGCTATACGGCCCCCGTGTTCCGGCGTAGCTCAGCGGTAGAGCAGTTGACTGTTAATCAATTGGTCGTAGGTTCGATCCCTACCGCCGGAGCCAAGAAATCAAAGGGTTGCGCCCTGTCGGCCACCTAAGACGGGTTCTAGGACGGAAATGTGGCTGCACACTAGCTTCCGCACAAACGAGCACTAGGGCCTGTGGGGATTCACAAGGCAGCGTGGATGTGATTCACGCTCCGGTTTGATCGCAATGTGCTGACGGACGCCCGGTGGGCAAAGATGGAACCGTGCTGCTTGGGCAAGCGTGCCGACCCCGGGCGCAGTGGCCGAGACAATCGGCTGTCTATGGAGGCGGTGCTGTGGATTGCACGGACAGGCAGCCCATGGCGGGATCTGCCTGAACTGTTCGGCAATTGGAGCACGGCCTTTCGGCGGTTCAGCGACTGGCGAAAAGCTGACGTCTTCAAGCATATATTCAATGTGCTAACGGATAAACCGGACATGGAATACGCCATGGTTGATGCCACCATCGTCAAGGGCCACCGTCACGGACAGGGCGCAAAAAGGGGACTCAAGGCCAGACCATCGGACGCTCAAAATGCGGCATGACAACCCAGATCCTCGCGCTGACGGACGCATTGGGCAATCTGGTGCGCTTTCGGCTCATGCCGGGGAACTGCTGCGACAGCGTTGATGTGCCTCAGCTGATCGAGGGCATCGCCTTTGATGGCCTGGTCGCCGACAAAGCCTTTGACAGCAATGCGCTTGTGGCTGAACTCGACGGTCGTGGCGCCAAGTCGTTATCTCCCAGCACTCTGGACGCGCGCAAAAGCTGAAGATCGACCTCAGCATCTCCCAGTGGCGCCCCCTTATCGAGACCTTCTCTTGCAAGCTGAAGGAGTTCAAGCGTATCGCCATGCGCGGCTGCAAAACCGACCAAAGCTTCGAGGCATTGATCTATCTGCCGCAGGCGCCATCAACTCAAGGTGAATCCCCACAGGCCCTAGTCTGAAAAGGCTGTGATCTTTTTCGGCAATGAACGTCGGTTGGTAGAACTTCCCCTCCGCTGCTCCCTTGCAGTGGAGTGGAAATCGGTCCTCGATATCTCTAGTAACGCGTGCGCGCTTCCGGATTTATCGCCCCTCTTTCATTATTGCAACGAGATGAATGGTGCGCTGCAATCCCTCAAGCGCTTTAACGAGGGTTAATGCCCGCGGGAGGTGCTGCATCTTCTCGCCATGGCGAGGCAAAAAATGCAGGCCAAAATATCTTTCTTCCTCATATTCCATCGGTGCGCCCTCCCGCAGAACCGATACCCTACAAGACGATAGGTTGGTCTATTGAAAAAGATGGATCTGTGCTTCTCGCGCTTTGGGTGTTCAATGGTTTCCGGACGGCGGCAACCGGAGCTGCCTGCTCCAGCCATATGATTTTTCCGCTCCCCGGGGGGCCAGTCAGCAGGAGCGAGTTCATGCGTTGGTCGACAGGGCTTGATCCCGGCGGAGCAGGCTCGCATCGTCCAGCTGCTGGTCGCGCAGATTACGGTGAGCGAAGCGGGCCTTGCCATCGACCTGCGCCACGACGGCCTCGGCGCCATCGCCGCACTAATGGCCCGGCCGAAGGAGGAGGTCGCCTGATGCCCAAGACCCTGCGCGTCTACATTCCGCTCGAACTGCGCCGCGGCGGCGGCCGCTCCCGGATTTTGCCGCCGAAGCACGTCGAGATCACCATGAACCGCGGGCAGGATCCTCACCTTCTGCGCACCACCGGCCGCGCCTGTCCGTGTTCGCAACAGGGATGGTGGCGGAGGAAGTGCGCTTCCAACCGGACCGTCTCCTGTGACCCCTGAGGAAGCTCCGGCAGGCTAACGTGTCCTACGGACTTCTAGGGAACATTTCGCAATTTGACGCCGGTCCACCGGGCAATTCGCTGCTGCGCCCAATGTCCGAGGGACGTAGCCCGCAACGCGAAGAGCCCCGCAACGCACTGACTTGAACAGGTTTTCTTTCTACGCATTCGTTGTCGTGCGACCACGGTGGTCGCTCGAAAGGAAACGAAAATGCGAGAAATGTGCCTCAGTCAAATCGAACTGGCTGTCCTGCGCGCGGGCAGCAAGAACGTCGTCACGCTGCGTGAAGAACAAACGCTTCTCGGCCACGATGCTGGCGAAGGAGCTGCGGCGGGAAGGGTTTTGCAGCAAGCAAGGCACGCTGATCGACAAGGGCTACCTTTATCGGGTGCTTCGGAACCGCGTCTATCGCGGCGAGGCCGTCCACAAGGGCAAGGCCTATCCCGGCGAACACGAGGCCATCGTCACCGACAAGGTTTGGGATCAGGTCGACGCCATCCTGCAGGGCAACCGCCACGCCCGGTCCAGCAACAGCCGTATGCAGACGCCCGCGCCGCTGAAGGGCCTGATCTTCACGGACACGGGCGCGGCGATGACCCCGACCGCGACCAAAAAACGCGGCAAGCTCTACCGCTATTACGTGTCGATGGACGTGATCAAGAACCGCACGACGGAGGACGACAGCGGCGGCGATCAAGCACCGACCCGCTTGCCTGCGGGCATGGTCGAGGACGCCATCGTCACCGAGGTCCGGCGCATTCTGCAGACGCCAGAGGTGGTTACGCAGGTGCTGGCGGCGCTGAAGCGCGATCAGGTCTCCGAGGCCGAGGCCATCGCGGCGCTGCATGATTTCAACACGCTCTGGGCGCAGCTGTTTCCGCTCGAACAGGCGCGGATCATCCAGCTTCTGGTCCGGCGCGTCACCGTCACCGCCGCCGGGCTCGAGGTCGACATTCGGCGCGAAGGCGTCGCGGGCGTCATCCGCGAGATGATCGCGCCGCGCGACATGGAGGCCGCCGAATGACCCGAGGCAATGACACGATCCGCGTGCTGATCCCCCTGAAGCTGCGCAAGAAGAACGGTCGGCCCAAGATCATGCCGCCCGCCGATTACAGCCCGAGCGAGGATCAGACGCAGGACCCGCACATCCTGCGCGCCATCGGCCGGGCATGGGGCTGGCGGCGGCGCATGGAGGCAGGCGAGTTCGCGACGATCCAGGAACTGGCCGAGGCCTTCGGTCTGGCCGAACGCCACGTCAGCCGCCAGCTGCGTCTCGCCTATCTGGCGCCGGAGGTCCTCAAACGCCTGACCTGCGGCCGCGAGGCGTCGGCGGTCAGCCTCTACGACCTGTGCTTTCTGGCCGGGGAGACATGGCAGGAGCAGGCTGAGCGGGCGTTTCGCTGACCTTCAATGAAAACTCGCCTGAAAGGACGTCGCGGTCAGCGAGACATGCGCGTCCAGCGGCGGGTGCAGTTTGAATGCCTTCGGCTCGCGCGCAAAGTTCCAGAGCCGGAACAGGGACCATTCCGAACGCCGCTCCTCGGCCACGTCCAGCTCGTTGCGGCTGATGTGGAAGGGTGTGCGTTCCCAGCCATTCGTCGTCTTCACCTCGATCAGGCGCGGGCGGCCATCCGGCGCGAAACTGGCAATGTCGTAGCCGGCGCCATCACCATCTTCCTCCGACACCCACCGGACCTTGCGCGCAAGATCGTCACGGCCCGCTGATTTCAGGGATGCCCGTTCGTGCGCTAGCACGCGCTCCTCACCGGCACGGCCGAGGGCGCGGTTTCGCTCGTCTCGCGCCGCGACATCGAATTTGCGGGCGATGTGCAGCATCTGCTCAAGCTCCTGCGGCGCCGGCTGGTTCGACAAAGTGGGCGGCGGCCCGATCCAGATCGGCCGTGCCTCCGCGAGGCCTGTCGGCGCTCCCTGACGCGAATGGCGACCGAGCCAAGCCGGGTTCAGCGCCAGCCAACGCGCCACGGCATCCACCAGCGTCATCTGGAAATTGAAGGCAGGCTTGTAGCCCGGGATCCAGTCCTCACCCAGCCCCTTCAGCACGGCGCTGATGTTCTGGTGCTTGAACTCGACCGATCCCTCGGACCGGTCGTTCAACAGCGGCAGAAGCCCGCGCCGGTGCTCGGCCTTGTTGTAGGGGCGACCAGAGACGTCGTCGGCCAGCATCGCGAAGTAATCCGCGACGATCAGGTCGTTCTCTTGATCGGTCCAAGTCCCATTTGACATCGCGCCAGGCTAGGGGCGGAAACTGCGTTTGTCATCAGAGACTTCGCGCAAAACTCCCAAGACATACCAGTGACTACGCCGCCCGTGTCGTCGCTCCGTCTCCATCGAAACAAGCCGGAACCAGCGAAACACGGGCGCAACGCGACCCCGTCAGTTCATTGAAATGTATGGAGGTTTTGAATCCGTCTCGCCGATAGCGCAGGGCGGGTGGAAAGAGACGGCGGGCGTTTGGAGACCGATCTCGCGCAGTTGGCCAGTCTCCGAAGGGCGGATGGTCCTTGCAAACCCCTTTGGCACATAAAGAAAAAGGCCCCGTGAGGGACCTGTTTTCGGGTTTGCACTGTGCAAGTGGCGGACAGTGAGGGATTCGAACCCTCGAGACGGTTCCCCGCCTACACACTTTCCAGGCGTGCGCCTTCGACCACTCGGCCAACTGTCCGTCGGGCGCGGTCTAGCCGGTGTTTCAGCGCGGCGCAAGTCAGAGCTTGGCGATCCGTTTTTGAAGTTCGGCAAGCTGGCGCCGGATCTCGGCCATATCCTCGGCGCCCTCGCCGTCGGCCTGGGGTCGATGAGACTTGGCGTCCCGCGGGCCGGTAACCTCCAGATCCTCTGGTTCGGGGCCGGATGAGCCGGTCCAGCCCCCCATCATCGCCTTGAGAAAGGCTTGCTGCTGGCGGTGCAAGGTATCCAGCCCGGGGATATGCGCGATCGGCGGCGGCATGGCCGTCATGTTCTCCATCAGCTTGGACTGGCTGTCGCGCAGCATCTGAAAGCTGGCGGCCAGAAACTGCGGGACAACGGAGTGCGCACTGGTGGTATAGCTGCGGACCAGGTCCGTGAGCACGTCGATGGGCAGGACATTCTCGCCCCTGCCCTCGTGTTCGGCGATGATCTGCAGCAGATATTGCCGCGTCAGGTCGTCGCCAGACTTGAGATCGACGATCTTGACCTCACGACCCTCGCGGATGAAGGACGCGATGTCTTCCAGCGTGACGTAATCGCTGGTTTCAGTGTTATAAAGCCTGCGGCTGGCATAGCGCTTGATCAGCAGCGGCCTGGACGGTGCGGCCATCTCGAACCTCGGAAGAAACGCGGTTTCCCGCATGATGGGTGCTGCACCTGCAAAAGGCAAAGAAAATTGCGTGGCTGCGGGGAAACGTTCGTCAGACATGAAAAAAGGGGCGCTGACGCCCCTTTTTCCCAAACCGTCCGGTTCGGAATTACTTTGCGGCCGAGGTCGCGGCAGCGGCGGCACCGGCAGCCTTTTTCACCGCGAACTGGTTGTCGCGGGCAACCGTTTCGGCAACCGTGCGGGCTTCGGCAGCCACATCCTTGCCAGCGGTCAGCATCAGATCGACCGTGTCCATCTGAACCTTCTTGGCCACTTCGGCATAGGCGGCCATGTGTTCTGCCGCCACTTCGGCCGAAGCGGATGCAAAATCGCTCAGCGACTTGGCATAGTCCGACGGCTCCTGCTTGACGGCAGCCAGTTCACCCATGCGGGAAATCGTGTCCTTGGCCCACTGGGCCGAGATTTCGGTCGAGCGTTCGGCAGCCGCCAGAGCGACCTTTGCCAGCTTTTCGCCCAGCAGGCCCTGCGACTTGAACGCATCCTGATAGGACGACATGTCGACCGGGAAGTTGGACATCATGTCCTGAAAGGTTTTTGCGAAATCGGGGGTCTTTGCCATGTTCTTCACTCCTGTCACCGCAGCAAGATAGTGGATCGTGAGAGAGGGTTCCGCGGCCAAGCCATTCTCATGACCGCAATATGCATGCTGCACTGCGGCATTGCAAGAGGAATATGCTGCGGTGCAGCAAAATTTCTCCTGCTACGCGAAAAATTCTTCTCGGTTCAGCGGATCGCGATCAGGCCGCTTTTTCGTGGACATAGGTTCCCGGAGCCGGCCCCAGACCTTTGCCGGGATCACGCGCGGGCACCATCGCTCCGGCGCGATCCGCCAGCCATTCCCCCCAGGTGGGCCACCAGCTTTCGGCCGTGAAGGTCGCAGCGTCCTTCCAGGCCTCGTATCCTTTTCCGAAATCCCGGCTGCCCACATAAAAGCCGTATTTCTTTTTGCCGGGCGGATTGACGATGCCCGCGATATGCCCCGATTCCGACAGGATGAATGTCCGGTCATTCGATCCCATGGCAGCGACGCTGTTCCAGCAGTCCTTCCAGGGCGCAATGTGGTCCTTTTCGCAGGCGATCGCACACACGGGCACCGTCACATCGGACAAGCGCAGCTTCTGCCCCATCAGGTCAAAGCCTTCGCCCGCGAACAGGTTCTTCTGGCACAGGCCGCGCAGGTACTGGATGGCCATCCGGCCCGGAAGATTGGTGCTGTCGCCATTCCAGAACAGCAGATCGAAGGCCGGAGGCGCCTCGCCCATCATGTAGCTGCGGATTGCCGGCCCCCAGACCAGATCGCGGGGCCGCAGAAAGTTCATCGTCCGGGACATCAGCTTGGCGCGCATGATGCCGTGCCGCTGGATTTCGTCCGCGATGCCGTTCACCAGATCGTCCTGGAGGAAGTTGACGAATTCCCCCTGATCGGAAAAATCCGCCAAGGTCGTGAACAGGGTCGCCGAATTGACCCGGTCGTCGCCGCGCTGTTTCAGCAGCGCCAGCGTCAGCGACAGGGTGGTGCCGCCGATGCAGTAGCCCACGACATTCAGGCGCGGCTGCCCTGTCAGGGCACGAACCTTGTCCATCGCCTCGAGATAGGCGGACACATAGTCCTCCAGCCCGGTATCGGCATAGCTGGCATCCGGGTTCTTCCAGCTTACTATGAACAGGGTGTGCCCCTGTTCGGTCAACCACTTGATAAGGCTGTTCTGCGGCTTGAGATCCAGGACATAGAACTTGTTGATCCAGGGCGGAAAGATCAGCAGCGGCAGTTCGTGAACCTGATCGGTCGCGGGTTTGTACTGGATCAGCTCATACATGGGCGTCCGGTGGACCACCGTGCCTTCAGAGGCGCCGACGTTCTCTCCTACGGTGAAGGCATCCCGGTCGGCCAGCGACACGATCACGTCGCCGCCGTTCAGCTCGACATCGCGGACGAGGTTTTCCAGACCCTTGACAAGGCTTTCGCCATCGGTGGCCACCGCGCGTTCCAAGGCGTCGGGATTGGTAGCCAGAAAATTCGTCGGGGCCATCATGTCCACGATCTGGTCGGTGATCCAGGCAATGCGGCGGCCGGCAACATCGTCTGAAACCTGCAGATTGCGGGACACGTCCCGCATGGCCTTGGCATTGATGAGATACTGCCGCTTGACGAAGCTGAAGAACGGGTGGCTGTGCCACAGCGGGTTGGCAAAGCGCGGATCGCCCTTGGGTTCGTCTTCGGGCGTCGCCGTCTGGCCGCGGGCCAGCGCCATCTGCGTATCGGCATAATTCCGGATCGTTTCCCCCCAGTATCGGACCTGGTTTTCCAGAACACGGCCCGGCTGCTCGGACAGGGTCTTCATCCAGGCGCTGGCGGCGGTCATCATCAGTTCCGGCCCCGGCACCTCGATGGACGGATTGGGCAGGGGCCGCGACGACAGGGCCGCCATCAGCCGCTGCCCCAGGGCCTCGATGCGCTCGATGTTCTCGGCCAGCTTTCGCGCGGTCGAGGCCGAGGCCCCCTGTGCAAGCGAACCGGCCCTTTGCTCCGCCGACGGCGCCTTGTCCCCAAGGGGCTGAGCCCGAGTCGAGGCAACCTGTTCAAGCTGCACCTGCGGCGGATTCACGGCAGGGGCGGCAGAAAGGGGAGATGGTTCGGCCGACGGCGATTCCCTCGCCTCGGCACGGGGCGCCCGGGGTTTTCGGGCGACACCCTTTTCTTTCTGCTTTGGCAAATTTTCTGAATCTTCAACCGATTCAATTCGCGACGACTTGTTTTTAACTTTCCGACTGCCGGATTCTGCACTTCTTGCCATGATCCCGGTTCCCCCCTTATACGGAGTCGATGATATGCGCAGGGCGGAAAATGCGCAAACCCGGTTTGGGAACCAAAATTCGGCAACCTCGCTTTCCGTCATGCTGCACCAGCGAAAGGGCGACACGATGACGATCAAGGGTATCAAGGGCATCGTGTCCTATGACGCGATGGAAACCATTCGCAATACGAACGAATGGATGGGGGCCTCGGCCCGCGCTATCGCCTCCTACCCGGTTTTCGCGCTGAACCCCCACCCCATCCTCAAGCTGATGAGCGCGTGGGGCCGCGTGACGGAACGCAGCTTTGCCCGCATGGTCATCAAGCCCGACTGGGAAATTCCGCCCATTCCCGGTGAACAGGGGCAGGATCACATTGTCTATGTCGAGCCGGTCGTGAAGCGCCCCTTCGGCGATCTGATCCATTTCCGCGTCGCCCGACGCGAGCCGATGCCGCGCAAGGTTCTGCTGGTCGCCCCCATGTCGGGCCATTATGCAACGCTGATGCGCTCTACCGTGACATCGCTTTTGCCCGATTGCGAGGTTTATGTCACCGACTGGCACAATGCCCGCGACATTCCCGTCAGCGAAGGCAAGTTCGATATCGAGGATTATACCCAGTATCTGGTGGACTTCATCCGCCGCCTGGGCGCGGACACCAATGTCATCGCCGTATGTCAGCCCGCCCCCCTTGCCCTGGCGGCCTGTGCCATTCTGGCCGAAGACGATCCCGCGTCCCAACCGCGCACCCTGACCCTGATTGGCGGCCCGGTCGATCCCGATGCCGCCGCGACCGAGGTGACGGATTTCGGCAACCGCATGACGATGGGCGCACTGGAACACCTTGCCATTCAGTCGGTCGGGTTCAAGTATCGCGGCGCGGGGCGCATGGTCTATCCGGGCCTTGCGCAACTGGCCTCGTTCATTGCGATGAACGCGGAAACCCATACCAAGGCGTTTCTGGACAAGATCTGGGGCGAGGCGCGGGGCACCGCATCCGAGGGCGACAGGCACAACCGGTTTTATGACGAATACCTGGCGGTCATGGACATGACGGCCGAATTCTATCTTTCGACGGTCGAGCGGGTGTTCAAGAAATGCGAGATCGCCCATAACGAATTCGTCGTGAACGGTCGAGCCGTGGACATCGGCAAGATCAGCAACGTCGCCATCATGACGGTCGAGGGCGCGAACGACGACATTTCGGCCCCCGGACAATGCGTTGCCGCCCTGGATCTGTGCACGGGGGTTTCCCCGGATCGAAAGAAGCAGCATCTGGAACCCGGCGCCGGCCATTATGGCATCTTTGCAGGCAAGTCCTGGCGCCTGAACATCCGGCCGCTGGTTCTGGACTTCATCGACGACAACATGGCGGTGCCTGATTCGATCAAACCCAAGAAACGCCGCATCCGGGGTGGAGAAGCGGCAGACTGCGGCGCCACCGACCAGGTCGAGGACAGCAGCAAGACCGCCGTCTGAACCGGACGCGACCGTCAGGGCAGGTTGGCGATCCAGTCGGCGATGGCCTTGGTCAGCATCGGGGTCATGCTTGGCGACAAGGCATCGCCCGCAAGAACATGGGCGTCGGGATCGTCTCCAGCGCCCGGAATGATGCGCAGGATGGTCGGGGCGTTGCCCCATTCCGATGCAATCCGGGCGCTGATCCGGTGATCGACGATGCGGTCGGCATCCGACCAGACGAACAGGGCCGGCATCCTTGCCTGACTGTAATCGCCCCGACGGGCCTGTCGCAGCAAGGCGCCGACGGGCAGGGTCGCGGACATCGGATAACAGCTTGTCCAGCCGTCACGATGCCTGTCGTTGCGAACCGCAAAACACCGTGGGGGATCGCCCGCCAGCCGCAGGATTGTCCGAAGCCCCGGCAGGTCCAGCATCCAGGCGCCCCGCGCTTTCAAGGCAAAGTTCGGCGACACCAGGATAACCCCGTCCATCATCGCCCCCAGATGCGGGTCGCGCGCGGCCAGCGCAGTCAGCGTGGCCCCAGTGGACATGCCCAGCACGACGACCCTCTGACCCATGCCTCGGGCAAGGGTCAGGCCCTCGATCAGATCGCGCCACCAGTCATCGGCTCGCGCTGCCGCCAGGGCATCGCCGTTCCGCCCGTGGCCGGTCAATCGGACGGCCAGCAGATTGGCCCCCAGCCGGCGCGCCAGTTCCTCGGGCAAGGGGCGCAGTTCCGCAGGGCTGGCGGAAAAGCCATGGACATACAGGATCGCAATATCGGTCTTTTGCCCCGGCGGCCCTGCCCATTGCAGATAGGACGCGACCGCGGGGCGGATGCCCGCCTCTCGCGCGGCAAGCCACGCCTGCGGGTCGACGCGCAGGTCCACCGCGGAATCGCCGCGCAACCGGTCGCGCGGTCCCCAGACCCAGAAAAGGGCCAGCACGACCCCCACCACGACTCCGGGCAGCAGCCTAGGCCACGACATCGTCCACGCCCTGCCCGATCAGTTGCAGGCATTCGGGCGTCGAAAACCGATGATCGGCATCCTTGACCAGCGTCAGGCGAATGTCGGGACCAGTCGCGTGATCCAGCAGCCGCAGGGCCCAGTCAACCGGCACATCCCGGTCGGCGGTGCCCTGGAACATCCGCACCGGACAGAGCAATGTCAGCGGCCGGTCCATGACCAGGTGATCGCGCCCGTCCTCGATCAGGCGGCGGGAAATCACATAGGGCTCGTCGCCATAGTCGCTGGGCAACGCCACCCGGCCTGTCGCCATCAGCGCCTGGCGCTGTTTGTCGTCAAAGCCGGCCCAGAACCCTTGTTCGGTGAAATCGGGCGCGGCGGCAACGGTCACAAGGCCGGCGATCCGGTCCGGCATGGCGCGGGCCAGCAAGATGGCGATCCATCCTCCCATGGACGATCCCACCAGCACCTGAGGCCCTTGTGTCACAGCCTGGATCACGGCGTGCGCATCGGCCAGCCAGTCGCCGATGCAGCCGTCCTCGAACCGGCCGGCGCTGGCGCCATGCCCCGAATAGTCAAAGCGCAGAAAGGCCCTGCCCTGCTTGCGCGCCCGGTCGTCCAGCCATTCCGCCTTGGTGCCGGTCATGTCCGACCGGAACCCGCCCAGAAAGACAATGCCCGGTCCCTGCCCGTCGCGGAACCGATAGGCGATGCGCCGCCCGGCGGGAGTGTCCAGATATTCGGTCATGGCCGGCCTTTCGCTTTGGACGGCTTATCTTGACAGTTTTCCGCCGCGCGTCCAATGGAGAGCGGACAACCCGCAACCGGGCGTTCCGTGGGCGCCAGACCGACGAGGAATACGGACCATGTCCCAGATTTCCCTGACCTTTCCCGATGGAACTGCGCGCGACTATCCCATCGGTGTCACCGCCGCCGAGGTCGCCGAAAGCATTGCGCCCAGCCTGGCCAAGCGCGCCATCTCGGCCAGTCTGGACGGACGCCATATCGACCTCGCCTGGCCCATCACGGCGTCCGGGACGATCAGCATCCATACGATCAAGGACGCCGTCCCCGCGCTGGACCTGATCCGTCACGATTTCGCCCATGTCATGGCACGCGCCGTGCAGGAAATCTGGCCAGAGGTGAAGGTCACCATCGGTCCGGTGCGCGATCAGGGCTGGTTCTACGACTTTGACCGCACCGAACCCTTTACCCCCGAGGACTTGGGCCGGATCGAGGCGAAGATGAAGGAGATCATCGCCGCCCGCGACTCGGTCCGCACCGAGGTCTGGGACCGCGACCGCGCCATTGCCCATTACAAGGCGGCGAACGAGCCGTTCAAGCTGGAACTGATCGACCGCATCCCCGAGGGCGAGGACTTGCGGATGTACTGGCACGGCGACTGGCAGGATCTGTGCCGCGGCCCGCATTTGCAGAACACGGGCCAGTTGCCCGCCGACGCCTTCAAGCTGACCCATATCGCCGGAGCCTACTGGCTGGGCGATGCCACGCGCCCGATGCTGCAACGCATCTATGGCGTGGCCTTTCGCAATCGCGACGACCTGAAGGCCCACCTGACCATGCTGGAGGAGGCCGCCAAGCGCGACCACCGCAAGCTGGGCCGCGAGATGGACCTGTTCCACATGCAGGAGGAGGCGCCGGGCCAGATCTTCTGGCACCCGAACGGCTGGAACATCTACACGACCTTGCAGGACTACATGCGCCGCAGACAGCGCGCCGACGGCTATGTCGAGGTGAACACGCCCCAAGTCGTGAGCCGCAAGCTGTGGGAAGCGTCGGGCCACTGGGAAAACTATCAGGACAACATGTTCATCGTCGAGGTGGACGAGGATCATGCCCGGCAAAAGACCGTCAACGCCCTCAAGCCGATGAACTGCCCCTGCCATGTGCAGATCTTCAATCACGGCCTGAAATCCTATCGCGATCTGCCGCTGCGCATGGCCGAATTCGGATCCTGCAACCGCTATGAACCCTCGGGCGCGCTGCACGGCATCATGCGGGTCCGCGGCTTCACCCAGGACGATGCCCACATCTTCTGCACAGAGGATCAGATCGAACCCGAAACCAGGAAATTCATCGAGTTTCTGGCCGCGATCTATGCCGACCTGGGCTTTACCGACTGGCGCATCAAGCTGTCCACCCGCCCCGAAAAACGCATCGGATCGGACGAAAGCTGGGATCGGGCCGAGGCCGCCCTGGGCAATGCCTGCAAGGCCGCCGGTCACGATTACGAACTGTTCCCCGGCGAAGGCGCCTTTTATGGACCGAAGCTGGAGTTCGTGCTGCGCGACGCCATCGGTCGCGACTGGCAATGCGGCACCCTTCAGGTCGATCCCAACCTGCCCGAACGGCTGGATGCCGAATATGTCGGCGCGGACGGGGGCAAGCACCGCCCGATCATGCTGCACCGCGCGGTGTTGGGATCGTTCGAACGCTTTATCGGCATCCTGATCGAAAACAACGCGGGCAAGCTGCCCTTCTGGCTGGCGCCCCGGCAGGTGGTGGTGGCCTCGATCGTCTCCGATGCCGACGCCTATGTCGCCGACGTGGTCGACACCCTGCGCGCGGCTGGCATCCGGGCCGAGGCCGACATTCGCAACGAAAAGATCAACTACAAGGTGCGCGAACATTCGGTCGCCAAGGTGCCGGCAATCCTTGCCATCGGCATGAAAGAAGTAGAGGATCGCACCGTATCGCTTCGCCGTCTGGATCAGCAGGGATCGCGCCCGCTGCCCCTTGTCGAAGCCATCGCCATGCTGAAAGACGAAGCCACGCCGCCCGACCTGCGCTAAGGGTCCAGTCTGTCTGGCAGGCTTGTCGCGTGCAGATTGCTGTCTGCGCGCGTTTCCGTCTTGCCTTTTTTAACGATTCGTCCATCCTCGCATCTGCGTGAGCGAAGCCTTTCTACCGCCTCCCGTTCTGGGCAGCCGGAAGTTCGAAAGCGGGCTGCACGGCCTGGCGCAATCCTGCGTCGGGATGGACTTGAAGGAGAGAACGGTTATGGCGACCGGAACGGTGAAATGGTTCAACGCCACCAAGGGCTATGGTTTCATCGCCCCCGACGACGGCGGCAAGGACATCTTTGTCCATATCTCGGCCGTAGAGCGTGCCGGGCTGACGGGCCTCAAGGACAACCAGAAGATCGCATACGAACTGCAATCGGGCCGTGACGGCCGGGCCTCGGCCAGCGATCTGAAACTGCTCTGATCCAACTTTCCCGTTGCCCCCAACGGCCCGCTCGCGGGCCGTTTTTCATTGCCGGCCATGCCTGCCCCAATCGGAAAGGGTCTTCATGATTTCTCTGGATATTTTTGCCGATCCGGTCTGCCCCTGGTGCCTGATCGGCAAGGTCGAACTGGACCGCGCCTTGGAAAGCAGGCCCGCGCATCCCTTTCGCATCGCTTGGCATCCGTTTCGTTTGAACGCGGACATGCCGCCCGAAGGCATGGACCGGATCGAGTTCCTGCACATGAAACTGGGCGACAGGGCCGAGCAGGCATCGCGTGCCGTAGCCCAGCGGGCCGCAATGCTGGGGCTGGTCCTGAAGCCGTCACCCCGCGAACCCGACACGACCGATGCGCACCGGCTGATGCATTGGGCCGGGCTGGAAGGGGCGCAGACGCGCGTCATGTCCGGTCTGCTGCGCGCCCACTGGCAGGAAGCTCGCGACATCGGCGACCGGACCGAACTGGTGGGGATCGCAAGGGCCGCAGGCATGGATGCCGCTCTGACGGGCCGCCTGCTTAACAGCAATGCCGACCGGGCCGAGGTTCAAGCCCGCGAGATCCATGCCCGGAAGCGCGGCATCACCTCGGTGCCGACCTTCATCGTGGCTGACCGGCATGTCGTCGCCGGCGCACAGCCGGCCAGCCTGTGGCAGCAGGTCATCGACGAACTGCTCAATCACCCGGATGCGTGACTTGCACATCGTGCAAATTACTGATACGAGGCTCCTCTGATCCAGAGGCCCCCCATGTCCGTAACCACCCCTGAACCCGACGCGCTTCCTCGCCGTCTGGCCTTGCCCGAATTCGTGGCGATGTTGGCGTTTCTGTTCGCCACCATCGCTTTTTCCATCGACGCGATGCTGCCTGCCCTGCCCGACATCGCGGCGGAATTGACGCCGGACAACGTGAACCGTGCGCAACTGATCCTGACCGTGTTCATGGCGGGCATGGGCATCGGGACGCTGTTCGCCGGCCCCATTTCGGACGCCATCGGGCGCAAACCGGCCATCTATCTGGGAACGGCGATCTATGTGGCCGGCAGCATTGCAGCCGTGTTTTCGCAATCCATCGAATTCCTGCTGGTCGCACGGTTCATTCAGGGGCTCGGCGCCTCGGGACCGCGGATCATCGGCATGGCGCTGATCCGCGACCTGTATGCAGGCCGCGACATGGCGCGGATTTCCAGCTTCGTGATGATGGTCTTCATCACGGTCCCGGCGCTTGCTCCCTTCATCGGCGCGGTCATCATCCGGTTTTCAGAATGGCAGGGCGTTTTCCTGGCCTTTGTCGTGTTCGGCCTGGTGGGCGCGCTGTGGATGGGTCTGCGCCAATCCGAAACCCTGGCGCCTGCGAACCGCCGCCCCCTGCGCCTCGGCCCGCTGACCGCCGCCGCGCGCGAGGTTCTGTCGGACCGTCAGGTCATGCTGTGCACCCTGATCCTGACACTGGGTTTCGGGCAGATGTTCGCGCTTCTATCCTCGGCCCAGCAGCTTTTCGCGGAAACCTATGGCAAGGGCGACAGTTTCCCGGCCTGGTTCGCGGCGATGGCGCTTTTGTCGGGAACGGGCACCTTGCTGAACGCAACCTTCGTGATGCGCTTCGGGATGCGGCGGATTGCGAAATGGGCCTATGTCATGCAGACCTTTGTATCGGCGGCAATGCTGGTCCTGATCCTGTCGGATGCCCTGCCCGACGGCCTGCGGTTCCCGGCCTTCTTCTTCTGGGCGGTCAGCGTCTTCTTCATGGCGGGCGTGACGTTCGGCAATCTCAATGCGCTGGCCTTGCAGGGCATGGGACATATCGCGGGCATGGCGGCATCCATCATCGCGGCCCTGTCGACCCTTGCCGCCACGCTGATCGCGGCCCCGGTCGGGCTGCTTTACGACGGCACCGCCGTTCCAGCCATCGCCGCCACCCTGATCTGCTCAGCCCTGGCCTGGCGGCTGATGGGCTGGATACACGATTGACAGGTCTGCCCCACTCGACCGCCGGGTGACAAGGCGCGCGTTGGCAAGGTCATTTTCCAGATGCGCTGCAATCTGCTGCGCGTTTTTGCCATATCCCTGCCAGCGCGCGGCGAGCCGGCGTTCCAGTTCCGCCTCGGGCACATCAAGCCAGATCCGCAGGTCGTATCGCGCCTGCTTCCACGGAGAGGAGTCCAAAAGCAGATAGTTGCCCTCGATCAAGACGACCCGATGATCGGGTGCCACCACCCCAGCCCCGGCCACGGCGATTTCCCGGCTGCGGTCGAAGATCGGAAAGATCACCTCGGACCGGGGCACGGCCAGCCGTTCAACCAGGGCCGCAAACCCTTGGGCATCAAAGGTTTCGACCGCACCCTTGCGTGCGCGCAAGCCGCGTGCCTCCAGCACCCGGTCGTCCAGGTGGAACCCGTCCATCGGCACCAGAACGGCATCGTCCAGCCGCTGGACCAGGGCTTCGGCCAATGTCGACTTTCCCGATCCCGGGGCCCCCGCTACCGCAACCAGAACCCGCGCACCCTCCAGCGCGCGAATGCGGTCCAGCACCTTCTGTCCTTCTCTGTTGTCCCAATACCCTGGGGGGAGTCCGCAGGACGGGGGGCAAAGCCCCCCTGCCACCCCTTTCATGCAGCGATTCCTTCGGGCAGGCGCGCGCCGGTCATGTAGGCCACAGCATCCGACATGGTGTGTTCCCTGGGATCGATCACGCACAGCCGCCGACCCAGGCGATGGATGTGGATGCGGTCGGCCACCTCGAACACATGGGGCATGTTATGGCTGATCAGAACGATGGGAATGCCGCGCGACCGGACGTCCAGGATCAGATCCAGCACCCGGCGGCTTTCCTTGACGCCCAGGGCGGCGGTCGGTTCGTCCAGGATGATGACCCTGCTGCCAAAGGCGGCGGCGCGGGCGACGGCGACGCCCTGGCGCTGGCCGCCGGACAGGGTTTCGACGGGCTGGCCGATGTTCTGAATGGTCATCAGCCCCAGTTCCGAAAGCTTCTTTCGGGCAAAGGCATCCATGGCGGGCTTGTCCAGCATCCCGAACCACTTGCCCAGAACCCCGGGGCGCCGGATCTCTCTGCCCATGAACATGTTGTCCGAGATCGACAACGCTGGCGACAGGGCCAGCGTCTGATAGACCGTCTCGATCCCCATCTGCCGGGCCTCAAGCGGGCTGGCAAAGCTGACCGGCTGGCCATCAAGGCGGATTTCTCCCTCATCGGGCTGAACGGCGCCCGAGATCGCCTTGATCAGGCTGGACTTGCCGGCACCGTTGTCGCCGATCACGGCCAGGATCTCGCCAGGATACAGGTCGAAATCGGCATGATCCATGGCAGTCACGCGGCCATAGCGCTTGACCAGATTGCGGGCTGAAAGAAGCGGCTGGCTCATGACGAGATTTTCCTGATCCATTGGTCGATGGCGACGGCGACGATGATCAGCCAGCCGGTCGCGAAAAGCTGCCACAGCACGTCCACGCCCGCCAGGCGCAGTCCGGAATTGAAGACGCCGACGATCAGCGCCCCGATCAGCGGTCCCAGGATCGACCCGCGCCCGCCAAACAGCGAGATGCCGCCGATCACCACCGCGGTGATGGATTCCAGGTTGGCCTCGAAGAAGGAGGTCGGGCTGACCGATCCCACGCGCCCGATGGACGACCAGGCCGCAAGGCCGCAGATCACCCCGGCCACGACATAGACCGACATCAGCACGCGGTTCGTCTGGATGCCGGCCAGGGCTGCGGATTCGGGATCGTCCCCAACCGCATAGACACGCCGCCCCCACGCGGTCTGGTACAGCGCATACCACAGCACCGCAAAGACGATCACCATCAGCACGACGCCATAGGTCAGAACGGCGCCACCAAGGGAAAACCGTTCCCCGAAGAACTTGAGCAGCGGGGCCTCGGCGTCCAATGTCTGGCTGCGGATCGTCTCGCGGTTCGACAGATAGTAATTCAATGCAAGGAAGATATTCCACGTCCCCAGCGTAGTGATGAAGGGCGGCAGCTTCAGCCGCGTCACCAACGCGCCGTTCAGCGCCCCGGTCGCCGCCCCCACCCCCAGTCCGATCAGGATGGCGATAGGCACCGGAATGCCGAAATCGATCGACAGCTTGCCCATGATGACGGACACCATCACCATGACCGCGCCCACCGACAGGTCGATGCCCGCCGTCAGGACCACCAGCGACTGCGCGGCGGCAAGGGTGCCGACCACGGCCACCTGTTGCAGGATCAGCGACAGGTTGAAGGCCGAAAAGAAATTGGGCGCGATCAGCCCGAAGGCGATCACCGACAGCACCAGCACGATCACCGGAACCATCGTCGGATAGCGGTGCAGGAAATGCTGCACCCGCTCCAGGGGTCTGCGAGTGTGGCGATCAAAACTGGCAACCGCTTCTGCGGGGTTGCGCTCGACCACGGGGTCGGGAGTGTCGGACATCATGCTCTCCGAAGAAAAGGGGCGGCGCGCCGGAACCGCCGCCCGCAGGATAGGATCAGCCCCAGCACTGGGACAGACCGTCCTCCACGCTGATCGAATCAACGCCCTCGACCGGCTGATCCGTGACAAGGTTCACCCCGGTATTGGTGAAATCCAGCCCCTCGCTGGACTGGGGCCGGGTGCCGTCCTTGGCAAAGGCGGCAATCGCCTCGATCCCCATCGAGGCCATCTTCAGCGGATATTGCTGCGCAGTCGCGCCGATCACGCCCGCCTTGACGTTTTCCACGCCCGGACAGCCGCCGTCGATCGACACGATGGTGACATTTTCTTCCATGCCGAACGATTTCAGCGCCTCATAGGCGCCAGCGGCCGCAGGCTCGTTGATGGTATAGACCAGGTTGATGCCGGGGTCTTTCTGCATCAGGGCCTCCATGGCCTGACGCCCGCCCTCCTCGTTGCCCGAGGTGGCCTCGTGGCCGACGATGCGTGCATCGTCCTCGTCGCCGATGGTGTTCACGTCCTTGACGTCGATGCCGAAGCCTTCAAGAAAACCCTGGTTGCGCAGCACATCGACCGACGGCGCGCTGGGGGACAGGTCCAGCATGGCGATCCGCGCATTCGCGGCCTCGTCCCCCATCCTGCCGGCGGCCCAGGCACCGATCAGGCGACCGGCCTCGCGGTTGTCGGTGGCAAAGGTCGCGTCGGCCGCGTCGATGGGGTCCAGCGGGGTGTCCAACGCGATCACCAGAATGCCCGCATCGCGCGCCTGCTGCACGGACTGCACGATGGCCTTTGTATCGGACGGGGTGATCAGGATGCCCTTGACGCCCGCCGCGATGCAGCTTTCCATGGCTTGCTGCTGGGTTTCATGGTCGCCGTCGATCTTGCCGGCATAGCTCATCAGCTCGATGCCCAGCTCTTGGGCCTTGGCGGTGGCGCCTTCCTTCATCTTCACGAAGAACGGGTTGATGTCGGTCTTGGTGATGATGCAGGCCTTGACGGGTTCCTGCGCGGCGGCGAACCCCGCCGACAGCGCAACAGCAGAAGCGGCCAGAGACAGCCGCGCAAACGCATTGATCATGATGATACTTCCTCCGAATGGCGGCAACCTCCTCCGCCTTGCCCCTTCACAAAACATGAACGATTCCCTCTTGTCAATAATTCAATTAAACTGACTAATGAGAGCGGGAGGGCCGTTTCGATGCTGTATCAAGCGAAAGGCTGGCTGGACCTCAGCCAGAACGAACGCCAGATCCTGTCCTTGATCCGGCGGCGCGGCCCCCTGCCCCGTGCCGCCTTGGCACAAGCGACGGGCGTCTCTCCGCAGGCCATCACCAACCTCAGCAGAAATCTGATAAACAAGGGATTTATAGCCGAAGAACAGGTTGTGCGCGGCAAGGTGGGACAGCCTTCGACGCCCTTGGCCCTGGCGCCGAACGGGGCCATGTTCCTGGGCCTGAAGATCGGGCGCAGGTTGGTCGAACTGGCCTTGGTGGACTTTACCGGACAGATAAAACTCCACCGGCAGGAGATATACAGCCATCCCACCCCGGATCGGGTGCTGACCTTTGCCCGGCAGGGGATTGCGACCATCCTGGAAACCACACCCCAGTCCGACCGAATCGCCGGGCTGGGTATCGCCATTCCCTTTCGCCTCTGGGACTGGGGGGCCGAGATGACGGCATGGCACGACATGGATCTGGCATCCGGACTGGCCGGCGCCATGCCCTTTCCGGTATTTCTGGAAAACGACGCCAGCACCGCCTGCGCCGCCGAACTGATTTTCGGCCGATCAACGCTGCCACGCGATTTCGTGCATATCTACATCGCGCATTTCGCCGGCGGCGGCGTGGTTCTGGACGGGCGGCTGCGGATCGGACCACGCCGGAATGCAGGGGCGATTGGGTCGATGCCCATCCCTGGGGGGCGGCAACTTCTGGACTGCGCCTCGGTCTCGGTTCTGGAATCGCGGCTGGGCCGGTCGCTGCCGCCCGACGATTCGGGATGGGACGTCCCCATAGAGGTCGAGCGGGCCTGGATCGGCGAAGCGGCCGACGCCATGGCCTTGGCGGCAGTGTCGGCAGTGGCGCTTCTGGATGTTCCCTCGGTGGTCATTGACGGTGCGATCCCCCCCGCCGTGCGGGGCAGGCTGGCGGACGCCACCCGCACTGCCATGATGAACCTGCCCGCCGCGGGCATCGACCGGCCCGATATCGTTCCCGGCAGCCTGGGCCGGAGCGCGCGCATCCTGGGCGCCGCCGCCCTGCCGCTTGCACATTTCTTTGAACCGGGCGGCGCCCTGGCTTGACAGCGGCGCGCACGCGTCTATAAGCGCGCACTTCATTGGTGTTGGCGGCCTCCGCAAGGGGATGCCTGTCGGGTCATCGGACCAAAGGACAACGCCCTTTTGAAACACGCAAAAGGAGATCAGCCGTGAGCAAGCGCACGTCTGCCAAGTACAAGATCGACCGCCGCATGGGCGAAAACATTTGGGGCCGCGCCAAATCCCCGGTCAACCGCCGCGAATACGGCCCCGGCCAGCACGGCCAGCGGCGCAAGAACAAGCTGTCGGACTTTGGCACCCAGTTGCGGGCCAAGCAGAAGCTGAAAGGTTATTACGGCGATCTGACCGAAAAGCAGTTCCGCCGCATCTATGCCGAGGCCGAGCGCGTCAAGGGCGACACGGGCGAGAACCTGGTCGGCCTGCTGGAGCGCCGCCTGGATGCCGTCGTCTATCGCGCGAAATTCGTGCCGACGATCTTTGCAGCCCGCCAGTTCGTGAACCACGGCCATGTCGAGGTGAACGGCCAGCGCGTCAACATCGCCTCCTACCGGGTCAAGGAAGGCGACGTGATTGCCATTCGCGAACGCTCGCGCCAACTGGCCATCGTGCTGGAGGCCGTGGGCCTGGCCGAACGCGACGTGCCGGATTACCTGGAAGTCGACCACAACAAGATGACCGCGACCTTTGTGCGCCAGCCGGCCCTGGGCGATGTTCCCTATGCCGTGGTGATGGAACCGAACCTGGTCGTCGAATACTACGCCAAGAACTGACCTTTCCTGTCATGGCCTTCCGAAAGCCGCATCCTTCGGGGTGCGGCTTTTTCTTAGCCGGGACTTGTGCCGCAGCACTTCCGCGCCATGCCGGGATGCACTAGACGGGGCGCGACAAGGATCAGGAACATGACGCAGATCATCCCCAAACCCGGCATCATGGATATCGCGCTTTACGTCAGCGGCGAAAGCAGGCTGCCGGGGCGCAGCGATGTGCTGAAGCTGTCGTCCAACGAAAATCCCCTGGGATGCAGCGACAAGGCCCGCGCGGCATTTGTGGCGGCTGCGGCCGATCTGCACCGCTATCCCTCCACCGACCACGCCGCCCTGCGCCATGCGATCGGAGAGATCCACGGCCTCGACCCCGATCGGATCATCTGCGGCGTCGGATCGGACGAGGTGCTGCAATTCGTGACCCACGCCTTTGCCGGCCTGGGCGACGAGGTCATCACCACCCAGCATGGCTTTTCCATGTATCCGATCCTGGCCCGCATGGTCGGCGCCGTTCCGGTCACCGTCCCCGAAACCGAACGCCGCATCGACGTGGGCGCGATCCTGGCTGCCGTGACGGACCGGACACGGATCGTTTTCATCGCCAACCCGGCCAATCCGACCGGCACGATGCTGACCCAGGACGAGGTGCAGGGGCTGGTTGACGGCCTGCCCGCCCATGTGCTGCTGGTCCATGACGGCGCCTATACCGAATTCGCGGCGGGCGCGGACGGCGGCGCAGGATTGGTGGATCGGCATCCCAACGTCATCATGACCCGCACATTCTCGAAGATCCATGGTCTTGGCGGGCTGCGGATCGGCTGGGGCTATGCGGCGCGCGACATCATCGACGTGCTGAACCGCATCCGCCAGCCGTTCAACCTGTCGAATGCGCAGATGGCCGCGGCCGAGGCCGCGATCCGCGATACCGCCTTTCGCGACCATTGCGCGGACCTGAACGCCCGGATGCGGGATCGCCTGCGACAGTCCCTGATCCAGATGGGCATCGGCTGCGACGAAAGTTTCGCCAACTTCGTGCTGGTCCGCTTTGCCGGCCCGGCCGAGGCCGAGGCGGCAGACGCCGCCCTGCGCGCCGACGGCATCCTGGTCCGCCGCGTCGCGGGATACGGCCTGCCTGCCGCCCTGCGCATCACCCTGGGCGATGAGACCGGCGTGACCCGCGTCCTCGACTGCCTTGGTCGTTTCATGCAGGGGCGGCGGACATGACCGTCATCTATGACCGCGTGGCGTTGATCGGCCTGGGGTTGATCGCCGGGTCCATGGCTCATGCCATCCGCGAGGGCCGCCTTGCGCGCGAGATCACCGGCCATGCCCGCAGCGCCGAGACGCGCGACATCGCCCGCGAGATCGGCCTGTGCGACCGCATATTCGACACCGCCGCCGAGGCTGTGGCGGATGCCGATCTGGTGGTGCTGGCCGTGCCCGTGGGCGCCATGGGCGCCGTGGCGGCCGAGATCGCCCCGCATCTGAAGCCGGGCGCGACCGTCACCGATGTGGGTTCGGTCAAACAGTCGGTCATCGACGCGGTTTGCCCGCATATCCCTGCGGGCGTTCATTTCATCCCCGGCCATCCGCTGGCCGGAACCGAACATTCCGGCCCGCGGTCCGGTTTTGCCAGCCTGTTCCGCAACCGCTGGTGGCTGCTGACGCCCCTGCCCGCCAGCGACCCGGATGCCGTCGCACGCCTGTCCGATCTGGTCCGGGCCATGGGCGCCAAGACCGACAGCATGGAGGCTGCCCATCACGACCTGGTCCTGGCCGTGACCAGCCATGCCCCCCACCTGATCGCCTATACGATGGTGGGCGTGGCCGATCACCTGCGCCGTGTCACGGACGAGGAGGTGATCCAGTATTCCGCTGCGGGCTTTCGAGATTTCACCCGGATCGCGGCCAGCGACCCGACTATGTGGCGCGACGTGTTCCTGCACAACAAGGAGGCGACGCTCGACATCCTGGGCCGCTTCACCGAGGAACTGTTCGTCCTGCAACGCGCTATCCGCATGGGCGACGGCCAGCAGTTGCACGATTACTTCACCCGCACCCGGGCCATCCGCCGTGGCATCATCGAGGCGGGCCAGGATACCGCCGCGCCCGATTTCGGCCGTGTGGCTTCATCCGGCAACCCGGCCCCGGCCCTTCCGTCCGGGTCCGGCCACGGCTAGTCTGTCAGGCATGAACGGATGCCGGAACGATGCGTCGGATTGACTGGGTCTTTGGATATGGCTCCCTGATCTGGGATCCCGGCTTTACGCCGGTCGAAGCCCGGCGGGCTTGGGTCACGGGCTATGCGCGCAGCTTCTGCATGCGCTCGACCCGGTATCGGGGCACCGTATCCCTGCCGGGGCTGGTGCTGGGCCTTGATGAACAGGCGGGCGCAGAATGCAGCGGTCTGGCCCTGCGCGTCGCCGAGACGGACCATGACGAGGTGATCGCCTATCTGCGCGCCCGCGAGCTGGTGACCGAAGCCTATCGCGAGGCGATTCTGCCCTTGCGGCTGGACGACGGACGCCGGGTCGAGGCGCTGACCTATGTGATGCGGCGCGATCATGTCCAGTATGCGGGCGGGCTGGACCTGGACGAGCAAGCGCGCATCATCGCCCGGGCGCAGGGGCGTCGCGGGGCCAATGCCGATTATCTGTTCAATACCGCCGCGCATCTGACCCGGATCGGGCTTGCCGATGCCGATCTTGATCGCCTCACCGAGCGGGTGCGGCGGTTGCTGGGGCGCAACGATCCCCCGACCTGACCCCATTGGATCGCTTGGCAAGCGGTGGGGGCCGCCCTACACTTGCCCATCATGGCCCCAGGCAACGGGAATGCAGTCCTTTGAGCGATACGACAAGCCAGCCGTCTGATCCGTCTGCCTCTCCGCGCCGCATCGGGCCTTCTGACCGCCGAATATCCGCCACCCGCACGATGGGGCCGGTCGCCCCGCGCTTTTCCCAGCCGGTGCGCCAGATCGTGATGATGGTGACGCTGCTGGTCCTGGTGCTGGCGGGCGGATGGATCGCCTATGGACGCATCCTGCCGATCTTTCAGGCAAACCTGTGGCTGAACGGGCTGATCCTTGGCGTTTTCGCCCTGGGGGTGCTGGCCTGTTTCTGGCAAGTGGGCCAGTTGATCCGGTCGGTCAGTTGGATCGAGCGTTTCGCCGCCCGCCGCCGCAATGCCGCCGAAAAGGGCATTGCCCCGCGCGGCAGCCTGGACAGCGGTGACCAGCCGCCGCGGCTGCTGGCACCGCTGGCCGCCCTGCTGGGCACGCGGGGGTCCGCAGGGGGCGTCATCTCGACCACGGCGGCCGCCTCGATCCTCGATTCGGTAGCAGCGCGCATCGACGAACTGCGCGAGATCACCCGGTATATCACCAACCTGCTGATCTTTCTCGGGCTGCTGGGCACGTTTTACGGACTGGCGACAACCATCCCGGCGGTGGTGGAAACCATCCGCGGCCTTGCCCCCCAGCCCGGCGACAACGGGATCGCGGTGTTCGACAAGCTGATGGCGGGACTGGAATCCCAGCTTGGCGGCATGGCGACGGCCTTTTCCTCCTCGCTTTTGGGATTGGCCGGATCGCTGGTGGTGGGGCTTCTGGAACTGTTCGCGACCCACGGCCAGAACCGCTTTTACCGCGAGCTCGAGGAATGGATGTCAGGCTTTACCCGTGTCAGCCTTGCCGGGGCCGAGGGTGATGGCCTGGACCAGGCCGCGCTGGCGGGTTTCCTGGACCAGATGGCCGGACAGATGGACCGGCTTGCGCAGATGCAGGTGGAACGCGACCTGCTGCGCGACGAGTCCGCCGGCATGGCCGACGAGCGGGTGGTCGTGATGGCGCAGGCGGTCGAGTCGCTGGCGCTGGCGACCGAGGCCGGGCGGGAACAGTCGGCGACCCGCATCGCCCAGTTGACCGACGCCCTGTCACGGCTGGCGGAAGGGCAGGAGCGGCTGGTTGACCTGATCCGCGCCCAGTCCGAACGTCCGGGGGCATCCCCGCCCGACCTTTCGGGGATCGAGGCCGCGCTCAATCGTCTTTCGGTCGACTTGACCGAAGGCCGGGACGAGATGGTGGCCGAATTGCGATCCGACATTCTGGTTCTGACCCGTGCGGTACGGGCGGCGCGCTTCAATGACCCGTTCCGTGACGATCTTTTGCGCGATCCGCTGATGTCGCGCGGCAAGGGCTGACGCCATGACCCTGCGCCGCGCCACCATGGGCAACCGCTTTTCCACGAACATCTGGCCGGGATTCGTGGATGCCCTGGCGACGCTGCTGATGGTTCTGGTCTTTGTTCTGACCATTTTCACCGTGATGCAGTCCGTGCTGCGCGAACAGCTTACCGACAAGGATGATACCATTGCCGAACAGGACCGCACCCTGTCCGCGCAAGAGGAACGTCT
This sequence comes from Paracoccus subflavus, assembly GCF_004310345.1. GTDB lineage: Bacteria > Pseudomonadota > Alphaproteobacteria > Rhodobacterales > Rhodobacteraceae > Paracoccus > Paracoccus subflavus. The sequence continues at coordinate 6,216 of NZ_SISK01000004.1, read as the reverse complement.
GGGCCAACTGGGCCGTCAGGTCGCGGCCTTGGGCCAGGCCCTGACCGCGTCCGAGGATCGCGAAGTCTCTTTGCAAACGCGCCTGGCGGATGCCGAATCCGAAGCGCGAGACCGTGCGGCCCGGGTGACGCGTCTGACCGCGCAACTGGAAACCACCCAGAGCGAACTGGCCCAAGCCCGCAGCCGCCTGACCGATTTCGAGGCCGAGGTCGCAGCCCTGATGGCCGCGCGCGCCGCCGAGCAGGCCCAGTCCCAGGCCCGGACGGATCAGGCGCAGGCCGAACTGGCCGAGGCGCAGAACCGCGCAAGCGCGGCCGAACTGGCCGTTGCCGCCGCGCGCCGCGAAATCGACGCGCAGGCCGAGCAGGCCCGTCTTGCCGCCGCCCGCCGCGACGCGCTCGAGGCCCTGGTCGCCGATCTGCGGCAGGACAATCAGGCGGCCGAAGCGCGGACCGGCGAACTGCAGGCGCAACTGACCGAATCCGAGGCTGCCCGGCTGACCGATGCCGAAGCCGCGCGGGTCTTGCGCGAACGGCTGGAACAGGCCGATACCGAACTGACCGCCATGACCCTCGCGCTCGAGGAAAGCCGCAGGCGGGCCGAGGAAACTCTGACTTTGCTGGCCGCCGCCGAAACCGCCCGCGACGGGGCCCTGGCTCGGGCCGACCAGGCCCTGTCCGAAGTGGAACGCCAGGCAGCCGTTCTGGCCACGGCGGAACAGGCCCTGGCTGACGAACAGCGCCTGTCAGACGAGGGGCAGCGGCGGGTTGCGCTGCTCAATGAACAGGTGGCCTCGTTGACTGCCCAACTGGGGTCGTTGCAGGCGCTGCTGGACACCGCAGGCGAGGACCAGCGGCAGGCCGAATTGCGGGTGGCCGATCTGGGCCAGCAACTGAACGCCGCCCTTCTGCGGGTGGCCGAAGAACGCGACCGTCGCCTGACCCTGGAAGAAGAGGCCCGGCTGCGCGCCGAGGAGGAGGCGCGCGACCTGGCACGCTATCGGTCTGAGTTCTTCGGGCGGATGTCCGAGATCCTGTCAGGACGCGAAGGCGTGCAGATCGTCGGGGATCGCTTCGTGTTTCAATCCGAGGTGCTGTTTCCCCCCGGATCGGCCACGCTGTCGCCCGAGGGATACGGCCAGATCGAGCGCGTGGCAAACCTGCTGTCAGAGGTGTCGGACGACATTCCGCCCGAGATCGACTGGATCATCCGGGTGGACGGGCATACGGACAGCACACCCTTGTCCGGGTCGGGCCGGTATCGCAACAACTGGGAACTCAGCCAAGGACGGGCACTGGCGGTGGTTCAGTACATGATCGACAGATTGGGTTTTCCCGCCAACCGCTTGGCCGCGGCGGGCTTTGCCGATACCCGCCCGGTGGTCATGGACCCGTCCGCCGAAGCCATGGCGGCCAATCGGCGGATCGAGCTGAAGCTGACCGAGCGCTGAGGGTTATTTCTTGTCGGTTTTGCGATTGTCGGGCAGGCCCGCCAGCCTTTTCATGTGCCCTTCCAGCTCCGAATTCAGCTCCGCCCCGACCAGAACCACGGTGGATGCGAACCACAGCCAGGTCATCAGGGCGATCACCGCGCCCAGCGATCCATAGGTTTCGTTGTAGTCGGCGAAATTCGCGGCATACCAACTGAACAGGATTGAGGTGATGACCAGGCCGATGGCGGCGACGACCGCGCCAGGCGATACCCATCGCCAGCGCGAATCGGGCGCCGCAGGACCCCAGCGGTACAGGGCCGCCAAGGCCAGGATCAGCATCCCGAACATGATCGGCCAGCGGATCAGCGACACCCACATCGTCGTGGTTCCCGCCAGGGGCAGCATTTCCAGCAGGATGGGAATGACCGCGATGATGCCCAGCATCAGCACGATCATGACCAGCCCCCCCAGGGTGAAGGCCGCCGATACCAGGTTCAGGCGGATGAAGCCGCGCGTCTCGGTCTGGAAAAAGGCGACGTTCAGGGCCGACAGCAACGCCTTCATGCCGCCGTTGGCCGAATAGAAGGCAATCAGCAGACCCGCGATACCCGCCAGCGACAGGGCCGTTTCGGGCGATGAGGTGATGGATTCGACCTGCCCCCTGATGATGTCCAGCGCGCCCGCGGGCAGAAAGCTTTGCAGCAGATCGAGGTGCTCTGAAATCGTGCCCGGATCGGCGACCAGACCATAGATGGATACCAGCGCGGTCAGGGCCGGAAAGAGCGACAGCAGCCCAAAAAAGGTGATGCCCCCCGCGACCGACGTCACCCGGTCCAGGCCGATCTGTTCATAAACCGCCTTGATTACGGTGATCCAGTCGTCACGGGTCAGGTCGCGCAGGCCGATGTCAGGCCCGGCCCTGCGGCGCAGGGGCCGATCCTCGGGTGCCGGTCCGTCAGCTTTCAGACCGAAACGATGGCGGGTCCGGTCATCCAGGTCGCCGAACAGGGCATCGAGGACTCCGGGCGGGCTGCTGCTCATGCTCTGGTCCTCTTCTTTACATCCGGCGCGTGCGGTCGTGATCGTCCGGGCTGGCCTGGGAACGCCTTGGCGCCTCGCCCCTCAGCGCGGCACGCAACTGGTCGGCGGTATCGGCGAATTCGGACACGACCTCGGTCGCCTGCCGGGCGACGCCGCGGAATCCGTCCATGGCGACCGATACGGATTTCGCCACTCCTTCCAGGCTTTCCGACAGCTTGGTCGATGTCTGGATCAGATCCTCGACGAAATTGCCCTTCTGGCGGGATGGCCGGGTCGGCTGGCGGTTCTGCGAGGCCTGGGCACGCAGCCGGGCAAATTCCTGGCGATCCTCCCGGTCCTGGGCACGGACGCGCTGACGCATCGCGTCACGCTCGTTCTCGTCCATCTCTCGGAAACGGGGGGCCATGGACTTGCGGTCGTGGCGGCCGGACGGAGAATCTCCGGAAATCGCCTCGGCCAGCTTGCGGATGGCAAAGATCGCGGCGGCGGTTCCGCCCGCCACGCCCACCGCGACGCCGCCCCAGACGGCGATCTTGGTGCTCAGGGCCGGCGTCGGATAGGCCGAGCGTCCGTCAGGCGATACGCGCCCCGACGGGACCGCGCGCCTGGACTGGATGCCTTTGGGCTTTTGATGGCCGCCCGGCACGGGGCGGGGGCCAAAGCGGGTTTCACTGGTGCGGTCGGCCTCGGTCAGGCCAAGGTCACTATCATGGGTCGGATACATGTCTTCACTCCGGCGTTTCGGATCGGTCTGATCCTCAACCGTCCGCACCCCCTGAATGTTCCCGCCCGGACCTTTGCCCGGAATCGAAATCTTGCCGCCGCCCAAGCGTGCCGCTATGCCCGCCCCAACCGGAAAGGAGCCCGCCATGATCCCCCGCTATGCCCGCCCCGAGATGACCGCCCTGTGGTCGCCGGAAACCAGGTTCCGCATCTGGTTCGAGATCGAGGCCCATGCCTGCGACGCCCAGGCCGACCTTGGCGTGATCCCGCGCAAGAATGCCGAGGCCGTCTGGCGGGCCAAAGACGTCGAATTCGACGTGGCCCGCATCGACGAGATCGAGGCCGTGACCAAGCACGACGTGATCGCCTTTCTGACCCATCTGGCCGAACATGTGGGGGCCGAGGACGCGCGCTTTGTCCATCAGGGCATGACCAGCAGCGATGTTCTGGACACGACACTGAACGTGCAGCTTGTTCGCGCCGCCGACATCCTGCTGGCCGACATCGATCGCGTGCTGGCCGCACTCAAGCGCCGCGCCTATGAACACAAGGACACGATCCGCATCGGCCGCAGCCATGGCATCCATGCCGAGCCGACCACCATGGGCCTTACCTTCGCCCGCTTCTACGCGGAAATGGACCGCAACCGGAACCGTCTGGAAAAGGCCCGCTGGGAAGTCGCGACCGGCGCGATTTCCGGGGCTGTCGGCACCTTCGCCAATATCGACCCGGCCGTCGAGGAACATGTCTGCGCCAAGCTGGGCCTGCGGCCGGAACCGATCAGCACCCAGGTCATCCCCCGCGACCGGCACGCGATGTTCTTCGCGACCCTGGGCGTCATCGCCAGTTCCATCGAGAACATCGCCATCGAGATTCGGCACATGCAGCGGACCGAAGTGCTGGAGGCCGAGGAGTTCTTTTCGCCCGGCCAGAAGGGCTCGTCCGCCATGCCCCACAAGCGCAACCCGGTCCTGGCCGAGAACCTGACCGGGCTTGCCCGCCTTGTCCGCATGGCCGTGATCCCCGCCATGGAAAACGTGGCCCTGTGGCATGAACGCGACATCAGCCATTCATCGGTCGAACGGGGCATCGCGCCCGATGCGACGATCACGCTGGATTTTGCGCTGAACCGCTTGGCGGGCGTCATCGACAAGCTGGTCGTCTATCCCGACAACATGCTGAAGAACATGAACAGGTTCCGGGGTTTGATAATGTCGCAGCGGGTTCTTCTGGCGCTGACGCAGGCCGGCGTCTCACGCGAGGATGCCTATCGGCTGGTGCAGCGCAACGCCATGAAGGTCTGGGAACAGGGCGCCGACTTCAAGGAGGAACTGCTGGCCGATCCCGAGGTGACGGCAGCCCTGTCGCCGGCCCAGATCGAGGATAAGTTCGACCTTGGCTATCATACCAGACACGTGGACACGATCTTTCGCCGCGTCTTCGAGAATGCGGAAAAATAGGGGCGCATAAACCCGACGTTAGACAATTCCTGCCAGATTGCGCCCGTGACGGACGACCGATAGGGCCAAGACGATGTATACGGGACTGAGCCAAAGGCAAAAGGCGGCGGTGATCGTGCGCCTTCTTCTGGACGACGGCGAGGTATCCAGCCTGTCGCGGCTGGACAGCGAAAGCCAGACCCTTCTGGCCGAGGCAATGGCAGGCATGGGGGTGATCGACCGCCAGACGCGGGACGCCATCATCACCGAATTCTGCGACCGGCTGGAATCGGTGGGCGTGACCTTTCCCGGCGATCTGGACGGCACGCTTGCCATTCTGGGTGGGCAACTGTCTGCGGACAGCACCGACCGGCTTCTCCGTCGCGCCGTGATCGAGGGGCGGGGGGGCGATCCCTGGCAACGCATTGCGGTCCTGCCGGCCCACGCCATCATGTCGCTGGCCGGTTCCGAGGCGGTGGAAATAGTCGCGCTGATGCTGTCCAAGCTGCCGGTCGAACGCGCGTCCGAGATATTCACGACCCTGCCCCGCGAACGGGCGCGGGCCGTGGCCCAGGCCATGTCGATGACCGCAGACGTGACCCCCGAATCACTGCACCGCATGGGATTGATCCTTCTCCAGGCGGCCATAGCCCTGCCCAAACAGGCGATGTCCACCCCCGCGACGGACCGGATGGGGGCGATCCTGAACTTTGCCACCGCCGACCTGCGCAATGATGTGCTGGACAACCTTGGCCGGCATGATGCCGAGTTCGCGGACAGGGTGCGCAAGGCGATCTTCATCTTTTCCCATATCCCGGCCCGGGTGCTGCCTCGCGACATCCCGCGGATCATGCGCGAAGTCGACCAGCCCGTGCTGATCCGCGCCCTCGCCGCCACGGGCGAAGACGACGCCGCCGCGGCGGAATTCATCCTGGCCAACCTGTCGCAGCGCCTGGCCGATATCCTGCGTGAGGAGCGTGACGACCTGGGCCGGCTGCGCGCTTCCGACATCGACGAGGCCAAGAACGAAGTCATTGGGACCATCCGCCGATTGGAGGAATCGGGCGACATCACGCTGGCCCTTCCGCAGGATGAGGACTAGGCTGCTAGCACAAGGTCTGCGTGCGAGGGCCACTTGCGCGGGGGCGGGGTCCGATGGATAACTCCGTCATGACCAATACGATCGCGATCGCCATCCTGGTGATGATCGGCGTCCTGTTCGTCGCCGACCAACTGTTGTTCCAATGGGCGCTGCCCCTGAACGCGGCGCGCCTGATCGACGGGCTGATCGAATATCTCAGCTTCTGGCGCTAACACGGACAGGCGCCGGCCTGCAGCATTTGCATCAGCCGAAACAGCACGATACACGAGACCAGCATCATCTGGTCGGAGAATGAACCATGTCTGTGAAGGTTGCGATCAACGGTTTTGGGCGGATTGGGCGGAATGTTCTGCGGGCAATCATCGAATCGGGGCGCACCGATATCGAGGTTGTCGCCATCAACGATCTGGGGCCGGTCGAGACCAATGCGCATCTTCTGCGCTATGACAGCGTGCATGGCCGCTTTCCGGCGCCGGTCG
>NZ_SISK01000003.1 GCF_004310345.1 Paracoccus subflavus | reverse complement strand
CTATCGAAAGCGTCTGCACCCCTTCGACCCGGAGCCCTACAAACGCAGAAACCTCGTCGAACGCGCCTTCTGTCGCATCAAGGACTTCCGCCGCGTCGCCACCCGCTACGACAAGCTCGCCCGCACCTACACCGCAGCCATAGCCCTCGCCGCTATCGTCACGTGGTGGTTATGAGTCTGGACCCTAGCCCGAGGTTTCCGGCTGACGACCGCGGTCTTTGCCCTTGGTTGATACCTTCGGAGGAAATCTCCGGAGGAGAGGGGGGGGCCGACAGCCCCCGTTGTCACCGCAGCTTCAGCGTGATCGGCAACCGGAAGGCACGACTTGCACCCGTCAGCCCGTCCGGGCCGATCAGGGGTCAGGCCGGATCGGCGGTGCCTGGGGGCTGCAAGACCAGCCGAAAGTGGATCAGGTCGCGGGCGAAGCGGCCCAGATCGCCGCCCTCCAGCCGCAGGCGCAGGAAATCGGCCCCCAGCCGCGTAACGCCTGCCACCCGCGCCAGGCTGAAATTCGGCGGCAAGGCCCCCGGCCGGTCCAGCGAGGACCAGACCACCCGGAGATCCGGCAGGCGGTCGGCCAGATGGCGGGTCGTGGCGTCCAGAAGGGCGTGCAGCCGATCCCGGCCCTGGGCGCGCGCATAAAGGATGCTGCCGGTCGGTCCCCTCCGGGCTCCGAACTCGTCGCGCCCGGGCAGCCTGACTCAGTTTGACCGCCCGTGCCCCTCGTGCAGGTCGAGTTCCTGTTCTGCCCCCCGGGCGCGGATCAGGGCGTCGATCGTGGCAAAGGGCAGATCTGGCAGGCTGGCCTCGGTCTGGAACGGGGGCAGGGGATCGTGTCGCATTCAAAAGCCTTGGCCGGGCGGTCGGGCCCTGTCAAGAAAGCGCGTGGGGCAATGCCTGAGGTGCGGCAGCCCTTGTCATGTCCTCCGCATCGCGACACAAACACAGGATGACCCGCCCCCCCGCCATCATCCTTGCCGGAGGCCGCGCCACCCGCATGGGCGGCGGAGACAAGGGGCTGCTGGATCTGGACGGGCGGTCCCTGCTGGCCCGGATCATTGACCGGCTGGCGCCGCAATGCGACGGGCTGGCGCTGAACGCCAATGGCGATCCGGCCCGCCTGGCGGGGCTTGGCCTGCCGGTCCTGGCCGATGGCCTGCCCGGCCTGCCCGGACCCCTGGCGGGCATTCTGGCGGGGATGGACTGGGCCGCCGCGCGGGGTGCGGATCGGGTGGTCAGCGTGGCGGGCGACACGCCGTTCCTGCCGGCCGATCTGGTCGCCAGACTGGCCGCGCAGGGAGCCGCCCAGGGGAACGGCATCGTCCTGGCCGCCAGCCGCGACGGCACGGGGCAGGTCTTCGACCATCCGGTCTGCGGGCTGTGGCCGGTGGCGCTGCGCCACGATCTGCTGGCCTTTCTGCAGAGCGGCGAGCGGCGGGTGCGCCGCTTTGCCGAACTCCACGCCGCGGCGCGCGCTGTCTGGGACGCAGCGGCGGCCGATCCCTTCTTCAACATCAACACGCCCGCCGATCTGGATCGGGCGCGGTTCCTTGCCGCGCAGGAACGCCCGCCCGGCTAGGGCGTTGGGCCGCGGCATTTCTTGCGGATACAGGTCATCATGTCACGCAGCCTTGCGATTCTGGTCTTTCTGGCGGCTTTGGGTTTTGCCGTCTCGCCCTTGCTGTCCAACGGCTTTGGCGGCTATCGGCCCGACCAGTTTCCGATCCCGCAGGTCGATCCGCCGATCCAGCCCGAAGGATGGGCCTTTTCGATCTGGGGGCTGATCTTTGCCTGGCTGGTCGCGGGGTCTGGCTTTGGCCTGTGGAAGCGCGCCGTCGATCCCGACTGGCAGCCGATGCGGCCCTCGCTGCTGGTCAGCCTGGCCCTGGGCGCCTTCTGGATCGAGACGGCGCATCGCACGCCCATCGGCGCCACGCTGTTGATCGGGGCGATGCTGGCGCCCGCCGCGCTGGCGTTCCTGCGCGCGGGGCAGCGCGATCCGGCCTGGCAGGTGCGGCCGGTGGCGCTTTATGCCGGTTGGCTGACGGCGGCCACGGGCGCATCGCTGGGCCTGGTGCTGGCGGGATACGGCATCCTGCCCCAGCAAATCGCGGCGATCCTGTGCCTGACCGGTGTCACGCTGCTGGCCCTGATGATCCAGGCCCGCCGGCCCGGCGAATGGGCCTATCCGGCAGGGGTGATCTGGGCGCTGTTCGGGATCCTTGTGGCGAACCTGTCGCCCTTGAACGTTCCGGTCGCCGGGCTGGCGGGGCTTGCCGCCGCCCTGCTGGCCTATCGCGCCGCGGCCATCCGTCCGGCAAAGTCGCGATAGGCCGACAGCGCATCCTGCCGCCCGGTGTCCAGATCCATCAGCGGCGCGGGCCGGGCAGCAAGGTCGATCCGCCAGGACAGGGGCGCGGCTTTGGCGAACTGGCGTGCTCCCTCGGCCTCGGGGGCCAGCCAATACTGGCGGTAATGTCCACCGGGATCGAACTTCGCGGCCTGCGTGTCGGGGTTGAACACCCGGAAGAAGGGCGAGGCGTCGGGCCCGCAGCCCGCCACCCATTGCCAGTTCACGGCGTTGCTGGCCGCGTCCCAGTCGGTCAGGCACCGGGCGAACCAGTCCAGGCCGATCCGCCAGTCGATCATCAGGTGCTTGACCAGGAAGCTGGCCGCGATCATGCGGACGCGGTTGTGCATCCGCCCGGTCACGAACATCTCGCGCATCCCGGCATCGACCACCGCGATGCCGGTCCGGCCCTGCCCCCAGGCGTCGGCATCGGGGCCGTCGCCGCGCCAGGTGAAGCCGTTCCATTCCCGCCGCCAGCAGGCGCGGTCCAGATCGGGGGCGGCGTGGAACAGTTCGCGCGAAAACTCGCGCCAGGCCAGTTCGCGCAGGAAATCCTCGACCCCGCCCCGGCCTTGATGCTGCGCGTCCAGGGCGCGGTGCCAGATCCGGCGGGCGCTGATCTCGCCCACGGCCAGCGCGTCCGACAGGCCCGAGGTGGTGTCCCCTTCGGCCAGGCGGTCCCGGCCTTGGACATAATCGCCGGCGATGCGCCCCAGAAAGGCGTCCAGCCGGTCCTGTGCCGTCCCCTCGCCCGCCTGGACATGCCGGGCCACCACGTCCCAGCCGCGACGCATAGCCGCGCGGGCCTCGGGCCAGTCGGGGGGGTCGCTGTCTGGCCATCGGTCGGGTGCGGCCAGGTCCGGGGCGGGCAGCGGCGGGGCGATGTCGGCCTGCCGCAAGGCCCGCCAGAAGGGGGTAAAGACCTTGAAGCTCGTGCCTCCCTTTGTCAGCACGCTGCCGCGCGCCACCAGGTCGGCCAGCGGATGCAGATGCAGGCGCGCGCCTGCGCCCTCGACCGCCGCGGCCAATCCGTCGTCGCGGGCAAAGGGCAGCCCCTGGGACGCATGGACCACGCGGGCACCGCTGTCGCGGATGACCCGGGCCAGCACGGCGGCCGGATCGCCCCGGCGCACCACCAGCCGGCTGCCCCGCGCCGCCAGCGCCTCGGCCAGACCGGGCAGCGCCATGACCTGACGCTGGGCCGAGGCGGGACGGGCGCGCGCCTCGGCCGGGTCCAGGATCACCAGGGGAATCACCGGGCCGGCCGCTGCGGCGGCCACAAGCGCAGGATGGTCGTCCAGCCGCAGCACCCGGCGGAACCAGCAGATCACGGTCATGGTGCCTCTTTCATTGCCCTGCGGCGCATCACGCCCGCGCCGAGAGAAAGTTTCAAGTCCCACGATGCCGCACGCCATTGCCCGCCGGGGTCCGGGTGATATAGCTGAAATCCCATGGCAAAAGGCCTGCTTGTGTCCGACCCTCTGACCTCTGCCGGTTTCGTTTCGCTTGTCTCGGCAGGGCCGGGCGATCCCGAACTGCTGACGTTGAAGGCCGCAAACCGCCTGTCCCGGGCCGAGGTGGTGCTGTATGACGACCTGGCCTCGGGACCGGTTTTGGACCATGCCCATCCCCATGCCGAACTGATCCCCGTGGGCAAGCGGGCGGGCCGCCCCTCGGCCCGGCAGGACCATGTGAATGCCCTGCTGGTGGAACATGCCCTGGCGGGGCGGCGCGTGGTGCGCCTCAAGTCGGGGGATTCGGGCATCTTCGGACGGCTCGAGGAGGAACTGGCCGCCCTGATCCGCGCCGGCATTCCCTTCGAGATCGTGCCGGGCGTCACCTCGGCCAGCGCGGCGGCGGCGGCGGCAGGCATTCCGCTGACGCGGCGGCTGACGGCGCGGCGGGTGCAGTTCATCACCGGCGCGGACGTCACCGGCCATCTGCCCGAGGATCTCGACTGGGCGGCCATCGCCGATCCGGCGGTGACGACGGTGGTCTTCATGGGCCAGCGCAGCTTTCCCGAACTGGCCCGCGGCCTGCGGGCCCATGGCCTGCCGGGGGACACGCCCGCGCTGTTCGCCCAGGCGGTCGGCCATCCCCAGCAGCATCTGATCCGCAGCACCGTAGAGGATCTGGCGCGAATCATGGAAACGGCCCCCGTGACCCATCCCGGACTGATCCTTTACGGCCCTCTGGCCTTTGATCTCTAGGGCCGTGCCGATCCGCAGGCCAGAACCCGCCGGGCCGGATCAGACCGGATGCCGGCTGAGGGCCGCCGCTTTGGCCAGGCGCGCCACCGCCCAGTCCGCCGCATCGGCCACCGCCGGATCGGGATCGCCTGTCAGGCGGCGGGCAACATCCGCCAGATCCGGCCGGCCCGAATTGCCGATGGCATAAAGAACGTTGCGCACGAAACGGTTCCGACCGATGCGCTTGATCGGGCTGCCCGAGAACCGGTCCCGGAAGGCCGCGTCGTCCAGCATCGCCAGGTCCGCCAGGGGGGGGGCCTCGATGATGCCGCGATAGCGCATCTCGGATCCGGCCTGGGCGAACTTGTTCCAGGGGCAGACCGCCAGACAGTCGTCGCAGCCATAGATGCGGTTGCCCATCAGCGGGCGCAGCTCGGGATCGACCGGGCCCTTGTGTTCGATCGTCAGGTAGGAAATGCAGCGCCGCGCGTCCAGTTGGAAGGGCGCGGGAAACGCGCCTGTGGGACAGGCGTCCAGGCAGGCGCGGCACGATCCGCAATGCTCGTCTTCGGGCGCGTCCGGGGGCAGGGGGGCGGTGGTGAAGATCGACCCCAGAAAGAACCAGCTTCCCAGATCGCGCGACAGAAGGTTGGTGTGCTTGCCCTGCCAGCCCAGCCCCGCCGCCTGGGCCAGCGGCTTTTCCATCACCGGAGCCGTATCAACGAACACCTTGATCGCCTCCTCGGGCGCCTGCTCCAGCAGCCAGCGGCCCAGGCGCTTCAGCCGCTTCTTGACCAGATCGTGATAATCGCGTCCCTGGGCATAAACGCTGACCGCCGCCCGGTCCGGCCGGCCCAGCACCGCCAGCGGATCGTGGCCGGGGGTATAGAGTTCCGCCAGCACGATCACCGACCGGGCCTCGGGCCAGAGAGCGGCTGGATTGCCGCGCCAATGCGTCCGCTCGGCCATCCAGCCCATCTGGCCGTGATGCCCGGCGTCCAGGAACTGCTGCAACCGCTCGGCCGCCAGCGGGACCGCATCGGGCGTCGTCACCCGCATTCGCGAGAATCCGACCGCCTGGGCCTCAACGGCCAGACGTTCCTTTGCCTTGACCCAGATATCCTCGGGGGGGCTGGGGGGCAAAGCGCCCCCGGCCTTATCCCCAGTCAAGCTCGGCATAATGCGGCGCCGGGTGGATGCCGGGAACCTGATCGGCCAGGATCGACCGGAAGGCCGGGCGGGACTTGATCGTCGCGTACCAGTCGCGCAGCACCTCGGACCGGTCCCAGTCCACGTCCGAAATATAATCGAGGCAGGAAAAATGCGCCGCCGCCGTGAAATCGGCCAGCGTCAGGCTGTTGCCCGCCAGCCAGCGCCGCGTTTCCAGCAGGGACGACAGATAGTCGATGTGGTCCTTGACCGCGCGCAGCCCGTCCTTGACCACCCGGCTGTCGGGATAGCCCTGCCGGGTGATCTTCTTCCATACCCGTTCGGTCAGGATCGGCGCGGTCACTTCGCTGTTGAACTTGTCGTCGAACCAGGCGCACAGGCGGCGCACCTCGTGGCGCTCCAGGGGGGTTGCGGGCATCAGGGCTGGGGCGGGCACGGCCTCGTCCAGATATTCGATGATTGCCTGGCTTTCGGCCAGCATGTTGCCCCGGTGGCGCAGCACCGGCAGCTTGCCTGCAGGATTGCGCCGACGCAGGTCGGGAGGACCTTCCCAATAGCGCTCCTCGACCAGTTCGACCTCGATCCTCTTTTCGGCCAGCACCAGCCGGACCTTGCGGCAGAACGGCGACAGGGGCGAATGATAAAGCCGCGTGGTCTGGGTGGCTGTGTTCATGACGGTTTCAAGACCTTTTTGCGCAACGGCGCCGTTGATACGCCGTCCGGCCCGGTGATTCAACCTGCGGGCGGATGCTACAGGCAGCCTGCGCGCCCGTCCCGCGCAATCGTGGCCGCGCCGTCGGCGATGGCCCGCGACCGGGCCGAAGGACGGTCCGCCCGCCGGGTCTTGGGCGCGGGCAGGACGGCCGCCAGCCGCGCCGCCTGCACGGGGGTCAGGCGGTCCGGCGTGGTGCCGAAATGCGCGCGCGCGGCGGCATGGATTCCGAAGATGCCGGGACCGAACTCGGCCAGGTTCAGATAAACCTCAAGGATGCGGCGCTTGGACCAGAAGGCCTCGATCAGGGGGGTGAAGCCCGTTTCCAGAACCTTGCGCGTCCAACTGCGGCCCTGCCACAGGAACACGTTCTTGGCGGTCTGCTGCGACAGGGTCGAGGCCCCCCGCGGCGATCCCGAGGCCACCACCTTGCGGATTTCGGACATGTCGAAGCCCCAGTGCCGGCAGAAATTCGCGTCCTCGGCCGCGACCACCGACCGGCGCATGACCGGGGCGATGTCGTCGATGGCGACCCAGGTGCGGGGCATGGTCGATTCCTTGGCGATGGTCCAGGTGGTCGGCGGGTTGACGAGGCCATAGAACAGCACAAGCCCGACCATCAGCGCCCCAAATCGCACCGCCAGCCAGCGCGTCCAGATCAGCAGGCGGCGCAAGGGACGCCAGCGAATCGCAGGCGTCTCGGCCGGGGGGCTGGACAAAAGGCGCAGGACCATGGGCCTGCGTCTCTCATGCGTCAGGCCCGTGCGTCAAGCGCCCGGCGCGGGCGATGCGCCGCCATTCCCGGACAGGGCATCGCGCAACCGATCCTCGTCCTCGCGCGAGAGCGAGGTTTTCAGCACGCGGCCGCGATGGTGAAAGCCGGCCAGCCGGTCCAGAACCTTGTCGGCCGTCATCTTGCGCAGCAGCACGAAGACCGCCGATCCGCCCGGCGGCAGGGCGCGGGCCGTGTCGCGCATGAAATCGTCGTTGATGCCGATATCGGTCAGCCGGCCCGCCAGCGCCCCCGATGCCGCGCCCACCGCCGCCCCCAGAAGCGGGTTCAGGAACACAAGCCCGATCAGGCTGCCCCAGAAGCCCCCGCCCAGGGCCCCGGCGGCGGTCAGGTTGACGGCCTGATGCAGCTTGATCTCGTCCTCGGACGGGCGGGTGACGACCACGGCATCCTCCATCTCGATCAGATATTCGCCCTGCATCTTCACCAGTTCGGCCCGCAGCTCGAAGCCCGTTGGTTCGTCGTCGAAGGCGATCACGATCAGTTCCGACATCGCATCTCTCCTGTGATTAAAGTCCCTTCCTGACAAACGACCATCGCGCGCGCAGGTTTCGCCCTTGTGAAGGGACGGGTCCGAAACGTCTTGATCGAGACGGCCCTCCCTGCGCCATATCGCGACCGCATGCTTCCAGAGATCAATCATGATGGCCGATCACGATATCACCCGCACGTCGCACATCATCATCCCCGGCCTGCAAACGCTTCATGGCACCCTCGCGCCGCTGAGCGTGCCTTGCATGTGCCTTATCGCAGGGGTGGCCTTCATGGTCGACGGCTGGCCCAAGCAAACAGTTCTCAGCGTTGGCCGGGGGACCTGATCCCGCCCCCGTGCCGACCGGCCCGGAAAAGCAAAAGCCCCCGGAAAACCGCAGTTTTCCAGGGGCTTTTGATGGTGCCCAGAAGAGGACTCGAACCTCCACGCCTTGCGGCACACGGACCTGAACCGTGCGCGTCTACCAATTCCGCCATCTGGGCCAACTGGTGTGAGGCGGGTTCCTAATGCCAGTCGCAGGGGGCGTCAATGGGGGCGCGAGGAGATTCTTGCGAAAATCCCCGGCGCCTCGTGACGGTTCCGCGACGGCTGGGCTGGTGCGCCTTGTCGCGCGGGGCGGGCTTGGGTAAGGAGCGGCAGACGCATCGACATCAGGAGGCGCGACGCCCATGGCGAAACTGGTCACGATTTTCGGCGGCTCGGGCTTTCTGGGCCGGCAGGTCGCCCAGCAGATGGCCAAGCTGGGCTGGCGCGTCCGCGTGGCCGTGCGCCGACCCGACGAGGCGCTGTTCACCCGCACCTATGGCGCCGTGGGCCAGGTCCAGCCGGTGCTGTGCAACATCCGCGACGACCTGTCGGTGCGCGCCGCCATGTCCGATGCGGACGCGGTGGTCAACTGCGTCAACATCCTGTCGCCCAGCGGCAAGAGCAGCTTCAAGGCCGTGTTCGAGGACGGGGCCGAAAACATCGCCCGCCTGTCGGCGGAAATGGGCGTGGCCCGGATCGTCCATGTTTCGGGCATCGGCGTGGATCCCGATTCGGACAGCGCCTATATCGCCGGCAAGGCGCGGGGCGAGGCTGCGGTGCTGCGCCATCGCCCCGATGCGGTGATCCTGCGCCCCTCGGTCATGTTCGGGCCGGGCGACAGCTTCTACAACCGCTTTGCCGCCATGACCCGGTTCGGCCCGCTGCTGCCGGTGGTGGGGGCCGGGGTGCGGATGCAACCCGTTTTCGTGGATGACGTGGCCCGCGCCGCCCTCAAGGGCGCCACGGGCGAGGCCGCGCCCGGCATCTATGAACTGGGCGGGCCGGACGTGCTGACCACGCGCGAGATCGTCGATCAGGTTCTGCGGGCGACGATGCGGCGGCGCGGCGTGGTGAACCTGCCCTTCTGGGTGGCGGGGATCGGCGCCCGTATCCTGGGCGTGGTGCAAGTCTTGACCGGCGGGCTGTTCACCAACCGGCTGCTGACACGGGACCAGTTGGCCCTGCTGCGCCGCGACAATGTCGTGTCGCCGGGCGCCCGCGGCTTTGCCGATCTGGGCATCCAGCCGGTGTCGGCGGATGCGGTGATCGACAGCTATCTGTGGCGGTTCCGGCCCTCGGGGCAATACGACGCGATCAAGCAGTCAGCCAAGAACCTGCGCGCCGACTGATGGAACCCAACACCATCGTCGCGGCCATCCTCGGGGTTCTCGAGGGGCTAACGGAATTCATTCCGGTGTCATCGACCGGGCATATCCTGCTTGCGGGACATTTTCTTGGCTTCGACTCGCCGGGCCGCTCGTTCGAGGTGCTGATCCAGTTGGGCGCGCTGATGGCGATCCTGGGGGTTTATGCCGCCCGGATCGCCCAGATCCTGCGCGACGCGCCCCGCGATGCGCAGGCGCGCCGGTTCGTCGCCGCCGTTCTGCTGGCTTTTCTGCCCGCCGCTGTCGTGGGCGTCATGGCGCACGGTTTCATCAAGACCGTGCTGTTCGAAACCCCCATGCTGGTCGCCGTCATGCTGATCCTGGGGGGAATCGTGCTGCTGTGGGTGGACCGGCGGACCGCGGTCCCGGTCTATCATCGGGTCGAGGATTTCCCCTTGCCGATGGCCTTCGGGATCGGGCTGATCCAGTGCCTTGCCATGATCCCCGGCGTCTCGCGGTCGGGGGCCACCATCGTGGGCGGGCTTTTGCTGGGGGCGGACAAACGGTCGGCGGCCGAATTCTCGTTCTTTCTGGCGATGCCCACCATGCTGGGGGCCTTTGCCTATGATCTTTATCAGAATCGGGGCATCCTGGACGCCGCCGCCCTGAACCAGATCCTGATAGGCTTCGCCGCCGCCTTTTTCAGCGCCCTGGCGGTGGTGCGCTGGCTTTTGGACTATGTGTCGAAACATGGATACGCCTTGTTCGGATGGTGGCGGATCTTCGCCGGAAGCCTTGCCTTATTGGCCCTGGCGGCTGGTTGGTAAGCGTTGCTGACCTAATTTCTTGGAAAGCGATCAGGAAAAATTAATCCCTATGCGGTTTTCTTCTGTTTAGGTCAGTATTGCTGACTTTTAATCGACAAGACCTTGGTTTATCGAAAAGCGTAAAGCCCTGATCAAGAGGTCGCGCAGCCATGGCCACGCAGAAGATGCTCACGTTCGTCTCGACCCCGCGCGAGATGCCCGAGAAACGCCCGGCAGCCGAACGGAGCGAGGATTTTCACGAAATCTATCGGGAATTCGCCGATGCCAAGGCGGCCCAGCAGGCCAGCCGATGCAGCCAGTGCGGCGTGCCCTATTGCCAGTCGCATTGCCCGCTGCACAACAACATTCCAGACTGGCTGCGCCTGACCGCCGAAGGGCGGCTGGAGGAAGCCTATCAGGTCAGCCAGGCCACCAATACCTTTCCCGAAATCTGTGGCCGTATCTGCCCGCAGGACCGGCTGTGCGAAGGCAACTGCGTGATCGAGCAGTCGGGCCATGGCACCGTCACCATCGGTTCCATCGAAAAATACATCACCGATACCGCCTGGGAACGCGGCTGGGTCCGCCCCGCCGCCCCCCTGATGGAACGGTCCGAAAGCGTGGGGATCATCGGCGCGGGCCCCGGCGGGCTGGCCGCCGCCGACATGCTGCGCCGGCAGGGATTCCAGGTCACCGTTTACGACCGCTATGACCGCGCGGGCGGGCTGATGACCTATGGCATCCCCGGTTTCAAGCTGGAAAAGGACGTGGTGATGCGCCGCAACCAGTGGCTCGAGGACGGCGGCGTCGAGTTCGTGCTGAACTGCAACGTAGGCGAGGACATCAGCTTCGACGCCATCCGGGGCAAGCACGACGCGGTTCTGATCGCTACGGGCGTCTACAAGACCCGCGACCTGGACATCGACAATGCCGCGGCGCCCGGCGTGGTGCGGGCCATCGACTATCTGACAGCCTCGAACAAGGTCGATTTCGGCGACGAGGTGCCCGATTACAACGATGGCGAACTGAACGCGCGCGGCAAGCGTGTTGTCGTCATCGGCGGCGGCGACACGGCCATGGACTGCGTGCGCACCGCCATCCGCCAAGGGGCGCTGTCGGTGAAATGCCTGTACCGCCGCGACCGCGCCAACATGCCGGGATCGCAGCGCGAGGTGCAGAATGCCGAGGAGGAGGGCGTCGATTTCGTCTGGATGTCCGCGCCCGGCGCCTTTGTCGGCCATGTCCCGGGCGAGGCCAAGCTGGCGCAGGAGTCCGACGTGGACGGCCTGCCGCAGGTGGCCCAGGTCCGCGTCCAGAAGATGCGCCTGGGTGCTCCGGACGTGACGGGCCGCCAGTCGCCCGAACTGATCGAGGGCGCCGATTACGACGAACCCGCCGATCTGGTCATCAAGGCCCTGGGCTTCGAGCCCGAGGATCTGCCGAAACTGTGGGGCGTGGACGGGCTGGAGGTCACCCGCTGGGGCACCATCAAGGCCAATTTCCAGACCCATCAGACCAGCCTGCCGGGCGTATTCGCGGTGGGCGACATCGTGCGCGGCGCCAGCCTGGTGGTCTGGGCGATCCGCGACGGGCGCGAGGCCGCCGAATCCATCGCCGGCTACCTGACGGGCGCCGCCCGCGTCGCAGCCGAATAAGGGGGAGGGACCATGGATCATCCTGCATCACGCGCATGGAGGGGGGCCTTGTTGCTGGCGGTCTTGCTGACGGCAACCCCCGGTCATGCGGCGAATTTCCGTCCTCCCCAGGGATGCCAGTTGCAGACCACGGTGCAGAACCGCGGCTGTTCGGTCAGCCAGTATTTCGTCTGCGAGGCCGATCCCCAGGGGCATCAACGCAGCGCGATATTCGGCCAAGACGGATTGCGGCACCTGTCGCGCATCGACGCGGAAACCCGCTGGATCGAAAGCAGCGATCCCAATACCGGCCTGACCGATCTGCTGGTCGAACAGTCGCGCGACCATGCCAGCTTCAGCACCCTGCTGGACACGGGCCGCGACGATTTCGACTTCTGGACCGAAACCAACACCGGCGAACGCCTGCGCCATGTGGGCGAGGATGTCCTGACTGGCGAGACGGTCGAGATCGATGGCCAGATGCTGGAGGTGACGCAGTTCCGCCTGCGGACCTTTGACGCCCAGGGCACCCTGCTGATCGAGCGCACCGGCCAGCAGTTCGTCAGCCGCGACCTGGGCCGGTTCTATGGCGGCATCGAACAGCAGTCCGACTGGACCGGACAGCGCCAGGAAACCAACGACAGTCCTGTTACCTTTGCCTTTCCCGGCGAACGGGGATTCGGGGATACAGAGCCACAATTCGACTGCGATCAGTTGCTGACGCAGCTTTCCGACGAAAGGGTCCGCTCATGAGCATGGATTGGCAGCACCAGGAACAGGCCCGCCGCGACTGGATGGCCGAACACAGTCTTTACCGTGCCGACGACGAACATTCGTCCTGCGGCGTCGGACTGGTGGTCAACATCGACGGCAAGCCCTCGCGCAAGGTCGTGCAGTCGGGCATCGATGCGCTCAAGGCGATCTGGCACCGCGGCGCGGTCGATGCCGATGGCAAGACCGGCGACGGCGCGGGCATCCATGTCCAGATCCCGGTGCCGTTCTTCTATGACCAGGTGCGCCGCACGGGGCACGAGCCCGACCAGAACAAGCTGATCGCCGTGGGCCAGGTGTTTTTGCCGCGCACCAACTTTGCCGCGCAGGAAGCCTGCCGGACCATCGTGGAATCCGAGGTTCTGCGCATGGGCCATTACATCTATGGCTGGCGCCACGTCCCGGTGAACACCGCCGTTCTGGGCGAAAAGGCCAATGCCACCCGCCCCGAGATCGAACAGATCCTGATCCGCTGCGAAAAGGACATCGACCAGGTCCGGTTCGAGCGCGAGTTGTACATCATCCGCCGCCGGATCGAAAAGGCGGCGGTGGCGGCGCAGGTCGCGGGGCTGTATTTCGCATCCCTGTCCTGCCGGTCGATCATCTACAAGGGCATGATGCTGGCCGAACAGGTCGCGGAATTCTATCCCGACCTGAAGGACGAACGGTTCGAAAGCGCCTTCGCGATCTATCACCAGCGGTATTCGACCAACACCTTTCCGCAATGGTGGCTGGCCCAGCCGTTCCGGATGCTGGCCCACAACGGCGAGATCAACACCCTGAAGGGCAACCTGAACTGGCTGCGCAGCCACGAGATCCGCATGGCGTCGTCGGCCTTCGGCGACATGGCCGAGGACATCAAGCCGATCGTTCCCGCCGGATCGTCCGACAGCGCCGCCCTGGACGCGGTGTTCGAGGTGATGGTGCGGTCGGGGCGCAGCGCGCCGATGACCAAGACCATGCTGGTGCCGGAAAGCTGGTCCAAGGCCACCACCGACATGCCGCGCGCCTGGGCCGACATGTATGCCTATTGCAATGCGGTGATGGAGCCCTGGGACGGACCCGCCGCCCTGGCGATGACCGACGGCCGCTGGGTCTGCGGCGGGCTGGACCGCAACGGCTTGCGGCCCATGCGCTATGTCGTGACCGCCGATCACATGCTGATCGCCGGATCCGAGGTGGGCATGGTCCCCATCGACGAAATGAACGTCCGCGAAAAGGGCGCGCTGGGGCCGGGGCAGATGATCGCCGTCGATATGGTGGACGGCAGACTGTATCACGACACGCAGATCAAGGACCGCCTGGCCGCCAGCCAGCCGTTCGGCGAATGGATCGAGAAGGTCGTCGATCTGAACGCCATCATGCGCGAACTGCCCGAACAGGCGCATTTCAGCGGCGACGAATTGCGCCGCCGCCAGACCGCCGCGGGATACACGCTGGAGGAACTGGAGCACGTCCTGTCGCCCATGGCCGAGGACGGCAAGGAATCCATCGCCTCGATGGGCGACGACACGCCGCCCGCAGTGCTGTCGCGGCAATACCGTCCGATGAGCCATTTCTTCCGCCAGAACTTCAGCCAGGTCACGAACCCGCCGATCGACAGCCTGCGCGAAACGCGGGTCATGTCGCTCAAGACCCGGTTCGGCAACCTCAAGAACGTCCTGGACGAAAGCAGCACCCAGACCGAGATTCTGCTGCTGGAAAGCCCCTTTGTCGCCAACGGCGAATTCGCGGAAATGGCCCGCATGTTCGGCGACACGGTGACGCGCATCGACTGCACCTTTGCCGACGATGCCGGAACTGATGCCCTGGGCGAGGGCCTGGCGCGCATCCGCGCCGAGGCCGAGGATGCGGTGCGGTCGGGCGCGGGCCATCTGGTCCTGACCGACGAAGGGCAGGGGCCGGATCGCGTCGCCATGCCGATGATCCTGGCCACCAGCGCGGTCCATTCCTGGCTGACGCGCAAGGGGCTGCGGACCTTCTGTTCGCTGAACGTGCGGTCTGCCGAATGCATCGACCCGCATTACTTTGCCGTGCTGATCGGCTGCGGCGCGACCACCGTGAACCCTTATCTCGCCCAGGATTCGATCCAGGACCGGATCGAGCGCGGGCTGCTGCCGGGCACGCTGATCGACAACATGCGCCGCTATCGCGACGCGGTGGATGCGGGGCTTCTCAAGATCATGGCCAAGATGGGGATCTCGGTCATCTCCTCCTATCGCGGGGGGCTGAACTTCGAGGCCGTGGGCCTGTCGCGCGCCATGGTCGCGGAATACTTCCCCGGCATGCACAGCCGCATCTCGGGCATCGGGCTGCACGGGCTTCAGGCCAAGCTGGAGGATCTGCACCACAAGGCCTTCCACGGCGGCGGTGTCGACCTGCTGCCGGTGGGCGGATTCTACAAGATGCGGCGCTCGGGCGAAAAGCACGCCTGGGAAGCCAGCACCATGAAGCTGTTGCAGGTGGCCTGCGACAAGGCGTCCTATGACGTCTGGAAACAGTACAGCGCCGCCATGCGGGCCAACCCGCCGATCCACATCCGCGACCTGCTTGACATCAAGCCGCTGGGCAAGCCGGTGCCCATCGAGGAAGTGGAAAGCATCACCAGCATCCGCAAGCGCTTCGTGACGCCGGGCATGTCCTTGGGCGCGCTGTCGCCCGAGGCGCACATGACGCTGAACATCGCCATGAACCGGATCGGCGCGAAATCCGATTCCGGCGAGGGCGGAGAGGACCCGGCCCACAGCCATCCGCTGCCCAACGGCGACAACCCCTGCGCCAAGATCAAGCAGGTGGCCTCGGGCCGGTTCGGCGTCACCGCCGAATACCTGAACGCCTGCGAGGAGCTGGAGATCAAGGTGGCCCAGGGCGCCAAGCCCGGCGAGGGCGGGCAGTTGCCCGGCATGAAGGTCACCGCGCTGATCGCGCGTCTGCGTCATTCGACGCCGGGCGTCACGCTGATCAGCCCGCCGCCGCACCACGACATCTATTCGATCGAGGATCTGGCGCAGCTTATCTATGACCTCAAGCAGATCAACCCGCGCGCCAAGATCACCGTCAAGCTGGTGGCGTCCAGCGGCGTGGGCACCATCGCGGCGGGCGTGGCCAAGGCCAAGGCCGACATCATCCTGATCTCGGGCCACAACGGCGGCACCGGGGCCTCGCCCGCGACCTCGATCAAGTTCGCCGGCCTGCCGTGGGAGATGGGCCTGACCGAGGCGCATCAGGTGCTGGCGATGAACCGGCTGCGCGAACGGGTGACGCTGCGCACCGACGGCGGGTTGCGCACCGGGCGCGATGTCGTCATGGCCGCCATGATGGGGGCCGAGGAATACGGCATCGGCACCGCCGCGCTGATAGCCATGGGCTGCATCATGGTCCGCCAGTGCCAGTCGAACACCTGCCCGGTGGGCGTCTGCACCCAGGACGAACGCCTGCGCGCCATGTTCACCGGCAGCGCCGACAAGGTGGTGAACCTGATCACATTCTATGCCCAGGAGGTGCGCGAGATCCTGGCCTCGATCGGCGCGCGGTCCATGGACGAGATCATCGGCCGGCCCGACCTTCTGACCCAGGTCAGCCGGGGGTCGGCGAACCTGGACGATCTTGACCTGAACCCGCTGCTGATCACCGTGGATGGGGCCGACAAGATCGTCTATGACCGCTCGCGCCCGCGCAACGCCGTCATGGACACGCTCGACGCCGAGATCATCCGCGACGCCGAGCGGTTTTTTACCGACGGCGAGAAGATGCAGCTCTCCTATGCGGTCAGGAACACGCTGCGCACCATCGGCACGCGCACGTCCAGCCTGATCGTGCAGAAGTTCGGGATGCGCAACAGCCTGCAACCCGACCACCTGACGATCCGTCTGACCGGATCGGCCGGGCAGTCGCTGGGCGCCTTCGCCGCGCCGGGTCTGAAGATCGAGGTGTCAGGGGACGCCAACGACTATGTGGGCAAGGGCCTGTCGGGCGGCATCATCGTTGTGCGCCCGCCCATGGCAAGCCCCCTGGTCGCCGCCGACAACACCATCATCGGCAACACCGTCCTTTATGGTGCGACCGATGGATACCTGTTCGCGGCAGGCCGGGCGGGCGAACGCTTTGCGGTGCGCAACAGCGGTGCCACGGTGGTGATCGAAGGCTGCGGCAGCAACGGCTGCGAATACATGACCGGCGGGGTGGCCGTCATTCTGGGACGCATCGGCGCCAATTTCGGCGCGGGCATGACCGGGGGGATGGCGTATCTCTATGATCCGCAGGGCGTGGCGCGCGATTATGTCAACGCCGACACCCTGGTGATGTGCCCGGTCACGCAGGACCATTGGGAAAACCAGCTCAGGGATCTGGTCGAGCGGCATTTCAGGGAAACCGGCTCGCGCCGGGCGGGCGAGATTCTTCAGGACTGGGCGGCTGAAAAGGCCAACTTCCTGCAAGTCTGCCCCAAAGAGATGCTGGCGCATCTGCCCCATCCGATCCAGACGGTCGAGGTTCCGGACGCCGTTCCCGCCGAATAGCCCCAGGGCCACAGGACGCAGCAGCAAACAGGCGCGCCGAAAGGGGCGCCTGTTTTTTCCGTTCCGGCAGATGCAGGGGACAGGCCCGTGGCGGCGCCGGGCCGGCAAGTCCTGCGCGGATGGCCCCCACGCATTCACGCCGCATTAAGACGCTTCTGCTAGGCCTCGGGCGAACGGTCAGGAGGCAGGATGCGGGATCAAGGCACTGAAATCACGCTGCGCGATGCCCGAAAGCTCGAGGCTGCCGGCAGACTGTCGGATGCGCGCGATGCCTATGGCGAGGTTCTTCTGCGCTTTCCGGGCAACAAGGCGGCGCGCCTTGCGCTCATCCGGCTGTCCGGCGACGGAAAGGCCATCGCCGTCGAGGCCATCGTCAAGGCGTCCAGGCTGGTGGCCGGCAACCGCCATCGCGATGCGCTCATCGCCTGCCACGAGGCTTTGACCCTGCACCCCGGGGACCGCCTTGGCTGGAGCATCGCATCCCTGATTTCCTATCGCATGGGAGAGATGGACCTGGCGCGCCGGTTCGTCACCCAGGCGATCGAGATCGAGCCCGAGCATTATGACAGTTGGAAGCATCTTGCCGCCATCCTGCGGAAGACCGGCGAGATCGAGGGTGCAGCCGCGGCCTATGAGCAGATGACCCGGCTGCGGCCCGACCGTCATGAGGGCTTTCTGTTCATGGGGCACATGAAGTGGGCCGCCGGAAGGATGGATGAAGCGGCCGAGGCCCTGGGCAAGGCCGCCGAGATCGGAAAGACATCAAATCTCTACAACGATTTTGGCACCCTGGCTCTGGCGATGGGGGACAGGGCAAAGGCCAGGGACGCCTATGACAGGGCGCTGGATCTCGATCCCGCCAATTCCTCCACCCATCATAACCTCGGCAATCTCCACAGCACCTCCGGCCTGTTCCCCGAGGCCTTGCACCATTACCGGCAAGCCTTCAGGTTCAGCCCGGACGACATGGCCGCGCGCAGCCTCGCCTTCATGTGCAAGACCAAGATGGCCGACTGGTCCGCCCATGCCGAGTTTCCCGCCCTCGCGCACAGGATCGGCATCGAGGGAAGCGCGGCCATGCCCTGGTGCCTGCTCTGCATGGAGGATGACGCGGCCCGGGCGCTGAAACGGTCGGAAACCTATGGCCGCAAATGGCCCGTCAACCGGCCGGCGGCATGGCCTGCCCGAAGGCCGGGGCCCATCCGTTTGGGCTATGTTTCGGCCGATATCTCTCGGCACGCCACCATGTTCCTGTTGGGGGGCGTCCTGGACCACCATGACCGCGACCGGTTCGAGGTCCACATGTTCGCCCTCAATCCCCTGGCGGATACGGAAACGGCATCCTGGGTCAAGGCAGCGGTTCATGGCCTGCACGAGGTCAGCAGCCGCACCGATGCCGAGGTCGTCGCCCTGGCCAGGCATCTCCAGCTCGACATTGCCATCGATCTCAAGGGCTATACCGGGGGCAGCAGGGTCAATCTGTTTTCCCAGGGCCTGGCACCGCTCCAGATCAACTATCTGGGCTATCCGGGCAGCCTGGGGACCGGGGCATGGGATTACATCATCGCGGATGACACCGTGATCCCCCGCGGGGCCGAGGCGTTCTATGCGGAAAAGATCATCCGGCTTCCCGGAAGCTACCAGCCCAACGACAATCGCCGGCCCATCGATGGCGACGCCGGCACGAGGGCCGATCACGGCCTGCCGGATGGGGCCGTGGTGCTGTGCTGCTTCAACGATCCCTACAAGATCACGCCTCGGGAATACGACATCTGGATGCGGCTCATGCGAGAGCATCCCGAAACGGTTCTGTGGCTGATCGAGGGGACGAGCTGGGCCGCCCCCGCCTTGCGGCAAGAGGCACAGGCCCGCGGCGTCCAGCCCGATCGGGTAGTTTTCGCCCCCCGCATGTCCAATGCGGCCCATCTGGCCAGGCACCGCCATGCGGATCTGTTCCTCGATACCTTCAACGTCAACGCCCATACCACGGCAAGCGATGCGCTCTGGGCGGGATTGCCCGTGCTGACCCGGCCGGGGCAGCAGTTCGCGGCGCGCGTCGGGGCAAGCCTGGTCAGGGCCGCCGGTCTTGCGGATCTGGTGGCAGGGTCGGACAAGGATTATTACGAAAAGGCCAAGGCGCTGATCGCGAACCGCGCGGAACGCGAGGCGGTCCGGAAGCGATTACAGGCAGGATTGGCGACGTCCAGGCTTTACGCGACCGAGGCCTATACCCGCGATTACGAGGCCGCCCTGATGATCGCGCACGACCTGCGCGTCACGGAAAACCGGTTCCGGCACATCGCCGCCGAGGAAATCGCCGGTAAGGCCCTGGTCCATCCGTGACGAATTGCCGGGCCCGACCGGAAATCTGTTCGCCGGATCGGGAGCGCGCGCGGCGGGCGCGGCCGGAAAAGACCCGCAAGGCCATCTGCCGCCGTCCGGGTGTTGAGGATTTCTTCATCCCGGCTCGCTACAACCAGCCGGAACACGTCGTCTGCATCGGTAAGTCATGACACAGAAAATCTTCACGCTCACCGCAGGCCGCACGGGGACGGCATGGCTGGCCTCGTTTCTTGGGCTGAATCAGGCCGGCACGGTGATCCATGAGCCTTTGGGCATCGGGGATTTCGGCACGCGAATGCCCGAGATCCGGACCCTGCGCGAGTTCAACGCCTTTGGCAACACCGCCACGGTGCAGGCGTTCTGGAGACGGAAGCTTCAGGAAATCGCGCCCCTGGATTTCTATGCCGAAACCAATCACACGCTGGGCAAGTGCGGGCTGATCGAAAACCTGTGTCTGTCCGGTTTGCGCCGCGAAAGCACGGTGATCGTGCTGCGACGGGATCTGGCCAGACAATGCGCCAGCTATGTCCAGCGCGGCGATTTCCGCAACATCACCATCGCCTGGCAATGGTATCTTCATCCCAGCTATCCCCTCAAGTCCGTCAATCCCGAAGTGCTGCTGCAAATGGGCGAGGTCGGGCTGGCGCTGTGGTACTGCTTCGAGATGGCGGTTCGCCAGGAATTCTACCTGCGGCTTTACGGCAGCCGCATCCGCATGATCGAGGTGCAGCTTGAGGAGGCGGTGCGGCCAGACGGCGCCAGGGCGCTTTGGGAACAACTGGGAGGCGCCGGAAATCCGGTCTGCCCGCCCCCCAGGAACGAAAACCCCGAACCGCCGAACCAGGATCTGGTGTCCGAACTGCGTGATCTTGTCGCGCGCCTGTCGTTCGATCCTTCGGCGATTGCCGACGACGCGATCGCCCAGGGCCTGACATTCGAATCGCCCGTCCGCGCGGCGATGGCGCCTGCGCGCATGGCTTGATCCGGACCGGCTGCCGCAGCCCCGGACCGGAACCCGCCGGGCGACCGGCAGCGCATCCGGTCGGGCATCGCCCTGGTGCAAGGACCACGAAGCTGCCGGGGTCTCTCCTTTGGCTGCGGCAACGGCTTTCCCGGGTCGGGTGGCGGCCTGTTTACCCGCAGATGCCCGGGGCTCAGGACACCCGATGGCCTTGCACCCAGACCCCATGCACCGCGCTTGCCACACCCAGCCGGGCCACGCGGATGACATCGGCGCGGGCCCCCACTGCAAGCCGGCCGCGATCGGCCAGACCCGCCGCCATGGCGGGCGCCGACGTGACCGTGGCAACGCCGCGCGGCAGGTCGTCCCACAGATCGCCCAGCATCAGAGCGGCCGTCAGCAGGGAGGAGGGGACGTAATCCGACGACAGGATGTCCAGAAGACCGGCCTCGGCCAGTTCGCGGGCCGCGACATTGCCGGAATGCGACCCGCCCCTGATCAGGTTCGGTGCGCCCATCATCACGGCGATCCCCTGGTCGCGGCAGGCCCGCGCCGCCTCGGCGGTGGTGGGAAATTCGGCCAGACGGACGCCATGCCGGGCAGATACGGCCACCTGGCCCGCGGTGGTGTCGTCATGGCTGGCCAGCACCGCGCCATAGCGACGCGCCTCGTTTACGGCGGCGGCCTCGTGCAGGGTGCCCAGCCGCTCGCTCAGCGCCTGCTGGCTTTCGACATGGGCGTCGAATTCGGCATCCGACAATCCGTTCTTGCCCATGACATAGTCGCGCAGCTTGCCGATATCGCGGAACTGCCGCTGGCCGGGCGTGTGATCCATCAGGCTGACGATGCCGATGCGGTCGTCGGGACCGAACTTGGCCATTTCCTTGACAAGGGTTTCCGAACAGATTTCGGCCCGCAGATGCAGGAAATGGCTGATCCGCAGCGCCCCCCGCGTCCGCAGCTCAAGGATCTCGGATGCCAGCGCCCGTGCGTATTCGCCATAGCCCGCGTTCGAGCTGGCAAAGGCCGAACCCACCCGCAGGGCGTCGAAGACGGTCGTGATCCCGGTCGAGGCCAGTTCCGCATCATGGGCCACGATGGCGGCCTGGTGCGGCCATTCGACCTTTGGGCGCGGCTGAAGATGGCGTTCCAGATTGTCGGTGTGCAATTCGACAAGGCCCGGCAGAACCAGATCGCCCTGGCAGTCGATGCTGCCCGGCGCCGCGGCGGCCCCTTCGGCGATCTCGGCGATGCGGCCTCCGGCCATCCGCAGCCCGCCGTGGATGACCCGGTCGGGAAGGACCAGCATCGCATTGGAAAGGATCGTCTCGGTCATCTGTCAGTCCTGTCTTGCTGTCCGGCCCCTGATCGGGCTGATTGCCATCCGGCTGTCACAGGGATGTGACAGTGCGGGGTTAGGGGTGCGCCATGCCTGATGCGAAACGCTTTGCCGTCTATTACGCCCCCCGGCCCGGCGCCTTTGCCGATCGGGCCGCCTGCTGGCTGGGCCGCGATCCCGAAACGGGCGACAGGCGCACGCAGCCCGATCTGGGGCTGCCCGCCGCCGAGATCACCGCAGAGCCGCGCCGTTACGGCTTTCACGGCACGATCAAGCCGCCCTTCCGACTGGCCCCCGGCGCCGCCCCCGCCGATCTGGACCGGGCGTTGCGGGTGCTGGCCGCGCGGTCGAAGCCGGTCACGATGCCGGGGCTGCGGATCGCGAATCTCGATGGGTTCCTGGCCTTTGTGCCCCTGGGCGATACGGCCGCCCTGCAACGGCTTGGGGAAACCGTGGTGCGCGACCTCGACCCGCTGCGCGCACCCCTGACCGAGGCCGAGATCGCGCGCCGCCGTCCCCACCGCCTGTCCCCGCGGCAGCGCGATCTGCTGGACCAATGGGGCTATCCCTTCGTGATGGAGGAGTTCCGCTTTCACCTGACGCTGACTGACCGGCTTCCCGCCGCCTTGGCCATGCAGGCGCAGGCCGTGCTGCTGGCGCATTTTGCGCCCGTGCTTCCGCGTCCCTTCGTGATCGCCGATCTGTGCCTGTTCGAGGAGCCCGAGGACGGACTGTTCCGCCTGGTTCATCGTTATGCCCTGACCGGCTGAAGCGCATCAAGAAAGCGCACAAGCCCCTGATCGACGGTTCCGTCGTTCACGACCTCACGGAAGGGGATGCCCTCGGGCAGGCAAAAGCGCGCGCGCTCCAGCCGCTGGGCCCGGTCCCGGGCGTCTTCGCGCCCCCGGTCGGCCAGCCGCGCGGCAAGGATCGGGGCCGGTGCCGTGACCACCAGCACCGAAAGCGAGGGCAGCAGCGCCGCCGCCTGTTGCAGAACGGCCCGAGAGACGTTGAACAGGACGGTGCCCGGTCCGGTCAACTGATCGCCCAGAATACCATAGCCCAGCCCGTGCGCGCGCCAGTGCAGCGCGAAATCCCCCCGGTCAAGACGGCGCGCGAACTCGGCCTCGGTGACGCTTTCGAAATCCTCGCCGCCCGCATCGGCGGGCCGGGTGATGACGCGGCGCGCCGCGCGGATGTCGGAACGGACCGCGCAGGCCATCGCCATCAGCGTGTCCTTGCCTGCCCCCGACGGCCCGGCCACCGCGACCAGCCGCGTCATGCGGCCAGTCCGGGGGTGAAGTGCGTCACATCGACCCGCCGGTCGCAGATCCGGTCGCGCGCCGCCTCGTCGTGGAAAATGCCCAGGATCGCGGCGCCGGCGGCCTTGGCGTCCTCGATCAGGGTCAGCACGACCTCGCGATTGGCGGCGTCGAGGCTGGCTGTGGGTTCGTCCAGCAGCATCACGGGAAAGGCATGGGCAAAGCCGCGCGCGATGTTCACGCGCTGCTGTTCCCCCCCCGAAAAGGTCGTCGGCGACAGGCTCCACAGCCGTTCGGGGATGTTCAGGCGGCTCAGCAGGGTGGCCGCGCGGTCGCGGGCCTGGCCGCCGGGGACGCCGCGACGCAGCAACGGCTCGGCCACGACCTCGATGGCGGGCACGCGGGGCACGACGCGCAGGAACTGGCTGACATAGCCCAGCGTGTCGCGGCGCAGCGCGATGACCTGACGCGGCTGGGCGGTCACCATGTCCAGGCCGGCCACCAGCAGAGATCCGGACGCGGCGCGGTAGTTGCCATAGATCATCCGCATCAGGGTGGACTTGCCCGACCCCGATCGGCCGGTCAGGGCCACGCATTCGCCCCGGCCGACATGCAGGGTCGCCCCCGCCATCACATGCAGGACCGCGCCGCCCTGGTTGTGCAGGGTAAAGGTCTTGGACAGGTTTTCGATATGAATCATGGTGTTACACCTGAAGGACCGAGGATACGAGAAGCTGGGTATAGGCGTGCTGCGGATCGTCCAGAACCTGATCGGTCAGCCCGGCTTCGATCACGCGGCCCTCTTTCATCACCATCAGGCGATCCGCCAGCAGCCGCACCACGGCCAGATCGTGGGTGACGATCACCACTGACAGGCCCAGGTCGCGCACCAGCCCTCGCAACAGATCCAGCAGCCGCGCCTGCACGCTGACGTCCAGGCCCCCGGTCGGTTCGTCCATGAACACCAGCCGTGGCCCCGTGACCAGGTTGCGCGCGATCTGCAAACGCTGCTGCATTCCCCCCGAAAAGGCCGATGGACGGTCGTCGATCCGGTCCGGCCCGATCTCGACCCGGCCCATCCAGTCGATCGCCATGTCGCGGATGGCGGCATAGTTGCGTGCGCCGACCGCCATCAGCCGCTCGCCCACGTTGCCGCCGGCGCTGACCCCCATCCGCAGCCCGTCGCGCGGATTCTGGTGGACATAGGCCCAGTCGCCCCGCATCAGGCGGCGGCGCTCGGCTTCGGGAAAGGCCAGCACGTCGCGGCCCTCCCACAGGACCGCGCCCGTGTCGGGCGCCTGCATCCCGGCCAGGCAGGACAACAGCGTCGATTTGCCCGATCCGCTTTCGCCGACGATGCCCAGCACCTCGCCCGGCCACAGGTCGAAGCTGACATCGGCGCAGCCGATCCGGGAACCATAGCGCTTGGTCAGGCCCTCGACCGCCAGCAGCGGCATTGTCAGGGTCGCGCCGTCCATCACGCAGCCTCCGTGGAAAGACGGCCGCGATGTCCCTCGGCCTGCCGGGAGTTGCAGAAATCGGTGTCCGAGCAGACGAACATCCGGCTGCCCCTGTCGTCGGTGATGACCTCGTCGAGATAGCTCGATCCCGCCCCGCAAAGGTCGCAGTCGTGATCGGCCTTCGAGGCCACAAAGGGATGATCCTCGAAATCGAGGCTCACCACGTCCGAATAGGGCGGCAGGGCATAGATGCGGCTTTCCCGGCCCGCGCCGAACAACTGGATCGCCGGGTTCCCCGCCAGCTTGGGATTGTCGAATTTGGGAATCGGCGAGGGGTCCATGACATAGCGCCCCTCGACCCGGACCGGATAGGCATAGCTGGTCGCGATCTCGCCGTGCCGGGCGATGTCCTCGTACAGCTTGACATGCATCAGCCCGTATTCCTCGAGCTCGTGCATCTTGCGGGTCTCGGTCTCGCGCGGTTCCAGAAAGCGCAGCGGTTCCGGGATCGGCACCTGATAGACCAGGATCTGCCCCTCGGTCAGGGGATGCTCGGGGATGCGATGGCGGGTCTGGATCACGGTGGCCTCGGCGGTGCGTTCCGTCACCTCGACCCCGGCGGTCCGCTGGAAGAAGCGGCGGATGCTGACCGCGTTCGTGGTGTCGTCGGCGCCCTGGTCGATCACCTTCAGCCGGTCGTGGGGCGTCAGGCAGGCCGCCGTCACCTGCACCCCGCCGGTTCCCCAGCCATAGGGCATCGGCATCTCGCGGCTGGCGAAGGGCACCTGGTATCCCGGGATCGCCAGGGCCTTCAGCAGGGCGCGGCGGATCATCCGCTTGGTCTGTTCGTCGAGATAGGCAAAGTTGTAATCGCTCACAGCAGGCCCCTTTCGGTCAGGGAGGATTCCAGGGCTTTGGGCGTGGTGAAGTGAATGGCGTCCATGCCGAACGCACGGGCCCCCGCGACATTCCCTTCGCTGTCGTCGATGAAGACGCAGGTCTCGGGCGCCACCCCGGCGCGGTCGCAGAGCAGCGCAAAGATCGCCGGATCGGGCTTCA
Organism: Paracoccus subflavus; assembly: GCF_004310345.1. GTDB lineage: Bacteria > Pseudomonadota > Alphaproteobacteria > Rhodobacterales > Rhodobacteraceae > Paracoccus > Paracoccus subflavus. The sequence continues at coordinate 278,396 of NZ_SISK01000003.1, read as the reverse complement.
GCACCCGTTCCTGGCCTGACACGATGGCGGTGGCGAAGGCCGTGCCCAGACGCGGATGGGTTGCCACACCGGTGGCCCATGTTTCCGCCGACCAGTTGGTGATCGCATGAATGGCATGGCCGCCTTCGCGCAAGCGGTCCAGCAGATCCCAGGTGCCTTCGATCGACTGCGCGATGGCCAGGGCATAGTTCGGCAGATAGGACAGGAACATCGCCCGGTCGTCCTGATCGGCGATGGCGGTCGCGATCTCGGCCCAGGTTTCGCCCCCGTCGCCGCGCAGGTTCAGCGCCGAAAAGCCGATCCGTTCCAGAAAGGCGTCCGCCGCCGCCGGGTCGAGCGACGGAAACGCCGACCGCGCGTCCCAGCGGATCAGGACATTGCCGATGTCGAACACGATGTTCATTCCGCGGCCTCTTTCGGGCACGAGGCCGCCGTGGCCTCGGCCCGCAGGCGGCGCACCAGTTCCAGTTCGGACTGGAAATCGACGTAATGGGGCAGCTTGATGTGTTCCAGGAACCCGGTGGCCTGCACGTTGTCGCAGTGTGACAGGACGAATTCCTGATCCTGCGCCGGGGCGCCGGTGAAATCCTCGCCCAGTTCCTGCCAGCGCAAGGCGCGGTCCACCAGGCTCATGGAAATCGCCTTGCGCTCGGACTGGCCCATCACCAGGCCATAACCGCGTGTGAACTGCGGCGGCTCGGTCCTGGACCCCTTGAACTGGTTGACGGTTTCGCATTCGGTCAGCTCGACCTCGCCGATCTCGACGGCAAAGCCCAGTTCGGGCAATTCGACCTCGACCGCGACGCGGCCGATGCGCAGCTCGCCCACAAAGGCATGGGTGCGTCCGTATCCCCGCTGGGTCGAATAGGCCAGCGACAGCACGAACCCCTCGTCCCCCCGCGCCAGCGATTGCAGGCGCAGCGCCCGGTCGGCGGGCAGTTCCAAAGGGCTGCGGGTCAGGTCGCCGGGCGCATCGTCGCAGCGCGGTTCGGGTTCGATCAGGTTGTCGCGGTCCAGAAGGCCGGTGACATGGGGCATGGCCTCGGCCGGCGCGGGGGCGGTCGGGGCGGGCGGCACCCCGGTTTCGGCCAGCAGCGCGAAATCCAGCAGCCGGTGGGTATAGTCGAAGGTCGGCCCCAGCACCTGCCCGCCGGGCAGATCCTTGAACGTGGCCGATACACGCCGGTCCACCGCCATGGCGCTGGTGTCCATGGGCCGCGACGACGCAAAGCGCGGCAGGGTCGTGCGATAGGCGCGGATCAGGAACACGGCCTCGATCAGGTCGCCCCGCGCCTGCTTGATCGCCAGCGCCGCCAGGTCGGGATCATAAAGCGACCCTTCGGCCATCACCCGGTCCACCGCCAGGGCCATCTGTTCGCGGATCTGGGGAACCGACAGGTGCGGCACGGCGGGGTCGCCGCGCCGTTCCTCGGCCAGCCAGGCATGGGCCGCGTCGATGGCGCGTTCCCCGCCCTTGACGGCGACATACATCAGACATCCTCCACGATGGTGGTGCGGGGCAGGGCGGCAAGACGGTCGCCGCAGGTCAGGATCGTGTCGAAGCCCAGCGGAAACAGCGCCCGGTTCGCCCGAAAGGCATCCGTTTCGGGCAGCGACAGGCGGATGCTGTCCCGGATGCCGGGCCCGGTCAGGCGCGGCCCCTGGTTTGACAGATCTGCGGTTTCCACGATCAGGGTGGCCGAGCGGTCGGGATAGGAGGGCTGGCCGATCCCGAAGCGCGTCACCGGCTGCAGATCGTCCCAGGTGCCCAGGGCGAACACGGCATCCCCGGCCGCGACCAGCGGGGCGCCGATGTGAAAGGCGATCCAGCGGCCGATGTCGTCGGTCGCGAAACCGCCCGCCAGGTGCAGGGGCGTGGTGGCGTCCGTAAGGGTCAGCAGCACCGTCGCCGCCGCCCCTGACAGGCCGGGCACCCGGCCGCCGGCAACCGTTTGGATCGTGCCGGGGCGGGCCATCGCCTCCAGCACCGCGCGAAAGGCCTGGGCCGCATCGCGGGCCGGGTCCGCGAATCCGCCGGACAGCTGGTTCATCCGTCCTCTCCGCGCATCAGGGTGAAGAACTCGACCCGCGTGGCGGCGGCCTTTTCGGCGCGGGCGGCGCGGGCGGCCGCTGCCTCGGCCCGCAGCGGGGCCAGGATCTCGGCGCGGATCCGCGCCGCCTCGCCGCCCTGCATCAGCGCGTCCAGAACCGCGGCGCGGCGGGCGTGTTCCTTGTCCCGGCCCTGCACGCAGGCGTGGCCCTCTGCCGCGTCCAGGCGAACCGAACAGCGCGTCACCGTCATCTCGCCCAGATTGAAGCGCGCACCGGTGCCGCCGATGCGGCCTTCCAGCATGATCGCGCCGATTTCGGGGGCGCGCAGCGTGTCATGCGCCGGCAGGTCGGGCGCCAGCGCCGCAAGCCGCGCGGGCGGTGCCTTGGCCAGCAGCGCCATCCAGTCGCGCCGCGTTTCGATCAGGGGGGGCATTGCGGGCCTCGACATCTTGCCAGCCTGTCCAGTTTCCTATACAACTAGACAAGTGATAGCGCGCGGCCGGACGCGGCTCAAGCGTGGAGTTGTGAATTTTCCATGACAAGCCAGCCGATCTGGAAATCCATCGCCCAATCCCTGCAGGCCGAGATCGGGGCGGGCCATTACCGCCCCGGCGACCGTCTGCCGTCCGAGGCCGAACTGTCTGCGCGGTTCGGGGTCAACCGACACACGGTGCGCCATGCGATACGGGCATTGGCCGATGCCGGACTGCTGCGGACACGGCGGGGTGCGGGGGTCTTTGTCGCCTCGGTCCCCACCGATTACCCCTTGGGGCGGCGGGTGCGGTTTCACCAGAATGTCGCGGCCTCGGGCCGGACGGCCTCGCGCCGGCTGACCCTGATGGACACGCGGGCTGCCGACGACAAGGAAGCCGAGGCGCTGCGCCTGTCGCCTGGCGCGCCGGTCCACGTGGTCGAGGGCGTGTCGCTGGCCGACGGCCGGCCCCTGGGGGTATTCCGGTCGGTGTTCGACGCGGCTCGGTTTCCGGACCTGCTGGCCCATCTTGCGGCAGACCCCTCGGTCACGCGCGGCCTGGCGACATGCGGGCTGGCGGATTACACGCGGGCCGAGACCCGCCTGACCGCCAAGATCGCGCCCGCGACCATGGCCCTGGCGCTGGAACTGCCCCAGGGCGCCCCGGTGCTGCGGTCGGTGGCGATCAATGTCGATGCCGACGGACAGCCGGTCGAATACGGCACGACCTGGTTCGCGGGCGACCGGGTGACGCTGACGGTGAACCCGGACTAGCCGCCGTACCGGTCCAGAAAGGCCTGGGCCGGCAGGCTGCGGAAATCGGTCAGGGCATCCCGCAGGCGGGCGTGGTCCCAGTCCCACCAGGCAAGCGCCAGCAGCCGGTCGGCAATATCGGCGGCAAAGCGCGCCCGCAGGGGCCGCGCCGGAACGCCCGCGACGATCGTATAGGCCGCCACGTCCTTGGTCACCACGGCTCCGGCGGCAACGATGGCGCCGGCGCCGATCGTCACCTCGGGCTTGACGATGGCGCCATGGCCCAGCCAGGTGTCCGGCCCGATCACGGTGCGCCGCGCGGCGCGGGCGGCAAAGAAATCGGCGTCATCCGCCGCATCGTCCCAGTAAGAGCTGGAGCGATACAGGAAATGGTGCAGGCTGGCGGTCTGCATCGGATGATCGGTCGGCCCGATCCGGCACATCGCGGCGATATTGGCGAACCGGCCGACCGAGGTGTTGGCGATATCGCACAGCCGTTCGCAATAGGCATAGTCCCCGAAATCTGAATTCAGGATCGTTGACTGGGCGCCGACCTCGCACCAGCCGCCAAAGGTGGAATTGGCGATCACCGCACCGGGATGCAGGACAGGGTCCGCTTCGGAAAGTCTGGGCATGGGTGCGGCCTTCAGAAATCGCGTCTGGTGCCATCGTGGCGCAGGAACTGGCCGCTGCGGGACATGTCCAGGCCACCTGCGACCGACAGGATGGCGCGCGCCACCTCGGCCGGTTCCAGATCAGCCTGAGGTCCGCCCATATCGGTGCGCAGCCAGCCGGGGTCGATCAGCACGACAGCGATTCCCTCGGCAGCAAGATCGGTGGCCAGGCCCTGCATCACCTTGTTCAGCGCGGCCTTGGCGGCGCGATAGGCGATGTGATCGGACTTGGCATAACCCATGAAGGACATCTGCGACGAGATCGCCAGCACACGCCCCCGGCCGGTCGGCGCGGTCCTTAGGCAGGGCAACAGGGCCTGCGTTACCGCCAGAGGCGCCAGCGTGTCGACGCGGAAGGTTTCCAGGAACGCCGCCGGGTCCAGCGGGCCGATGGCGCGCGCCGCAGGACCGATGATCCCGGCATTGTTCACCAGCACATCCAGCGGCCCGACCCGGCCGGCAAGCGCGGCGATCGCCCCTGCATCGGTCACGTCCATGACGATCTCGGCCGCGCCGGCGGGCGCCGTGCCGGCCCGGCGCACGGTCGCCGTCACCCGCCATCCGCGCGCCAGCCCCTCGTCGCACAGGGCGCGGCCCAGGCCGCGTCCGCCCCCCGTCACCAGCAGATGCGTCATCATCCGCCCTTGATCAGCTTGCGGCGCAGCCAGCCCGACAGGCTGTCCATGGCGATCACGGTGAGGACGATCAGGACCATGTAATAGGCCACGTCCTCCCAGTCTTTCTGGGTCTGGATCGCCTGTGTCAGCAGCAGCCCGATGCCCCCGCCGACGATGGCGCCGATCACGGTGGCGCTGCGGGTGTTCGATTCCAGGTAATACAGCACCTGGCTCAGCAGAACCGGCGTGACCTGCGGGATCACCCCAAAGCGCGCGCGCTGCATCGCCCCGGCGCCGGTCGACCGCACCCCCTCGACCTGCTTTTCGTCGATGTTTTCCAGCGCCTCGGAAAACAGCTTGCCGAAGCTGCCGGTGTCCGTCAGCAGGATCGCCAGGGCTCCGGTCATCGGGCCGGGGCCAAAGGCGCGGGCCAGAACGATGGTCCAGATCAGCCCGTCCACCCCCCGGATGAAATCAAAGACCCGCCGCAGCGCAAAGCGCAGGGGTCCGACCGGATTCATGTTCGACGCCGCCACGAAGGCCAGGGGCAGCGCGATGATGGCCGCGCCCATCGTGCCCAGAAAGGCCATCAGCACGGTTTCGAACATGGCCCAGGCGACATCGCCATGGCGCCACATCGGGTTGGTCCAGAAATCCCGCGCCATCGCGGCGATGTTCGGCGTGCGGGGGTCCAGGCGTTCGCCCAACAGCGCGGCGGCGCCCAGCTCGGGCCAGCTCATGAAGGCGAAGGGGCTGTCTGGCGTGAAAAAGAACAGCGGCCAGCCGGGGGAATAGCGGAAGGTTTCCACCTTGCTGCGGGTATAGGCAAGCCGGCCCGCCTCGGTGGTGATGCTGACGCGCGTGCCGGTCGCGTTGATCCAGTCCGGGCGCGGCTCGGGCCCGGTCAGGACCAGGCGGTTGCCGTCTGGACGGATGGCGATGGTGCCCGCGTCCGGGTGATGATAACGCGCCCCCGCCGCGTCATAGACAACGCTGTGGCCCTGGCCCAGATCGATCGTGGTGACGCCGTTCGCGACGGTCACGAAATCGGGCAGCCGGCCCTTGGGGTAGGCCCCCTTGACCTCGCCCTCGACGGCGACGGCCAGATCGCCGGTGCGGTTGTCGCGCGTGACATGCGTCTTGTGCCGCCAGAAGTCCGACATCAGGATCGCGGCATTGTCCATCCGCGCCCGCTGCGCCAGACCCAGCAGGTCGAACGATATCGCCGCATAAAGAAGATAGGCCAGGATCACCACGGGCACGGCGAAGGACATCAGGCGGCGGCGCGCAAAGCTGGCCAGGACCGGTGCGGCACGGTCCCCCAAGGGCATCGTCAGGGCATCGGTCATGCGAAGCTGCCTTTCACCAGGCGGGTGCGGGCGTGATCGGACAGGCGGTCGATCACCACGATGGTGACGAACAGCAGCAGAAAGATCGCCACCACCTCGTCATAGCGGCCCTGGCCCCATTGCATCGCGATCTTGAGGTTATAGCCGATGCCGCCCGATCCCACGAAGCCCAGGATGGCGCTGGCGCGCACGTTGATCTCGAACCGCATCAGGGCGTAGGACAGCCAGTTCGGCGCGACCTGCGGGACCACGCCCAGCCACATCCTCTGGCCCCAGGTGGCGCCGACCGAGGTCAGTCCCTCGACCGGCTTCAGATCGGCGTTTTCCGCGACCTCCGAGAACAGCTTGCCCAGGGCGCCGGCGGTGTGCAGCGCAATGGCTGCGACGGCGGGAACCGGACCGCCGCCCAGAATATAGATCAGCATCAGCGCGATGACGATTTCGGGAATGGCCCGCATCCCGTCCATCAGCCGGCGGAACAGGGGCGTCAGCGCGGGCCAGCGGGCCAGACCGCGCGTCGACAGCAGCGCCAGCGCCGCCGCCGCCAGGGCGCCCAGCAGGGTGGACACGGCGGCGATGTTCACCGTTTCCACCAGCGACGGAACATGCTCGGCGATCAGGGCCGGCACTTCGGCGCGATTTTCCCAGGCCTCGGAAATCACCTCGGACGGAAAGGACAGCACCATCGGCAGCCCGTCCACCAGGCCGCCGGCATTGCGCGATTGGGCAAGGCCGAAGCTTGCGGTCATCAGGGCGGCGAACAGGATCAGCAGGATGCCCCCATACATGCGGCGGCGGCGCACCATGTCCAGATAGGCGGCCCGGACCTGCGCGATGCCGTCGGTCCGGCCATGTCCAAAGGCGGTGTCAGCCATGAAATCCTCGGGGGTCAAAAAAACGGAACCGCGCCCGGTTCGGGGCGCGGTTCGCCTGGATCAGGGATCAGCTATTCGACTCTTCCAGCTTGCGGGCGGCGACGATGCCGTCATAGGCGCTGTGTTCGACGGGAACGAAATCCTTGGCTTCGCCCCCGGCGACGCCATAGGCGCATTCCCTGTCGGTTTCGTGCAGGTCGGCCGTCAACTGGGTGACCGTGTCGCGGACGTCCTGGGGCAGGGCGTTGCGGACGACCACCGGGCCTTCCGGGATCAGCTTCGACTTCCAGATCTCGACGATGTCGTTCATGTCCACCAGACCCGAGTCGGCGGCCTTGCGGAAGGCGCCCGAATTGTAGCCGTCTTCCCACTCGCCCAGGCCGTCGGCCCAACTGACCCCGGCCTCGGCATCGCCGTTGGCGACGGCGACGATCGACTGTTCGTGGCCGCCCGAAAAGCGCACGTCCGAAAAATACTCTTCCAGCGGGCCGTAAGCCTCGGCCAGTTCGGCGGCCGGCACCAGATAGCCCGAGGTCGAGTTCGGGTCGGCGAACACGAAGGTCTTGCCCTTGGCATCCTCGATCGAGGTGATGCCGCTGTCGGCGCGGGCAAAGGCGATGGAATAATAGCCGGTCGAGCCGTCCATGTTCTGCTTGGTCAGGACCGGGGTCACGGCCTCGGGATCGGTGAGATAGACCTTGGCATAGGCCGAGGCGCCCAGCCATGCCATGTCCAGCGTGCCGCCCAGCAGGCCCTGGATCACGCCGTCATAGTCGGCGGGCGTGAAGACCTTGACCGGAACGCCCAGGGCTTCCTCGATGGCGGCACGGAAGCATTCGTTCGAGGTTACGCGGTCCTGCGCGTTCTCGCCGCCCAGGATGCCGATGTTGAACTGGGTGATCTCCTGCGCGGCGGCGGCGATCGGCGACAGGGCGGTGGTGGCGGCAAGCGCCAGGGCAAGGGTTTTCATAGGTTCTCCAGGGGTTGATGCCCCGGCCGGGCCGGCCGGGGAAAGGGGTCAGGCCAGCATCCGCGCCGCATAGGCGTCGTCCGGGGCCGTATCGGAGGGGATCGAGGTCGAGGTCGCGGCCTCGTTGAAGTCTGCGTCGGCGCCATAGATGTCGCGGGCGGCGCCGGTCGAAAGCTGGCCGGGCGTGCCGTCAAAGACGATCCGTCCGTCGCGCATCCCGATCACCCGGTCGCAATAGCGCCGCGCGGTGTCCAGGGTATGCAGGTTGGCGATGACCATGCGCCCGTCCTCGACGTTGATGCGCTTCAGCGTGTCCATGACGACCTGCGCGTTCATCGGATCAAGACTGGCGATGGGCTCGTCGGCCAGGATGATCCTGGGGTCCTGCATCAGCGCGCGGGCGATGGCGACGCGCTGCTGCTGGCCGCCCGACAGCGCCTCGGCCCGCTTGGGCGCCTGTTCGGCGATGCCCAGGCGGTCCAGGATCGCGATCGCGCGCAGGATGTCGGCGCGGGACCACAGGTTGAACATGGTCTGCAGCGTGGACCGGCGGTTCAGGATGCCGTGCAGCACGTTCGACACCACATCAAGACGCGGCACCAGGTTGAACTGCTGAAAGATCATGGCGCAATCGCTTTGCCACTGGCGCCGAGCGGCGCCGCGCAGGGCCAGGATGTCGCGCCCGTCCACCAGGATCTGGCCCGCGCTGGCATCGGTCAGCCGGTTCATCAGCCGCAGCAAGGTCGATTTCCCCGCGCCGGAACGTCCGATGATCCCCACGAAGGCAGGCCCGTCGACCGAAAAGGTGATGTCGTCAACTGCGGCCTGCCGACCGAAAACCCGCGTGACGTTCCTGACCTGCAGCACCGTGAAACCCTTTCGTTCCTTGCGGGGCTGATAGGAGTGCTGTGTCTCAATTGGCCGACATCTCCGTGAAGATTTCACGACAGACGGGCGCGGGTCAGGGGGTTTCGATCTCTGTCGTGCCGGAACCCTGCCCGATCCGCGCGCCCCCACAGAAAGGGCATCCGGGGGCAGGGCCGCAGTCTGGGCAGCGGGCCGTTCGTCATATGGGCATACAAATATCAAATTGAATTTTCCCCGAGACAACCCCAGGCTGTCACGGCAATGTGCACATGTCGCAACGCCGCGCCGGGCGGCGCCGTTGTGGGGTTTCCGGCCCTCCGGTTCCGCCCTGGCAGGCTGCCGCCCGGCGAGGGAAAGTCCGCACAGTTTTAGCGGCTCCATTGACACTCTGACCGCAAGTTGCAGGTCTTGTGGCTTGCGACAGAAACCGTCCCGCCGTGACGCCGCATCAGCCCAGAAAGGAATGACAGGATGGAAGTCTATTCGCCTCAGCGTTTCGCCGACACCTTGCAGCGCACGCTGTTCAGCGACGGCCAGAAACGCACGCTGTCGGGCGCTGCGGACGACACCGTCCTGGTGAACACCGTCGATCTGACGATCCGGGAAAAGGCCCTTGCCCGCGCCGCCTGGCAAGAGATCGCGGCCATCACCGGCCTGCGCTTTTTGGAAACGACCGGCTCTGCCGATGTGACCTATGTCAACGACGGCACGTCCACCGCCACCACGCGCGTCAGCTATAGCGGCAGCAGCATCCTCAGGGCGACGGTCAACATCTCGTCCGACCGGGTGGGCAGCGGCGACGGCATCGGAAGCTATGCCTTCCGGACCTACATGCATGAAACGGCCCATGCCCTGGGCCTGGGCCATCCCCAGGATTACGACGTCATCCGGACCTTCAGCCAGTCCGACATCGCCAACGATAGCTGGCAGATATCCATCATGTCCTATTTCGACCAGGACGAGAATACGCGGGTGAATGCCACCTATGCCCGGCAGATCACGCCCATGCTGGCCGATTACCTGGCGCTGCGCGACATGTATGGGGCGGTTCCCGTGCGCGTGGGGGCCACCACCTATGGTGTCAACTCGACCGCCGGAGGGGCGCTTGACAAGATGGCGTCGCTGGGGGCGATGGCGACCTTTCTGATCGCCGATACGGGCGGCTGGGACAGGGTCGATTTCTCGACCTTTGCGGCGGGGCAGTTCATCGACCTGCGCCCCGGGGCGATCTCCAGCGTGATGGGGGCGGTCGGAAACATGCAGATTGCGCCGGGCACCATCATCGAGGTTGCGATCGGCGGGGCGGGCGGCGACCGTCTGATCGGCAATGCCGCCAGCAACGTCCTGGATGGCCGGGGCGGGGCCGACCGCCTGGAAGGGGGCCTCGGCAACGATACCTATTACTACACGGCCGGCGATACGGTCGTCGAAGGTCCGTCGGCCGGCCTGGACCGGATGCTGTCGTTCGGCAGTTTTGCGCTGGCGGCGAATGTGGAAAGCGGCCAGGCCCTGGGATCGGCTGCGGTGACAGTGAACGGCAATGCCCTGAACAACGCCATCGCCGGCAATGCCGCGGCCAACGTGCTGAACGGCCTTGGCGGCAACGATACGCTGCGCGGCGGCGGAGGCAACGACCTGTATGTCACCAACGGCGGCGACGCGATCATCGAACAGGCCGGGGCGGGCGTGGACACGGTGCGCAGTTCGGTCAACTATGCCCTGACGGCCCATGTCGAGAATCTGGCCCTGATGGGCACGGCGGTGCGCGGCATCGGCAATGCCCTGAACAACGCCATCGCCGGCAACGCCGCCGGCAATGTGCTGAACGGCCTTGGCGGCAACGATGTCCTGACTGGTGGCGGGGGCGCGGACCAGTTTGTCTTTGGCGACGGCCTGGACCGGGTGCGCGATTTTCAGGACGATGTGGATACCCTGATGTTCATCGGCAGCCAGCTTGGGGTTTCGACCACCGCGCAGGCGATGTCGCACGCCGTTCAAAGCGGATCGAACGTGATCTTCGATTTCGGCGCCGATGATCTGATCGTGCTCAACACCACGATCGCCGCGCTTCAGAACGATGTCGGGATTATCTGAAAGGGCAACACGGAGTTTTGCCTGCGACAACGCGGCCCGTAGCGGCTATCATGCCGGCAAGGTCGGTCACCGAGGCTTCAAGACGGGATCTTCATCATGAAACTGTTCAAGCCGGTTTTCCTTCTTCTGGGATTGCTGACGCCCGCTCTGGCCGAGGACGCAGGGATCGAGGCGCGCATCACCTCGGCGCTGTCGTCCCTCGGCTATGCGCAGATCCAGATCGGCGTTTCCGAAGGTTCCGTGTCGGCCTCGGCCGTTCGCCGGGGCAGGACGGCGCCTTCCTGCTTTGACCTGATCGGCAATCGGCTGGTCGAACGCCGCTGCCGGCCCCCTCGGCCGTCTGCAAACCTCGAGGCGCGAGGAGACGGTATGCAAGAGGCTTATTCAGATTCCTCGGGGGTCGAGGTCGAAGACCTTGTTCCGGATACCTCGACCGACGAAGGCCCGGATGTCATCGAGACAAGCATGTGAGCGGGGATGCCCGGCGGCCCGTCCGAACCAAACGGTGTTCGACTCCTGCCCGGCGGCAAAAGGGTGAGGGGCGCCATCGCCCGTCCTTGCGCCATGCGGCGCCTTGGGGCGGGAAATCAGGCCATGCCGCCATAGCGATTCCAGAACCTTGCCGGCGGGATCAAACTTCTCCATCATCGGCTCGCACCCGTTTCAAGGCCTGAACGCTGTCCAGACAATCTCCCGATCCCGAGATGCGAGCCTCCGGTGGCCCCATGCCCCCGGCTGCTTCCGCCCTGGCGGCTGGCAGCCCGGATCACGGCACCGGAACCGCGCCGCCGGATGCCGGCCGGACGGCCCCAGGGGGGCAGCCCATGCCCGATGCCGAATCCGCTGAAGGCTCTGTGCGCGAGGCCCTGCGGGCGCTTTGGCGGGCCGTTCGCCGCGACGGGTCGCGAAACGTGCAGGCGTCCTGGACCTGGATGGCGGGACGTGCCGGGAAAGGTCTGGCCCGTGCGGGCGCAACGGTCCGGAACCGGGCGCCGGAATGGTCCGCGCTGCGGTTGCGATGGCCGTCGAAAGGGCGTGCAGGCGCGCGGGGTGGCGGGGCGGCCGGACGGGGCTGGCGGCTTGCCGTCTGGTCGATGGCCGCGCTGGCCGCAGGGGCGGCGGCGACCGGACTGGCGCTGTGGCTGACCATGCGCGACCTGCCCCTGGCCGAGGTTCTGCCACCCCTGCCCGAGCCGACGATGACCGTCGCGCTGGCCAATGGCGAGGTGCTGACCGCGCAGGGCGCCTATCGGGCGCCCTATGTCGCGCTGGACGAGATGCCGCCCCATCTGGGCCAGGCGGTGCTGGCCATCGAGGATCGGCGTTTTCGCGACCATCGGGGGATCGACCTGCGGGGAACCGCGCGCGCCCTGCTGCGCAACGTGCGGGCGGGCGGCGTCGTGCAGGGCGGCAGCACCATCACCCAGCAGCTTGTGAAGATCCTGTATCTGACGCCCGAACGCAGCCTGAGGCGCAAGGTCCAGGAAGCGGTGCTGGCGGCGATGCTGGAACGCCAGTTGGGCAAGGACCGCATCCTGGAACTGTATCTCAACGCGGTTTACCTCGGCTCGGGCGCCCATGGCGTTCCGGCCGCCGCCCGGACCTATTTCGACAAGGACGTGGGGGCGCTGAGCCTGCCCGAGGCTGCCTTGCTCGCCGCCTCGGTCCAGTTGCCGTCGGTGGTCAACCCGCTGTCCGATCCGGCGGCGGCCCGAAGCCGCGGGGCGCTTGTGCTGGGGCTGATGGCCGATCAGGGCCGCATCGACACGGCCACCCGCGACCGGGCCCTGGCGGAACTGGCCACGCTGGCGCCCAAGCCGCCGCCCACCCGGGCCGGCAGCTATTTCGCCGACTGGGTGCTGGCGGAAATGAATACGATCAAGGGGCCATCCTCGGAAGGGTTGTCGGCCACGGCGACGCTCAACCCCGGGCTACAGGCCCGGGCGGAACGGATCGTCCAAGAGGTCATGGCCACGCAAGGGGCCGCGGCTGGCGCCACGCAGGCCGCCCTTGTGGTCATGACCGCCGACGGGCGGGTGCGTGCGATGGTCGGCGGTCTTGACTACAAGGCCAGTCAATTCAACCGCGCCACCGATGCCAGGCGCCAGCCGGGGTCCACCTTCAAGCTGTTCGTCTATCTGGCCGCGCTGGCCCTGGGGGCGGACCCCGAGACGCGCGTGTCCGACGCCCCGGTCGTGATGGGCAACTGGAACCCCCAGAACTTCGACCGGAAAAGTCATGGCACGGTCACGCTGCGTCAGGCCTTTGCCATGTCCTACAACCTCGCGGCTGTGCGCCTGGCCCAGACGATCGGCGTCCAAAGGGTCATCGAGATGGCGCGCCGGCTGGGGATCGAGGCCGACCTTCAGGCAACGCCCTCGTTGGCCTTGGGCACCTCGGAGGTTACCCTCCTCGACATGACCGAAGCCTTTGCGGGGGTGGCGCGGGGCCGGGTTCCGGTCCAGGCCACCGGCATCGAGACGCTGCGGCTGGCCGAAACCGGCGGCGCCCTGCGCGTCGTCAAGGTTGCCGAGCGCGAGCAGACCAACCTGACGCAGACCCAGAAGCCGATGCTCGATCTGTTGCGGGCGGTTGTCGAAACGGGCACCGGCCGGGGCGCCGCCATCCGCGGGCGCGACATCCTGGGCAAGACCGGCACAAGCCAGGACAGCCGCGATGCCTGGTTCATCGGATTCGTCCGGGGAACCGGCCTGGTGGTGGGCGTCTGGGTCGGCAATGACGACAACACGCCGATGGACCGGGTGACCGGGGGCGGGCTTCCGGCCGAGATTTTCCGGCGCACGGTCGTGGCGGCGCTGCAGGGTGCCGCGGCCCCGGCGGCAGCCAACCCGCCCGCCCCGGCCGGTGCGGCCAAGGCGCGGCAATGCAACGTCCGCGCCTGTTCGGCCGCCTATCGGTCCTTCCGCGCCGCGGACTGCACCTTTCAGCCCTATTCCGGGCGTCGCCGGCTTTGCACGCGCTGACCGGTTTTGCGACCTCCGTCGGAACCGGACAGGGGGCGGGCGGCATTCATAAGGCGGCGCAGGCAGACCCCTGACCCAAGCAACGATCAGAGGTACCGATGCGCGACACCCTTCCCCCCTGCGTCGAGGCCGTGGCCCTGCTAAACGGCCTGGGGGCCGAGGACCGCGTCCTGCACATCGTTGCGGATGAACGCAAGGCCGAGGCGCTGGCCGCGTTCCTGCGCGGCGTGTTGCCCGAACGCCGGGTCTTTCATCTGCCGCAATGGGACTGCCTGCCGTTCGACGGCGCATCGCCCACGCCCGATGCGATGGGCCGCCGGATGGCGGTGCTGCACGGGCTTGCCGATGCGCGGCCAGGAGATGTGGTGGTGGCGTCGCTGCCCGTCCTGCTGCAACGCCTGCCGCCACCGGACGCGGCGCGCCATTTTCGGGTCAGGGTTGGCCAGCGGCTTGACCTGCCCGCGCTGGAGGCTTTTGCCCGCGACGCGGGATACCTGGCGGACGATCGCGTGGACGAACCGGGGGAAATCGCGATCCGCGGTGCCACCATCGAGGTGTTTGCCGGCGGCAACGCGCTGCCCTGCCGGATCGAGCTGGCAGAGGGGGCGGTTGCATCGCTGCGCTGCTACGATCCCGTGACGCAGCGGTCCACCGGCGATATCGAGACGCTGGACATCGTGCCCGTCACCGAGCTGCCGTTCCCCGGCGAACCGGGGGAACGGGGGGCCGAACACCGGCTGCCCAAGGCATGGGACGGACTGGCGATCCTGCCAGACCACATGCCCGGCGCCCGCATCACCGCCCTGCCCGCGACGCTGGAAACAGCGGACCGGCGCCTTGCCCGGCTGGCCGAGGCGCGGGCCGAGGCCGAGGCGGACGGGGCCCGTCCCCTGCCGGCCGACGCGCTCTATCTGGGGCCGCGGGACTGGGCCGACCTTGCGGCCCGGATCGACCTTCTGGCCGAGCCGGACTGGTCCGTCCTTCCGGCTTTTGCCGCCGCCGCCCGGCCCCGGGCCCGCCTTGCCCGGTTCCTGTCGGGCGACGCCGTGGCGGGGCGCCGGGTGGTTCTTGTCGCCGGTGACAGGACGCAACAGGCCCGCATCGCGCGCATGATCGAACAGGCGGATGGGCAGGTTCCGGAACGTGCCGCCGGCTGGGCCGAGTGCCGGGACCACCCGCGTGCCATCCTGGTGTCCGATCTGGCGCAGGGCGCCGTTTGCGGCGATCTGGTGGTCATCACCGCGCAGGATCTGCTGGGCAGCCGGGCCGTGTCGCCGGGCAGCCGCCAGCCGCAGGCGATGGGGGGCGTGCCGCTGACGGGGCTGGAGCTGGGCGACATCGTGGTTCACGAGGATCACGGGCTGGCAAGGCTTGAGGGACTGGAGCCCCTGGACGCCCAACGGCCGGGGGCCGAGGCGATCCGCCTGACCTTCGCGCATGACGAACGTCTGATGGTGCCGACCCATGACGCGGGCCGCATCTGGCGCTATGGCACCGCCGAGGCAGGGGTCACGCTGGACCGCCTGCGCGGCACGGCCTGGGCGCGCCGCCGCAAGGGCACGGCCGAGGCGCTGGCGCGGCTGGCCGATCATCTGGTGGCCCTGGCCCGCGCCCGCGATGCGGCCACTGCCCCTAGGCTGGTTCCCCCCGCCAGCGAATACGAACGCTTCATCGCCCGCTTTCCCTATCAGCCGACGCCCGATCAGGCCGAGGCGGTGCGCGCGGTTCTGGAGGACATGGCCTCGGGGCGGCCGATGGACCGGCTGGTCATCGGCGACGTGGGGTTCGGCAAGACCGAAATCGCCCTGCGCGCCGCCGCGGCTGCGGCGCTGGCGGGCCGTCAGGTGGCCGTCTGCGCGCCGACCACCGTTCTGGCCCGCCAGCATTACGACACCTTTCGCCGCCGCTTTGCCCCCCTGGGGATCGAGGTCGGGCACCTGTCGCGGCTGGTCACGGGCAAGCCCGCCGCCGCCCTGCGCGCAGGGCTGTCGGACGGGTCGATCCGGATCGTCGTGGGCACCCATGCGCTGCTGGGCAAGAATGTCCGCCTTGCCGATCTGGGCCTGCTGGTCATCGACGAGGAACAGCGCTTCGGTGCGGCCCACAAGCAAGGATTGCGCAAGCTGGGGCAGGGCATTCATGTCCTGTCGATGAGCGCGACCCCGATCCCCCGCACCCTGCGGGGCGCGCTGCTGGGGCTGGGGGATCTCAGCTATCTGAACACGCCCCCCGCCCGGCGGCGCCCGGTCCGCACCCTGATCGCCCCCGACGACGATGCCCTCCTGCGCCGGGCGCTTCGGCGCGAACAGCGGCGCGGTGGGCAGAGCTTTGTCGTCGTGCCGCGTATCGAGGATATCGCGGCGGTGGCCGAACGTCTGGGGCGCCTGTTGCCCGATCTGCGGCTGCGGGTCGCCCATGGCGGCCTGTCCGCCCGCGAGATCGACGAGACCATGGTGGATTTCGCCCGAGGCGAGGGCGACGTGCTGCTGGCCACCGGGATCATCGAAAGCGGTCTGGACGTGGCGCGGGCCAACACCATGGTGATCCTGCGCCCCGCGCTGTTCGGTCTGGCGCAGTTGCACCAGCTTCGCGGACGGGTCGGGCGGGGGCCGGTGCAGGCCTATTGCCATCTGGTCACGCCCGAGGGCGAGGATCTGTCGGAATCCGCGCAAAAGCGTCTTGGCACGCTTCAGGCCCTGGACCGGCTGGGTGCCGGCATGGCGATCAGCGCCGCCGACCTGGATCAGCGGGGGGCGGGCGACCTGCTGGGCGACCGGCAGGCAGGCCATGTTCAGCGGGTGGGCCTGGGGCTTTACCAGGAGATGCTGGCATCGGCCCTGCGCCGCGCCAAGAACGAGCCCGAGGCCCCGCCGCCGCCGCAGGTTCCGGGCGAGCCGGGCCATATCCCCGCCGATTACATCCCCGAGCCCGAAACCCGCATCGACCTGTATCACCGCATCGCGCGGGTCGCGGATCTCGACGACGCCGCGGGTCTGGCCGACGAGATCGCCGACCGGTTCGGCGCGCCCCCCGAGCCGGTCGAAACGCTGCTGCGCGCCGCCCGGCTGCGGGCCTTGGCGGCGCGGATGGGGGTTGCCAGCCTCAGCCTGGGCCCCGAGGGCGTGGCGCTGGATTTCCGCGACGGCGCCAGCGTCACCGACTATGCCGCGCAGGTGTCGGGACTGGAAGGGCGGCTGATCTGCCAGGACATGCGCCTGACCCTGCATCACCCCGGCCCCGAAGACCGGCTGGATGTCGCAAACGACCTGCTGGAACGGCTGGCCTGACGCCCTGCGGCCTTGGGCCCCGACGTTCGGACGGATGCCGTTCCCAGCCCCGGCCCCGGTCCGGGCCAGCCGGTCGCGGTGATGGTCGCGATACGGCGCCTTGGCCAGCGACACGCCCATCGCCACCATCCCGAAGGCGAAGGCGAAGAACAGGGCGGGGACATGCCCGCTGATGATCCGCATCGCCGTTGCCCGGGGCCTGTTTGGGCACAGGCTGCAAGGGCCTGACGGGCCGTCAGCCGCGCATCCGGGCGCGCGGGCCCTGGCGGGTCGCAGGGACCGGCAGGGCGATCACCGCCAGGCAGGATACGATCAACGCGACGCCCAGCCAGCCGGTCGCCGTCAGCCGTTCTCCGACCACCAGAACGGCCAGAACGGCAGCGACCACCGGCTCGATCAGGGACAAGGTGGTGGCGGTGCTGGCCGGAACCCGGGCCAAGCCGTAGCCAAAGGCCAGATAACCCAGAAACATCGGCACCGCCGCCATGTAGATCCCCACCGCGGCATTCCCCCATGAGGTCAGGAACGGCCCGCCGGTGGCGATCAGAACGGGCAGCAGCAGCGTGGCCCCGATCCCGAAAGTCGCGCCCATGGCGATATCGGACCGGACCCCGCGCAGCATGACCGACCGCGCCGTCCAGGAATAAAGCGCATAGGTCAGACCGCCCAGCAGGCCCAGAAGGACGCCCGGGATCGCCCCTTGGGCATCCCCCGACCCCGCAGGGATGCCGTCCTTGGCAAGGCACAGCAACGCCATGCCGATCAGGCCGGTCGCCGCCCCCAGCAGCCAGCGCGCCGACAGCCGCGCCCGGTCGATCAGGGATTCGATCAGCGCCGACAGCAGCGGCGCCGAACCGATCGTGACCACCGTTCCCACCGTCACCCCCGCCAGCCGCATCGAGCCATAGAAAGCCAGCGGATAGACCGCCACGGCGATCCCGCCCAGCACCAGCAGCCACATCTGGCCGCGCAGCGCGGTCCTGTGCCGCCGGATGCCCCGCCAGGCGTAAAGGGCCTGCATCAGCCCGCCCAGGCCCATGGCGGCCGCGCCGATCGCCGCCGCACCCACCTGGGGCGCGAATGTCGCCGCCGTTCCGGTGGTCCCCCAGACCACGGATGCGAACAGGACGGCGGCGATGCCCGTGCCGCGCCCCGACCGGGTCACACCCCCTCCACCATGGCCAGGGCGATGGCGCGGGCATCGCGGATGCAGGCATCGTTTCCCTCCGGCCCGGCGCGGGTGATGGCGCCTTCCAGCAGAAAGGCCCGATGGCGGGCGACCAGCGCCGCACGGGCGGGATCGCCGGGCAGCAGATCGGCCAGAGGCGCCGACAGAAGGGCCTCGACCTCCTCCTTGTGGCGGCGGACGGCCGTGCGGCCCCTGTCCCCGGCCCGCAGTTCGGCGGCGGCGTTCAGCAGCCCGCAGCCCCGGAAGCCGTGTTCATGGACTTGATCGGCGTGCCGATCCTTAAGATACGGGTTCACCAGATCGATCTTGGAGGCAAAGTTGTTGTACAGGCTCTTGCGGGTCACCCCGGCCCTTGCGTCGATGCCGGTGGCCGCAATCCCAGTGGCATGAAACAGGGCCGCGGCGGCGTTCGACAATCGGGCGCGGGCAGAATCTTCGGGTCCGGGCACGGGCTTCCCCTGAGAGCAGGTGGATCGGTATGCCTATTTTCAGGCCGTCGCAAGATCAGGGATGCGTTCCTGGAACCGGCGGCCATGCCCGTCTCAGGCGGTTGTGACTGCCGCATCCTGTGCTAACCTGTCCGGAACGCAATGATAGCAGGAACAAAAAAGCAATGAGACTGACAACGCTGTTTGCGGCATGTGCCATGGTCGCCACGCTGGGCCAGGGCGCCTTTGCCCAGGAAATGTCGTTCTTTCGCATCGGGACGGGCGGCACGGCGGGCACCTATTACCCGATCGGCGGGCTGATCGCCAACGCGATCTCGAACCCTCCCGGCTCGCGTGCGTGCGAGGATGGCGGTTCCTGCGGGGTGCCGGGGCTGGTGGCGACGGCGGTGGCCTCGAACGGATCGGTCGGCAATGTCAACGCCATCAACGGCGGCGCGATGGAGGCGGGCTTCAGCCAGTCGGACGTGGCCTATTGGGCGCAGACCGGCACCGGACTGTGGGAGGGCCAGCCGGCGGTGGACAAGCTGCGGCTGATCGCCAATCTGTATCCCGAAAGCATTCATCTGGTCGCGCGCGCCGATGCGGGCATCGAAACCGTGGCGGATCTGGCGGGCAAGCGCGTGTCGCTGGACGAACCGGGGTCGGGCACCCTGGTCGATGCCAAGATCATCCTCGAAGCCTTTGGCCTGTCGGAATCCGACATCACCCCCGAATACCTCAAGCCCGATCAGGCGGCCGACCGGATGCGCGACGGGGCGATGGACGCGTTCTTCTTCGTGGGCGGCTTTCCGGCGGGTGCGATCGCCGAACTGGCCAGCCAGCACGATGTCAGGATGATTCCCATTACGGGACCAGAGGTGGACACGCTGCTGGAAACCTATGATTTCTTCGCGACCGACAGCCTTCCGGCCGGAACCTACGAAGGCCAGGACGCGGACGTGGCGACCATCTCGGTCGGTGCGCAACTGGTCACATCGGCCGATCAGCCCGAGGAGCTGATCTATGGCATCACCAAGGCCCTGTACAACGAGAACACGCAAAAGCTGTTCGCGGCAGGCCATGCCAAGGGCAAGCAGATCACGCTGGAGAGCGCGACCGCGGGGGCGGGCATTCCCTTCCATCCGGGCGCCGAGCGGTTCTACAAGGAAGCCGGCGCGCTTCGGTAAGCGGCCCGATCCCGGCCAGGGGACGCGGCCCGGTCCGCGTCCTTTTTCGTGGAACGACACGCAGGAAACCACAGATGACCGAAGCCGCCCGCCAGCTTTCCGAAACCGAACTGCGCGCCCTCGAGGAGGAATACGACCCCGAAGCCCGGTTCCGAACGGTTCTGCGGCCGGTCGCGGTCCTGACGGGGATCGTTCTGTTTCTTTTGTCGGCCTATCACTTCTATACGGCGGGTTTCGGCATTCCCCGTGCCACGACGCATCGCGGGTTTCACCTGGGCGTGTCGCTGTTCGTGATCTTTCTCAGCTTTGCCGCATTTGACCGCAGCCGCCACAAGACCACCGGCCTTGTCATCCTGGGCATCCCGGTCGCGGACTGGGCCCTTGCGCTGGCCGGGGCGGTCAGCGCCTTTTACGTGCCGTGGATCTATGACCAGTTGGCGTTCCGCGTCGGCAACCCCATGACCATCGACATCGTCATGGGAACCGTCCTGCTGCTGACCCTGATGGAGGCCGTGCGCCGGTCGATGGGCTGGCCCCTGCCGGTGATCGCGGCCTTGTTCATCGCCTATGCCTATTGGGGGCAGTCGATGCCGGGCATCCTGGTCCATCCGGGCGCGGACTGGGCCACGATCGTCAACCATCTGTACCTGACCTCGCAGGGCATCTACGGCACCGCGCTGGGGGTGATCGCGACCTATGTGTTCCACTTCGTGCTGTTCGGGGTGATGGCCCAGAAGATCGGTCTGGGCCAGTTGTTCATCGACCTGGCGACCGCGCTGACGGGGCGGTTTTCGGGCGGGCCGGCCAAGGTGTCGGTGGTGTCCTCGGCGATGCTGGGCACGATCTCGGGATCGTCCATCGCCAACACCGTGACCACGGGTGCGCTGACCATCCCGGCGATGATCAGGATCGGGTTCCGCCGCCATTTCGCCGCCGCCGTCGAGGCCGCGTCATCGACCGGGGGGCAGATCACGCCCCCGGTGATGGGGGCGGTGGCCTTTCTGATGGTCGAATACCTGGGCATCCCGCTGCGCACGATCCTGATCGCCGCCATCGTGCCCGCCTTCATGCATTTCTTCGGCGTGCTGGTGCAGGTCCATCTGGAGGCCAAGCGCCTGGGCATCCGCGGCCTGACCAAGGAGGAAATGCCCCAGGCCGGGAAAGTCCTGCGCGAAGGCTGGCTGTCGGTGGCGCCGCTGATCCTGCTGGTCTGGATGCTGATGTCGGGCCGCACGCCCTTCCTGTCGGCCTTCTGGGCGATCACCGCCTGCATGGCCGTCTATCTGATTCAGAGGGTCATGGCTGCCGGAGTGGTGGACGGCATCAAGCAAACCGCCGCCGGCATCTTCGAGGGTTTCGTGTCGGGCGCCCGGCAGTCGCTGGCGGTGACGGCCGCGGCCGCGCTTGTGGGCGTGGTCATCGGCATCGTCACGCTGACCGGCGTGGGCTTCAAGATCGCCTTCATGGTCACCTCGGTCGCCGCCGATGCCGCCGGCAGCTTTCACGCCTTTCTGGGCTTTCTGCCGTTCGAGCTGTTCAGGGTGCAGACCCTGACCCTGCTGTTCACCCTGGTGATGACGGCGGTTGTTTGCATCCTGATGGGCTGCGGCGTGCCGACGACGGCCAACTATATCATCATGGTGGCCGTCGCCGCGCCGGTCCTGGGGATGATGAACGTGGAACCGCTGGTGGCCCATTTCTTCGTCTTCTATTTCGGCGTGCTGGCCGATGTGACCCCGCCCGTGGCGCTTGCCGCCTATGCCGGGGCAGGGATCGCCGGGGCCAACGGTTTCAAGGCGGGCAACACCGCCTTCCGGCTGTCGATGGGCAAGGCCCTGGTGCCGTTCGTGTTCGTGTTCTCGCCCTCGCTTCTGATCGTGACGCAGGCCTTTACGCTGCCCGATTTCCTGCTGGCCTTCACCGGCGCGGTGCTGGGCATCGTCGCGCTGTCGGCGGCGATCACCAACTGGCTGCTTGGCCCGCTCTGGGTGATCGAGCGCCTTGCCCTGACCTTGGCCGCCCTGCTGATGATCGCGCCCGAGCCGATCTCGACCGCCCTTGGCATGGCGATCCTGGCGGCAGTCACGGCCCGGCAGGCTCTGGCCGTGCGCAATGCCCCGGCGGCCTCGACCCCCTGATCCGGGCGCCGTGCGGACAGAATATGATTGACTCAATCAGTCGGAATTATTAGGCGCGCGGCAGCAGCAGGAGGCCGCGCCGTGTTCATCTTACCCCACCATCTTGCCGCATTCGCGGGCCGCCCCTGTCTGCTTCATCGGGATCGGGTCGTCAGCTATGCCGACCTTGCGGCCTCGGCGCAGCGATTTGCCGAACGGCTTCCGTTCCCGCGGGGCCTGATCGCCATCGAGATGGCGCCCACCCCCGAGGCCATCGCCGCCCATGTCGGCGCCCTGGGGGCAGGCCATGCCGTCATGCCCCTGCCCCAAGGCGAGGACGAAGCCGCGCGCCGTCTGGAACAGCGGTTCCGCCCCCATGCCACCTGGCGCCGGATCGGGGGCCGCTGGCGGCTGGTGTTCCACGAGAACCCGGCGGCGCTGCATCCCGATCTGGCCATGGTGCTGCAAACCTCGGGCAGCACCGGGCAGGGGCGCGGTGTCCGTTTGTCCGCCGGGGCGGTGACCGCCAATGCCGAGGCGATCGCCGATTATCTGCGGATCGGGACGCGGGACCGGGCCGCGCTGATCCTGCCCCTGCATTATTCCTATGGCCTGTCGGTTCTTCATTCCCATCTGCTGCGCGGCGCAAGCCTTTGGCTGGCCGAACACGCGATCCTTGATCCGGGATTTTGCAGGGCGCTGACCGCCTCGGGGGCCACCAGCCTTGCCGGGGTGCCGCATCATTTCACCCTGCTGGACAGCATCGGGTTCGCTGAAAACCTGCCGGACGGGCTGGATTGCATGACCGTCGCGGGCGGCGCGATGAAACCGGCGGCGGTGCGGCACTGGGGGTCGGTGATGGGATCGCGGCGGGGCCGGTTCGTGGTGATGTATGGCCAGACCGAGGCCACGGCCCGCATGGCCTGGTTGCCCCCCGAACAGGCCTGCCGGGCGCCCGACGCGATCGGCCAGGCGATCCCCGGCGGAACCCTGGTCCTGCGGGATGACACGGGGCAAGACCTGACCCGTCCCGAGGCCGAGGGCGAACTGGTCTATCGGGGAGCCAACGTGATGATGGGTTATGCCGAAACGTCCGGCGACCTGTCGCGCGGACCGGAACTGGACGAACTGGCCACGGGCGATCTGGCACGGCGGGGGGCGGACGGATTCTTTCGCATCGTCGGACGCCGGTCGCGCATGTCGAAGATCGCCGGGCTGCGGATCGGCCACGACGCCCTGGAACGTGCCCTGGAACAGGATCTGGGAAAGGCCGGGCAAGAGATCGCCGTCTGGGGAAACGACGAACGCATCTGGGTGGCCGCCCCCGATCCGTCGGACCGGCTGGTTGCCCTGACCGCGCGGCTGGCAGGGATCAGGCCACAGCACGTCGTGGCGATAGGCTGCCCGCGGCTGCCGCGCCATCCCAATGGCAAGATCGACTATCCGGCGCTGCGGAACCTTGCGGCGGAGCCCCGCCAGGGGGCAAGCCTGCACGACATCTTTGCCCGCAGCTTTGCCCCGCGCCCGGTGCGCCCGCAGGACAGCTTCGCCAGCCTGGAGGGCGATTCGCTGCGCCATGTCGAGATCTCGCTTTTGCTTGATCGGCACCTGGGCGGATTGCCGGACAAATGGGAACAGATGAGCATCGCAGCCCTCGAGCAGCCCTCCATGGACAACGACAGGGACAGGGGCCGGGTTAGCCAGATCCCGATGCCCATCCTGGCGCGTGCCATGGCCATTCTGGCGGTGGTCGTCGCCCATCAGACCTTGTGGCCCCTCTACGGAGGGGCGGCCGCGATGGTGGTCCTGCTGGGGATGAGCGTGGCGCTCCACCGGCGCGAGGCCCTGATCGACGGCGACAGGGCGCGGTTCCTGCGCCCCAGCCTGCGGGTGCTGGTGCCCTATGGGCTGATGGTGGCGGGATATGCCCTTGCCTGGGGGCAGGTGCCCTGGGCTTCGGTGTTCCTGGTGGGCAACCTTGCACTGACCACGCCCGAGACGCATCTGATGCTGCCCTATCTTTACTGGTTCGTCGAAGCCTATGTGCAGATGAACCTGATCCTGCTGCTGCTGTTTGGGCCGCGCGTCGCGCGCGACCGGCTGAACCGCGCGCCCTTCATGGTCGGCTTGGGATTGCTGGGCCTTGGCGTGCTGTTGCGGGTCACGCTGCCCGAATTCTGGCCGCTGCCGGCGGGCCGGTCGCAGTTTTCGGTGCCGTGGGTCTTTTATCTGTTTGCGCTGGGCTGGTGCATCGCCACCGCGACGACCGCGCGCCAGCGGCTGGTGGTGCTGCTGGCGGCAGGGGTGATCCTGCCGGGGGCGGCCTGGCTTGGCGGCAACTGGCACGGCGCCTGGATCAAGTATCTTGGCCTTTTGGGGATGGCGGCCCTGCTGCTGTATGTGCCGCGGGTGCGCGCGCCGCGACCGCTGGTGCGGGGCGCCATGCATCTGGCCCGTGCGGCCTTTCCGATCTACCTGCTGCACCGGCTGGTCCCCGAGGCGCTGATGCCGGTCCTGGGAATCGGGGGGGAAACGGCTGTGGCGGATGCCCTGGCGATCGGCGGCGGCATCGCCCTGGGCCTGCTGGCCGGGGCTGCGCAGGCCAGGCTTTGGCCCGTGGCGGCCGGCCTGATGGCGCGCCGCCGGTCTTGGTGGCCGCTGTCTTCGGGGCGGTCGAGCGCCTGACCGAGCGAAAGATGCGTGACATGGACGAAAAAAGGAAAGCCCGGAAAAATCCGGGCTTTCCCTGGGCACGTCACTGCCAGCTTTTCACCAGCTCGTCATAGCTGATGGTTTCCGGCTGGGGATCTTCGTTCTCCAGCTTCAGTTGCGGGGCAATGCCGCCGTTTTCCTTGGCGTAATTGTTCCACCATTCCAGGTCATGCTCCTCGGCCATCTTGGGGCCGATGTCGCCCTGCACGCCGGCACGCTCCAGCCGTTCCAGCACCTTTTCCTGTTCGGCGCACAGGCTGTCCATCGCCTCTTGCGCCGTCTTGGCGCCCGAGGCCGCGTCGCCGATGGCCTGCCACCACAGTTGCGCCAGCTTCGGATAGTCCGGCACGTTAGTGCCGGTGGGCGACCACTGCAGGCGGGCGGGGCTGCGATAGAACTCGATCAGCCCGCCCAGCTTGGGGGCACGCTCGGTGAACGACTCGTGGTCCAGCGTGGACTGGCGGATAAAGGTCAGGCCGACATGGCTTTTCTTCACGTCCACCGTTTTCGACGTCACGAACTGCGCATAGAGCCATGCCGCCTTGGCGCGGTCGTCGGGCGTCGATTTTAGCAGCGTCCACGACCCCGCATCCTGATAGCCCAGCTTCATCCCGTCCTGCCAGTAGGCGCCGTGGGGCGAGGGGGCAAAGCGCCATTTCGGCGTGCCGTCCTCGTTCACGACGGGCAGGCCCTCCTTGACGAAGTCGGCGGTGAAGGCGGTATAGGTGAACATCTGCTGGGCGACCTCGCCCTGGCTGGGCACCGGGCCGCTTTCGCTGAAGGTCATGCCCTGGGCGGCGGGGGGCGCATACTTGGTCATCCAGTCCAGGTATTTCTGGATCGCATAGACCGAGGCCGGGCCGTTGGTGTCGCCGCCGCGCGCGACGCAACTGCCGACCGGGCGGTCGTTTTCATCGACGCGGATGCCCCATTCATCGACCGGCTTGCCGTTCGGGATGCCCTTGTCGCCGTTTCCCGCCATCGACAGCCAGGCATCGGTGAAGCGCCAGCCCAGCGAGGGGTCCTTCTTGCCATAGTCCATGTGGCCAAAGACCGTCTTGCCGTCGATTTCCCGGCCCGTGAAGAATTCGGCGATATCCTCATAGGCCGACCATGTGACGGGCACGCCCAGGTCATAGCCGTATTTGTCGCGGAACTCGGCCTTGTTCGTCTCGTCGTCGAACCAGTCCTTGCGGAACCAGTAGAGGTTGGCGAACTGCTGGTCGGGAAGCTGATACAGGTTGCCGTCCGGCGCGGTGGTGAAGGACTTGCCGATGAAATCGTCGATGTCGAGGTCGGGGTTCGTCACATCCGCCCCGGCATTCGCCATCCAGTCGGTCAGGTTGCGGGCCTGCTGATAGCGCCAGTGCGTGCCGATCAGGTCGCTGTCGTTGACATAGGCGTCATAGATGTTCTCGCCCGACTGCATCTGGGTTTGCAGCTTTTCCACCACGTCGCCTTCGCCGATCAGGTCATGGGTGACCGTGATCCCGGTGATGGCGGTAAAGGCGGGGGCAAGCGTCTTGGCCTCGTATTCATGCGTGGTGATCGTTTCGGATACCACCTTGATCTCCATGCCCGCAAAGGGCTGGGCGGCGTCGATGAACCATTGCATCTCGGCCTCTTGCGCGGCGCGGTCCAGCGCGGACAGGTCGCCGATCTCGGCGTCCAGGAACTCGCGCGCCTCCTCGATACCCGCCATGGCCAAATTCGGTGCGCCGGTCGCCATCAGCGCAAGCGCCATGGCAGTCGTCAGGTGCAGTCTCATTGTGGTTTCCCTCCCCAGGATGGGCCGTTGCGGCCCGGTTTCACACCCAGCGGAACACCGCCGCGGCGTAGATCAGTGACAGGATCAATCCTCCCCAGGCGGGTGCTCCGCCGAAGCCCAGCCAGGCAAGGTTGATGAAGGCCGCGCCCAGCAGGCTGATGAACAGCCGGTCGCCCCGGGTCGTCCAGATGCGAAGCACGCCCCTGCGTGGCGTTTCGGGGGACCGGATGGCGGCCCATGTGAAGAACAGCAGCAGCGCCGCGATCACCCAGAAGAAGAGTGCGGTCGGAAAGGTCCAGGCCATCCAGCCGCCGGGATCGAGGCTGCCGGTCCATTCGCGGACGCCGTCCTCGACCGGGACCAGCCCGACCAGCCAGGCCAGCACCCCCAGCATCAAGAGGCCTGCGGCGGCAAAGCCCAGATTGACGGAACGCCGGTGCATCACACCCTCCCCAGGGCAAAGCCCTTGGCGATGTAGTTCCTCACGAACCAGATCACCAAGGCGCCGGGCAGGATGGTCAGCACCCCCGCCGCCGCCAGCACGCCCCAGTCGAGGCCCGAGGCGCTGACCGTGCGGGTCATCGTCGCCGCGATGGGCTTGGCGTTCACCGAGGTCAGGGTGCGCGACAGCAGCAGTTCGACCCAACTGAACATGAAGCAGAAGAAGGCCGCGACGCCGATGCCGCTGGCGATCAGGGGCATGAAGATGCGCGTGAAGAACCGCGGAAAGCTGTAGCCGTCGATATAGGCCGTCTCGTCGATTTCGCGCGGGACGCCGGACATGAAGCCTTCGAGGATCCAGACGGCCAGCGGCACGTTGAACAGGCAATGCGCCAGGGCCACCGCGATATGGGTGTCGAACAGGCCCACGGCGGAATAAAGCTGAAAGAACGGCAGGGCAAAGACGGCGGGCGGCGCCATGCGGTTCGTCAGCAGCCAGAAGAACAGGTGCTTGTCGCCCAGAAAGCGATAGCGGCTGAAGGCATAGGCCGCAGGCAGCGCCACGGCCAGCGACAGGGCCGTGTTCATCACCACATAGATAAGGCTGTTCACATAGCCCATGTACCAACTGGGGTCCGTCAGGATGGTACGGTAGTTCTCGAGCGTCGGGCTCAGGGGATACAGGCTGAAGGTGCCGGTGATCTCGGCATTGGTCTTGAGGCTCATGTTCACCAGCCAGTAGATCGGCACCAGCAGGAACAGCAGATACAGGGTCATGACGACTGCCGAACCAAGCGACCCACGGGCGGATGTCATGGCATGTCCCTCTGCGCCGTCATGACGGTATAGAAAACCCACGAGATCAGCAGGATCACCAGGAAATAGATCAGGCTGAACGCCGCTGCCGGGCCAAGGTCGAACTGGCCGATGGCCATCTTCACCAGGTCGATGGACAGGAATGTGGTGGCGTTGCCCGGACCGCCGCCGGTGACGACGAACGGCTCGGTATAGATCATGAAGCTGTCCATGAACCGCAGCAGCACCGCGATCAGCAGCACCCCCGCCATCTTGGGCAGTTCGATGAACCGGAACACGCTCCAGCGGCTGGCCTGGTCGATCCGCGCGGCCTGGTAATAGGCGTCGGGGATGGATTGCAGCCCGGCATAGCACAGCAGCGCGACCAGGCTGGTCCAGTGCCACACGTCCATGACGATGATGGTGGCCCAGGCATCGACCGGATCGTTGACATAGTTGTAGTCCACCCCCATCGCCGCCAGCGTGTGCCCCAGCAACCCGATGTCCACGCGCCCGAAAACCTGCCAGATCGTGCCCACCACGTTCCACGGGATCAGCAGCGGCAGCGCCATCAGCACCAGCACGAGGCTGGCCCAGAATCCGCGCTTGGGCATGTTCAGGGCGATGAAGATGCCCAGCGGGATCTCGATCGCCAGGATGATGGCGGAAAACAGCAACTGCCGGCCCAGGGCCGCGTGGATGCGGTCGCTTTCCAGCACCTCCTGGAACCAGCCAAGGCCGTTCCAGAAGAACTGGTTGTTCCCGAAGGTGTCCTGGACCGAATAGTTCACAACGGTCATCAGCGGGATCACCGCCGAAAAGGCGACGACCACCAGCACCGGCAGAACCAGGAACCAGGCGCGGTTGTTGAGCGGCTTGTCCATCATGCGGCCCTTTCCAGGGGTTCGATGCGCCAGTCATCGACAAAGACGCCGATCCGGGCCGGGTCCAGGACCACGCGGTCGAACGCCGCGGGGATCGGCTGATCCTCGGGGACGACGAGGTTGAAGGGCGCGCCCGCAACCTCGCCGCGCAGGATGCGGTGGTGGCCTACATCCTCGGTGCGGATCAGGCGGAAGGGCAGGCCGTCGCCGGTCGTGGGGCGCACGGCGTCGGGACGGATGCCGATCTGCACCCGGCCCTGCGGCGCGGCATAGGGCGCCGCCAGCGGGATCGTCGCCCCCCCGACACGCGCGGTCGCCCCGTGAAGCTGCGCGTCCAGCAGGTTCATGCCGGGCGAGCCGATGAAATAGCCCACGAAGGTATGCGCGGGGGTGTCGAACAGCGATTGCGGGGTGCCCGCCTGCACGACGCGGCCCTCGGACATGACGACCACCTCGTCGGCAAAGGTCAGCGCCTCGGTCTGGTCGTGGGTGACATAGATCATCGTATGCCCGAATTCGCGGTGCAGGGCCTTCAACTGCGTGCGCAGTTCCCATTTCATCTGCGGGTCGATGACTGTCAGCGGTTCGTCGAACAGGATCGCGTTCACGTCCTGCCGGACCATGCCGCGCCCCAGGCTGATCTTCTGCTTGGCATCCGCCGTCAGCCCCCGCGCGCGGCGCTCCAGCGTCGCCTCCATCCCGATCATGCGGGCCACCGCATCGACCCGCGCGGCGATCTGGTCGGCGGGCAGGCCCCGGTTCTTCAAGGGAAAGGCCAGGTTCTGGCGCACGGTCATGGTGTCATAGACGACCGGGAACTGGAACACCTGCGCGATGTTGCGTTCCGCCGTGGGCAGGTCGGTCACATCGCGGTCGCCGAACAGCACCCGCCCGCGCGACGGGTGCAGCAGGCCCGAGATGATGTTCAGCAGCGTGGTCTTGCCGCAGCCCGAACTGCCCAGCAGCGCATAGGCACCGCCATCGCGCCAGGTCAGCGACATCGGCTTCAGCGCCCAGTCGGCATCCCCCCTGGGCGTGGGACTGTAGCTGTGGGCAAGGGTGTCCAGGGTGATCCGCGCCATCACGCCGCCCGCGCATAGGGGGCGGCCCGCGCCAGGCGGCCGCCTTCGTCGAACAGATAGATATGCGCCGGATCAAGCCACAGGGTCAGCGGCGCCCCTGCCGGAAGGGTCTGCACGCCCGGAACCAGTCCGACCCAGCGGTCCGGGCCATGCCGCAGATGCAGATAGGTTTCCGCCCCGGTGATTTCCGTGGTGTCAAGCCGGGCATCCAGGGCGATGGACTGAGGCGACTGCCGCAGCGACAGATGAGGCGCGCGAAACCCTGCGGTATATCGGCCATCGGCCACATCCACCCGCCACCGCGCGCGGTCAAGCACGGCTTCCCCGCCCTGCACGGCGATGCGTTTGAAGTTCATCGGCGGGTCGCTGAAGACGCGGGCGGTCACGGCGTCCTGCGGCGCGCGATAGACCTGAGGGGTGGGGCCGAACTGCGTCACCCGGCCCTCCCACAGCGTCGCGGTGCTGCCGCCCAGCAGCAGCGCCTCCTCGGGTTCGGTGGTGGCATAGACGAAGATCGCGCCCGATGCCTCGAAGATGCGCGGGATTTCGGCCCGCAACTCCTCGCGCAGCTTGTAGTCGAGGTTCGCCAGCGGCTCGTCCAGCAGCACCAGCCCGGCGCCCTTGACCAGGGCGCGGGCCAGGGCCGTGCGCTGCTGCTGTCCACCCGACAGGTCCAGCGGGCGGCGATCCAGCAGGGGCGTCAGGCGCATCATCTCGGCCGTCTGGCGGACACGCTTGTCGATCTCGGCCCGTGCCACGCGTTGCAGGCGCAGGGGCGAGGCGATGTTGTCGTAAACGCTCATCGACGGATAGTTGATGAATTGCTGATAGACCATCGCCACGCCCCGGTCCTGCACCCGGCGGCCGGTCACGTCCTGGCCTTGCCAGACAATTCGGCCGCTGCTGGGCTGGTCCAGTCCCGCCATCAGCCGCATCAGCGTGGTCTTGCCCGACAGCGTCGGGCCCAGAAGCACGTTCATGCTGCCGGGCGCCAGTTCCAGATCGACCGGATGGATCCAGGTCTGGCCGGCGACATCCTTGGCGACGCCCTGCAGTTCCAGCGTCATGCCGCAACCCTCCGACTGGCGATATAGTCCTCGACCTCGGCGGCCTGTTCGGGCGACATCCGCAAGCCCAGCTTGGAGCGCCGCCACAGCACCCCCTTGGCGTCGCGTGCCCATTCGCGCTCCATCATCCAACGCAGTTCGGATTCGGTCAACGTCGCGCCAAAGTCGCGGCCCAGATCGGCGGCGGTCCGGGCGCCGTCCAGAACCTGCGCAGCCTCGGTCCCATAGGCGCGCACCAGGCGGTCGGCCCACCCTTGGGTCAGGAACGGATGGTCGCGCCGCAGCCCGTCCGCCAGAGCCGCCGCGCCGTCCACGGGAAAATCGCCGCCCGGCAGGGGGGCGCCTGCGGTCCAGGGCGAACCCGCGCCCGGCAGATGCGGCGCCAGCTTGGCCATCGCGGCTTCGGCCAGACGGCGATAGGTGGTGATCTTGCCGCCGAAGACATGCAGGCAGGGCGGCCCGGCCTGGTCCAGCGACAGCACATAGTCCCGCGTCGCCGCCGTGGCGGACGACGCGCCATCGTCGTAAAGGGGCCGCACCCCCGAAAAGGTCCAGACCACATCCGCAGGCGTCACCGCCTGCCGGAAATAGCCCGACACGAACCGGCACAGGTAATCGACCTCCTCGGGCGTGCAGACGGCCTGATCCGGCGCGCCGTCGTGATCCATGTCGGTGGTGCCGATCAGGGTGAAGTCGCCCTCGTAGGGGATCGCAAAGACGATCCGGCCGTCGGGGCCTTGCAGGAAATAGGCCTTGTCGTGGTCGAACAGCCGCCGCGTGACGATATGGCTGCCCCGCACCAGCCGCACCCCTTCGGTCGATGGCAGGTGCGCCACCTCCTGGATCACCTGACCGACCCAGGGGCCGGCGGCGTTCACCAGCACCCGTGCCCGGAAGCTGCGCCCGTCGGCCAGTCGGACCATCCAGCCAGTCCCGTCGCGCCGAGCCTCTGTCACCTTCGAGCCCACGATGATGTCGGCGCCCCGCGCCGCCGCATCGCGCGCGTTCAGCACCACCAGCCGCGCATCGTCCACCCAGCAGTCGGAATATTCATAAGCCCGCGTCAGCCTGTCCTGCAACGGTTCGCCTTCGGGCGCATGGCGCAGATCCAGCGACGTGGTGCCGGGCAGGATCTTTCTTGCGCCAAGGTTGTCGTACAGGAACAGCCCCGCGCGGATCACCAGGTTCGGCCGATGCCCGCGCGCCCAGGGCATCGCCAGCGACAGCAGCCGCGATACCGGCGTCTGCCCGGCAAAGCGCATCCGCGGGTCCAGCGGCAGGACGAACCGCATGGGCCAGGCGATGTGGGGCATCGCCCGCAGCAGCACCTCGCGTTCGCGCAGCGATTCTCGCACCAGGCGCAGTTCCAGGAATTCCAGATAGCGCAGCCCGCCATGATACAGCTTGGTCGAGGCGCTGCTGGTCGCCCCGGCCAGATCCCCCTGTTCGGCCAGACGAACGGACAGACCGCGCCCCGCGGCGTCGCGGGCGATGCCCGTGCCGTTGATCCCGCCGCCTATGACAAACAGATCCGTCGCCGCCGACATGATCATCCCCCGCGCTCTGACCTCAAGACGAACATCGGCGCGCGCGTTCTGTCAAGAATGATGTTCGTTTATGCGCAGTTTCTTTCGCTTGACAGAGGGTCGGTGTGCGTTTTCTGTAAGGGCCGGGCAGGGGGTGGCGATGAACATCCGGCAGATGCAGATCCTGGAACTGGTGCGCGCCTCGGGGCGGGCGGGGGTCGAGGAATTGTCCGTCCAACTGGGCGTCACGCCCCAGACGATCCGCCGCGACCTGGCCGAACTGGCCGATCAGGGGGTGCTGGACCGGGTCCATGGCGGGGCGATCCTGCGCAGCGGCGCCAGCAACATCGCCTATGAGGAACGGCGCCGGATGAACGAGGACGCCAAGGCCGCCATCGGCCGCGCCTGCGCCGCCCAGATTCCCGACAACAGTTCGGTGATCCTCAACATCGGCACCACGACCGAGGCGGTGGCCCGTGCCCTGCTGCGCCATCGCAACCTGACGGTCGTGACCAACAACATGAACGTGGCCAATATCCTGGCCGCCAATGAAAGCTGCGAGGTTCTGTTGGCGGGCGGGCTGCTGCGGCGGTCCGACGGCGGTCTGGTCGGCGATCTGACCAGCGAGTTCATGGCGAATTTCAAGACGGATTACGCCATCATCGGCTGTTCGGCCCTGGACGAGGACGGCGACATCCTGGACTTCGATCTGGCCGAGGTGCGCGTCAGCCGCGCCATCCTGCGTCAGGCGCGCGAACGCTGGCTGGTGACGGATTCGGCCAAGCTGGCGCAAAAGGCCCCGATCCGCGTCGTGTCCCTGTCCGAACTGGATGCGATCTTCATCGACCGTCCGATGCCGGAAGGCCTGCACAGGGTGTGCGAGGACGGGGACACGCAGGTGGTGGTGGCCTCTGCCGACGCCTGACCCCGGGGACTTGCCCGTCAACACGGTCTTTCCCGTGATGCCCGGCGTCCGGGATGCCGCACCCGGCCCGTCCCACGGAACCGGGCCGATCTGCCCGCGTTGCCTGACGCAACGGACGCGCCAGTTGGCGATCCGGACCTTAACCCCGCACAGGATGGAGACACGTCATGTCAACGATCAGGGCTTGGGCGGCAACTACCGCCGGCGGTCGGCTGGAACCCTTTGAATACGATCCCGGCCCGCTCGGCCCCGAGGATGTGGAGGTCGAGATCGACCATTGCGGGATCTGCCATTCGGACCTGTCGATGCTGGACAACGAATGGGGCATATCGGCCTATCCCTTCGTGCCGGGCCACGAGGCGATCGGCCGCGTCGCCGCCCTGGGCGAGCTTGCGGCGCAGAGGGGGCTTCAGGTCGGGCAGCGGGTCGGCATCGGCTGGAACGTGCGAAGCTGCCTTTACTGCAAGCAGTGCCTTCGCGGCCAGCATCATCTGTGCGAGCGGGTGCAGCCGACCATCATCGGCCATCACGGTGCCTTCGCCGAGCGGGTGCGCGCGCACTGGCTGTGGACGATTCCGATCCCCGAAGGGCTCGACCCTTCGGCCACCGGACCGCTGCTTTGCGGCGGCATCACGGTTTTCGCACCGCTTGCCGACCTCGAGGTGCCGCCCACGGCCCGGATCGGCGTGTTCGGGATCGGCGGTCTTGGGCATATGGCGCTGATGTTCGGGCAGGCATGGGGCTGCGAGGTGACGGCCTTTACCTCGTCGCCGGACAAGGGCGATGAGGCCCGATCCTTCGGAGCCAGCAATGTCGTTTCCAGCCGCGACAGCGATGCCATGGCGCGCCTTGCGGGGCAGTTCGACTATGTGTTTGTGACGGCCAACGCGCCGCTTGACTGGGATGCCATCATCGCCATGCTGGCGCCGCAAGGGCGGCTGCATTTTCTGGGGGCCGTTCTGGAACCGGTTCCGGTGCATGTCATGAATCTTCTGCTGGGGGCCAAGGCCGTCTCGGCCTCGCCCACCGGCTCGCGGGCGGTCATCGACGCGATGCTGGGCTTTGCCGCGCGACACGAGGTCAAGCCGAAGGTCGAGCATTTCCCGATGAGCCGGGTGAACGAGGCGATGGATCACCTGCGCGCCGGCAAGGCCAGCTATCGCATCGTGCTGGACGCCGATTTCGACTGAAACCAGACCGGAAAAGAGCCACGGCCGCCCTGTGCGGCCGTGGCCCCCCTGGTGATGCCGTTCCGGACTTTGCCTTTGCTGCCCGGACTGTCGGGGGCGCGGATCGTGGGTCCGTCGAATCCGCGCCCCGCCGGGCTTACAGAAGAAAGTCTGCGGCCCCCAGGTTGTGCAGGCCCAGAATGCGGATCTGTGCCTCGACGCCGGTGTCGGTGTCGGTATCCAGTTGCACGAAGGTATCGATGCCGTTGTCGGTGATGCGGACCTGGTTCGTGCCTCCGGCGGCAAAGGCCGCGGTTCCGATGAACAGGAAGGGCAGTCCCGCCGCATCGCCGATGTCGATGAGATCCCCGCCCGGCGCCCCCGCCAGGTCGAAGTCGGCGATCACGTCCGATGCCGCGACCGTGCTGTGAGAGACCGCCGCAAAGACGAACCGGTCTTCTCCCAGCCCGCCGGTCAGCAGGTCCAGCCCGGCGCCGCCTTCCAGCCGGTCGTCGCCCCCGCCGCCGTCCAGCGAGTCGTTCCCGTTCATGCCGCTGAGCGTATCGTTGCCGTCGCCGCCCGCCAGGCTGTTGGCCACCCCGCTGCCCAGCACCATGTCGGCGCCGGCGCCGAGGATCAGCGCCTCGACGAACTGGACCCGATCCGACAGCAAGGTGGTGCTGCCCGTGCCGGCCACGGTGGCGACCGAAAAGGACAGATCGACCGACAGGTCGGCCGAATGGGCCGACAGGTCCAGCCGGTCGAACCCGGCACCCCCGACATACAGGTCGCCCGCATCGTCGGATTGCGCCAGCAGCAGGTCGTTGCCGCCGCCCCCGTTCAACGTGTTCGCCACATTGCTTCCCGAGAGGACATCGGCCCCGCCCCCGCCGTTCGCGTTCGAGATGTTGGCGATTGACGTGAAGCCCGACGCGGTTCCCGCCCCCAGATCCACCGCCACACCGGCCGAGGCCGCCGTATAGGCCAGCGTATCGGTGCTGCCCAGCAGGTCCACGTAAATCTCCTCGACCGAGACGCGCGAGGTGAAGCCGGTCAGGGCGGTCAGCACGGCCCCGTTCCAAGTCGCGGACAGGGTCTGGTTGGCCAAGGTGCCGGTGATCGCGATCCGGTCCGTGCCATCGCCGCCATCGACGGCATCGTTGCCGTTGCCCCAGGCAAACAGGATCAGGTCGTCGCCCGCCCCGCCGCTGACCGTGTCGTTGCCCGCTCCGCCCGCAAGAGTGTCGCGGCGATCGCCGCCGGACAACTGGTCCGCGCCCGCCTGCCCGAACAGCACGTCGTTGCCCGCGCCGCCCGTGATGACATCGTTGCCGCCCATCCCATAGACAAGATCGTCATTAGCCGATCCCGCAAAGATGTCGACCGCATTGCTGCCCGTCACCACCTGCAGCCGTTCGGTGCGGCTGAGACCCGCGGTCGTGAAGACCACGTCAAGCTGATGGGTCTGGTTGACGCCAAGCGGCAGAACCAGCGACAGCGTCCCGTCGCTTGCCATGGCAAAGCTGCTGCTGCTTCCCGCCGCCAGGGCAAAGGTGCCGATGACCCCCTGGGCCGTCATCTGCCCGATGACGGACCCGTTCGCCGGCAGGGCGGTGGGGGCCGACTGGACATTCAGGGCCAAGTTGACGTTGATGCCCAGCGGCCTGTCGATGGCGATCGTTTCGTCAGCGAATCTCAGATCCTCGATGTTGCGGATCAGGTCGGTGTCGTCGAAGGCCGCCCGGCCGCCGCCGCCCAGGTCGCGGACGGAAATGAAGCCGTCGCCGTTCACGTCATAGGCGGCCTGGATCAGCGGGCTGGTGCCGATCTGGAATCCCCGGCCCTCGATCTCGTATTCGCTGACGTTGCCGGCAAAGATCGCGGTATCCCTTGCCGTGCCGGGCGCTGCCTTCAGGATTTCGCGCACGATCGACATGTCGCCGGGGTTGATCGTGCGATCCAGAAGCAGCGCGGTCAGCGAGCGTCCCCCAAAGGCCGGGGCCGAGAAGTCGGGCCGGCCGTCGGTGCCCACCGCATAGACCTTGCCGGCAAAGGGACCGGCCGCGGCCTGCGAACTGTTCAGCGATTCCGCCGAATATTCGTTCCCGTCCACCCTGATGCGGATGCGGACGTTCAGCCAGGCATCGCCGTCCAGGACGTCGAAGCCGCCGCGCCCCATCATCTGGTCCGACCCGGCGCCGCCCATGATGATGTTGCCGTCGCGATAGGTCGTGGCCCCGGCGCCGAACAGGGTTTCCAATGCCCCGTCGAACCAGGTCCGCAGCCCCTCGATCCGGTCGATGCCGGCGCCGGTCAGGACGTGATCGTCAAAGGCCAGGTTGGGATCCAGGCCACCCGCGGTGGTGCCGCGGTTGTCGCCCAGCATCACGTCGTTGTGGTTCCAGCCCGACATTGCCTCCATCAGATCAAAGCGGTCGCGCAGGATCTCGGCCGGGACCGAGGTGAAGATCGGGATGTTGAAGTCCCAGTTCGCGCCCGCCACGTCGTATTTGGCGCTTGCCCAGTCAAAGCCGAACATGCCCTCGAACCGCTGGACGCCCGGCCCCGACAGGGCAATGTCGTCCCCTGATTCCAGGTCATAGTCCTGGTCGTTGCCCTGGCCCCAGGCGACATCATGGCCGACGATGGTCGAGTTGAAGAACAGTTCCGAGTTCTCGCCGGCGATGACGTCGAATCCCTCGCCGCCCTCGATCCAGTCGTTGCCCTCGTTGCCCAGCAGATTGTCGGGGCCGGAACTGCCCAGGATGAAGTCGTCGCCCTCGCCGCCGAAGGCCTCGCCTGCGTCCTGGCCGACCAGCAGCGCGTCCTTGCCCTGGCCCCCGAACAGCAGGTTGATGCCCCTGGCCGAGGACACGACGTCGTTTCCGCGTTCACCGCGCAGGAAGTTGTCGCCGAAAGGATCCTCGATGATGTCGTCGCCGTCGCCGCCAAAGACCTGGTCGGCGCCCGCGCCGGCGTTCAGGTAATCATTGCCGCCGTCGCCCCACAGCGCATCGTCGCCCAGATCCGAGGTCAGGCGGTCGTTGCCTTCGGTGCCGCCCAGCACCACATGCTCGCCGCCCCGGAAATGCAGCTCTCCCCCGACCTGATGGCCGTTCGCGTCGGTGACGCCAGAATCCACCCGGATCACCTTGGGGTCGATCGCCTCCAGCAGCGGGTCGTCCCAGACCGGATCGCGGCCCGAATCGCTGCCGTTGTAGTCGCGCTGAGCGATGGCCCCGTCCAGTTCCAGGATCATGTCCGGGGTCAGGAACAGGTTGGCGTTGATGTGGGTGGCGTAATCCCCGCTCAGGGCCGAATTGCGCATCACGATGTCGGCGAAGGTGTTGGCCTCCAGCGCGTCCAGCATGTTCAGGCCCTGCGTCCGGCCCAGGTAATAGAACCGGTCGCCGTTCTGCAACTGCTCCATCTGGTATTCGAAGACAAAGCCGAAGGTGGTGCCCAGCATCCCCCCGAATTCGGTGACCTTTTCGGCCAGGCCGCCGATCCACAGATCGACATTGTCCAGTCCGCCCCGGTCATTGGCCGCGCCATAGGCGCCGCGCCCGTTCAGGAAGTCCAGCCGGTCGGCGTTGGTATAGGTCACGCCGCGGATGGTCACGCCGTCGCCGTTGGTGCCGTCCCCGAACAGCAGCAGCGTCGCCGCCTCGCGCTTGTCGGTCAGGGTGGTGGCACTGGCGATGGCCGCGTGGTTGCCATAGGCCGCAATGAAGTTCGCGATCGAGAACGGGTTCTTCAGGTGCTGCGTGAACTCGGTCCAGCTTGCATAGGGCTTGAGGTCAGGCAGGGCAAAGTCGTTGTAAAGCTGCGTCCTCGCCTCGTTCAGCGAAGGCACGCCCGTCTCGCGCGCCCGGGCGATGTTCAGGGCGGCCAGATCCAGCGGCAGGCCCAGCAGGTTGCTGCGCAGCGCCGGGACGACGAACTCGTCGATCTCGCTGCCCACGTCGGATGTCAGGCCGCGGATGAAGGCCGCCTGCGCCTGGGCCAGATCCGCCCCGCTGCCGGTAAAGGCCTCGGGGTTCAGGAAGGCCTCGATCAGGGTCATCTGTTCGGCGTCGCTGTTGACCGGCAGCAGATCGGCGCCCAGCCGGTCCACCGTGTCGGTCAGCATCGAATGGCCGAAGCGATAGACCGCATGGGCGAATTCCGCCACGATCGAGGGGTCGATATCGGCCGAATTGGTGAACACGAACGGATCAATCCCCGGCTGGATGCGGCGGGCGAATTCCTCGAACACCATGTGCTGATACTGCATCTCGGTCGAGAAGCGCGCGGCCTGGAACATCCGGTCGCCATTCCACAGCAGCGCGTCGATTCCGGCCTGCGTTGTGGGCAGCTCCGTGATCGGTTCCAGCAGCCATTCGTTGATGAACGCCAGGTCGCCGGTTTCCAGGATGGTGTGCTTGTTTTCCTCGACGATGCGGTTGTGTTCGGAATGGAACACCGAATGGATGGATTGCAGGGCGATGTTCTCGTTCCCGCGCCCGTCACCGGATGCGATGTGCAGGTCCAGCATCTCGTCGTCATAGGTGGTCGGGTTGTGGTCGTCGCCCGTCACGTCGTCCGTATCCGCTGTCATCACCCCGTCCGGGATGCCGTCGCGGTTCAGGTCGAAGGTGCCGGGGGCCGCGTGATGGGCGATGTCCACAAGGAAGGCCACGCCCGATTCCATGCTGCCTTCGGTGGTGATGCCCGCGGCCGAGCCTTCCTGAAGCCAGGGCTGGCCGCCTACGGTCAGGGGTTCCATGACCATCTGGGCATAGCCGTTGTCGCCCAGGATCAGGTTGCCATAGGGATCGGTCAGAAGCAGCGGCACCCGGCCGACATCGCTGTCCTGCAAGCGGATGCCCAGCACCGACAGCGCCTGCGCCTTGACATCGGCCCAGTTGCCGATCGCGCCGTCAAGCGATCCGGTCGCGGCCTTGCCGTCGATCAGGCGGCCCGTCGAGACGGCGCGCATCTGGCCGTCCACCTCGATCCGCACCTGTTCGCGCAGAAAGACCTGGTGCGAGGCGTGCGAGGTATAGGTCTGGTTCTGGTCCACAAAGGACGTGGTGGCGTTGACGTGCTGTTCCACGCCGTTTTCATCGACCACCGGCGTCGCGCGGGTCA
This sequence comes from Paracoccus subflavus, assembly GCF_004310345.1. Taxonomy (GTDB): domain Bacteria; phylum Pseudomonadota; class Alphaproteobacteria; order Rhodobacterales; family Rhodobacteraceae; genus Paracoccus; species Paracoccus subflavus. Next base: position 238,979 of record NZ_SISK01000003.1, on the reverse strand, counting down.
GCGCCATGAAGCGCAGTTGGGGGGCCAGGTCGTCGGCGGTGTCAAAGACCTGATCCGCGCCGGCGATCAGCGGATCGTCGGCCTGCAAGGGAATATAGACGGTGCCGTTGCCGCCCTTGTTGACCAGATCAAGCCCATGATCGAAGAACTGCCCGAAGATGGTCATGAAGCTGTTGAAGGGTGCCGTCAGCCCGACATCGGGGGAAACGTGGTCGATCACCAGCCCGCCATTGGCCCCGCCCGACAGGCCATAATCCTCGAGCGTCTGGGCCAGAAAGGCCGCCGCGCTCTCGGGCGTGCCGGCGGTGCCTGCCGTCGCGACCGCGGCGTCATAGGCCAGCTGGGCGGCATCCAGTTGGCTCTGCGCCGCATCAAGATCGGTCTGCGTTCCCGCAGCCGTGGTCTGGGCCGTGGAATGCGCCGCCGTGATGGCATCCACGCTGTCGGACGCCGTGCCGGACGGGCCGGTCACCGGCGCATAGGCGTCGGCGGCGGCCTGGGCCGCAGGCAGGTCGGTCGCGTCGATCACCGAATCGCCGTCCAACGCGTCCAGCGCCCCCAGCAGGGCTGTGGCGGCGTCGGCCGTCGCCTGTGCTTCGGGTGTGGTCAGGCCATTCAGGGCGTCCAGCACCAGATTGGCCGCAGTCTGCGCCGCCAGCGCCGCATCGACCGCAGCCGTATACAGCAGGGTCTCGTTTCCCGAAGGCGCGGCAAGCTCGTCAATCAGGTCGGTCAGCGCCTGCGCGGCGGCATCGGCGGCAAGGGCCGCGTTCTGGGCCAGAGGCTCGGCAGTCGCATAGCGGGTCAATGTATCGGTGGCGGCGTTGTGGGCGGCCAGGGCCGCCGCATGTTCGCCCGTTTCGACCGTCAGCACCTGCTCGGCCGCGGTAACCGCCGCGCTGGCCCCCTTTGCGTTCAGCGTGGCCTGATAGGCCGCCGAAACCGCGTTCACGGCCGATGTGGCATCGGTTCCCGTGATCCCGATCGCCTTCAGCGCGGCATAGATCGCCGCCGGGTTCGCGGGGGTCTGGTCCACGATCAGGTTCGAGATCGTCCGGGGATCGCTGTCCACCACGTTTCCGCCGGTGCCATAATCGGTGTTCGTCACCCCGTGAAAGGGCACCTCGTCGCCCTCGTTGGAATACACGGGGTCCAGAAGGCGCGGGAACGGCGTGCTGACGGCGCCGTTGTCCTCGGTTCCCGGCAGCAGGTTGTTGTCCTTTCCGTCAACGGTACGAAGACCAGCCGGCATCAGCGCCGCGTCCGCCGCGCTGACCCCATAGACTGCCTGGATGGCCTCGGTGGTCGTCATCCCCCCTGCATCAAGCTCGGCCACTTCGATCTGTTTGAGAATGAATTCCAGGTCGTGCCGGTTAACATGAAAACTCGTTGCCATTGTCCTCTCCCATGGACTGATGAAAGGAGTGTCCGCCGGAGGCGTCATCCGACGCCCGACCCCTGCGCTTTCGCAGCGTGGCGAATCTCCGAGACAGATGTCGAAAACGGACCGCTACATTCGTCGGTCTGCCTTCGAGAAGATCACATTACGCCGATCCGATGGCCGACCGATACGGACCTGGGTCCGACGGAATGGCGACTTTCGTCTGAAACAGGCTCGCGAATTCGATAATGCAGACGACACGCAGACAAATACCCTGCGGTTATCAATTTAAACGCGATAAATTATATAAATACTCAACCTTGGATAAATTCCTGCAGGTGTTGTCCGGAAAACAAGACTCTCCTGCACTTTTTCTGAAATAAAAACCCGGCGGGAGGGCCTCTTTCCGCCGCTGATCGCCCTAGCTTTTAGGATTCGGCAGGTGTAAGCGTCATGAGAGGGAAAAAACGTTAAAGGTTGCCGGATATTCCAGCAGTCTGGAAGTCCTGCCAGGGTGGCGCGGAATGCTGCGCAAGTATTTGTCTGCCGGTGTCATGATCCTCATGATAGGAATGGCTTGCCTGGGCATCTGGTTCGTGTCGCGCCTGAGCCGGACCATCGAGGCTGAGGTGGGCTATCGGGCGGGCAATCTTCTGGAAACCACGTTGGCCCAATATGCCGACGACTTTGCCGCAGGCCCCCTGACCCCTGCCATCCGGGCACGGCTGGATGCGCATTTCCAGCAGATTTCCCGGTCGATCGGCGTGTTCGACATGATCGTATGGGCGCCGACGGGACAGGTTCTTTATGCCGCCCGCGACGACATCACGGGCCAGGTGTTTCCGATCGGTTCCCAGTTGCAAGAGGCCATGGCCGGCCAGGTCAGCGTCGAGATCAATGACAATCTTCATGCCGGTCCTTCGGCCGGCTTCGCGGCCCCGCACGCCAAATTCTTCGAGATTTACGTGCCGATCAGACTTGCGGGGGAAAACCGGATCGTCGCGGTGGCCGAATATTATCAAGAAGCCGTCGAGGCGTCCAAGGTCCTGACAAGAATCCGCTGGCAGATGTGGGCCGCGATCATCACGGTCGGGGTGTTCTTTATCCTTGTCCTTTATTTTCTGCTGCGTCAGGGCGATGCCGTCCTGTCGCGCCAGCGCAGCGAATTCGGCAACCGTCTGACCGGCCTTGCCCGGCAGCAAAAGCGCCAGGAAAATCGCCTGACTCAATTGCATGCCGACATTCATGACGGCATCGGCCAACTGCTGACGGTGGCGTTGCTGCGGATGAAGCCCGCCCCGGACGGCGATCCCGCCGATCGGGACGAGCGGGCGGTTCGGACCATTCTCGAGGAGGCGATGAACGAGGTGCAGGCGCTGCTGAGCGGCACAAGCCAGAGCCAGCCGCCAGACATGCCGCTGGCCCAGGCCATCGGTGCGGTCGTGGCCGATCACATCAGGCGAACCGGAACCGGGGTCGATCTGGTCCTGGACCCCGATCTGGCCGAACCGTCGCCGCCCATCCGCACGGCGGTCTGCCGGTTCGTGCGCGAAGGGCTGCACAACGCCTTCAAGCACGCCGGGGGCACGGATCAGCAGGTGATCGTGCGCCCCGCCCAGGCCGGGTTGGAGGTGTCGGTGATCGACGGCGGGCGTCCCCCGACCGCGCCCGCCGATCCCGCTCTGCACGAGCCTGTGGGCCTGGCGACTCTGCGCCGCCGCATCGAACACCTGGGGGGCACGGTCGGGCTGGTTCGCCACGCTGGCGCGCGAACGCAGTTGCGCGCCACCTTTCCCCTTTTCAGCGCGGAGACACTTGATGCGTAACGTCACGGTTGCAATCGTCGATGACCATCCCATCGTCTGCGAGGGGCTGGCCAAGATCGTTTCTGAATGCGAGGAGTTTTCCGTGATCGGCGTGGCGGTCACGGCCAGCGAGGCGACGGCCCTGACGCTGGAACGCCGGCCCGATCTTCTGATCCTCGACCTGAACATTCCCGGCGGAGGGATGAGCGTCATCTGCGATCTGGCGCGGCAGGCCACCGGCACCCGGATCGTCGTGCTGTCGATGTCGGAAGCCCCCGACGACGTGATCGGGGCGCTGCGGCTGGGCGCGGCGGCCTATGTCCTCAAGGGCACCGGCGGCGCGGAACTGTGCGCCATCCTGCGGGCGGTGGCCGAAGGCGGCTGCTATGTCACCCCCCACCTGGCCGCCCGGCTGATCGCGGCCGCCGAGCCGCCGAAGGCCGCCGCCGGACATCCCGAGGATGCGCGGATGCTGAGCAAGCGCGAGGCCGAGATCTATGCCCTGGTCCGGCAAGGATGCTGCAACAAGGACATCGGCCGCCGCCTGAGCCTGAGCGAGAAGACCGTCAAGCATTACCTGACGAACATGTTCAAGAAGCTGGAGGTCCGCAACCGCACCGAACTTGCCCTGCACGCGCCCTGGATCTGATCATTCCGGGGCGTCGCGGCCGGGGTCGGCTTACAGGCTGTCGGCGACGCATCGCCCCTCGCGCAGCCGCAGCAGATTGTGCACATGGGTTGCCGCGATCTCGCCTTGGGCCATGGCGACGGCGATCTGGTTCAACCCCGTGACGACATCGCCGGCGGCGAACACCTTGGACACGGATGTCTCTTGGTGACCGCCGGTGCCGATCCGCCCGTCATCGGCAAGGGTCACGCCCAGGCGGTGGGCCAGATCGTTCCGGGGGTCGTTTCCCAGACCCGAATAAACCGCCGCGAAATCCAGCCGCTGCCCGGAAGCAAGACAGACCCCAACCCCCCGGTCCCCATTCGCCTGATCCCCGCCGGCCTGTCCGAAAATCCAGGACCGGACAGGGTCGCGGACCATCCGCACCCCGGCCCGTTGCAGCTTGGCCAGGATGTCTTCGGACAGATCCGGGCTTTCACCCAGGGTCAGGATCGACACCTCGGCGGTGTAATGGCTTAGAAACAGGGCCTCTCCGGCGGCGCAGGCCCCGGCGCCGATGACCGCGACGGGCTTGTCCGTCAGCTCATAGGCGTCGCAGACGGGACATTGCCGGATCAGCCCTTCGCGGATGTGGCGCAGTGGATCGTCCACCGGTGGCAACCGGTCGCGGACCCCGGTCGCCAGGATCAGATGGTCGGCCAGAAGGGTCTGTCCCGCCACCCGCACCGCGAACAGGCCATCGGGCCGTCGTTCGGCATCCGTGGCCTGGCCCTGAACCGCCGTGACCCCGAACTGCTGCATCTGCTGGCGCATCCGGTCCAGCAAGTCGCCGCCCCGGATTCCGTCGGGATAGCCCGGATGGTTGTGCGACCGGGGAATCAGCGCCGCCCGGCTGTGCCCCTTGTCGATCAGCGCCACCCGCCGCCGAAACCGCGCCAGATAGATCGCGGCCGACATGCCGGCCGGCCCGCCGCCGATGACGACGCAGTCGAAGGAAACCGGCCCGCCGCTCATCGCACCGCCCCCGGTGCGGCAAGACAGGTGGATTGGTCCGGCCCTGCCGGATCGGCGTGACGACAGGCATTCCGAAGGCCTGCGGCAGGTCGGCAGGATCGGTCGCCAAGGGGAATCACGGGCATCAATTCAGGTGTGTCCGGCCATGGCGCAGATATTCCTCGTCCAGCAGGCCCATCAGTTGCAGCCGCAGATCGCCCGGCAGACCGCCCTTGCGTTTCGCGGCAATCGCCCGCAGCAGGGCCGCCTCGACCAGCCTGTCGGCCGAGGCCTTGTCGGGCATCATGCCACCGGACCGACGGATCATGTCAAGCACGATCTGTTCCATGCTCTCGTCACGATGCGGTCCCATGCTGCGCTGCTGCTGGCGAAGGTCGTGCAGAATCGGTCCAGCGCTGATTGGCCGGGGATAGGTGCGCTGCTGCGGAAACCGCTGATGCAGGGTTTGCGCCCCCTGGGCCGGCAGGTCGTCCGTCAGGACGACAAAGGGCATCCCCATGGACCGCAGGGCATTCGCGATGGCAAAACACCGGTCGTCGTCCGTGCCGATGTCCAGGATCGCGGCCTGGGCCTGTGCCGCCTGGCTGATCGCCTCGTCGATATCGGCAAAGGGTCCGACAACCACATCCCCGGCCGCCCTGATTTCCTGTTCCAACCGGGTCGGAAACAGGCTGCCCTTTCGGACGATCAGGATGCGCAATGAGGTTCTGGCCCTTGGGGCATCCGGCATTCGGTCAAATATGGCCATCAGGCAATCCCGGTTTTTCGCGATCCGTCCCGCTGTCCCATGCCCCGGCCGGATGACGACCGGAAAGGCCGCCCTGGCCCGCAGGGGCCATGCCAAGGGCAGGATTGGGATTTCTGCGGCTCTTTGAATCGCTCATCGTCATGACCCTCAGGCATCCGGGCGGCCCATCAGGCGCCGGGACAGAAGAACCCGATATGCCCGGACAGGTTCCGCCGGGACACCGATTAGGGGTGGAACATCAATCCGAACAAAGGCGATCGGCGGAAGGGCCCGTTCTGCGGCCGTTGTTTTGTGGAAAGCCGGACCGGCATTGGCGACAGGGAAAGGGCACGCTGTCCGGCCGCCCCGGCCCAAGGGACAGGCACGGCATTCGGCCGGGAAATCAGGCGCCGTAATCGGCGTCGCTGACATGCTCCATCCAGGTGACAGCCGTGCCGTCCTGCATCTCGTGGATGGCGATATGGCTCATGGCCGTCTGCGGAGAGGCGCCGTGCCAGTGGCGCTCGTTGGGGGCGAACCAGACCACATCGCCGGGCCGGATATCCTCGACCGGGCCGCCCTGGCGCTGTGCCCGGCCCAGCCCGGCGGTCACGATCAGCGTCTGGCCCAAGGGATGGGTATGCCAGGCGGTGCGGGCGCCTGGTTCAAAGGTGACAAGCGCCCCCTGCACCCGGTCGGGCGCGGCGCGGTTGAACAGCGCGTCGATGCGAACCTGCCCGGTGAACCAGTCGGCCGGGCCGGGCCGTGAGGGCGTCTGGCCCGCGCGGAAGATGTTCATATGGTTCTCCTGCAACCGGGTTTAACAGCATGGTCGACTCGGCAGAGTCGATCAGAGCGCAACCATGGAACAGCAGATGAGACATTGGCCTCTTCCATCAAAACTCTAGTTCCATAGCGTGATCCTTGTCGATCGCGTCGTCCCACTCGATGCGTATCTTAATTTTCCTACCAAACTTCAGTTTTACAAAGAAATCCAAATCAACGGATTGTTGAGGGTGCAGCAACGATTTTGGAAAGTTGCGATAGATTGTGTCCGGTATCAAAGAGGTCGACTGTCGATCGCCCAGATCGGTAAGTCTCACGTTGCAAGCAACACCTTTTCCTGCATTGCAAATTCTGAGGATGGAAAACTGGGGGCTATTCCTGGGTATGATCTCGGCGATAAATCTTGCCGCCTTGTCCTCATGAACCGCCGCTGTTTCGCGATCAATCAGAAGCCTGTTCAGCCTGTCGGTCGTGGCGCCAAACTGATTGGTCTTTCGCATGGAAACAAGCGAAACAACAAGCGCAGCCAAGGCAACTGCAAGGCTTCCGATACTGCTCAGATCATCGGCATCCATCGTTCCACCCGAAGTCACGTGTGATGCGATACGTCAGCCACAACCTCCGCCCGCGATCTCCGCCCCCGCTCGGTTGCCGACTTCAACTGCCCGCAGGCAGCCATGATGTCCTCGCCGCGCGGGGTTCGGATCGGGCTGGCATAGCCCGCGTGATAGATGATGTCGGCGAATGCGTGGATGCGGTTGTTGCTGGAGCGTCTATAGGGCGCGCCGGGCCATTCGTTGAAGGGGATCAGGTTGATCTTGGCCGGGATGCCCCGGATCAGGTCCACCAGCCGGTGCGCATCCTCGTCGCTGTCGTTCACGCCGGCCAGCATCACGTATTCAAAGGTGATGCGTTCGCTGTTCGACAGGCGCGGATACTCGCGCAGCGCGTCCAGCAGCGCGGCGATGTTCCAGCGTCGGTTGATCGGCACCAGCACATCGCGAACCGCGTCGGTGGTCGCGTGGAAGCTGACGGCCAACTGGCAGCCGATCTCCCGCGCGGTGCGGGCAATTTCGGGCACCACGCCGCTGGTGGACAGGGTGATGCGGCGGCGCGACAGCGACAGCCCTTCGTTGTCCATGCAAACGCGCATCGCATCGCGCACGGCGTCAAAGTTGTACAGCGGTTCGCCCATCCCCATCAGGACGATGTTGCTGACCAGCCGGGTTTCATCCTTGGGCGCGCCGGGCTGCGGCCATTCCCCCAGGTCGTCGCGCGCCAGCATCAGTTGCCCGACGATTTCCCCGGCGGTCAGGTTGCGCACCAGCTTCTGCGTGCCGGTGTGGCAGAACGAACAGGTCAGCGTGCAGCCGACCTGGCTGCTGACGCAGAGCGTGCCGCGCCCTTCCTCGGGGATATAGACCGTTTCGACCTCGTGGCCCCCGGCGATGCGGACCAGATACTTGCGCGTGCCATCGGCGCTGATCTGGTGGGTCACGATCTCGGGCAGGGAAATCTCGAACCGCTCGGCCAGCAGGGCGCGATAGTCCTTGGCCAGGTTCGACATTTGCGCGAAATCGCGCACGCCCCAGTGATAGACCCATTGCCAGACTTGGCCCACCCGCATCCTGGCCTGCTTTTCCGGCGTGCCCGCGTCGATCAGCGCCTGGCGCAACTGGTCGCGCGTCAGCCCGATGATGTTCACCCGCCCGCTGTCGGGCAACTTGCGGGGAAGGGTCAGGACATCCTGCGTGATGGGCGCGTTCATGGGTCAACCGGCATTGGGGAAGACCCGCAGATAAGCCAAACGGGGCCGAAAATCAACCGGCCTCGCCCGTCATTCCGGTTCATATATCACGGGGGTGCGGGGGCGGGGGCCCGTATGGCATTACTGGCAGCGTTCCCGCGCGGTGTTCGTGGCCGCCGTGATGCCTGCCAGGCTGAAGGTGTCCTTGGTCACGGTGCCGCGCGACGACCGGCCGGTGACAACCGCATTCGACCCCCCGCGCAGGGCGGCGATCAGCCGTTCGTCGTCGGCCGCGCTGCCGGTCCAGGCGCTCTCGCCCTCGGTGAACAGGTTGAACTTGGTGCCGCCGATATCCACCTCGACCGTGCTGTCGGGGGCAAAGGGATAGCCGCCGCTGAACGACACCTCGCCCCCTTGGCCGGGGCGATAGGCCACGTACAGGCGGATGTCGCCGCGCGTCACCTCGCGCGGGGCGCCGTTGGCATCGGTATTCTGCGTGGCGCGCGGCGGCGATACGGCCCAGCACTCCTGGGGGTTGTCCGCCGCGAAGACCGTCCAGTCCCCTTCGGTCGCGACGACATTGGTCGATTCCTGCGCCGATGCCGCCGACAGCCCTACCGTCAGGGCCAGGGCGGCGGTCATGCCGCGCAGCGTGGTGTTGGTCATGCTCTGGCCTCCTGCCATAGGTTTCGCCGCTTCAGGGGCGTTCTTCCCGATCGCTGTGGTCTTTTCAACCATCTGCGGTCAGGATAGCCAAAATCACCCTGCGCAAAAGAGCGCAAGGCAGGAAATCGCGCATTTGTCAGGAGGGGAACGGACAATGCGGCCGGCAGACCTGATCGAACTGTGGCGCGGCGGGCAGCGCGAAAGCCTGCACTGCGGGAATGCCGTGATCTGCGACACCAAAGGCGTGGTCGAGGCCTGGGGGCAGCCCGGGCGGATCGTCTTTCCGCGATCGTCGTGCAAGATGATCCAGGCCCTGCCCCTGATCGAAAGCGGGGCCGCCGACGCGGCGGGGCTGACCGAGCGGCATCTGGCCCTGGCCTGCGCCAGCCACAGCGGCGCGCGGCTGCATGTGGATGCCGTGGGCGGCTGGGTGGCGGGGCTGGGCCTGGACGAATCCCATCTGCTGTGCGGCTGCCACATGCCCCACGACGCCGATGAGAACCGCCGGCTGACCTGTTCCGACGACAGGCCCGGCCCGCTGCACAACAACTGCTCGGGCAAGCACGCGGGCTTTCTGACGCTGAACCGGCATCTGGGCGGCGGGTCCGATTACGTCGATCCCGGCCATCCCGTCCAGAAGGCCGTCAAGGCCGCCTTCGAGGAGGTCACCGCCGAGGTCAGCCCCGGTTTCGGCATCGACGGCTGCTCGGCCCCGAACTGGTCCTGTTCGCTGGCGGGACTGGGCCGGGCCATGGCGCGGTTCGCCGATCCGGGCGGCGACCTGCGTGGCCAGGCCATGCGGCGACTGGTGGATGCGATGCGCGCTCATCCCGACCTGGTGGCGGGCGAGGGGCGGGCCTGCACGATCCTGATGCGCGCCATGGGCGGCCGGGTCGCCGCCAAGACCGGGGCCGAGGCGGTGTTCGTGGCGATCCTGCCCGATCAGGGCCTGGGCTTGGCGCTGAAGGTGACGGACGGCGCCATGCGCGCGGCCGAGGCGGCGATCACGGCGCTGCTGGTGCATGTGGGCGCGCTGGACAAGGGCGATCCGGCCGTGGCGCACTTCCTGACCGGGCCGATCCGAAACTGGCGCGGCCTTGTCACCGGCGAGATGCGGACCGCCCCCGGCTTTCCGTCCTAGACCATCTGCCAGATCAGCCGCAGCGCCAGCGCAGCCGAGGTCGCGACCAGCAAGGGCTTGATCAGCCGCGCGCCGATCCGGCTGGCCAGCCGCGCGCCCAGCATGGCCCCCCCGATCTGCGCGGCCCCCATGACGATGCCCAGCAGCCACAGGGGTTGGCCCACCACGACAAAGGCCAGCAGCGCCCCCAGGTTCGAGGCAAAGTTCAGCAGCTTGGTATGCGCGGTGGCCTTCAGCACCCCGTATCCGGCCAGCGTGACAAAGGCGATCATATAGAACGACCCGGCCCCGGGCCCCAGGAACCCGTCATAGAACCCGATCAGCGGCACGGCAGTCAGGGCAAAGGCGGCAGGCGCCACGCGCTGCACCCGGTCCAGATCGTCCAGCCCCGGCTTGAAGGCAAAGAAAGCGGCGATGGCGATCAGGATCACCGGCAGCACCAGCCGCAACTGGTCGGTCGGCAGATAGCTGACAAGCGCCGCGCCGACCGCCCCGGCGATGCCTGCGATCAGCGCCGGTTTCCACTGGCTGCGCAGATCGACCAGGCCGCGGGATGCATAGCTGATCGCCGCCGTCGCCGCGCCAAAGACCCCCTGGACCTTGTTCGTGGCCAGGGCCTGCGCGGGCGGGATGCCCGCCAGCATCAGCGCGGGCAGGGTGATCAGTCCACCCCCCCCGGCGATCGAATCGATGAAGCCCGCCGCGAAACCGGCGGCGGCGAGAAGCAGGAACAGCTCAAGGGACAGCTCGATCATGGAGGGGCAATGTGATTTCGGCCGGGTTTTGTAAAGGTCGGCCAGACCGGGGGTTTCAGACCCCCGGACTCCCGTGGGATATTTGCACCAAGACAATGAAGCAGGAGGGGACATGTTCGACCGATTGAAACACCGCGTGGTGCAGGCGCCCATGGCAGGCACATCGACGCCCGAACTGGCGATGGCGGTCTGCAAGGCGGGCGGACTGGGATTTGTGGCGCTGGGTGCTCTGGACGCCCGGAACGCGGCCAAGGCGATCGGGGCAGTGCGGCAGGGGACGGACCAGCCATTCGGGGTCAACCTGTTCTGTCATGCGCCTGCCCGGCGCGACGGGGCACGCGAGGCCGCCTGGATCGACCGCCTGCGCCCTGAATTCGGACGTTTCGGGGCCGAACCGCCCGACAGGCTGTCCGAAATCTATCCCGGCTTTCGCGGCAACGACGCCATGCTGTCGGTGCTGCTGGCGGAACGGCCCGCGATCGTTGGCTGCCACTTCGGTCTGCCCGGCCCGGACCAGATCGCGGCATTGAAGGGGGCGGGGTGCAGGCTGTGGGCCACCGCGACATCGCTGGCCGAGGGGCAGGCCATCAAGGATGCCGGCTTCGACGCGATCGTGGCCCAGGGGTATGAGGCAGGCGGCCACCGCGGCATCTTCGATCCTGACGGCCCGGATGCGCGGCTGGATCATTTGCAGTTGACCCGCCTCCTGTTGCCGTTGGGCCTGCCGATCGTGGCGGCGGGGGCGATCATGGACCGGGCCGCGGCCCGGGCCGCGAGGGATGCGGGCGCCGCGGCCGTGCAATGCGGCACCGCTTTTCTGCGCGCGCCCGATGCCGCGACGCCCCCGGCCCATCGCGCGGCCCTGTCGGGCGGGCGCACGGTCATGACCCGCGCCATTTCGGGCCGTGCGGCGCGCTGCCTGGTGAACGACTTCACCGTCATCGACGACGCAGAGGCGGCGGATTATCCGGTGGCCTATGATCTGGGCAAGGCGCTGCACGCCGCGGCGATGGCGCGGGGCCATGCCGGATACGGCGCCTTCTGGGCGGGCACCGGCGCTGCGGCCAGCGTGGAGCGCCCGGCGGCGGACACGGTGCTGGCGATCAGCCCGTGACGAAATCGCGGACGGAATAGCCTTGCAGGTACAAAAGCGCGGTCAGGTCGCCATGGTCGATGCGGACCGGGGCCTGCGCCGCGACGCTGGGCTTGGCGTGCAGCGCGACGCCGGTTCCCGCAAGCTGGATCATGTCCAGGTCGTTGGCACCGTCGCCCACCGCGATCACGTCCGCCGGGGTCAGGCCGCGCGCGTGGGCGATCTGGACCAGCGCCTCGACCTTGGCCTCGCGGCCCAGGATCGGCAGGGCGACCCGGCCGGTCAGCAAACCCCCTTGGGCCAGCAGGGTGTTGGCGCGGTGTTCGTCGAACCCCAGCCGGTCGGCGACGGATTCGGTGAATGCGGTAAAGCCGCCCGACACTAGGGCCGCATAGCCGCCATGGGCGCGCATCGTCGCCACCAGTTCGGCCCCGCCCGGGGCCATGGTGATGCGCGAGGCCAGAACCTCCGCGATCACGCTGTCGCGCAGCCCCGTCAGCAGCGACACCCGTTCCGTCAGGGCACCGTTGAAGTCCAACTCTCCGTTCATGGCGCGGGCGGTGATGGCGGCCACGCGGGGGCCGACGCCCGCGACATGGGCCAGTTCGTCGATGCATTCCTGGCCGATCATGGTGGAATCCATGTCGGCCAGCAGGATTTTCTTGCGGCGCCCGTCGGTCGGCTGGATCGCCAGATCCAGGGTCTGATCGTTCAGGTCGGTCCGGGCCGCGTCGAAATCCGCCGGGCGCGCCACGACATCGAATTCGGCGGCGACGGCTGGGTTCAGCCAGCGCAGCGGCCCGCCGTCCCAGCGACGGGCAAGGTCTTGGGCCACGGCCTCGGTCAGGTTGGCGCGCAGGGGCGATGCGATCAGCGAAACGGTGAACATGGCCGTGGACTCCTTTGGCGGGGGTCTAGGCCAAGGCTGCTGGCTGCGCCAGAGGCGGGCGGCGGATGCCCAGGAACGGGCCGTCGCCCGCCGCGTCGATCCGGGCCATGGCGTCCGGAATGGCTTCGACGATCACCGCCATGGCGAAGGCCGTCGCGTGGATCATCCGGTCGGGCGACATCGCCAGCGCCACATGGCCGGGCCAGAACAACAGGTCGCCGCGCCGGATGGTGTCAACCGCAGGGAAGGCCGCGCGTTGCAGGTCGCTGTCGCCGGGGCAGGGGACCCCGCAAGCCGTCAGCGCCGCCTGCACAAGTCCCGAACAGTCGATGCCCCAGCGGCTGTTGCCGCCCCACAGATAGGGCGTGCCCAGCAGGCTTTCCGCCACCGTCACCGGGTCGGCCGCCGGCCGGTCGCCGATGTGCTGGACGGGAACAAAGCCCCCCGTGGCCAGCCGGGCGAATCGCCCCTCGACCCCTGTGACCGACAGGCGGGCGCCCAGGGACAGGCTGGTCTGTTCGGGCTGCTTCATGTCGGGGGCGGGATAGACATGGGTGGCGGGGGCGGCAACCCGGTGGGTGACGGGCGGCAGGACGGTGGTCAGGGCGGCGGCGGGCAGCCAGCCGCAATAGCCGTCCAGAGCGGTTTGCACGAAGCTCCGGTCTCCGCGCGTCTCGATCACCGTGACATCGGCGCCGAAATTCACCTGCCGGTCGCGCCGACCGTCCGGCGCGCCCACCAGATCGGCCAAGGGCACCGACAGCCGGGCGGGATGCCCTGGTGTATAGGCGGGGCGTTCGATCACATGGGACAAGGATTCCAGGGCCACGCGGTCGGTGGCCGGGGTCAGGCGGCGGTCCAGCGTCATGGCAGGATATGCGGCAAGGCCGCCATGATGGCCCGCGCGCCCTGGCCCACGCCGCCCTTGGGCCGGCCGGGCGCCAGAACCGGCTGCCAGCCGTAAATGTCCAGGTGGATATAGCGCCCGGCCCCCTGGGCAAAGCGGCGCAGGAACAGGGCGGCGGTGATCGACCCGGCCATCCCGCCGGACGGCGCGTTGTCCAGGTCGGCGATGGCGGGTTCGATCTGCGCTTCGTAGCCGGCCCAGAAGGGCATCCGCCACAGGGGATCGCGCGCGGCCGCGGCAGCGCGGAACAGCGCATCGGCCGCGGCATCGTCGTCGCAATAGAAGGGCGGCAGGTCGGGGCCAAGCGCCACCCGCGCGGCCCCCGTCAATGTCGCCAGCGAGATCATCAGGTCCGGCGATTCCTCGGCCCCCAGGGCCAGCGCATCGGCCAGGATCAGGCGGCCCTCGGCATCGGTGTTGTTCACCTCGACCGTCAGGCCCTTGCGGCTGGTCAGAACGTCGCCGGGCCGGAAGGACGCGGCGGATACGCTGTTTTCCGCCACCGGCAGCAGCACCCGGACCCGCATCCGGTCCGCAGCCCCCGTCATGGCCAGCATCCGCAGCAGGCCAAGCGCGGTGGCCGCCCCGCCCATGTCCTTTTTCATCAGCAGCATCGAGGCCGAGGGCTTGAGATCCAGTCCGCCGGTATCGAAGCAGACGCCCTTGCCCACCACCGTCAGACGCGGGCCGGTATCGCCCAGACGCATGTCGATCAGGCGCGGTGCCTGTTCGGCTGCGCGTCCGACCGCATGGATCATCGGCAGATTGGCGTCCAGCAGTTCCGTGCCGGTTGTCACGGTAAAGGCAGCGCCCACCTCATCTGCCAAGGCACGGGCGGCGGCTTCCAGACCGTCCGGTCCCATGTCGTTGGCGGGGGTGTTGATCAGGTCGCGGGTCAGGAATTCCCCCGCCGCCTGCGCGCGGACCAGCGTCGCGTCGGCACCCTCGGGGCAGGTGAACCGCGCCCCGGCATAGGCCGCGCCCTTGTAGCGGGTGAAGCGATACTGCCCCAGCAGCAGCGCCAGCGCGGCTTCGTCGGGGTCCATTCCTTCGGGCAGGATCGGGCGCCAGGTGCCCTGCGGCAGGGCCGTGGCATGGGCCAGCAGAAAGCGCTGACGGTTCGCCATGGACCGGTCGCCCAAGCCCAGGATGGCCCCGGCCAATCCGCCCGCCCCATCGGGCAAAAGGCAGATCTCGCCCGGCTTGGCGGAAAAGCCGCTGGCGACCGGCCAGGGACCGGCGGCCTCGGGCAGCGGATCCCCCTTCCACGCGGCCCACAAAGGCAGGGCATCGGCGGAATCGGCGGCAAAGTCGGGGGTCATCGGCGCGTCCTTGTCTGTGCGGGCGCCAGCCTACAGCCTGCGGTCCCGGCCGCAAGGTCAGGTGATGCCGCTGCGATCCCAGATCGCGGTCAGGGACCGGTTGCCCACCCGCATCAGGCGGGAATGGACCGCGCAAAGGGCGGTCGGGTCGTCGGCTTCCGCGCAACTGCCCAGATCCATCGCCACGCCCGCAAGCGACAAAAGCCCGATCTGCCAGGCCAGCCGCGCCAGAAGGTCGCATTGCCGCGCGGCCTCGGGCAGATCAACGGCGCGCACGGCCCGGTCGGTGGCCGTCAGCGCCCCCGCCAGTTGTTCGAGCGCCAGCCCGATGACGTTTTGCGCCGCCGTTTCACCCAGTTCGGTCACGATGTCGCCCACGCGACGCGAATCCACCCGAACCGGTTCGGAAACGGCCAGTGCCGTGATCTGTGCCATCTGCCACCCTTGATCGCCTTGCATCTTTCAGTTCCCGCACCATGCCTGGGTGCAATGAAGAAAGGCTTGATGGGAACCAAAGAAACATGTCGAATTTTATCCGAACATGCCCTATCAGGACGCCGGCAACCACGAGGACAGACATGCAGACCCTCCGCCCCCTGCCGCAATATCTGGTAACGCGCTATCACGGCTGGAAAGCCACGGCCTATGCCGAGAACAGCGCCTGGTACAGCCGACTGGCCACGGACGGGCAGCGTCCGCGCGGCATGGTGATTTCATGCTGCGATTCGCGTGTCCATGTCACCAGCATCTTTGGCGCGGATTCGGGCGAATTCTTCATCCATCGCAATATCGCCAATCTCGTGCCGCCTTATGCGCCCGACGGGTTGCAGCACGGCACCTCGGCTGCGGTCGAATACGCCGTGCAGGCGCTGAAGGTCGCGCATCTGATCGTGATGGGCCACACCCACTGCGGGGGCGTGGCCGGATGCCATGCCATGTGTTCGGGCCGCGCCCCCGAACTGGAGGAAAAGACCAGCTTCGTCGGACGCTGGATGGACATCCTGCGCCCCGGCTATGACCGGGTGAAGGATCTGCCCGAGGATCAGCAGATCCCCGCCCTCGAACGCGAAGCGGTGCTGATGTCGATCGAAAATCTGATGACCTTTCCCTTTGTGCGCACGGCGGTCGAGACCGGGCAGATGTCGCTGCACGGTCTGGTCCATGACATCGGCCAGGGCACGCTGATGCAGGCGGCGGATGGGGGAAAGGCGTGGATGGCGGTCTGATCCCTGCCGTCAGGCGTCGGGTTTCCAGCGGATCACACGCCAGACATACAGCGCGACGATACCGATCACGACCGCCGTGGACAGCGGGTCGATCCAGTGTTCGACCCGTTCGTACTGGTCCTCCAGCAGATAGCCTGCCAAGGCCAGCCCGCCCGACCAGATAAAGCTGCCAAGCGCGGTAAACAGCAGAAACGGCCCCTGCGGCATCCGCTCGATCCCGGCGGGGATCGAGATCAGGGTGCGCACGGTGGGAATGAAGCGGCCGAAAAAGATCACGGCGCGGCCATGGCGATGGAACCACCGCTCTGCCGCCTCGAATTCGGACAGGGTCAGGGTCAGCCAGCGACCGTGGCGGGCAATCAGGCGGCGCAGCCGGTGTGCCCCGAAGGCGCGGCCCGCCAGATACCAGAAATACGCGCCCGCCACTGACCCCAGCCCCCCCGCCAGAACGGCCAGCCACAGGGGGGTGCCGCCGCGGGCCGCGTTGAAGCCCGCAAGCGGCATGATCAGTTCGGACGGGATCGGCGGAAAGACGTTTTCCAGAAACATCAGGGCCGCGATGGCCCAGACCCCGCCGCTGTCCAGAAAGGCCGTGATCCAGTCGAACACGGCTTCAGCCCTTTTTCAGGACACGGTTGCCCAGCAGTTCGGCGATCTGCACGGCGTTCAGCGCCGCGCCCTTGCGCAGGTTGTCGCTGACGCACCACAGGTTCAGGCCGTTCTCGACCGTCACGTCCTGGCGGATGCGGCTGACAAAGGTCGCGAAATCGCCCACGCATTCGACCGGGGTGGTGTATCCGCCGGGTTCGCGCTTGTCCACGACCAGGATGCCCGGCGCCTCGCGCAGGATGTCGCGGGCCTCGTCTTCGTCCAGGAAATCCTCGAACTCGATGTTGATGGCTTCGGAATGGCCGACAAAGACCGGCACCCGCACGCAGGTCGCGGTGACCTTGATGGACGGGTCGAGGATCTTCTTGGTCTCGGCCGTCATCTTCCATTCTTCCTTGGTGTCGCCGCTGTCCAGGAAAACGTCGATCTGCGGGATCACGTTGAAGGCGATCTGCTTCTGGAACTTCTTGGCGGCGACCTCTTGGCCCGGCACATACATGCCCTTGGTCTGGTCCCACAATTCGTCCATGCCTTCTTTTCCGGCGCCGGACACGGACTGATAGGTGCTGACCACCACCCGCTTGATCCGCGCACGGTCATGCAGCGGTTTCAACGCCACCACCATCTGCGCGGTCGAACAGTTGGGATTGGCGATGATGTTCTTGTTCTTGTAGCCGTGGATCGCCTCGGGGTTCACCTCGGGCACGATCAGCGGGATCTCGGGATCGTAGCGATAGAGCGAGGAGTTGTCGATCACCACGCAGCCCGCCGCGGCGGCGCGGGGGGCATGGACCTTGGTCGCCTCGGACCCGATGGCAAACAGCGCGATGTCCCAGCCGGCAAAGTCGAACTGCTCGATGTCCCTGATCTTGAGAGTCCTGTCGCCAAAGCTGACCTCGGTGCCCTGCGACCGGCGCGAGGCCAGCACGGCAATCTCGTCCACCGGGAACATGCGTTCGTCCAGGATGTTCAGCATTTCGCGGCCCACATTCCCGGTGGCGCCGGCGACGACGACTCTGTAGCCCATCTGAGAGGGACTCCCTAATTCTGGCGGTCGCGTGGCTTTAACGTATGGGGGCCCCAAGGGAAAGGCCTGACGCGGGGATTTCCAGCCAGGGCGCCGTGTCCGCGGCGCGCGCGTCCTAGAGGCGATTGATACCCCCCGGCCTTGCCGAGCGGCGGCGGCATTCGGACCAAGATGTCCCCTCAGGTCAACGATGCCGGTTCATTCCTGGTCTTGCCCGAGGCAGGTCGCGTGGCTTTTCCGGCGCAAAAGGCCCAGACATATCAGCAGACTGTATTTCCGTGGGGCCGTCTGAGGCCACTGACCCCGGCTTCGATCCGCGCTGTCACGAGGCACCCGTGACGCGCCAGATCACGTCCCCCACGTCATCCGCCATCAGCAGGGATTTTTTGTCTGGCCCGATCGCCACGCCGACGGGGCGGCCATAGGCGATCCGTTCGTCCGCGGACAGAAAGCCCGTCAGGATGTCACGCGGAGAGCCGTCGGGCACACCATTCGAGAAGGGTACGAAAATCAGCTTGTAACCGCTCAGCTTGGCGCGGTTCCACGATCCGTGCTGGCCGATCACCATGCCGTCGCCAAAGCCCGGCAAGGTTCCGGCAGGCATCCAGCAAAGCCCAAGCGATGCGGTATGCCCGCCCAATGCATAATCCGGGGTGATCGCGCGGGCGACCAGGGCGGCGTCCTGCGGAACCCGCTGATCGACGATGCCTCCCCAGTACGAATAGGGCCAGCCATAGAACCCGCCCTCTTTCACCGAGGTCAGGTAATCCGGGGGCGTCTCGTCCCCCAGGCCGTCCCGCTCGTTGACCACGGTCCACAATGTCCCGGTCCTGGGCTCCCACGCCATGCCGACGGCATTGCGCAGCCCCGAGGCAAAGATGCGGGCGGTTCCTGTCGCGATATCCAGTTCCCAGATTGCGGCACGTCCCTGTTCGGGTTCCATCCCCCGATCGGCGATGTTCGTCAGCGACCCGACACCGGCATAGAGCTTGCTGCCATCCGGAGAGGCGATCAGGCTGCGCGTCCAGTGTCCATGCGGCTTGAAGCTGACCAGCTTTTTGCCCGTTCCTGCCAGGGAGGTCGCATCAGCGGCATAGTCAAAGACCACGATGCCGTCGGTGTTGCCCAGGTAGAACCTGTCTCCGATCAGCGCCATGCCGAAGGGCTGGTTCTGGTTTTCGACAAAGACCTTGCGCGTTTCGGCGGTTCCGTCGCCATTGGCATCCCGCAGCAGGATCACGCGGTTCGCGCTGTCCCCGATCGCCTTGGCCCGGCGCATCGTCGCCTGGGCCGCATGATCCATCAGCGACCTGGGCGGGGCAGGCCGTTCCTTCGATTCCGCCACCAGGACGTCGCCATTCGGCAGAACCTCGATCCAGCGGGGGTGGTCGAGACCGGATGCAAAGGCATTCACCCTCAGGCCAGGCGCACAGGTGGGGAGGTGCCCGGTTGTCCAGCCCTTGGCAACGGGCATCTTCAAGGTCATGATCCCCTGGGCTTTTGCATCCGGGATCTGCGGGCTGGGCCCGAGGGCCTGATGCGCAGGTGTTCCGACCCGACGCAAAAGCGCGACGGCGCCGCCCACCGCCGCGGTTGCCTTTGCGATAAGTTCCATGTCGGTCTCCGGGCTGTTGACTGAGGGCTGTTCCACCAGGCAGGGCAACCATAGCAGCATGTTTTCCCTTGAGACAACCGGCCCTTGAACGGCATTGGTTCCCCGTTTGCTTCATGCAGCATTTCCGCATGTCTGTGGGTGTGGCACCCGGCACCGGGCGCCATAGGCCCGTCTTGTGGCCTGGCTTGCCTGCCGGATGCGGGCGGATGGCTATGGAAGGTCTGACATCAAGGTCAGGATCGCGATACTCACCAGGGAGATAATATTTTTATAATAAGCAATCTCTAAATAAATCCAGATGATCTAATTTATGTGAGGCACGATATTTTATAATTGATAAGCAATTTGATTATTGACCGAATCATTGTGATGTGGGATGGTATTTCCTGAATGGTTGGCGTGTTTGCATATCGCAGATATTCTTTTCCTGCGGCGTGATATTGCTGCCGCCCGCCATGTCGACAGGAAGGTTGCGCAGGATGCAGAGACTGCTGGGTCGTCCAGTGGTTCCGTTGCAGTTGCAAGGCTATGTCGGTCATGCATTTGGTTCTCGGATACCCGAACGATTCCTGTTGCACGGCCGTAGCGGCCAGGTTCGAGGCGCTCGGGCTGTCCGTATGCCGGCTGGACGCGGCTTTCGCCGAACCCGCCCGGTTCAGTCTGGACATCGACGCCACAGGCCGCGCAACGGCAACGCTGGCCCTTGCCGAGGATCGTGTCGAGCAGGTCGAAAGCGTCTTGGTGCGATCCAGTGGCGCGATTGATCCCGCGGGTTGGGATGCGGCCGACCATGCCTATATGCAAGCCGAAACCCAGGCGGCGGCCTTGGCCTGGTTGGCGGCTCTCGATTGTCCCGTCGTGAATGGCGCAAACGCCGAACTTTGGTACCGACCCAGAAAGCCGTTGCTTTACTGGCGTTCGTTGCTGAACGCCTGCGGCATCAGAGTTCCGGATATCCTCATCACCAGCAATGCCGCAGATCTTCAACGGTTCCGCGCAAAGCTCGAAGCGGCCGGGGTGCCCGGTGCGATCTGTCGTTCATTGGCCCGTCACGAGGATTGGCTTGTCGGCTTGGATGACTGGACCGGTGTCGCCGCGCTTCAGCGATATGCCCCGGTTTGCCTGGCCGAACCCCATGCGACCGTCACGCTGCTTTGCATTGTCGGCAATACCGTGATCTGGGATGCAGAGCCCCTGCCGGCTGCGTCTGCCCTGTCGGAAAAGCTTGTGCAGTTTGCCAGATGCGCGAACCTGGGATTTGTGGAAATAGCCGTGGCAGAGGTGCGCACGGGCCTGGCCGTTGTCCATGTCGACCCGGTGCCGATGCTTGAACATTTCAGCAGTGCGGCAAGCATTCGCATTGTCGACGCGCTGACCGACCTGCTTGCCGGCCAGGCGCATGAGCGCCGCAAGGAGATGGTGTCATGATCCTTGTCGCCGGCGGTATCGCGGACAAGGTGACGGAACTCGTCTGTTCCAGGCTGGACGCATGCGGCTATCCCTATTGTCACCTTGACCTTGGGAGATATCCCTTTGGCTATGGCATGAGCGCGCAGTGGAACCATGGTGCCCTGTCGGGATATTTCTCAGGCCCCGACTGGCGCTTAGATATGCAGGGCATCAGCGGAGCTTACATCCGCTTCCTGGGGCAGGAGGGACGGATCGCCCCACCCGATCTGCCAGAGGCCCAGGTCCGGGAACTCCAGCTCGAGGCCGATACCGCCCTCATGTTCGTGCTCGACGACCTGCCCTGTGCGGTCATCAACCGCCTGGGCGGCGGCATGTCGAACAACAGCAAGCCCTATCAACTGCTGCTGATCGCCAAGGCCGGCCTGCTGGTGCCCCCATCGCTTGTCACCAACGATCCACAGGCGGCGCGGGCATTCATCGCCCGGCATGGCAAGGTCATCTATAAATCGACAAGCGGCATCCGTTCCGTGGTCCGGCCCATGGGCGACGACCAGATGGCGCGTCTGACCCTGCTTCGGAACGGACCCGCGCAGTTCCAAGCCTTTGTCCCGGGCGACAATGTTCGGGTTCACACCGTTGGCGACCGGCTTTTTGCGACCCGGATCAGGTCAGAGGCAATCGACTATCGCTATGCCGGCCGCGACGGCATGGCAGTGGACATGGAACCCGCTGACCTGCCCCCGACGATTGCCGAAGCCTGCCGGCGCATTGGTCGCGATCTTGGGCTTCTGCATGTCGGCATCGATCTCAAGGAAACGCCGGACGGGCAGTGGTACTGCTTCGAGGTCAATCCCTGCCCCGGCTTCATCTACTACGAGCGGCATACCGGACAACCGATCTCGCTGGCCATTGCCGAACTTCTTCACACGGGCGGGGCTGTTCAACCCCGCCCGTGTCAAACACCCGCACCATCTTCGGGTCGGCGCGAGCATGCCGCACCCGGACCCGCCTGAAGGAGGCGATCATGAGCGAAGACAATAATGACGACAGAAAGGAAGCGTTCATCGGTTCGGCTGACCGACCCGAGGTGAAACTGGATCTGGACATGCCCGTCACAGAGCTGCGGGTCCGGGATCTTGCGGCGATCCTGGGGCATCTTGGACAGAAATCCCCCTTCGAGGCGGGCAAGACCCCGATCAAGGACTTCTTCGACAAGCCGTTTCCCGAGGAAGCAAAGGACTTCCTGAAAGAGGTCAAGATCGAGAAATTCGAGAAACCCGAAAAGCCCGAAAAGCTGGAGAAGCTCGAAAAACACGAGAAGATCGAAAAAATCGAAAAACCCGAGAAGCGGGAGAAGATCGAGATCAAGGAACTAAAGCTCGAGAAGATCGAAGCCGATGGTGTGTTCGACCCCGGCCGAGAGTTCCCTCCGGGCCCCGATCCGCGGTTCGAGAGCGTCATCCAATCCATGGCGCAACTGACGCGCCAGGTCGCGTCGCTGGCCAACCAGGTAGAGGAGTTGCGGAAACGGATGGATGGCTGACCCGAAGCGGCGATCAACCCGAGGGCCAGACCCGATCCGCATGAAACCCCTGCCGGCAATGCCAGATCGCTGCCATCCCGGGTGCCATGCGGGCCGGGACCCATCCGGCATCGGGTGCGCCCCCCGATAAATCCCTCGAACACGGGCCGCGGCGCGAAGATCCGGGTGCCGTCTGCGAGAGCCAGGACAGGCATGATCCACAGCCCTTGTGGAGCCCTTGCCGCCATGGTGCCAGGCGTCGATCACCGACGCAGGCACGGAGGGCATCCGCCTTTTCCGACAGGCAAAGGGGAACCCGAGCCGCTCTGGACGGTCAAGGGTCGGTCAGCCCAGTTTCCGCGCCACCAGTTCCTGGACCGCCGCCGGGTTGGCCTTGCCGCCGGTGGCCTTCAGCACCTGTCCCACGAACCATCCCGCCAGCTTGGGATTGGCGCGGGCCTTTTCGACCTGCGCGGGATTGGCCGCGATGATCTCGTCCACGGCCTTTTCGATGGCGCCCAGATCCGTGACCTGCCGCATCCCGCGCGACTCCACGATCCGCGCGGGATCGCCGCCCTCGGTCCACAGGATCTCGAACAGATCCTTGGCGATCTTGCCCGAGATGTCGCCATTGGCGATCAGGTCGATTACGCCACCCAGTTGCGCCGCCGAGACGGGCGAGGTCTCGACGCTCAGCCCTTCCTTGTTCAGCCGCCCGAACAGTTCATTGATGACCCAGTTCGCGGCCTGCTTGCCGTCCCGGCCCCTGGCGACCGCCTCGAAGTAATCGGCATTCTCGACTTCGGCGGTCAGAACGCCCGCGTCATATTCCGACAGGCCCAGGTCACGCACGAAGCGGGCCTTCTTTTCGTCCGGCAGTTCGGGCATGGACGCCGCGATGTCGTCCACCCAGGCCTGCTCGATGTCCAGGGGCAAAAGGTCGGGGTCGGGGAAATAGCGATAATCATGCGCTTCCTCCTTGGACCGCATCGACCGGGTTTCCCCCTTGTCGGGATCGTAAAGGCGGGTTTCCTGCACGACGCTGCCGCCATCCTCGATGATGGCGATCTGGCGGCGGGCCTCAAAGTCGATCGCCTGCTGGATGAACCGCAGCGAGTTCATGTTCTTGATCTCGCAGCGCGTGCCCAGGTAGCTGAAATCGCCGGTTGCCTGATACCGTTCATAGGCGCCGGGCGGGCAGACCGAGACGTTCACGTCGGCGCGCAGGTTGCCGTTCTGCATGTTGCCGTCGCAGGTGCCCAGATACCGCATGATCTGGCGCAGCTTGGCGACATAGGCGGCGGCCTCCTCGGGGCCGCGGATGTCGGGACGGGAAACGATTTCCATCAGGGCGACGCCGGTGCGGTTCAGGTCCACGAAGGACATGGTCGGGTCCATGTCATGGATCGACTTGCCGGCATCCTGTTCCAGATGGATGCGCTCGATGCGCACGCGGCGGGCGATGCCGGGGGCCATGTCCACGATCACCTCTCCCTCGCCCACGATGGGGTGGTAAAGCTGGCTGATCTGATAGCCCTGCGGCAGGTCGGGATAAAAATAGTTCTTGCGGTCGAAGGCCGACCGCAGGTTGATCACGGCCCTCAGGCCAAGGCCGGTGCGTACCGCCTGGGCCACGCAGAATTCGTTGATGACCGGCAGCATTCCCGGCATTCCCGCATCGACAAAGGCCACGTGACTGTTGGGTTCCGCCCCGAAGGCGGTCGATGCGCCCGAAAACAGCTTGGCGTTCGAGGCGACCTGGGCATGGACCTCCAGCCCGATGACCAGTTCCCAGTCCCCCCTGGCCCCGGCGATTGTCTTGGGCTGGGGATCGGTAAAGGACAGGTGGTCAAGCATCGGGAACCTCGGGCAGATAGGGGAAATGCCGATCTTTTAGGGCAGCCGGGGGATGATGTCACGAGGCGGCAGGCGCAATGGCCTCCGACAGCGCATCAGCGAATCGGCCGGCTGCCTCAAGATTCTGCTCAAGTCGTTAAATCCTGAAGGATTTCGCATTCTTCGGCGGATTTCCGATCACAGCGGGAAGGCGTTTTGGCGTCTTGCCGCCGATGGTTCCCGCGCTGGCTTGCGCCGATTGCCATCCGGGATATGGAAGGACGACGAAATAATCCCACGAGGATCGGATGCGCTCTGCGCTTGTGCCCCTTGCCGCCATGGCATTTCTCTCGGCGTGCCAATCCACCACCACCCCGCAATCCGAAAGCAAGACCCAGGTCGAGGCGCAGCAGATGCAACTGGCAAGCCAGCCGCCGATGCGCTGGGGGCAGGCTGCCGGGTCGGACCAGTGGACACAGGCGACGCTGACGGCTCTGGATCGCGAAGGGGTCACGATCCTGTCGCGGGTGCCGGGCGATATCGACGCGTTCTGCCCCAATTATGCCGAACTGAACCAAGCCGGCCGCAAGGCCTTCTGGGCAGGGCTCCTGTCGGCGGTGGCCAAGCATGAAAGCACCTATAACCCCAGGGCCAGCGGCGGCGGCGGCCGGTGGCTGGGGCTGATGCAGATCGCCCCCGCAACCTGGCGGAACTACGACTGTTCGGGCGATATCAAGAACGGCGCCGACAACATGTCCTGTGCGGTCCGCATCATGTCCCGCCAGGTCGGCCGCGACAATGCCGTGGCCCATGACGGCAAGGGATGGCGTGGCGTGGCGCGCGACTGGGCGCCCTTGCGCAACTCCTCGAAGCGCGCGGACATCGCCGCCTGGACCAGCAGCCAGAGCTATTGCAAACCGCAGGCATGACGGCCACAGCAGACCCATGACGGGGCGGGGACTGTCCCCGCCCTTTTTCGTTCATCGCAAGGCGGCCAGAATGCGGGCCCAGGACCGCGCGCCCTTTGCAAAGCTGTCCACGTCGTATTTTTCGTTCGGCGAATGGATACGGTCGTCGTCGCGGGCAAATCCCACCAGAACCGAATCCATTCCCAGGATCGTCTTGAAATCCCCCGCGATGGGGATCGAACCGCCGCTTCCGATAAACGCTGCCTCCTGTCCCCATTCGTCGCCGAGTGCCTTACGCACCGCTGCGAATGCCGGATCGGACGTGTCCATGACGCTGGCCGGGCTGCCGCCGTGCTCGTGGAACTCGACCGTGCAGTCGGGGGGCAGAAAGCCCCGCACATGGTCGCGGAATGCCGCCCGGATGCTGTCGGGTTCCTGCCGGCCGGTCAGACGGAAGCTGACCTTGGCCCGTGCCTCGGCGGGCAGCACGGTCTTGAAGCCATCGCCCGTATATCCCCCGCTGATGCCGTTGATCTCGGCCGTGGGGCGGTTCCAGACCATTTCCAGCGGCATCCGGCCCCGTTCGCCGACAGGGTGCGACAGGCCGACACGTCCCAGAACCTCGGCCGCCTCGAAGCCCAGCGATTCCCAGTCGCGGCGCAGGTCTGCCGGGGGTTCGTCCACCCCGTCATAGAATCCGGGCAAGGTCACGCGCCCCGCATCGTCCTTCAGGGCGGCCAGTGCCTGGGCCAGAACCGTGATCGGGTTGGCGGCAAGCCCGCCGAACATGCCCGAATGCAGGTCGCGGTCGGCGGCGCGGATGATCACCTCCTCGCCCACCAGGCCGCGCAACTGGGTGACGATGGCCGGGCGCGCATTGGCAAACAGTTCGGTGTCGCAGATCATCGCCAGCGAGGCGCGCAACTCGGCTGCATTCTCGCGCAGGAACGGTTGCAGCGACGGCGAACCGGATTCCTCCTCGCCCTCCAGCAGCAGGATCAGGTCCGGGGGCAGTTCGCCATGGATGTCGCGCCAGGCCCGGAACGCCTCGACAAAGGTCATCAGTTGTCCCTTGTCGTCGGATGCGCCGCGCGCGCGGATCACCCGGCCGGCCGGCGTGTCCTCGATCACCGGCTCAAAGGGCGGGCGGTCCCACAGGGACAGCGGATCGACCGGCTGGACATCGTAATGGCCATAAAACAGCAGCGGGCGTGCCCCCCCCGGCTGCGACCGCGCGATCACCATCGGATGGCCCGGCGTGTCGCGAACCGTTGCGTCGAACCCGATGCCCGCCAGTTCGTCCCGCAGCCATTCGGCTGCCCGGCGCACATCGCCCGCATGGGCCGGATCGGTCGAGATCGACGGGATGCGCAGGAACGCCACCAGCCGGTTCAGCGCCGCCTCGAGTCCCTGGTCGAGCCTGTTCAGAATCGCATCCAATGTGGTATCATTCACCATGTTTCCGCCTGTTTTCCGAGTGCTTTTGTAGGTTTTCAAAATGGCCCGTTGGTCGATCTGCGGCATTTTTGATCTGTCATATGCGGGGTTTGACATGTATCAACGTCGGACCGCGCGCGATCTGACAATGATTGCACCTAGCCAGCTATGCAAGGGACGCCCGCAATGAACTATGATGCCGCTCTGGACCAGGCCATCGGCCGGCTGCATGAAGAAGGGCGTTACCGCACCTTTATCGACATCGAACGGGTGAAGGGCCGATTCCCTCAGGCGGTTTGGACCCGTCCGGACGGCGAAAGGCAGGATATCACCGTCTGGTGCGGCAATGATTATCTGGGCATGGGCCAGCATCCGGTGGTCCTGGAAGCCATGCACGAGGCGCTGGAGGCGGTCGGCGCCGGATCCGGCGGGACACGCAACATCAGCGGCACGACGGTTTATCACAAGCAACTGGAATCCGAACTGGCCGACCTTCACGGCAAAGAGGCCGCTCTGGTCTTTTCCAGCGCCTATATCGCCAATGACGCGACGCTTTCGACGCTGCCCAAGCTGTTTCCCGGCCTGATCATCTATTCCGACGAACTGAACCATGCGTCCATGATCGAGGGGATCAAGCGCAATGGCGGCGCCCGGCGGATCTTCCGGCACAACGATCTGGCGCATCTGCGCCAGTTGCTGGAGGGCGACGACCCCGCCACGCCCAAGCTGATCGCCTTTGAATCGATCTATTCCATGGACGGTGACTTCGGACCGGTGGGGGCGGTCTGCGACCTTGCCCGCGAATTCAATGCGCTGACCTATCTGGACGAGGTTCATGCGGTCGGAATGTACGGTCCCCGCGGCGGCGGGGTGGCCGAACGCGACGCCCTTCTGGACCGCATCGACATCCTCAACGGCACATTGGGCAAGGCGTTTGGCGTCTTTGGCGGTTATATTGCGGGCACGGCCCGGATGTGCGACGCGATCCGATCCTATGCACCGGGCTTCATCTTCACCACCTCGCTGCCGCCGGCAGTCGCGGCAGGCGCCGCAGCCTCGATCCGCTTCCTGAAGGGCGAGGGTGGCCAGCATCTGCGCGATGCCCAGCAACTGCACGCCCGCATCCTCAAGATGCGGCTGAAATCGCTGGGGATGCCCATCATTGATCATGGCAGCCATATCGTGCCGGTCCATGTAGGGCACCCGGTCCATTGCAAGCAGTTGTCCGACATGCTGCTGCGCGACCATGGCATCTATGTCCAGCCGATCAACTTTCCGACCGTTCCCCGTGGCACGGAGCGGTTGCGCTTCACCCCCTCTCCGGTCCACGAGCCCCGTCAGATCGACCATCTGGTCAAGGCAATGGACCGGTTGTGGTCACATTGTGCACTCAACCGGCAGGAAATGAGCGCCTGATAAAATCGGTGGATGAACTGCTCTCGCCTGCGTGATAAGCTCACGTTAAACAAAAGCGAATATCGTCCGATTCGGGCGGTTTCGACATCGGGCGATGGGGCAAACGAAACATGAGCAGGCTGCGGGCCGACAACCCGGCAGAAGAACACGCGCAGGTGGAGGAAATGCAGTATTTCCTCGAAGATGACACGCGGCTTGGTGACATCATGCGGGGCGAACGTGCCACGCTTGGAAAGTCGCTTCTAGATGTGCAGCGCGAACTGCGCATCCGTGCATCCTATGTTGCGGCAATCGAGAATTGCGACATCACGGCCTTTGACACGCCCAGCTTCGTGGCGGGGTATGTGCGGTCCTATGCCCGCTATCTGGGAATGGACCCCGACTGGACCTTTCGCCGTTTCTGCGTGGAATCGGGGTTTCAGCCCACGCATGGCATGGCACCCATGGCCGCCGGTCCCAAGCCGTCCCGGCGCCCGTCCGAGCCTGTCGAGGGGCTGGCCAATCCCAAGGCGCTGTTCATCCCCCAGAAACAAAGCTTGTGGTCCGACATCGAGCCGCGTGCCATCGGCGCGCTGCTGGTGCTGATCGCGCTGGTCTGCGGACTGGGCTATGGCGGCTGGGCCGTTCTGCAAGAGGTGCAGCGCGTCACCCTGACCCCCGGGGAAAACGCCCCCGGCGTGATCGGCGCCCTTGACCCGGTCGAAGGGGCAGAGGTGATCGAGCCGGATCTGGATCTTACCGATACGGTCGATCTGGCCGAAAATCTGCCGCAGCCCGACGGGCTGGACCGCCTGTACCGCCCGCAGGTGCTGGAGGCGCCGGTTCTGACGGCCCGCGATGGCCCGATCGCGGCGATCGATCCGGGCCTTGGGAACGGCTTGGAGGCCGATGACACGGCCGTGGCGGCGGCAACGCCCGATCCGGACGAGGCGATCCGGCAGGCTCTGACCGAGGCGGCCGAGCCCGCTTTCGGACCGCCGATGCCCAGTCAACCGGCGACGGCGATCACCGTGGCCCCCGAGGCGCCGGCGCTGGAACTGCTGGCGGCGCGCCCCGCCTGGGTGCGGGTCAATGCGGCCGATGGAACCGTGATCCTGGAAAAGATCATGGACGCGGGCGAACGCTTCGCGCTGCCCAGCCTTGAAGAACCGCCGCTTTTGCGGACAGGCAATTCGGGGGCGGTCTATTTCGCGGTCAACGGCCAGACCTATGGACCCGCGGCGCCGGGTCCGCAGGTCGTGAAGAACATCAAGCTGTCACCGACCGAGGTGACGACTGGCTTTGCGTTGGCCGATCTGAATGCTGATCCTGAACTGGCGCAAATGGTCGCGGTGGCTCAGGCCATGCCGGCCCCCGAGGGGGCGACCGTCACCGAGTAGTGGCGGCCCCGCGCCCGACCGGGCGACTTTCGGCCCCCGGCTTCCGGCAGGATATGTGAACAAGGCAAAGGGCGGCTAGACCGCTATTGGCCCCAGGTTCGTTCCAGCAGGCCGATCCAGTTGTCGCAGGCGATCTTGCGGATCAGGGCGTCGTCATATCCATGGCCGACCATGGCCCGGATCAGGGCTGGCAGGGCGGCGGCATCGGGCAGGTCGCGCGGCATAAGGGCGCCGTCGAAGTCGGACCCCAGCGCCACCCCATCCTCGCCCAGAAGGGACAGAAGATGGTCGAGGTGGCGCAGGATCGTGTCGAACCCTTCCACCGGCAGTCGCCTGCCGTCCTCGCGCAGAAAGCTTGATGCGAAGTTCAGCCCCACGAGCCCGCGGCTTTCGGCGATCTGGTGCAACTGCCGGTCCGTCAGGTTGCGGCTGCTGGGGCTGATGGCATGGACGCAACTGTGGCTGGCGACCAGCGGGGCGTCGGTCAGGCGGGCCACGTCGTCGAATCCGCGGCTGTTCAGGTGCGACAGATCCAGCATGATCCGCAGGCGGTTGCATTCCCGCACCAGGGTGATGCCGGCATCGGTCAGGCCGGGGCCTGTGTCGGGTGAGGATGGAAAGGCAAAGGGCACGCCATGGCCATAGGCCGTCGGCCGCGACCAGACCGGCCCCAGCGAACGCAGCCCCGCCGCGTGCCACAGATGCAGGGCGTCCATGTCGGGGATCGCCTCGGCCCCTTCCATGTGCATGACGGCGGCGATCCGGCCTGCGGTCATGCTGTCGCGGATGCCGCGCGCCGAGGTGACGATGTCCAGCGTTCCGGTCCGTTCCAGGGCCTTCAGCGCGGTGGCCTGGGCAAAGGCATGGGGCAGCGCCTCGGCAAAGGGAACCTGGGCGGGCAGGGGCAGGGAAAACGGCGGGTCTTCCATCTGCGCCACGACGGCGGCATCGTTCGGGCCAAGGGGCGCGGGAATCCAGATCGCGAAAAAGCCCCCCACCAGTCCGCCGGCCCGCGCGCGGGCCACATCCAGATGACCGGTGCCATCGCCCTGGGTCCAGACCTTGGGGCCGAAGGCCACGACGCGTTGCAGAAAGTCGTTGTGGCCGTCGAATACCGGGATCATCCGCTTCTCCTCGTATCGGTCAGGGGGGACCATGCACATCCGGCGCCGCCCGGCAATGCCATGCTTGGCGTTGGACACGATTCTGTCATAGGCTGGTCTTTCCGCCTGCACTGCAAAGGACGCCCGCCATGCCCCATATCCGCCGCGATTTCGACGGCCAGACCGTCATCACCACATTCGAGGTGACGCCGGGCAGTGCCCATGACGTGCTGGACCTGCTGACCGATGCCTGGGATCAGGTGATCCGCCGTCAGCCAGGCTTCGTATCCGGCGCAGTCCACCTGAACGACGCGCAGACCCGCATTGCCACCTATTCGCAATGGCGCGACCGCAAGGATTACCAGGCGATGCTGCGTGATCCCGACATGCGCCGCCGCAACCGCGAGATCAACGGCATGTGCAAGAGCTTCGAGCCGGTGATGTACGAGGTGCAGGCGGTTTTCGACGATTGATGCTGCGCCTGCAAAAAGCCCGTGCAATCACCCCTGTCCCTCGCTAACCTGCCGATGCGTCAGCGGCAGGAGAGGCGATGGCAGGCAGGATCATCACCATCGCGCAGCAGAAGGGCGGCTCGGGCAAGACCACGCTGGCCGTCAATCTTGCCGTCAGCCTGCATGAACGCGGCCATTCCGTCGCCCTGGTCGATACCGATCCGCAGGGCAGTCTGGGCCGCTGGTTCATCGAGCGGATAAAGAGCCAGGGCGAGGACGAGGCGATGGATTTCTCGACCTCGTCGGCCTGGGGGGCCAGCTACGAATCCGAAAAGCTGAAGAAACGGTTCGACTTCGTCATTATCGACACGCCGCCCAAGATCGACAGCGACCTGCGTCCCGCGTTGCGGGTGGCCGATCTGGTCCTGGTGCCGGTGGCGACCAGCCATGTGGACCTTTGGGCGACCGAGGGCGTGCTGGATCTGGCACGGCGCGAAAAGGCCCGTGTGCTGGTGGTGATGAACCGGGTGCGGTCCCATACCCGCCTGTCGATCGAGGTTGCCGGAAAGGCGGCCGACCTGGGGGCCGAGGTGGCGGTTACGCAACTGGCCAACCGGGTGATCTATGCCGAAACGCTGGGCGAGGGGGCCGGCGCGGTCGAACGCGCGCGCACCGGTCCCGCACGGGACGAGATTTCCGGACTGACCGACGAGGTTCTGGCGGCGATCGCCTGACAGGGGTCAGCCGCGCTTCAGCGAGGCCACCCATTCCGGCACGGTACGGCTGGCCGGTCCCACGATCCGGCGGTGAAAATCGCGCGCGTTGGCACTGTTTTCCAGGTTCAGTTCCAGGCATTCGGCACCGCGCCGGCGGGCATGCCGGGCAAATCCCGCCGCGGGATGGACATTGCCCGACGTGCCGATGGCCGCGAAAAGCTCTGTCCGGTCCAGGGCGTCCCAGATCCGGTCCAGATGAAAGGGCGTCTCGCCGAACCACACGATGTCGGGACGGGTGGCGGGACGGGCGCAGGCGGGGCAGGGGTCGTCCGGCCGCATTTCCAGGGGCGCAGGCCAGCGGTGCCCGCAGGCGGCGCACAGCGCACCGGTCAGGGCGCCATGCATGTGGATCACGTCAGTGCTGCCCGCCTGTTCGTGCAGGCTGTCCACGTTCTGCGTCACAAGCGTCAGGTCGTGATGCCGCGCCAGATCGACCAGCGCATGATGCGCCGCATTGGGCCGGGCCCCTGCGGCTGTGGCACGGCGCATGTTATAGAAGCGATGCACGAGGGCCGGATCGGCGGCAAAGCCCTGGGGCGTCGCGACATCCTCGATACGGTGGTTTTCCCACAGACCATCGACCGCGCGAAAGGTCGCAAGGCCGCTTTCTGCAGAAATACCCGCGCCGGTCAGAACGGTGATGCGCAAGCCCGGCTTACCGGCAATAGGCCTCGGCCGCCCCGGCGAAACGCTTGTAGCGTGCCCAGAAGGCGTTGTCGCGGTCGCTTTTCGACATGCGGACCTCTTGTGCCTGATGGGGGTCGCGGAAGAATGCGGCGGCGCGGCGCTGGTCGGACCGCGACAGGGTCTGGTTCGCGACCTGCTGGATGCAGCCGCACAGGGGGGCGTTGCCCCGCGCGCGGTCGGATCGGACGCAGGCGCTGTCGATGGGGCCTGCCACGGCCAGCGGCGCGGTCATCATGATCGCAGCGGCCGCAATGACGATGCGGTTGAGCATGAACTGTCTCCTCGGGTTTCTTGTGGTCACGGCGGGCGCCGGTTGTCCCGGTCTGCAGTTCCCGTCCGTCATCAATGCTAGCAGCAAGGACGCATCCGCTCAATCATTTGGTGTGCCGGCAGTCAGCCTGCGGGATCAGGGTCTTGGGATATCAGGCGGGGGCCACCTCGTATCCTGCGGCGCGAATCGCATCCGTCGCGCGGGTCTGATCCAGGCCTTCGACCGCCACGGTCTTTGCGGCCAGATCGACGATGGCCCGGCCCCCGGCCTGGGCGATCGCGGATTCGATGGCGGCCTTGCAATGGCCGCAGGTCATGTCGGGAACGGTAAAGGTCATCGGGATCCTCTGGGGGTTTACAAGCCGATGCCAGCATGATCCTGCAAGGGGGCAAGGGCAAGACGGGGAATGCGATGATCGACGCGATCGGGCTGGATGCCGACGACACCCTTTGGGAAAACGAAACCTTCTTTCGCATGACCGAAGGCGAATTCGCGGCCCTGCTGGCCGATCACGCGGACGGCGCCGACATTGCCGGCCGCCTGCTGGATGTGGAACGCGCGAACCTTGTCCGCTACGGTTTCGGCATCAAGGGCTTCATGCTGCCGATGGTCCAGACCGCGATCGAACTGACCGACGGACGCATCGACGGCCGCGCCATCGGCCGCATTCTGGAACTGGGACAGGACATGCTGGCCCATCCGGTCCATCTGCTGCCCGGCGTGCAGCAGGCCCTGGAGGCCCTGGAGGGGCGGCGTCTGATCCTGATCACCAAGGGCGACCTGATCGACCAGGAACGCAAGATCGCCGCATCCGGCCTGGCCGAGCGGTTCGAGGCAGTGGAAATCCTGGCCGACAAGTCCCCCGAATCCTATGCCCGCGTGCTGTTTCGCGCAAACATTGCCCCCGAGCGCTTCCTCATGGCCGGCAATTCGATGAAAAGCGACGTTCTGCCGGTCGTGGAACTGGGCGGGCACGGCGTTTTCATCCCCCATGACCTGACCTGGGCCATCGAACATGCCTGTGCGCCCGACCATCCCCGCGCGCACCGGCTGGACGGCATCGACGGCCTGCCGGCCCTTGTCGCGCGTCTGGACTCTGCCGATGCATAACCTGCGCGCCGCCCTGCTGATGGTGCTGGCCATGGCGGCCTTTGCGGTCGAGGACGCCTTGCTGAAGGGGCTGTCGGTGCAGATCCCCACCGGGCAGTTGCTGGCGGTGGTGGGACTGGCCGGAATGGTCGTCTTTGCCCTGTGGATCGCGCTTGGACCCGAGGGGTTGCGGCTGCGCGACCTGCTGCGGCCCCCGGTCGCCCTGCGCAACCTGTGCGAGGCGATCTGCGCCGTCACCTTTGTCACCGCGCTTGCCACCGGCGATCTGGCCATCGCCTCGGCCATCCTTCAGGCGCAGCCCTTGCTGATGACGCTGGGGGCGGCGCTGTTTCTGGGCGAACAGGTCGGCTGGCGGCGCTGGCTGTCCATCGCCGTCGGGTTCTGCGGCGTGCTGCTGATCGTCAAGCCGGGCACCGAGGCATTCGAGTTCAGTTCGGTCCTGGCCGTGATCGCCGTTCTGGCGCTTGCGGTGCGCGACCTGATCACCCGCCGCCTGCCGCCCGAGGTGGGGTCGGGCCTGCTGTCTGCGGGGGCGTTTGGCTCGATGGGGCTGGCTGGCCTGGGGCTGATGCTGCTGGGCGGGCAGGGCGCGGTCATGCCGACGCCCGTGCAGGCGGCGCTGATGGGCGCGACCCTGGGATTCGGGCTGCTGGGATATATCACCATGGTCGTCGCCACCCGCCTGGCCGAGATCGCGGTGATCGCGCCCTTCCGCTATTCCCGGCTGCTGTTCGCGATGCTGCTGGCGGTGCTTGTGTTTGCCGAACGGCCTGACGCGGCCACCCTGATCGGGGCTGCGCTGATCGCCGGGGCGGGCATCTATTCCATGTGGCGCGAGGCGCGGCTGCGGCGGGCGCGGCTGGCCCCCTGACCCAAGGTCGCAGGCCCGCAAAATCCCCTTCCCGCAGTGTCGAAGCCCTTGTATAGCCCGCCCATGACCGAACTTTCCCTGATCCGCAATTTCTCGATCGTGGCCCATATCGACCACGGCAAATCCACCCTGGCCGACCGGCTGATCCAGTTGACGGGCACTGTCGCCGAACGCGACATGAAGGCCCAGATGCTGGACAGCATGGACATCGAGCGGGAACGCGGCATCACCATCAAGGCCAACACCGTCCGCATCAGCTATCCGGCGCGCGACGGACGGACCTATGTGCTGAACCTGATCGACACACCGGGCCATGTCGATTTCGCCTATGAGGTCAGCCGGTCCATGCGCGCGGTCGAGGGATCGCTGCTGGTCGTGGACGCAACCCAGGGGGTCGAGGCGCAGACGCTGGCCAATGTCTATCAGGCCATCGACGCCGACCACGACATCGTCCCGGTGCTGAACAAGATCGAC
Source organism: Paracoccus subflavus (assembly GCF_004310345.1). Lineage (GTDB taxonomy): Bacteria > Pseudomonadota > Alphaproteobacteria > Rhodobacterales > Rhodobacteraceae > Paracoccus > Paracoccus subflavus. The sequence continues at coordinate 203,989 of NZ_SISK01000003.1, read as the reverse complement.
CTTCCCGCCGCCGAGCCCGAGCGTGTCAAGGCGCAGATCGAGGACGTGATCGGCATCGACGCCTCTGACGCCATCCCGATCAGCGCCAAGACCGGCCTTGGCATTCCCGACGTGCTCGAGGCGATCGTGACGCGCCTGCCGGCCCCCAAGGGCGACCGCGATGCGCCGCTCAAGGCGATGCTGGTCGATAGCTGGTACGATTCCTATCTGGGCGTGGTAGTGATGATCCGGGTCATGGACGGCGTGATCCGCAAGGGCGAGCGGGTGAAGATGATGCAGACCGGCGCGGTCTATGGCATCGACAAGCTGGCCGTTCTGACCCCGCAGATGGTGGACATCGCCGAACTGGGCCCGGGCGAGATCGGCGTGTTCACCGCGTCGATCAAGCAGGTCCGCGATACCCGCGTGGGCGACACCATCACGCACGAAAAGCGCGGCGCCACGGTCGCGCTGCCGGGCTTCAAGCCCGCGCAGCCGGTGGTGTTCTGCGGGTTGTTCCCCGTGGACGCCAACGATTTCGAGGCGCTGCGCGACGCCATCGAAAAGCTGGCCCTGAACGACGCGTCCTTCAGCTACGAGATGGAAACCTCGGCCGCGCTGGGCTTTGGCTTTCGCTGCGGCTTTCTGGGGCTGCTGCACCTGGAGGTGATCCGCGACCGGCTGGAACGCGAATACGACCTGGACCTGATCACCACCGCGCCCAGCGTGGTGTTCAAACTGCACATGCGCGACGGCGAGGTGCGCGACCTGCACAACCCCGCCGACATGCCCGACCTGACCCATGTGGACCATATCGAGGAGCCGCGCATCAAGGCCACGATCATGGTGCCCGACGAATACCTGGGCGACGTGCTGAAGCTGTGCCAGGACCGTCGCGGCATCCAGTTGGACCTGACCTATGCCGGCAGCCGCGCGATGGTCGTCTATGACCTGCCGCTGGCCGAGGTGGTGTTCGATTTCTATGACCGGCTGAAATCGGTGACCAAGGGCTATGCCAGCTTCGACTACCAGATTTCGGAATACCGAGAGGATTTCCTGGTCAAGATGTCGATCCTGGTGAACGACGAACCGGTGGACGCGCTGTCGATCATGGTCCACCGCGACCGGGCCGAGGCGCGGGGCCGGGTGATGGTCGAAAAGCTCAAGGAACTGATCCCCCGGCACATGTTCAAGATCCCGATCCAGGCGGCCATTGGCGCCCGGGTGATCGCGCGAGAGACGCTGTCGGCGATGCGCAAGGACGTGACGGCCAAGTGCTATGGCGGGGACGCGACGCGGAAAAAGAAGTTGCTGGAAAAGCAGAAGGCCGGCAAGAAGAAGATGCGCCAGTTTGGCAAGGTAGAGATCCCGCAGACGGCGTTCATTCAGGCGTTGAAAATGGATGGGTGAATGTATTTCAAATATTGCAGCCAAGAACATCTCCCCCATATATCAAATAATATAAGATTAGGAACCTTGTCGGATTATCGAAAGATTGACGATAATTTACGCGCAGATCCTCAAGAAGGGATGCTGGAAGTAATCCTGAATTTTGATAATGCAAACGTATCGAAAGAATGGTACGCCGATCTTTTAAAGATAGGCGTAAATAAGCGTGATGTTGATTACCTTAGGTTGGGCAATACTGGTGCGCAATATAAAACATCATATTATGTGGACATAGACAGTCAGTCTTATTTAATAAGTGTGCAAACGTCCGAGAAATTTTCCATAACAGCTAGCCAAGGTGGCAGGTTTTCAATTATTGGAACCATTACCATTGGCTTTCAGCAAACTGATGGGCTGATCTTCAGCATGTCGACCGCAGCCGAGGTCCCAACCTTCAAAGAAGGCAACGACTCGCTATGGTCCATTCCGCAGCATGGAATGCAAACTTTTGCGGAATATCTAAGGGACGTAATGCAAAAGTTTCATAATGGATTTTCAGTTCCCGAGCGACGTCTGAGGGTGCCTCCCAATTTCAATCAACTACAACGCGAGGCAGCCGAACATGGGAATTTCGATATGAAATTTTTGGTAAGGCATGGTCCTGTAAATTATTTAAGCCCGTTTGTTGTTATAAAGACAGAGGCAGATTTTAACAGAACTCATCTCGAAGATATTATTGAGCAATACCCCTTTACAAAGAGACGTAGGTTCGCATTTGAGCGAGAGTATCGGATAAGCCTTAAGGAAACTTTGATATTTCCTGACGGATCGACCCGGGCCTACCCCGGAGAGTTCCGCCCAATGGTTATCGGCATATCGGACCTCTCTCGTTTCGGTTATTCAGTAATATATCAGGGTGTAAAGTAGTCGCGACATACTTTGGGACACGCCCCGCCCCCTCACGCCTGCAGCGACCTCACCCCCACTTCCCCCTCGCCGCGCGACTTGATCGCGGCCACGGCGGCGATGCTGCCCGCCGCCGTGGTGAAATAAGGGATTTTGTCATACAGCGCGACGGCGCGGATGTCGCGGCTGTCGGCAATGGCCTGGGTACCCTCGGTCGTGTTCAGGACCATCGCGATCTCGTCGTTCTTCAGGCGGTCCACGATGTTCGGGCGGCCTTCATAGACCTTGTTCACGCGGGTTGACGCAACCCCGTTTGCGTCCAGGAAATCCGCCGTGCCCGCCGTGGCGACCAGCGAAAAGCCCATCGCCACCAGGTCGCGCGCCGCCCCCGCCAGCGCGGGCGTCTTGTCGGCGTCCTTGACCGACAGGAACACCCGCCCCTCGGACGGCAGGTGGGTGCCCGCGCCCATCTGCGCCTTGAGAAAGGCGCGCGCAAAGTTTCGGTCCCAGCCCATCACCTCTCCGGTGGAGCGCATTTCCGGGCCCAGCAGCGTATCGACGCCAGGAAAGCGGGCAAAGGGCAGCACGGCCTCCTTGACGGAAAACCACGGCGTGATCGGGTCGGCCAGCGTCATCGGGTCGGCAAAGGGCAGGTCGTCCTCGGGGCCGACGCCTTCGGGATAGGGCGCGCGCAGGGGAAAGTTCGCCATGGGTTCCCCGGCCATCAGCCGCGCGGCGATCGAGGCGATGGCGCTGTCGGTCGCCTTGGCGACAAAGGGCACGGTGCGGGACGCGCGCGGGTTCACCTCGAGCACATAGATTTCGCCGTCCTTCAGCGCGAACTGTACGTTCATCAGGCCCCTGACCTTCAGCGCGCGGGCCATGGCGGTGGTCTGCGCCTTCAATTCGGCGATGGTGGCCGCGTCCAGCGTGTGCGGAGGCAGGCAGCAGGCGCTGTCGCCCGAATGGACGCCCGCTTCCTCGATATGTTCCATGATGCCCGCGACATGGACGGCCTCGCCGTCCGACAGCGCGTCCACATCGACCTCGATGGCGCCGGACAGATAGCTGTCCAGCAGCACCGGGTTCTTACCGGACACGATGACCGCCTCGGTGATGTAGCGCTTCAGGTGGTCCATGTCGCGCACGATCTCCATCGCCCGGCCGCCCAGGACATAGGACGGACGGATCACCAGCGGAAAGCCGATGCGTTCGGCGATCCCGATCGCCTCGGCATCGGAATGGGCAATGCCGTTGACCGGCTGTTTCAGGCCCAGGTCGTTCAGCAGGTGCTGGAACCGCTCGCGATCCTCGGCCAGGTCGATGGCGTCCGGCGTGGTGCCCAGGATCGGGATGCCCTCGGATTCCAGCGCATTGGCCAGCTTCAGGGGCGTCTGGCCGCCGAACTGCACGATGACGCCGTGCAGGGTGCCGTTTTCCCGTTCCACCCGCAGGATTTCCAGAACATGCTCCAGTGTCAGCGGTTCGAAATACAGCCGGTCGCTGGTGTCATAATCGGTGCTGACCGTTTCCGGGTTGCAGTTGATCATGATGGTTTCATAACCCGCATCGGTCAGCGCGAAACAGGCGTGGCAGCAGCAGTAATCGAACTCGATCCCCTGGCCGATCCGGTTGGGGCCGCCGCCCAGGATGACGACCTTTTTCGCGTCCGTGGGTCGGGATTCGCATTCCACGTCGCCCATCGCCGGGGCCTCGTAGGTGGAATACATGTAGGGGGTCTGGGCCTCGAACTCGGCCGCGCAGGTGTCGATGCGCTTGAACACCGGCAGGACGCCGGCGTTCCGGCGGATGCGGCGGATGTCGGATTCGTCGCGCCTGGTCAGATGAGCCAGACGGGCATCGGTAAAGCCCATCATCTTGATGCGGCGCAACCCGTCCGCGTCAGCGGGCAGGCCCTGATGGCGGATGACGTGTTCGGCGTCCACGATTTCCCGGATGCGGGCCAGGAACCAGGGATCAAAGCGGGTGACGCGGTGGATTTCGTCATCCGACAGGCCAAAGCGCATCGCCTCGGCGATGACGCGGATGCGGTCGGGGGTGGCCTTGGACAGCGCGGCGATGACGGCGGGCTTGCCTTGTTCGCTGGCGCCTTCGATGGGAATTTCGTCCAGGCCGGTCAGGCCGTTCTCCATCGAGGCGAGGGCCTTTTGCAGCGATTCGTGAAAGCTGCGTCCGATGGCCATGACCTCGCCCACGGATTTCATCGCGGTGGTCAGCTCGGGCTTGGCGCCGGGGAATTTCTCAAAGGCGAAACGCGGAATCTTCGTCACGACATAGTCGATGGACGGCTCGAACGACGCGGGCGTGACCTTGGTGATGTCATTGTCCAGTTCGTCCAGCGTATAGCCCACGGCCAGTTTCGCGGCGATCTTGGCGATGGGAAAGCCGGTGGCCTTGGACGCCAGGGCCGAGGACCGCGACACGCGTGGATTCATCTCGATCACGACCATGCGGCCATCCGCGGGGTTCACGGCCCATTGCACGTTGGACCCGCCGGTTTCCACGCCGATCTCGCGCAGCACGGCGATCGAGCCGTTGCGCATGATCTGGTATTCGCGGTCGGTCAGGGTCAGGGCCGGGGCCACGGTGATGGAATCGCCGGTATGCACGCCCATCGGATCGACGTTTTCGATGGCGCAGACGATGATGGCATTGTCGTTGCGATCCCGCACGACCTCCATCTCGTATTCCTTCCAGCCCAGCAGGCTTTCATCGACCAGAACCTGCGCCACCGGCGATGCGTCCAGTCCGGACCGTACGATGCGTTCGTAATCGTCGCGGTTATAGGCGACGCCGCCGCCGGTGCCGCCCAGGGTAAAGGCCGGGCGGATGATGGCAGGCAGGCCGATCTCCTCCAGGGCGTTCATGGCCTGGGCCACGCCCGCGTTGATGTCATATTTCCCGCTGGACAGCTTGGGCGCGGCGACGATGGTCGCTTTCGGGTTTTCCAGCCCGATCCGGTCCATCGCCTCGCGGAACAGCTTGCGGTCCTCGGCCATCTCGATGGCGGACCGCTGCGCGCCGATCAGTTCCACGCCATAGCGGTTCAGCACGCCCATGTCCGCCAGGGCCAGCGCGGTGTTCAGGCCGGTCTGCCCGCCCATCGTGGGCAGCAGCGCGTCTGGGCGTTCCTTGGCGATGATCTTTTCGACGATCTCGGGGGTGATCGGCTCGATATAGGTCGCGTCGGCCATTTCCGGATCGGTCATGATCGTCGCGGGGTTCGAGTTGACCAGGATGACCCGATAGCCTTCCTCGCGCAGCGCCTTGCAGGCCTGGGCGCCCGAATAGTCGAACTCGCAGGCCTGGCCGATGACGATGGGGCCTGCGCCGATGATCAGGATCGACTTGATATCGGTACGCTTGGGCATGGGCTTGGTCCTTGGGCGGCTGGCGGCTGACAAATCGTCCGGGGTTATAGCCGTGCGCGGTGGGGGCGCAAGGTGGCACGGGCGGTTGCGGGCGATTTGACCCTCAATGCCCTGCGCGCAGGGCCGCCGTCAGCGCCCGGTCCAGCGATTGCAGAAACCGCGCCCGGTCGGCCTTGCCGAACGCCGCGCCGCCGCCCTGGTGAAAGGGATCGGCGGCGCGGATATCGGCCATCAGGTCGCGCGTGGCTAGGCGTGGGCCGATATTGGCCAGGGTCAGCGCCTCGCCGTCATGGCGCAGAACCTGGGCGCCCGCCTTGAGGCAGCGGTCGGCCAGCGGCAGGTCGCCCGTCACCACCACGTCGCCCGGCCCGCATTGGTCGGCGATCCACTTGTCGGCCTCGTCCGGGCCTTCGGCGACGATCTTCAGGCTGACCAGCGGATTGGCGGGCATCCGCAGCCCGCCGTTGCAGACCAGCACCATCGGCACGTGCAGCCGGGTCGCCACGCGCTCGGCCTCGGCCTTGACGGGGCAGGCGTCGGCGTCGATGTACAGGGTCGTCACGCGCCGCGGCCTAGTCGCGCAGCAATTCGTTGATCGAGGTCTTGGAGCGCGTCTGCGCGTCGACCCGCTTGACGATCACAGCGCAATACAGGTGCACGCCGTTCTTCGAGGGCATGGACCCCGCGACGACCACCGAGCCGGCCGGAACCTCGCCATACATCACCGCGCCCGTCTCGCGGTCGACGATCTTGGTGGACTGGCCGATGAAGACGCCCATGCCCAGCACCGAGCCTTCGCGGACGATGCAGCCCTCGACCACCTCCGAACGGGCGCCGATGAAACAGTCGTCCTCGATGATGGTGGGGCCTGCCTGCAAGGGCTCCAGCACGCCGCCGATGCCGACGCCGCCCGACAGGTGGACGTTCCTGCCGATCTGCGCGCAGGATCCGACCGTGGCCCAGGTATCCACCATCGTGCCCTCGCCCACATGGGCGCCCAGGTTCACAAAGGACGGCATCAGCACCGCGCCCTTGCCGATAAAGGCGCTGCGCCGGACGATGGCGCCGGGGACCGCCCGGAATCCGGCCGCGCGCCACTGGTTGTCGCCCCAGCCCTTGAACTTGGTGGGCACCTTGTCCCACCAGCTTGCGCCTTGCGGTCCCCCCGACATCGGCTCCATGTCGTTCAGGCGGAACGACAGCAGGACCGCCTTTTTGGCCCACTGGTTCACATGCCAGTCGGTGCCGCGCCTTTCCGCCACCCGCAGCGCGCCGCTGTCCAACTGGGCCAGGGTTTCCTCAACCGCCTCGCGCACGAAACCGTCGGTGGCGCTGTCGATGTCGGCGCGGGCTTCCCACGCGGCCTCGATGGCGGTTTCAAGTGCTTGGGTCATCGTTATCTCCTTGGGGCTGCGGCGGGTGGAAACTGTCACCCTGGGGCTATAAGCCTGGCAAAAGGCCCGTGCAATCCGAGGATCCGATGAACGACGCGACCAAGACCACCCAGGACCGCACCGAGGACCGCGCCCACCCCTTTCCGCACAGCGACGAGGATGCGGTCCGCGCCGAGCAGATCCCCGACACGCCGCAGACCCGCTCGCCGTCCTACCGGCTTGCCTTCACCGACCGCGATTTCCTGCTGCGGGAAGAATTGCGCCCGGTTCGTCTGCAACTGGAACTGCTGAAGCCGCAGATGCTGCTGGACGAGGCCGGAGTGGAATCGACGGTGGTGATGTTCGGAGGCGCGCGCATCCCGTCGCCCCAGAACGCTGCGCAGGCCCGTACCCCGGCCCTGGCAAAGCTGTCCGCCTATTACGAGGAAGCGCGCATCTTTGCGCAGGAAATGACCCGCCGCAGCCTTGAAACCGGGGGCCGCGAGTTCGTCATCACCACCGGCGGCGGCCCCGGCGTGATGGAGGCGGGCAATCTGGGCGCCGCGCAGGCCGGCGGCAAATCCATCGGCCTGGGCATCGTTCTGCCGCACGAACAGGCGCCCAACATCCACGTGACCCCGGAACTGTGCTTCAACTTTCATTATTTCGCGATCCGCAAGATGCATTTCCTGATGCGCGCCCGCGCGATCACGGTCTTTCCCGGCGGCTTTGGCACCCTGGACGAACTGTTCGAGGCCCTGACCCTGATCCAGACCGGCCGCATGGCCCGCGTGCCCCTGCTGCTGTTCGGCGCCGAGTTCTGGGACGGAATCATTAACTGGAAGGGCCTGGCAGAGGCGGGAACGATCCACGAGGAGGATCTGGATCTGATTCGCTATGTCGAAACCGCCAAGGAGGCGGTGACGGTGATCGAAGGCTGGGGCAAGCCTGCCTGACGACCGGCAGCCCGGACGATCCGGTGGCCGAGGCAATCCCGGACAGCTCCAGGGGCCAGCATCTCTGCAGGCCCCGGGCTTTTCACCTGTCGCGGCGGTTTCCCGGCAACCAGAGCTTGAACCAGGCATCCATCCAGGTCTGCTGCCATTGCTGCATCATCTGGGTCTGGGCCTTGCTCATCTCGGCCATCATCTGGCCTTTTGCCGCGCCGGTCGCACTGTTGGCGGCGGACAGCCATGCACTCATCCAGGGGTTTTTCATCGGGTATCCTTTGCTTCTGGTTTCAGTCGAACAAGGGGATGACCCTGCGGCAAAAGCTGCCGGTCGCCATGGCGGCCGAAACAGAGCCGTCGCGGGTTCCGCGGCCGAACTGCGACAGCCCGGCCCCCTTGGCCTGCTGCGCAGGGTCGAGCGTGAAGACAAGACCTTGGCCCGCGCCGCGCGGCTTGGGCGAAGCCCGCCACAGGGGGGTGCTTCCCGGCAGGCCAAAGGCGCGCTGCACGAAATCGCCGGCCGCACACCAGTAATCAGCATCGTCGCTTCGAGCGTCGTGGAGAACAGTGATTTCCGCCGGCCCGGTCCGAACGGCGGTCATGCCATTCTCGGCGGTAAAGGCCATGACGGGCAGGGGCATCAGAAAGGGAACAATCCAGGCCGAACGCATCGGATCATCCTTGTATGCCAATGGAACTGCCAGCCCTGCCGGATTGTTCCAGAAACACGTGCGATATGAAGGAAACGGAAAAGCCGGTTCGAATGATCCTTACCCCTGTCTGGGTCGCGATCATCGGACCGGCCTTCGGCATTCCAGCCGCATTTTTGAACCGGACCCGTCTGCGCCAGATCGGCTGGATCTGGCAGACTGCCGAGCATATTCGGCATGCCGGCCGTCACCCAGCCCTGGGCCGCGAAACTGGAACGATCAGGGGCTGCCTGTTCGGGCGGCCCCTGATCCGTTCTACATGGCCTCGGCGCCTTCCTGCTGGATCACCTCGCCGGCGGTGGAAATATCCTGCCCCAGTCCCTGGGTCGTCTGGCAGCCGGCCAGGGTCAGCATGGCCAAAAGCGCCCCGATACCCATCGTGATCCTGTGCATTTGCATTCCCCGTCTCCTTTTGCTGATCTGCCACCGAACGCGAACCGGGGCAGCCGGTTCCGCCGCGTCAGAACGCCACCCCCGACCACAGGGCCACATTGGCATAAGGGGTGAATTCGCCGGTCCGCACAATCGCGCGTGCGTCGCGGGTCAGCGCCTTGATGGCGTCGTGCGGCATGAGGCCACAATCGCCCAGGTTGCGCGCCCGCAGGGCCTGATTCACAGCCGGGCCCGCCTCGGCGGCCCAGGCCGACCGTTCCACCACCAGTTCCGACAGGACCGCGTCCAGGACGTCAAGAAACGCAGGCACGCCGCGCGTGACGGCCAGGTCGATGCAGCGGACCCTTGGCGGCACCGGCAGCCCGGCGTCCCCGATCACCAGCAGATCGCCATGACCCATTGCGGCGATCACGCCCGACAGTTCGGAATGCAGCAGCGCGGTCCGTTTCATCGCCCGGCCTCCGGGCGGATTTCGGTTCGCCCGGGGATCATGGGGCGCACCCCCCTGTCCGCACCTCTGGTCCGGATGCGGGCCTGGGGGACTCAGCCATCCAGCGTCTCCAATTCGTCGATAAGGCCCTCGATCATCGACAGACCCTTGTCCCAGAACTCCGGATCGGACGCATCCAGCCCGAAAGGTGCCAGCAGGTCCTTGTGATGCTTGGAGCCCCCGGCTGCCAGCAGGTCGAAATACTTTCCCTCGAAATCCGGCAGCCCGCCCTCATAGGCCGCATACAGCGCGTTCACCAGCCCGTCGCCAAAGGCATAGGCATAGACGTAGAAAGGCGAATGCACGAAATGCGGCACATAGGTCCAGAAGGTCTCGTATCCCGGCATGAACTCGAACACCGGCCCAAGGCTTTCGGCCTGAACCGACATCCACAATGCATTGATGTCGTCGGGGGTCAGTTCGCCCTGGGCACGGGCCGCATGCAGCTTGCATTCGAAATCATAGAAGGCGATCTGCCGGACGACCGTGTTGATCATATCCTCGACCTTGCCGGCCAGCAGCGCCTTTTTCTGCTCGGGGTCCGAGGTTCTGGCCAGCAGCGCGCGAAAGGTCAGCATCTCTCCGAACACCGATGCCGTCTCGGCCAGGGTCAGGGGGGTCGATGACAGCAGTTCGCCCTGTCCCGCCGCCAGGCGCTGATGGACCCCGTGACCCAGCTCGTGGGCCAGCGTCATCACGTCGCGCGGCTTGCCCTTGTAATTCAGCATCACATAGGGATGAACGGTGGTCACGGTCGGATGGGCAAAGGCGCCGGGCGCTTTGCCGGGCGTCACGGCGGCGTCGATCCAGCCCCTGTCGAAGAAGGGTTCGGCCAGTTCGGCCAGACGCGGCGAAAAGCCGGCATAGGCGTCCAGAACCGTGGCCCGCGCCTCGTCCCAGCCGATCACCCTGGCCGAGGCCGTGGGCAGGGGCGCGTTGCGGTCCCAGACCTGCAGCCTGTCCAGCCCCAGCCACTTGGCCTTCAGGGCATAATACCGATGCGACAGGCGCGGATAGGCGGCGGTGACGGCGTTGCGCAGGGCCTCGACCACCTCGGGTTCGACATGGTTCGACAGGTGGCGGCCATACTGCGGCGTGGGCATCTTGCGCCACTTGTCCTCGATGGCCTTTTCCTTGGTGAGGGTGTTGTGAATGCGGGCGAACAGCTTGACGTTCCTGTCGAACACGACAGCCAGGGCGCGGGCCGCAGCCTCGCGCCGCGCGCGGTCGTGGTCGGTCAGCAGGTTCAGCGTGGCCTCCAGCCCCAGCGTTTCGCCATCGACCTGGAATTCCAGCGCCGCGGTGGTTTCGTCGAACAGCCGGTTCCAGGCGGCGGCACCGACGACCGAATTGTCGTGCAGGAACTGTTCCAGCTCGTCCGACAACTGGTGCGGCCGCATGGCGCGCATCCGGTCGAACACCGGCTTGTAGCGGGCGGGACCATCGGCGGCGGCAAAGACCGCCTCATAGGTCGCGTCGGGAATGCGGTTGAATTCCAGGCTGAAAAAGACCAGCGGCGTGGTGATGTCGGTGATCCGGCCCTGCAGGTCGCCCAGCATCTTGGCCCGCGCGGCATCCGTGGTGTTCTGGTAATAGCGCAGGCCGGCATAGGACATGATGCGACCGGCGATGATGTCGATACGCTGATAGGTCTCGATGCAGGCAAGCATCTCGGCCGGGGACAGGTCGGCCAGCTTGTCCTGATAACGGGCGGCGAACCGCTGCACGTCGGTTTCCAGACTTGCGATGTCGGCCGTCAGTTCCGCTGCGTCCGGCGCCGCATACAGATCCGTAAGATCCCATGCCGGAAGCGCGCCCAGATCATGTCCCGAAACCGCCTCGGCGGCATCAGGGGTCGATAGTCCTGCCATGGGAAATCCTTTCCTGCCTGTCCCAGATGTAACCGGCCGGAACAGGCGTGCAAGGCCGCGCGGGGCGTTTTGGCGTCAAATGCCGATAAAGGCCGCTGCGGGCCGGATGGCACTGCCCGGGGCCAGATCGCCGATCATCTGCAAGGACAGCCCGGCATAGGGGGAATCCAGTTGGCTGGGACGAAATCCCAGATCCGTGTAATAGCGGGGATGACCCACCACCACGACCGCCGCCGGATCGGCCCAAGACAGGGCATGACGCACAAGGGCTGTTCCGATGCCGCGTCTTTGCGCCTTGCTCGCGACCGACACCGGGGCCATCAGATAGGCCGGACCGTCGGCCTGCAGCGGCGACATGGCGACGTGACCCACAAGAACGCCCCCCGCATCCGCCACCAGAGACAGCGACAGGTCGCCATCCTCGCGCAGGCGATCAAGCAGGCGCCTTTCGTCGTCGCCGCCGAATGCGTCGCGCAGCAGGGCATCCAGGGCCGCGGAATCGTGGCGTGTCTCAGGACGGATGACCGGCGCCACCTCATGCTGCTGGATGTCGCGACCGATCGCGGTGCTTTCCTGTCCCCACGGGCTGTTCCGGGTGCGGGCGACATGGGCGGCCAAGGCATCGGCATCGGCGAACAGTTCGGACAGGTGCCAGATCGACGGATCGTCCTTGTCCTGCCACAGATCGAAATGCAGGCAGCCCGGCTCCTCGCGACTGAGCCGGGCGTGATCGGGCAAAAGCGACAGGGCCGTCATCACCTGCGCCACGTCCGAACAGACCAGACGCCCCGTCAATCCGACCATCGGCCTGCGCAGGTCGACGGGGCTGCCGGTCGCCTGGCGGCGAATAGGGGGGGCGTGATCGTGGCCGCAGGTGCAGGTCATGATGGTCTTTCCGTCAGGGATTCGCGGCGTCTGATAGACGGCCTTTCCGTTCCCTGATTGCAGCCGGTCTGCTTGACATCGTCAAGATGGAACCTTGCCTGATCTTGTTTAGAATACACGCGCATGGACCAGCTATGCGTTCGGTTCTTGGGCAATCCTTGCCATTGGGTGTTTGATTTATCTATAGGCCGCTGAAGAATAATCAGTATTTCCGGCAGTCCGTTTCGGACTGCAGCGCCTCAAAATTCCAAATTCATGGTTTTGCTGTGGAACCCTTGGGACAATATTTTCGGGGTTTCGGTATCTCTCGGGGTCAATCGGCTTTGAGGGCTGGTTTCTGGCTATCCGGCATCGCCGGAAAGGCGAGACGGGCGCGATGCAGACCCGCCCCCAATCAGTCGGGCCGCGTCCGACAGCGTCAGAAAGGGCGCCGCAGCCGAGGGGACCGCCAGATAGCGCGGTCGCCAGTCAGGATCAAACTTTTCCTTGAATGCCCGAAGCCCCTGAAAATTATAGAAGTTGCCTCCGTGCTTGTATATGAGCGCGCCGAAACGGTCCCAGACCCGATGGCTACGATCGGGGGCCAGGCCCGAAAGCGGGGCCATCCCGAGCGAGAAGGCGCTGACACCCTCGGCCTTGAGAGCCAGCATGAGTTCGGTAAAAAGAAACTCCATCGTACCAGCGGGTGCGTCTGGGGCATGACGCATCAGGTCGATGGTCGCGATGCCGCCGCGTGCCGTGCGCAGGACGTTGGCAAAGGCGACAGTTCGGCCACCATGGCGGATCAGGGCGATGGGCCAGCGGTTCAGCCAGTCCGGGGTGAAACGTCCGACCGAAAAGCTCTTCTCCTTCGCGTGTTTTTCCTCAAGCCAGGCATCTGAAATGCCCTTCAGTTCGTCCATCAGATCCGCGCTGTGCGGCGGAGCCGAGATCTCGAGGGTCAGGCCGTCTCGCTTGGCGCGGGCGTGCGCGGCACGAAGTTTCTTGCGGGCGGGCCCGTCGAGCGAAAAGGCGGAAAGATCGACGACCGCTTCCTCGCCCATCTTGAACAGCGAGAAGCCGAACTCAAGCATCAAGGGCACATCCTGGTGTCCGATCTCGTAGAATGCGGGACGCGCGCCTTCGCGCCGCGCCGCCTCGACGAAGACAAGCGCGGCTTCCCCGGCGGCATCGGCTGGGCCGATCGGGCCGCCGAAGGCGATCCAGCTTCGGCCCGCAACGCCGAACATCACGAAGGCAGCCCCATCGTCGGAAAAGATCAGCGACTTGTCTCCGGTGAGCGCGAAGTTCGCATCGGGATGGTCAGCGGCTTCTGCAATCTCTGCCGCCTGCGCCAGGCTGTCGGCGTCGGGTGGGGCGGGTCGGAATCGGGGAGCCCGCAAGAGCAGCACAAGCGTGGAAAGACCGATGACGAGGCTTGCAAGCAGTCCGGCGCGAAGCGCGCGTGGCGCGCGCTCGTCCACCGCGAACTGCCACCAGAGATCATTCGCATAAGGCGTGCTCTTGTGAGCGAAGAACAGCACGAAGCCGAAGGCGACAATCACCGAAACCACAAGAACGGCCCAGGCCGGCGTCAGTGCCGCGTGGCTGAGCCGGGTCCGCCGATTGAACTCCTGCCGGAAGGGCAGGAAGATCAGCAGAAGGATGCCAAGCGCCACTGCGCGTTCGATGTCGACCCCGTGGAAGAGCGCGACGACAGCCGAACCCGCCATTGCCGTGCAGGCCATCCAGTATGCGCCCCGGTTGCGTCGTACCAGACCGTAGGCGATCAGGATCAGCGCCGCGCCGAGCGCACTGGACAGAAGTGCCGAGCCTTCGACGAAGGCCAGCGGGAACAGCGCCTCGGCCACCTCGGCGGATTCGGATGTCGCCGGGACCAGGGCTGCAAAGCTCATCCAGAGACCGGCGCCGAAGACCGTGGCGGCAAGCACGAAAGGCGCCAGGGGGGCCACGGCCCGCAAGGCAGGCTCGACCGCCGTGACCATACGCCCTGCCGCGCCACCGGGAATCCTGCCGCCGACAACGCGCCAGGCCTCGTAGAGCGACAGGGCCGTCAGGGCGAGGACGAAGGGCACCAGGTAGTAGGTCAGCCGGTACAGCAGCAACGCCGCCGCCACCTGATCGACCGGGGCGCCTGCGGGCATGGCCGCGATAACGACCGTCTCGAACACGCCGATGCCGCCCGGCACATGGCTCAGGATGCCCGCCATCGTCGCCGCAGCGAAGACCGCGAGAAAGGTCAGGAAACCGATATCTCCGACAGGCAGCAGGACATACAGCGTCAGCGCCGAAAACCCGATATCCGCCAGACTGAACAGGATCTGGCCGAAAAGGATCGACAAGCTGGGGGCCTGCACCTGGAAACGGCGGATCCTGACCCGCGCCTGCGTCACCGAGGCCCAGACCAGGGGCAGAACGATTGCGGCGACGATCCCCAGCGCGCCAAGGCGGATCGCAGGCGCCGAGAACGGAAGTATGGCGGCGAGCGCGCCGGGATGCACGGCCAGCGCGCCGAGGCCGACGACGGTCGCCGCCACCCCGAACGACACGGCCGCGAAGGTCGAGACCGCGGCGACGTCGTAGCCGTCCAGTCCCAAGCCCGAATAGACGCGCCACCGCACGGCCCCGCCCGACACGGCTGACAGCCCGATGGTGTTGCCGAAGGCATAGGCCATCAGCCCGCCGGTCAGCACCACCGGCATCGGCAGCGGCTTGCCGATGTAGCGCAGGGCCGACCAGTCGTAGCCGGTCAGTGCAAGATAGCCGCAAAGCGTCGCCAGCAGCGCCAGTGCCATCGTCGACCAGGGTGTTGTCCGTATCTGGGCGGTGACATCGGCAAGGTTCACTGGCGCAAGCAGCCGATACAGGGCGTAGAGCCCGAGCGCAAAAAGGGCCGCGGCGAGCAAGACGGGAAGTGCGGCGCGAAACCGTGCCCGCAGGCCCGAGTGGCCATTGCCGTGGGCCTCGGCGGTTTCAGTTGCCATTTCTGATTCTTTCCTTCTTGGCTGCAGAGCCTTACCATCAGAGTTACCGCACCGGATACAACTGCGGAACTTGGAGAAGGAACATGTCGATTGGGCCTTCTCTCGCGGTTGTGGCGCGGCGGCGTTGTCGGCTTTTTCTTGCGGGTCCGGCCGTCTTGCATCTTTCATGATCCAGATCCCGCAAGGGCTGATGGCGCATCTGGCAGCTTTTGAGCCGGGCCCTGCAAGGGGCGATCTTCTGGCACGCATCGGCCCGGGCCTCGTGGCCAACCACGGCGTGATCGGCTATCGTCTCGGACTCGGATTGTTCGTTCCCGGGGTAGGGGAGGGTCACGCATGGTCGCGCCAAAAAAGGCTTCGTTGCCCTGGGGGATCGTCTGGTTTCGACAGTGCCGGTGCTGCGGACAATCCATCGGCCGGCTCCGCAGGTCTTCCGGCGGGTGGCCGGGAACAAGGGCCGCGACCTTTGCCGGGTGCACCCGGCGCATTGGCCCGAAGTGAAGCCTCTGCCAGGCCGGTTCCGCCCGACCCGGTCGCAGACACCATCCGGAAGAGCGTGAGACATTGGCACAGACGATCACCGCCCTGACACAATTTCTTTCACAACACCAATGGCTTGCCGTTCTGTTGGTTTTCGTTCTTGCAGCATCGGAATCGATCGTGGTGATCGGTGCCTTTATTCCGGACGGCGATCATTCTGGGGTTGAGCGCAGCCGTCGGACTGGGGCATCTGGCCCTCTGGCCGGTTCTTGCCGCCGCAACACTCGGGGCGATCGCAGGCGACGGACTGTCCTTCTGGATCGGCAATCGCTGGCGCGACGGCATCCTGACGGTATGGCCGCTGCGCAGTCACCCCGATCTCATTGCCAGAAGCAACAGTTTCTTTGCCCGTCATGGCGGCAAGAGCATCCTGATCGCCCGGTTCACGCCCGGTGTCCGGGCCATCGTCCCGGTCATGGCAGGGGTTTCCGGCATGTCCCCGGCCCGCTTCTTCACGGCGAACGTGGTTTCCGCCCTGATCTGGGCCCCGGCGCATATCCTTCCGGGCGCAGCGGCCGGTTTCGGCGTCGGGCTTGCGGGCCATGCCAGCCTGCGCCTCGTCGTTCTTGCCGCCGTGCTGCTTGGCGCAGTGGTCGCTGTCGTGATGCTGACCCGTCTGCTGCTCAGACGCGTTGTGCCCGTGCTGGCCGCGCAGCGGCACCGGATCGTCGGGCGCCTGCGCGAAGATCCCGGCAGTCGTGCCAGTGTCCTCGCGCTCTCGGTCCTTGCGCCGTCCGATGATCTCAGACCTCTCATCGTGTTGGGGGTGCCGCTGACCATCGTCGCCGCCACAATGGCGACGCTGGCGCAGGAAGTCGCCGAGCGGAGCGGGCTTGCGGCCGCCGACCGTTCGATCAGTCTGGCGCTTGGTCATCTGCGGACCGAGCCGGGTGACCGGCTGGTCGCCTTCATCACCGGTTTCGGCGATGCACCCGTCATCATCGCCGCCACAGCCGCGGCAGTGGTCTGGCTTCTCTGGCGCAGACAACTGCATCTCGCCATCGGCGTCGCGGTGACCGTGATGATTTCGTCAGGCCTTGCCACGCTGCTCAAGGGGGCCATGGCGATCCCTCGCCCGACCGCCCTTTACGACGGCGTGCAGGTCTACGGCTTTCCCAGCGGCCACGCCACCGGAGCCGCGACTCTGATGGGCCTGCTTGTCTGGTTCGCCTGGACCGGGTTGGGCGCTCCCTGGCGCAGGGCCATCCCGTTGGCGCTGGCCGGAATCGTCGGGGCCATCGTCGCGTCGCGGCTCTACCTCTCGGCGCACTGGCCGTCAGATGTTGCAGGCGGCCTGCTTCTGGGGATCGGCCTCACCCTGTGTTTCGCGCTGGCCTTCCGTCGCGCCGACGTGCAGGCGGCCCGCCCGGGTGTCACCGTCAGCCTGTCGCTGGCGGTGTTCCTGGCCTTCGGCGCGTGGCATTCCGCCCGTTCCCTTCCGCAGGCCCTTGCCCTGTATGCCCCCCTTCCGGTTCCCGTCCAGACCCTCAGCCGCGTTGACTGGCAGACGACCGGATGGGCGACGCTGCCCGCCCGAAGGATCGACCTGGGAGGAGAAGCCGAAGAGGCGATCGTGCTGCAATGGGCCGGGCCGATTTCAGGGTTCGAAACGGCGGCGGGTGCGGCGGGATGGGTGCGGGCTACCGACTTCTCGCTCGGGGTGCTGACCCGCTATCTCGATCCGACCGTCCCGGACAGCCAACTGCCTGTCCTTCCGCGTCTGCAGGATGGCCAACTGCCTGTTCTCACGATGATCCGCGTGGCCCCGGATGGCCAAAGCCGTGACGTCCTGCGACTGTGGCGGTCCGCGATGCAGGTTGCGGGTCCCGATACCGCAAACCCGGTCCTTCTGGGCGGCGCCGAGACCGAGATCATTCGCCGCACCGGAAAGATCCTCGTCTTTCCGTCGGCGCAGGATGTCTCCTCCCCGGCGGTTCCGGATCTCGGGCTTTCTGGACTGCGGCGTCGGCGCAGCGACGGACAGACCGTCATCCTGGCCCCCCCTGCCTGACTGCGGGCCTGCCATCGACCGGGCAGAACAGCGCCGTCAAAAAAACCAGAAAAGGAGCGGGCATGACCGCAGACCACACTCAGCTCGACAAGACTTTGCTGGATTATTTATATTTTTCAGGTTTTTATGCTGTATTCTAGCGTAGTTTTGGATACCGTCGGATGGGCAAAAATTATTCCCACTCGATCGTTCCTGGCGGCTTCGAGGTGATGTCGTAGGTGCAGCGGTTGATGCCCTTGACCTCGTTGATGATGCGCGTGGCGGTTTCGCCCAGGAAATCGTGGGTGAAAGGGTAATAGTCCGCCGTCATGCCGTCCACGGACGTGACCGCGCGCAGGGCGCAGGCATAGTCGTAGGTGCGCCCATCCCCCATCACGCCCACGGTGCGCACCGGAAGGATCGCCACGAAGGCCTGCCAGATGTCGTCGTAAAGACCGTGCCGGCGGATCTGGTCGATGAAAACCGCATCGGCCTTGCGAAGGATGTCCAGTTTTTCGCGGGTGATTTCTCCGGGACAGCGGATGGCAAGCCCGGGGCCGGGAAAGGGATGGCGGCCGATGAATTTTTCCGGCAGGCCCAGCTCGCGGCCCAGGGCGCGGACCTCGTCCTTGAACAGCTCGCGCAGCGGCTCGACCAGCTTCAGGCCCATCTTCTCGGGCAGGCCGCCGACATTGTGGTGCGACTTGATCGTGACCGACGGCCCGCCGCTGAAACTGACGCTTTCGATCACATCGGGATAGAGCGTGCCCTGTGCCAGGAAATCGGCGCCCTCGATCTGGCTGGCGTATTTCTGGAAGACGTCGATGAACAGCCGGCCGATGGTCTTGCGCTTGACCTCGGGGTCGGAAACGCCCTCCAGCGAGCCCAGGAACAGCTCGCTCTCGTCGGCATGGATCAGGGGGATGTTGTAGGTGTCGCGGAACATGGTCACGACTTCCTCGGCCTCGTTCAGGCGCAGAAGCCCGTGATCCACAAAGACGCAGGTCAACTGGTCGCCGACCGCCTCGTGGATCAGCACCGCCGCAACCGACGAATCCACACCGCCGGACAGGCCGCAGATGACCTTGCGGTCGCCGACCTGCTCGCGGATCTTGCGGATCGCCTCGTCGCGGTATCCCGCCATGGTCCAGTCGCCGGTGAAACCGGCCATGCGGACGAAGTTTTCCAGCATGGTGCGCCCGTTCGGGGTGTGATGCACCTCGGGGTGGAACTGCACGGCGTAAAAACGGCGCGCCTCGTCCGCGATCATGGCGAAGGGGGCGTTGGGGGATGTGCCGATCACCTCGAATCCCGGCGCAAGCGCGGTCACGCGGTCGCCATGGCTCATCCAGACTTCCTCGGGGCCCGTATCGAACAGGCCCGCGAAGATGCCGTCGCTCTTGTGGCCGGGCGCGGGGGAAATAAAGGCGCGGCCGTATTCGGCATGGTGGCCCGCCTCGACCCGGCCACCCAGTTGCTCCATCATCACCTGCTGGCCATAGCAGATGCCGAACACCGGCACGCCCAGATCGAACACCGCCTGCGGGGCACGGGGGCTGCCCGCGCGCGTCACGCTGTCCGGCCCGCCCGAGAGGATCACCGCCCGCGGGGAAAGCCCGCGCAGGATGTCGTCGGTCAACAGGTTGTAGGGATGGATCTCGCAGTAAACGTTCAGCTCTCGCAGGCGCCGCGCGATCAGTTGCGTGACCTGGGAACCGAAGTCGATGATAAGAAGGCGCTGATGCTGGGTCATGGGTGCGCTTTAAGCGCGGCCATGACGCCGCGCAAGGGATTTGGACGCCGGAACTGCGGTCATCGGCGAGGCGTTCCGCGACAGCCGCTTGTGAAGGTTTCCTCATGCCCCGGTCACGCATCCTTGCCCTGTGTCTGGTCCTGCCGGGACTGGCGGCCTGCCAGCAGGGGGTGGGCCCGACGACGCCCGACAACCGTCCCGCCGACCCGGCAGAGCAGGCCCTGGCTGCCCGTTGCGCAGGCGATCCGGGCATCGCGGCGCAACTGGAGGCTGCCGTCAATGCCGCGCGCTTGGCCGAGGGCAAGACGGTCCTGGACCCCGCCCCGGCGCTGGCGCAGATCGCGCAAGGCCATGCCTGCGACATGGCGGGGCAGGGCCGCGTCGATGTCGAGGGGTCGAACGGCTCCAGCGTCGTGGATCGGGCGCGGGCAGTCGGCTATCCGGTCTGCGGGGTCGTGCAACTGGTGGGACGGGGCGGCAGTCCGGCCGATGCGGTGGCGGACTGGCTGGCACGCGACGCCCAGCGGGCCGAGCTTCTGGGCCAGCCCAGCCGCCAGATCGGCGTAGGCTATGCCGCGGGGGTCGGTGGATCGGCCTATTACAGCGTGGTTCTGGGCGACGATTGTCGCTAGACAGGGACCGGGTGGTCCCTTGTTCTATTTCTCGGGCACCAGACCCCGCGGGGCGAAACGCAGCACCAGCAGCAAGACCAGCCCCATGGCGATGAAGCGCATGTGCGGCGCGCTGCCCAGCAGATGCGCCTTGAGGTCGCCGTCGGGCAGGGGCCCGACCAGGACGCCGATCAGGTTCGGTCCCCAGACCTCGACCTTGATCCAGACGAACCAGATCAGCACCGCGCCCAGAACCGATCCCCAGTTGTTGCCCGATCCGCCAACGATCACCATCACCCAGATCAGGAACGTATAGCGCAACGGGTTATAGCTGGTGGGCGCCATCAGCCCGTCCAGGGTGATCATCATCGCCCCCGCGATGCCGATCACCGCCGAGCCCAGCACGAAGACCTGCAGATGGCGCGCAGTCACGTCCTTGCCCATCGCCTCGGCGGCGGTCTCGTTGTCGCGGATGGCGCGCATCATCCGGCCCCAGGGCGATTTCAGCGCCAGTTCGGCCAGCAGGATGATCGCCAGAAGCACCACCAGAAACAGCAGCATGTAGCACAGCTTGACCCAGATCCCCGACGCCTCGGCCACGCTGAACCCCCAGCGGGCGGCAAAGTCCACGAATTCCGGGTTCTGCTGCAACTCGATCTCGTAGGGGACCGGCCGGGGAATCGAGGCGATGTTCTTGACGCCCCGGGCCAGCCAGTCCTCGTTGCGCAACACGGCCACGATGATCTCGCCGATGCCCAGGGTGGCGATGGCGAGATAGTCCGAGCGCAGTCCCAGCGCGACCTTGCCCACCGCCCAGGCGGCGGCGGCGGCGAAAAGACCGCCCACGATCCAGGACATCAGGACCGGCAGGCCCAGCCCGCCGATATTGCCGGCACGGGCGGCGTTGTTGGCCTCGATCGCTGTGACGGCGGGGTCGAACAGCCAGCGATAGGCGACAAAGCCGCCGATGAGCACCAGGGCCACGGCCCATCCGCGGCGGGTGCGGACGTGGACGATCCTGGCCATGGCCAGCGTGCCGATGCCCGCCAGCAGCGCCAGGATCAGGCGCGGCCCGCCTGCGGCCCAGGCGCCGTCGACCGGGGGCAGGGACACCAGCACCGGGGCCAGGCCGCCGATGGCCAGAAATCCCACGACCCCGGTGTTGAACAGCCCGGCATAGCCCCATTGCATGTTCACCCCAAGCGCGGTGATGGCCGAGATCAGGCCCATGTTCAGGATCGCCAGCGCGGTGTTCCACGACCCCGAGAACAGGCCGTTCCGGACCGTGCCCTCCAGCAGGAACAGGACGGCAAGGATCGCGAACAGGATGGGCGCGCGCCAGGGGCTGACGGCAGCGGCTTGACGGTTGGCTGACATGATCGGACCCCCTTACACCGACTTGCCGCTGAACAGCCCGGTCGGGCGGAACAGCAGCACCACGATCAGGATAACGAAGCTGACGGCGAACTTGTATTCCGTTCCCAGCAGTTGCAGCAGTCCGCCCGGCTGCCAGCCGGGAAACAGATAGCCCGCGACCTTGACCCAGGGGTAGGTCACGGCGACCTCGGAAAAGGCGACCAGGAAGCCGCCCGCGATGGCGCCCACCGGGTTGCCCAGGCCCCCCACGATGGCGGCGGCGAAGATCGGCAGCAGGATCTGGAAATAGTTGAAGGGCCGGAAGGACTTGTCCAGGCCATACAGGACCCCGGCAATGGTCATCAGCGCAGCGGCGATGATCCAGGTCAGGCGGACCACGCGTTCAGGGTCGATGCCTGACAGCAGGGCCAGATCCTCGTTGTCGGAATAGGCGCGCATGGCCTTGCCGGACTTGGTGCGGTTCAGGAACCAGAACAGCGCCGCGCAGACGATCGCGGTCACCACCACCGTCAAGGCCTGGGTGGACCGCAGCGCCAACCCCTCGGCCAGGCCGGACCATTCCCGGAAATCGCGCACCGCGATGATGAACCGCGCGCCGTCGTCGAATCGCTGTTCATCCACGCCGATCAGCAGGCGCGTCAGCCCGTTCATCACGAACATCACCCCGACCGAAGCCATGACGAAGATGATCGGCGCCGCCCGCTGCGCGCGATAGAACCGATAAACCGCCCGGTCGGTGCCCAGCACCAGCACCGCTGTCGCCGCGATCCCGACCGGCAGGGCCAGCAGGGCGGTCGGCAGCGGTCCCAGCGACACCCCCAGCGATTGCAGCCCCCAAGTCACCAGGATCGTGATGGCGGTGCCAAAGGCCATGGTGTCGCCATGGGCGAAGTTCGAAAACCGCAGGATCGCATAGATCAGCGTCACCCCCAGCGCGCCAAGCGCCAGTTGCGCGCCATAGGCGGCGGCGGGGATGAAGACGAAGTTCAGGAAGGCCACAAGGGCATTCAGGATATCCACAGGCTCAGCCCCCCAGAAAGGTGCGGCGGACTTCCGGGTCGGCCAGAAGGGCCTCTCCGGTGTCGGTGTATCGGTTGGCGCCCTGCACAAGGACATAACCGATGTCGGCGATTTCCAGCGCCTGGCGGGCGTTCTGTTCCACCATCAGGATCGAGATGCCGGTCCGCGCCACCTCGATGATACGGTCGAACAACTCATCCATGACGATGGGGCTGACACCGGCGGTCGGTTCGTCCAGCATCAGAAGCTGGGGCCGGGTCATCAGCGCGCGGCCCACGGCGACCTGCTGGCGCTGTCCGCCCGACAACTCGCCCGCGGCCTGCTTGCGCTTTTCGGCCACGGCCGGGAACAGGTCATAGACCTGGGCCATCGTCTGGCGCACGTCGTCGTCGCGGATGAAGGCGCCCATCTCCAGGTTTTCCTCGACCGTCATGGTCGGAAAGATGTTGTGGGTCTGGGGCACGAAGCCCATGCCCTTGCGGACGCGATCCTGCGGGGACAGGGGGGTGATGTCCTCTCCGCCCAGGACCACCCGGCCCTCGCGCAGGGGCAGCATCCCGAAGACGGCCTTCATGGCGGTTGACTTGCCCGCACCGTTGGGGCCGACGATGACGGCGATCTGGCCCCTGTCCACGGTCAGCGTGCAGCCGTGCAGGATGTCGGCCTTGCCGTATCCGCCGCGCATTCCCTGTGCCGACAGAAAGGGCTGCGGTTGCGACGGGGATTGCATCACAGCGCACCCCCCGCGGCCTTGACCTTGTTCTTCAGGCCGGTGCCCAGATAGGCCTCGATCACATCGTCGTTCTGCATGATGTGATCGGCCGGCCCTTGGGCCAGAACCTTTCCGGCGGCCATCACGATCACCGGGTCGCACAGCCGGCCGATGAAATCCATGTCGTGTTCGATCACGCAGAAGGTATAACCCCGTTCCCGGTTCAGCCGGACAATGGCATCGCCGATGGTGCCCAGAAGGGTGCGGTTCACCCCGGCGCCCACCTCGTCCAGAAAGACGATCTTGGCATCGACCATCATCGTGCGGCCCAGTTCCAGCAGTTTCTTCTGCCCGCCGGACAGGTTTCCGGCCTTTTCGTGGGTCAGGTGGCGGATGGTCAGGAAATCCAGAACCTCGTCGGCGCGGCGGCGGATCTCGGCCTCTTCCCGGTCGATCCGGCCGCGCTGGAACCAGGTCTTCCAGATCGTTTCGCCCGATTGCGTGCCCGGCACCATCATCAGGTTCTCGCGCACGGTCATCGACGAAAACTCGTGGGCCAGTTGAAAGGTGCGCAGCAGGCCCTTGTGGAACAATTCGTGCGGGGGCAGGCCGGTGATGTCCTGACCATCCATGAAGACCCGGCCCGATGTGGGGGGCAGCACGCCCGCGATGACATTGAACAGCGTGGACTTGCCCGCGCCGTTCGGGCCGATCAGCCCGGTGATCGAACCCGTCTCGATCGTCAGGCTGGCGCCGTCCACGGCGCGAAAGCCGCCGAAATGCCGATGAAGGTCTTCGACCCTGATCATTCGCTTACCCCGTCTTCACGCCCCAGGCGACGCGCATCCGCATTTTCGCGGCTTTTTCATGAAAATGGCCCGGCAACCGCGGGGGCTGCCGGGCCAAGGCCTTTAACCGACCTCAGCGATATCCGACAACCGTCATTTCGCCGTTCTCGAACGAAACCTCGCGGAAGGTGCCGGCGCTTTCGCCGGGCTCGACCATCTCGACCGCCGAAGCGCCGACATAATCGACATCGCCGCCGCCGTTGATGATTTCCAGCGCCTTTGCCAGGTCACCGGGCAGGATCTGTTCGCCGGGGGCATTGGCCACGTCCATCACGCTGTTCTTCCAGACGTTCGGATCGCTGGACTTGGCGGCGGCCATCGACAGCAGCATCAGGGCCGCGGCGTCATAGGCCTCGGCCGAATAGGCGCTGGTGCCGTCAAAGCCGGCTTCCTCGGCCATGGCCAGGAACTTGTCGCGGCCCTCGCCCTCGGCTGCCGGGTTCTGGCCAAAGCTGCCGTCGATTTCCGAACCGAAGTTATCGACCAGGGCCTGGCCCACCATGCCGTCGGGGAACACGAAGCGGTCGAAGGCACCGGTATCCAGCGCCGCGCGCACGATGCCCGAACCGCCCTGATCGACATAGCCTGCAACCACCAGGGCGTCGCCGCCCGCCGCCGCCAGGGCCGCGACCTCGGCCGAATAGTCGGCCTTGCCGTCGTCATGGGCGGCGTTCACCGTCACGGTGCCGCCCTTTTCCTGGAATGCCGCCGCAAAGGCGTCGGCCAGGCCCTTGCCATAGTCGTTGTTGGTATAGGTGACGGCCGCGTTCTGGACGCCCTTTTCCATCATGATCTCGGCCATGATCTCGCCCTGGCGGGCATCCGACGGCGAGGTGCGAAAGAACAGCCCGTTGTCGTCGATCGTGGACAGCGCCGGCGAGGTGGCCGAGGGCGAGATCATCACCACCCCGTTCGGCACGGCCACGTTCTGCAACGAGGCGATGGTTTCGCCCGAGCACATGCCGCCGACGATGCCCCGCACGCCCTCGGCGGTGATCAGACGCTCCACGGTTGCGGTCGCCGCGGCGGCGTCGGTACAGGTCGAGTCGCCCTGGACCGGTACGACGGTCGAGCCGTCCAGCAACAGGCCGGACTCGCTGACCTCTTTCATGGCCAGTTCGGCCCCGGCTGCCATGCCCGGCGCCATGGATTCCAGCGGGCCAGTAAAGCCCAGCGACATGCCCATCTTGATTTCCTCGGCGCCGGCGGCACCGGCCAGCAACGCCCCGGCGGCGGTGGCCAGAAGAAGTCTTTTCATATGATTGTCTCCCAGTTGGAACGATGTCCTGGGGGGCAGGTTAGAAGTGCCTCAGACAAAAAGAAAGCCGGATGAAGCGGGAAAACCCTGCCTTTTCGGGCTGGTGACGCGTGGTCAGCGCCAGCCGAGGCGGTCATGACGCCGCCCCAGGACCAGACCGGGCAGGGCGGTGAGCCACCAGCCCAGGGCAAGGCCGATCCCCGCCGCCCACAGGCCCGCACCCGTCACGGGAACGGCGGGGCGAAAGTCGTCCCAGGTCGCGGCCAGCGTTTCAGCGTCGCGCAGCCGGTGGGGCAGCAGCATCCGTTCCAGCGGCCCGGCGATGCGCAGCATCTGCAAATCCGTGCGCGCCCGGTCCAGGCGCGCGAACACATCGCGCATGTTGGCTTGATGGGCATCGCGGAACGCGCTGCCCGACAGATCGGTCAGGGCCTGATCGCGCGTCAGGCCAGCCCCTTGCGCGCTGGCATCGAATTCCGCGGCGACGCGGGACAGGGCATCGACCTGCCCGCCCAGCCGCTGGACATACTGGTCCGAAAACGCCGGGAACTGCGACAGGGCGATGGCGACGCAGACCGCCACCGCCAGCCGCAGCATTCCGATCATTTGTCCTGCACCTTCAGGCCCAGCACGGGGGCATAGACCTGTTCCAGCCGGGCGATGGCATCCTTGGGCGACATTTCCTCGGTTTCGCCGGTGCGGCGGCTGGTCAGTTCGACCTTGTTGGCGGCCAGCCCGCGCGGCCCGACGGTGATCCGCCAGGGCAGGCCGATCAGGTCCATGGTGGCGAATTTCGCCCCCGCCCGATCGTCGCGGTCATCATAAAGCGGGTCCAGGCCGCGCGCCTGCAATTCGGCATAGATCGCGTCGCAGGCGCTGTCGGTGGAATTGTCGCCCTGTTTCAGGTTGACGATGCCGACATGAAAGGGGGTCACGCCCTCGGGCCAGATGATTCCGCGGGCGTCGTGGTTGGCCTCGATGATGGCGCCCAGCAGGCGGCTGACGCCGATCCCGTGGCTGCCCATCTCGACCGGAACACGGGCGCCGTCGGGACCGACGACGGTGGCACCCATGGCTTGGGAATACTTGGTGCCGAAATAGAAGATCTGGCCCACCTCGATGCCGCGCGCGGTGCGGCGGCGTTCCTCGGGCACCTGGGCAAAGATCGCCTCGTCATGGGTTTCGTCCGTGCGGGCATAGCGGCTGGTGAACTCCTCCAGCACGGCTTGACACTGCTCGACGCTGTCATAGTCGATCTGGCGGTCGCCAAAGGTCAGGTCGGTGATCTGGCTGTCATAGAACACCTCGGACTCGCCGGTCTCGGCCAGCACCAGGAATTCGTGGGTGTAGTCGCCGCCGATCGGTCCGCCATCGGCGCGCATCGGGATCGCCTGCAGGCCCATGCGCTCATAGGTTCGCAGATAGCTGACCAGATGGCGGTTATAGGCGTGCAGCGCGGCATCCCGCGTCAGGTCGAACGTATAGCCGTCCTTCATCAGGAACTCGCGGCCCCGCATGACGCCGAAACGGGGGCGGATCTCGTCGCGGAACTTCCACTGGATGTGATACAGCGTCAGCGGCAGGTCCTTGTAGCTGTTCACATGGCTGCGGAAGATGTCGGTGATCATCTCCTCGTTCGTGGGCCCGTACAGCAGATCGCGCTTGTGGCGGTCCTGGACGCGCAGCATTTCCTCGCCATAGTCGTCATAGCGGCCGCTTTCGCGCCACAGGTCGGCCGGTTGCAGCGTGGGCATCAGCAGGGGGATATGGCCCGCGCGGGCCTGTTCCTCGTGGACGATCTGCTCGATCCGCCGCAGCACCTTGTATCCCAGCGGCAGCCAGGAATAGATCCCCGCCGCCTGCTGCTTGATCATCCCGGCCCGCAGCATCAACCGGTGGCTGACGATCTGCGCCTCTTTCGGGTCTTCCTTCAGCACCGGCAGGAAATAGCGCGACAGACGCATGGGGTGGTCCTTTGACAGCATTCGGCGCATAGCGTTAGCGGATCGGTCCAGCCTTGCCAAGAACCGGCGGTCCGGCCCCGCGACGACACCTTGCAACCGCCGGTCGGCCCGGCCACATTCCACGCCAACAATCCTTTCGGGAACCCCGCCATGCGCATACCGATACACAAGCAACTGATGTGGTGGGGCGTGACAACGGCCATCCTGCTGCTGGCGATGTGGCTTCTGGGCAATGCCATCCTGCCCTTCATCCTGGGGGCGGGTGTGGCCTATCTTCTGGACCCGGTGGCCGACCGGCTGGAGCGTCTGGGCCTGTCGCGGGTCATGGCGGTGACGGTCATCACCGTGGGCGTGGTCCTGGTGGCGGCGGGCATCATCGTGCTGGTGGTGCCGCTGATGCTGCGCCAGGCCGCCGCCCTGATCGAAACCGCGCCCGAGATGATCCAGCAGGCGCGGATGTTCCTGATCAGCCGCTTTCCCCAGTTCGTGTCCGCCAATACCGACATCGGCACGACGCTGACCGACCTCGGGACGACCATGGGCGAGCAGATGGGCACGCTGGCATCCCAGGTGCTGTCCTCGGTGGGGGGCCTCATCAGCGCCATCGCGATCCTGGTGATCGTGCCGGTCGTGGCCTTCTATCTGCTGCTGGACTGGGATCACATGGTGGCGCGGGTGGATACACTGCTGCCGCGCGAACATGCCCCCACCCTGCGCCGCCTGTCGCGCGAGATCGACGAGGCGCTGTCGGGGTTCGTGCGCGGGCAGGGGCTGGTGATGCTGATCCTGGGCACCTGGTATGCCTTTGGCCTGATGATCGTGGGCCTGCCCTTCGGGTTCCTGATCGGGGTCATGGCCGCCCTGCTGTCCTTTATTCCCTATGTGGGCGTCTTGATCGGCGGGGCCACGGCCATCGGGGTGGCCCTGTTCAGCTTTTGGGGCGAGCCGCTGTGGATCGGGCTGGTGGTCGGCATCTTTGCCATCGGCCAGATCGTCGAGGGCAACTATCTTCAGCCCAAGATCGTGGGCCAGCATGTCGGCCTGCACCCGGTCTGGCTGCTTCTGGCCCTGTCGGTCTTTGGCGCCTTGTTCGGCTTCGTGGGGCTGGTCATGGCGGTGCCCCTGGCGGCCGCGCTGGGCGTGATCGCGCGGTTCCTGACACAGCGCTATCAGGACAGCGCGCTGTTCACCGGACAGGCCCTGCCGCCCGATCCGGGCCAGCCCACCCTGGTCGAGATCGTGCCCCGCGGCACCGTCGCCAGTGCCATCCGCGAAGCACGCATCCGGGCCGACATGAACCGCGCCCATGGGCGGATCGAGATGATGCGCGAGGAACTGACCCGCAAGCATCCCGAAACCGACTAGACCGCCATGACCTCTCGGCAGTTGACGCTGGATCTGACCACCGCCCCGGCCCATTCGCGAAGCGATTTCCTGCCCGCCCCGGCGAACCGCGCGGCCCTTGCCGCCCTGGATGCGCCGCAGGACTGGCCGCAGGGGCGGATGCTGCTGATCGGGCCGGAAGGGTCTGGCAAGTCGCATCTGGCGGCCTTCTGGGCGGCCGAGAACGGCGCCCGGCGGCTCAGGGCCGCGGCCCTGCGACCGGATGCCGCCGACCATCTTGCCACGGATGGCGGTGCCCTGGTGATCGAGGATGCCGACCGTGCCGGCCGGGCGGCGGGGGCCGAACAGGCGCTGTTTCACCTGTGGAACCTGTGCCCGCCGCGCGACTGCCTGCTGCTGCTGACCGCGCGCAGGCCACCGCGCGACTGGGGCCTGGTGCTGCCCGACTTGCGGTCGCGGATGGATGCCATGCCGCAGGTTCGGCTGGGTCCGCCGGACGAATCCCTGCTGGCCGCGGTTCTGGTCAAGCTGTTCGCCGACCGCCAGCAGGCCGTGTCGGCCGATCTGATCGGCTGGCTTGCCCTGCACATGCCCCGCGACCTGGGGCTTGCCCGCCGCCTGGTCGCGGCCCTCGACCGCGCCGCCATGGCCGACAAGCGCCCCATCACCCGCCGCCTTGCCGCCGATCTGCTGCAAGGCCTGTCCGAACCCGAGACGTGAACCAGCCCTTCAAGGTCAGGACCATGACGCAAGCCGATTTCCTTCGCAGCCCCTTTCCCGAACCCCTCGACCTGCCCGGCGGGGTGCCGCAGGACGGCGCGCGGTTCTTCAACCGGGAAATCAGTTGGCTGTCCTTCAACTGGCGCGTCCTGGACGAGGCGCGAAACCCGCGCGTGCCCCTGCTGGAGCGGCTGCGCTTCGTGTCGATCAGCGCGACCAACCTGGACGAATTCTATACCGTGCGGGTGGCGGGCCTGCGCGAGCTGGTGCGCGAGGGCAATGCCACCCCCTCCGACGACGGCATGACCCCTGCCGAGCAACTGGCGGTCATCAACACCGACGCCCGCCGCCTGATGGGCGCCCAGCAGGGCGTCTGGAACCGCATCCGCCGCGAGATGGAGGACGCGGGCATCGTGATCCTGTCCCGGTCACGCCTGACGCGGGCCGAGGAGGAATTCCTGCACGACTATTTCGAACGCAAGGTCTTTCCGGTCCTGTCGCCGCTGGCCATTGATCCCGCGCATCCGTTCCCCTTCATCCCGAATGCCGGATTCTCGCTGGCCCTTGAACTGGCGCGGGAAACCGATGGGCGGCAGATGCAGGCGCTGCTGCCGATCCCCGCGCAATTGAACCGCTTCATCCCTCTGCCGGGGGGCGAGCGGTTCTTCAAGCTGGAGGACTTGTTGCTGATGCACTTGTCCTCGCTGTTTCCCGGCTATCGCGACACGGGCCATTGCGCCTTTCGCGTCCTGCGCGACAGCGACCTGGAGGTCGAGGAGGAGGCCGAGGATCTGGTCCGCGAGTTCGAAACCGCGTTGAAACGCCGCCGCCGGGGCAGTGTCATCCGGCTCAAGATCACGCGGGGCGCACCCGACCGTCTGCGCCGCCTGATCATGGAAGAGCTTGAGGTCGGCCCCGACGAGGTGATCGAGGTCGAGGGGCTGCTGGGCATGGCCGACCTGCGCGAACTGGTGCTGGACCAGCGCCGCGACCTGATGTGGCCCAGCTTCATCCCCCGCGTCCCCGAACGCGTGCAGGACCATGACGGCGACATGTTCGCGGCGATCCGGCACAAGGACATGCTGCTGCACCATCCCTATGAAACCTTCGACATGGTGGTGCGCTTCCTGGCCCAGGCAGCGCGCGATCCCGATGTGCTGGCGGTCAAGCAGACGCTGTATCGCACCAGCCGCGACAGCCCCATCGTGGACGCCCTGTGCGAGGCCGCCGAATCCGGCAAGTCGGTCACCGCGCTTGTCGAACTCAAGGCCCGCTTCGACGAGGCTGCGAACATCCGCCAGTCCCGCCGCCTGGAACGGTCGGGCGCGCATGTCGTGTACGGCTTCATGAACTACAAGACCCATGCCAAGATCAGCACGGTCGTGCGGCGCGAGGGTGACAACCTTGTCACCTATACCCATTACGGAACCGGCAACTATCATCCGATCACCGCGCGCATCTATACCGACCTGTCGCTGTTCACCTGCGATCCGGCCCTGGGGCGCGATGCGACAAAGGTATTCAACTATCTGTCGGGCTATGTGCAGCCGGCCGGACTGGAAAACCTTTCCATTTCGCCCATCGACCTTAAAGAGCGTCTGATTTCCCTGATCGGACGCGAGGCGGAACTGGCCCGCCAGGGTCGTCCCGCCGCGATCTGGGCCAAGATGAACTCGCTGATCGAAAAGGACGTGATCGACGCGCTTTATGCGGCCAGCGCGGCGGGGGTAAGGATCAGCCTGGTGGTGCGCGGCATCTGCGGCATCCGCCCTGGCATCCGGGGTCTGTCGGAAAACATCCGCGTGAAATCCATCGTCGGGCGATACCTGGAACATTCGCGGATCGTGTGTTTCGGCAATGGCCATGGCCTGCCGTCGAAACGGGCGCGTGTGTTCATCAGCTCGGCCGACTGGATGGACCGCAACCTGAACCGCCGCGTCGAAACCCTGGTCGAGTGCATGAACGACACCGTCAAGGCGCAGATCGTCAGCCAGGTCATGGCTGCCAACATGGCGGACGAGGCGCAAAGCTGGCTGTTGCAGCCCGATGGGCGTTTCGTGCGCTATCTGCCCGAAGGGCGGGATGACCTGTTCAACTGTCATCGCTTCTTCATGGATAATCCGTCACTCTCGGGCCGGGGCACGGCGGGAGCGGGCGACGTTCCGGCGCTCACCCATTCGACCGATTGACCTGTCCGTCAGGGCGGTTCATTAACGGCGGCGACAGGGCAGCACAGGGGGCGGCGATGAACGGCCTGCGCACCACGACCGGCCAGAAGGTCGAGCCTTTCGGCAAGACGTTCGACAAGCTGCCGAAACGGGCCCTGTCGCGCGTGGGCGTGGTTGATGTCGGCTCGAACTCGATCCGGATGGTGGTGTTCGATGGCGCGGCGCGATCCCCCGCCTATTTCTACAACGAAAAGGTCATGGCCGGGCTTGGCGCCCGCATGGCCCAGACCGGACGCCTGAACCCCGAAGGGGTAGAGCGGGGCTTTGCGGCCTTGCAGCGGTTTTCCACCCTGGCCAAGGGCATGGGGATCGAGCCTCTGACCTGCGTGGCCACCGCCGCCGTGCGCGAGGCCGAGGACGGCCCCGCCTTTCAGGCCCGCGTCGAACGCGAAACCGGCATCCACATGCATGTCATCGACGGCGAGGAAGAGGCGCGCCTGTCGGCCCAGGGGGTGCTTCTGGGGTGGCCCGATGCGAGGGGACTGGTCTGCGACATCGGCGGCAACTCGATGGAACTGGCCGAGGTCGCGGATGGTCAGATCGGCAGGCGGGTGTCGTCGCAACTGGGGCCGTTCCGGTTGCAGCAGATATCCGGCGGCAAGGACGGATTGCGCAAGCACATCAAGAAGGTCATGGCCGGGCTGGCCAAGGTCATGGGCACCCATCACGAGCGCATCTATCTGGTCGGCGGATCGTGGCGCGCCATCGCCCGTCTGGACATGGAGCGTGTCTCATATCCCATGACGGTCCTGCATGAATACCGCATGACGCCGCAGGCCGTGTCCGAGACCGTGGCCTGGATCGCCGCGGGCGATCTGAACGACCTGCGCGGGCAGGTGGACATCTCGTCATCCCGGATGGAACTGGTGCCGCTGGCCTCGCAGGTTCTGTCCCAGTTGGTCGAAACCTTTGCGCCCGCCGAACTGGCCGTGTCCAGCTATGGCATCCGCGAAGGGCTGCTGTATGAACAGATGTCCGAAAGCCTCCGCAAGCGCGATCCGCTGATCGAGGCCGCGCGGTTCACCGAACGCCAGATGGCCCGGATGCCGGGGTCGGGCAAGAAGCTGTATCAGTTCCTGCACCCGGTCTTTGCCGATGCTCCCCCCGAACGCGACCGCCTGATCCGCGCCGCCTGTCTGTTGCACGATACCAGTTGGCGCGCCCATCCCGACTATCGCGCCGATGCCTGCTTCGACAACGTGACCCGCGCCAACATGGCCGCGCTGTCGCATCCCGAACGGGTGTTCCTGGGCCTTGCCCTGCTGCACCGCTACAAGAACAGCCGGGCCAATTCCCCGATGGCCCCCTTGTTCAGGCTGCTGTCCGAGGCCGAGATCAACGACGCCGAGGTTCTGGGCAAGGCCATGCGTTTCGGGGCCATGTTCACGCTGGACGATCCGTCCGAGGCAGGCAGGCTGATCCTGGACAAAAAGCAGTTGCGCCTGAAGCTGACCCCCACCGGCCGCAAGCTGATGGGCGAGGTGGCTGAATCGCGGTTCAAGGCGCTTTGCACTGCCTTGGGGGTCGAGGGCACGATCGACGCGTGATTTGCCCTGCCGTCACAATGGTTCCTCGACGGGGACGGGCGCCTCACCGATCGTAACGGCCCCTTCGACATAGATGCCGCCGCCGCCGCTAAAGGATGGATCAGGCCCAGTGCCATCGTCGGTCCAGTCCTCGGCCTGTTCGGATGCAGGGCGTTCGTCCTGGGCACGTGTCCGGCTCACTGGCTGCGCCACCCAGCCATCAGCGCAAAAGGTGCTGCTAGCATTGGGGCCGCACGCCTGGGACGGACCGGCCATACAAAGGATAGCCAGGATCAGACCTACGACGATACGAATCATGGAGATTCCCTTATGGCACGTTGAGCATCAGTTAGATCAATATCCTCAACATAAGGTTAGCACCTCACGCGCAGTGAATGTGTGCCAAACAAAAAGGTCTCCTTTGGGATACCTTTTCGTGTCACAAGGCAAGGCAATTATATTACTTTGACAAAGCCAGCGTTAGGATCAGGCAGCGCTATCTCGTCCTTCAAGTTTGGGCCATGCCAAAACGATTCGGTGCTTGTCGTCGTAATATCGGCCTTTGAGAAAATTCAGATCATCCTGCCAGTCTCGAATCGCACGCCGGTACAAATGTGCGTCGTGGCGCGCTTTGAGGTTGGCGTTGCTGGCGATGACATTTGCGACCTTCAAAAGACGCTGCATCGTCGATGGCGCGCCGTAACTGATACCGAAAGTCTTCTCGACGATAGTGGGCAGTTCCAGCTCTATAAAATCGCTTAAGAAATGTTTGCGCTTGTCAAGATCCCAGCCTTTTGTGGTTCCGACAGTGTAGCCAAACATCTTTAGTGCGGAATACTTGTGATCAAAGATAATTCCCCCCGGACCGATGGCACCTTTCGGGGGATTTGGATTTATGACAGGCCAAATGAAGCTACGCTTGCTTTCCTGTGTCGGCTGTGGTGGTGGAAGCATTGCGGGTTTGAAAGGGTTCGTCAGCCCATAGGGTTGGTAAGCGTCTTCAGCGTAATGCCTCGCGACAGATGCCATGCACCGGATGACGTGATGAAACACTTCATCCTCCTCGACGTCACGAACCTCAAAGGCGAGAGCTAGATCCTCAAAAAAGCTAAAAAGAGGGTCGGCTTGTTTGGCTGGCGAACGTAATACTTTGTTGTTGCGCACGGCAGCACGAGCTTCTCTGAGTCGGCGGCGTATGGTGAAATGGTCTTCCGTCATTAACTGTCTCGGTCAAAGCGATAGACCTCAAGATACCCAGCTAATCCGCATTTCTCAAGAAAAGTTGGGCTAACTGGTAAATAGCCTTTTAATCACATCATATGGAAAAGGGCGCCTAAAGGCGCCCTTTCCGGTCCGGCTGGCAGGGCCGGGGATGATTACATCATCCCGCCCATGCCGCCCATGTCGGGCATTCCGCCGCCCTGGCCCTTCGGCTCGGGCTTTTCGGCGATCATGGCTTCGGTGGTGATCAGCAGGCCCGCGACCGAGGCCGCATCCTCCAGCGCGGTGCGCACGACCTTGGCCGGGTCGATGACGCCGAACTTGAACATGTCGCCATATTCTTCGGTCTGGGCGTTGAAGCCGAACGTCTTGTCGTTCGATTCGCGCACCTTGCCGGCAACCACGGCACCGTCGACACCGGCGTTTTCGGCGATCTGGCGCATCGGAGCCTCCAGCGCGCGACGCACGATGGCGATGCCCGCCTCCTGGTCGCTGTTGGCGGCCGTCAGGCCTTCCAGCGTTTTCCCGGCCTGGACCAGGGCCACGCCGCCGCCGACGACCACGCCTTCTTGCACGGCCGCGCGGGTCGCGTTCAGCGCGTCATCAACGCGGTCCTTGCGCTCTTTCACTTCGACTTCGGTCATGCCGCCGACGCGGATGACGGCAACGCCACCGGCCAGCTTGGCCACGCGCTCCTGAAGCTTTTCCTTGTCATAGTCCGAGGTGGTTTCCTCGATCTGCTGGCGGATCTGGCTGACGCGGGCTTCGATCTCGGACTTTTCACCGTTGCCATCGACAATGGTGGTGGTGTCCTTGTTGATCGTGACCTTCTTGGCGCGGCCCAGCATGTCGATGCCGACATTCTCCAGCTTCATGCCCAGATCTTCGCTGATGACCTGGCCGCCGGTCAGGATCGCGATGTCCTGCAGCATCGCCTTGCGACGATCGCCGAAGCCCGGCGCCTTGACGGCCGCGATCTTCAGGCCGCCGCGCAGCTTGTTGACGACCAGCGTGGCCAGGGCCTCGCCTTCGACATCCTCGGCTACGATGACCAGGGGCTTGCCCGACTGGATGACGGCTTCCAGCAGCGGAACCATCGGCTGCAGCGACGACAGTTTCTTTTCGTGCAGCAGGATATAGGCGTCTTCCAGGTCCGCGATCATCTTGTCGGGATTGGTGACGAAGTAGGGCGACAGATAGCCGCGGTCGAACTGCATCCCTTCGACGACTTCGACCTCAGTCTCCATCCCCTTGTTCTCTTCGACGGTGATGACACCCTCGTTGCCGACCTTCTGCATCGCGTCGGCGATGAATCGGCCGATATTGGCTTCGCCGTTGGCCGAGATGGTGCCGACTTGGGCCACTTCGTCGCTGTCGGTGACAGGGCGCGAGGCGGCCTTGATGGCCTCGACGACCTTGGTGGTGGCCAGGTCGATGCCGCGCTTCAGATCCATCGGGTTCATGCCGGCGGCGACCGCCTTCATGCCTTCCTTGACGATGGCCTGGGCCAGAACGGTGGCGGTGGTAGTGCCGTCACCGGCCTCGTCGTTGGTGCGCGAGGCGACTTCGCGGACCATCTGGGCGCCCATGTTCTCGAACTTGTCGGACAGCTCGATCTCCTTGGCGACCGTCACGCCGTCCTTGGTGATGCGCGGGGCGCCAAAGGACTTGTCGATCACAACGTTGCGGCCCTTGGGGCCCAGCGTCACCTTGACCGCATCGGCCAGGATGTTGACGCCCTTCAGCATCCGGTCGCGAGCGTCGGTATTGAACTTGACTTCTTTCGCAGCCATTTGAATCTCCTGAATTTATGGGTGAAGGATGCGGATCAGGCGATGACGCCCAGAATGTCGCTTTCCTTCATGATCAGCAGCTCTTCGCCGTCGATCGTGACTTCGGTGCCCGACCATTTGCCGAACAGCACGCGGTCGCCCGCCTTGACCGACGGCGCGATCAGTTCGCCCGAATCCTTGCGCGCGCCTTCGCCGACCGAGATGATCTCGCCTTCGGCGGGCTTTTCCTTGGCGCTGTCGGGGATGATCAGGCCGCCTTTGGTCTTTTCGTCCGATTGGACGCGGCGGACCAGAACGCGGTCATGCAGCGGTTTGAATGCCATGGGTGAACACTCCGTGTTTCAGGTTGCAGTGTTGCAGTGTTGGCACTCACCTTGATCGAGTGCCAATGGCGGTGATCTAGGCCATGGCCGCGGGGCTGTCAACGTCGCTGTCACGGAAAGTTCGGTCGTTCGGCTGGCCAGACCCCTGCCATTGTGCCAGCCTGCGATGGACGACACAGGAAGGCGTGACGATGCGATTGTTTCTGGCGGGGATGCTTGCGGTTTGGGGATTTGCGGCCGAGGCGTCTGGCTGTGTCGGCACGAACCTGCTGGCTGCCCTGTCGCCTGTCCAGCGGGCCCAGATCGACGCGGCGGTTGCCGAGACTCCTTTCGGCCAGGGGCTGCTGTGGCAGGCCAGCAAGGGTGGGCAACGCATGATCCTGGTGGGCACCTACCATTTCGACGATCCCCGCCATGACGCGATGCTGTCCCGGCTAGAGCCGTTTCTGGCGGACGCCGCCGCGCTGTTCGTCGAGGCCGGCCCCGAGGAGGAGCGCCGCCTGACCGAGGCCCTGGCAGCCGACCCGACGCTGATGGTCGATCCCACCGGGCCGACCCTGCCAGAGCGTCTGAGCGACCGCGACTGGTCGCTGCTGTCCAAGGCCATGGCCGACAGGGGACTGCCGGCCGTCGCGACGGCCAAACTGCGGCCCTGGTATGTCGCGATGATGCTGGGCATCAGCCCCTGCATGATGCGGCAGATGGCCGGGGACGGCGCACAGGGACTGGATCGTCAGATCGTCGCCCTGGCGACGGATCTGGATATCCCGGTGCGGGCGCTGGAGCCTTGGGACACGGTGTTCACCCTGTTTCGCGACCTGACGCCCGGACAGGAGATCGAGATGATCCGCGCAGCCCTGCCCACCGCTGCCCATGCCGACGATTACGCCGTGACGCTGACCGACGCCTATTTCGCGGGCGATGTGTGGGCGATATGGGAATTCGGCCGCTTCGACGCGTATCGCAATTCGGGGCTGAGCCGCGAACAGGTGGATGCGCAGATGGATCTGGCGCAGGACCGGCTGATGGAGACACGCAACCGGGCCTGGATCGCCCCCCTGACGGATGGCGCCCGCGAGGCGGCCCGACAGGACCGGGGCATCGTCGTCGGCTTTGGCGCGCTGCACCTGCCGGGGGAACAGGGCGTGCTGCGCCTGCTGGAGCGCGACGGCTGGACCATTGCCCGGCTGGACGGCTAGGCGCACCTTGGACGGCTGACACTATTGCCCGCCCAGCACCGACAGCGCCTGTGCCTGGCCGCCCTTGACAAAGGTGATCCGGCTGTCGCCGATGTCGGTGATCGTGCCGCCGTTGATCCTGTCGCCCAGCCGCAGGGTCAGCACCCGTCCGTTCGACAGGCGCACAAGCGCGCGGCTGGCCTTGCCCGCGCCGATGGTGCCGATGATCTGGGTCCGGTTGATGCGGATGCCGTCCTTGACGGTGGCGGCATTGCCCGCCGTGGTGGGGGTGCGGCCGTCGGGAATGGCGGCCGCAACCTCGGGTTCGTTCTCGGCCTCGGGCGGGGCATAGCGCTGCTGGCGGGCGGCGGCGGCGCGGGCCTCGGCCTCGGCCTGAGCGCGGGCGCGGGCTTCGGCTTGGGCCCGGGCCTGCGACTCGGCCTGGGCGTCCTGGGCGGCGCGGGCGCGGGCGCGGGCCTCGGCCTGGGCTTGCAGTTCGGCGTCCTGGCGACGCTGTTCGGCAAGCGCCGCTTCCTCGTTCTGGGCCTGGGCCGCGGCGCGCAGATCCTCGGATGTCGGGGCAAGGGGGGCGGCTGCAACGGCTGTGGCAATAGCTGCGGCCGCATCGACGGCAGCCCCGGCAGCCCGGCGTGGCGGCAGTGCAGATGAACGAAGCGCCGTCAATGCGACGGCGCCTGGCAGGGATTCATTCTCGGATATGGCTGCGGCGACTGCCTGGTCGATGGCGGCGCCCGACAGGCTGGCATTGCCCGGACCGGGGCCTGGTCCGGGATCGCCGCGCGCAACCGTCCGCGCCCCGGCGGGCCGGGCCGAGGGGCGGGCCGACTGATCCAGCCCCGCGGTCGAGGCGCGCAGCGCCGAACTGCGCGATGCCGGTTGCTCTGATCCGGCGGCCGCCGCGGCCACGGCGTCCTGCACCGCCCGCTGAGAGGGTCCGCCCACCGAAACAGGCTTGCGGAGGGGCCGCGCCTCGGCCAGCCGCACAACGGCATCGCGTTCTGTCCGGGTCAGCCCCGGATTGCCCGACTGGGCGGTGCGCAGATCGCGCAGCAGTTCGATCAGGGTCCGCCGTTCGGCCTGGGTCAGTTGGACCAGATCGCGATCCTCGGCACGGCTGCCCTCCTCGATCAGGCCCAGCCGCTCTGGACGCGAGGGCGGCCGAGGCGCGTCGCTTGCCGGTGACGACGCGCGCTGGGGCGCGGCAGCAGGCGCAGGGGGCAGGGCTGGCTGGCTTGCGGTATCCGGGCGGCTTGCCGGGGGACGGGGCGGGCGCGAGGCAGCTATGGCAGGAACGTCGGCCGCCGGTGTGGCTGTCTGGGGGGCGGCCGTCTGGGGGGTAGCCGTCTGGCGGGGGGTCGGGGGTTGGGGATTGGCGGGAACCGTCGGCCGAGCATCCGTCTGGGCCGGGGGGGCCGCACGCACCGGGGCCACACGCGGCGGCCGGGCGGAACTGGCAAGCCGCGCGCCAGCAGGCGCCGGGCTGGCGACCGGCGCCGCAGGATCAGCGGATCGCGATGCCTGCGGCGCGCCAGTGACTGGTGCCGCCTCGGGCGCTGCGGGACGGCGGGTTGCCGGAGGAAAGGCCGCGGCCGCATCGTCCGCGACGCTTGCGGCGCTGCTGACCGGGGCCTGCGGTTCCGCCCCCTGCGGGACGGTCATGGCCTGGGCAAGGGCCTGGCTCAGCGCGTCGCTGTCCGGTTCCGGCTGCGCATCGGGTGCCGGGCGGGCCGTCGTGGTGGTGGGGGCAGGCGCCGTTGCCAAGGCCTGAGGTGTGGGGGCCGGCACCGGGGCCGGAACTTCGGCGGTTGCAGCCGACGGTGGTGCAGGCTGCGAAAGGGGCGTTTGGGCCGTGGCCTCTGCCGCGGGCAGCGGCGCTGTCGTCTGCGGCACGGCAGCGGATTGCGCTGCTGCGGGATCGGATACGGTCCCGGCCTCAGGGGCTGCCGCTTCCAAAGCCTGTTCGGACCGGGCAGGCGCCGGTATCGCGGCGGCCGGCTGAACCGGCGCGTCCTCGCCAAGGGAAGCCGCGCCAGAAGGCGACTGGGTATCGGGGGCCGGAACGGTCCCGGTCCGCGGCGCCGTGTCCGAAGCGGTTTCGGGTGCGATTGCCGCCACCTCGGCCGCGGCATCCGGCGTATCGGAAGGCTGGCCGAAAGCGATCCAGACGATTGCCAGTCCCAAGACCAGCACGCCCATCAAAACGGGCAGACGTCCCGGGTCCAGCCGGCGCAGCCCGGCCAGCAGCGAGGACGCAACGGCAGGCTTGGGCGCATCGCCGCCACGCTCGCGGTCGGCGCGTGCCTGGCGGGCGCGGTCATGGACCGCCTGGGCGCGGGGCGGCAAGACGCGCGGGGCAACCGGTCCCCTTGCCTCGTCCTGCCGGGCATCGCCATGCCGGATGACACCCGGCACGGTGGGCGCAGCCTCGGCTGTCTGGATCAAGGGCGTCGCCACGGGCTGTGGCTGCGGCGTGACCTGCGCCGGGACGACGGCCGGCGCCACATGCGGAACGATTCGCGACACCATCGGCGCCGCGAGGGCCGGTGACGGCTGATTCGGCTGCGGCGCGGGATCGGCCACCACGGGAACTGCGGGATCGGTCACGCGCGCCTGGGTCAGGTCGGGTTCGCTGAAGGGGGTCCGGGCAAAGCGTTCGCTGGCCAGCCGGCTGGGACCGAAATCGGGCTGGCCGTCGAATCGCCCGTCCTGGGGGCGCGCCACGAAACCCTGAGGGCGAAACCCCTGTGCGCAGGCGAAATCCTCGGCCTCGTCCAGGGTGCGGCGGGCAACGGCGGCGACGCGCAGCGTCTCGATGTCGCCATTCTCGGACGGGCACCAGTCGAAGGCCAGGTCGGCGGCCTCATAGGGGGTCATGGCCTCCAGCGCGCGGGCGATGGCCGTGGGCGTGTCGGCCCCCACCGGAACCGTCAGCGTGGTGTACAGGATCTGGTCGTCGGGAATGACCAGAACGGTATCCAGCGACCCAGGCCGGGTGCCCGTCTGGGCGCGCAGCGCAGCCAGCCGTTCGGTCATCTCGCGCCCGGCGAAACGGGCCTCGCCCAGGGGTCGCCAGTCCAGGCCGTCGCGCTGTTCAAGCAGCACGGCCTCGGGCGTGAAGCTCATGGCAAAGTCAGGAGGCGCGATATGTTTGTTCATGGTTCACTGTCTGCTCGATGACCATCGCGTGTTCTTTGGGGCCGCGATTTGGGTGATTGGTCCAGATTTACCCCAGTTCCCCCCCTGTGGAAAGCGCAACTGGCGAATCCGTGACCGCATTTCCTTTGAACTTTCGCGCCGTGCCTGCTGTTCTGCGCCAGAAGGCGTTAACGAAGGATGAACGGACATGACACAGGTTTCGCGCAGGATTGCACGGATCGCCCTGGCGGCCTCGACCGCGCTGGCCCTGGCCGGCCCTTCCATGGCCCAGCCCCAAGGGGACGACCGCCCCTTCTGCCCGCCCGGGATGTCCCGCCTGACCGTGGCCGGCACAGGCGAATCCCGCGTGGCCCCCGACATGGCCTCCATCCAGTTGGGGGTGACCACCCAGGCCGCCAGCGCGGCCGAGGCGATGCGCCAGAATTCGACCCGGCAGGCCGCCGTGATCGCGGCGCTGACCGGCGCAGGAATCGAGCAGGGGGACATCCAGACCTCGGGTCTGAACCTGAACCCCGTCATGGATTACGGCGAAGGACGCGCGCCCACCGTGACGGGCTATCAGGCCAGCAACATGGTGACGGTCCGGGTCCGCGACGTTCCCCGTCTGGGCGAGATCCTGGACACGATCGTCGCGGCAGGCGCCAACGAGATCAATGGCATCGCCTTTCTGCGCGACGACGATGCCGGCGCCCAGGATGATGCCCGCCGCGCTGCCGTCGCCGATGCCCGCCACAAGGCCGAGGTTCTGGCCGAGGCCGCCGGTCTGACCCTGGGTCCGGTGCTGGTCCTGCGCGACACGCCTTCGGTCGAGGGTCCGCGCCCGATGATGATGGAAGCACGCGCGGCAGAGGATTCGGCCTCGGTTCCGATCGCGGCGGGCGAGATCGCGACCACCGCCACGGTCGAGATGCAGTTCGCCCTGACGGGCGGGGATTGCCGGCGGATGGGGGATGGTCAGGGGCGGCGGCACGGTCACGGCTATCCCGGTTACGGACACGGCCAGGGCCACGGGCGCATGTCCCCCGGCAACCCGCCCGCCCCTGACGGCGGTCCGGCATCCGACGACACCGGCGATGCGTCTCTTGAAGCTGTCCCTGACAGCGAGTCGGTCGCCCCCGTGCCGGGCGATCTGCCCCCGCCGCTGGGAACCGCTACCGGCACACCGGGTCCGGACGAGCCGTTGGTGCCGATGGAAGAAAGCCCGGACGGGGTTCAGCCGCCGTCGGATTGACACCCGCAGCTCCGGGTGGAATTGGCGCCAGGGCGGACGTAGAATCCGCCTTGGCGTGGGGTCCGGCGCGGCGGACCAGAGGGCTCTCTTATCGCGGCCGCCGCGCCATGAAGGCCAGCTTTTCGAACAGTGCCACGTCCTGTTCGTTCTTCAGCAGCGCGCCATGCAGCCGGGGCAGCAGGGTGTGGGGATCGCGCCGCAAATCCTCGGCTGTCAGATCCTCGGCCAGGATCAGCTTCAACCAGTCCAGAAGCTCGCTTGTGGACGGTTTCTTTTTCAGCCCCGGCGTGTCGCGCAGATCAAAGAACTGCGTCAGCGCCTGATCCAGCAGTCCGCGCTTCAGGCCGGGGTAATGGACATCGACGATGGCGCGCAGCGTCTCGGCGTCGGGAAAGCGGATATAGTGAAAGAAACACCGACGCAGGAAGGCGTCCGGCAGTTCCTTTTCGTTGTTCGAGGTGATGATCACAACCGGCCGATGCAAGGCCGGGATCGTTTCGCCCGTCTCGTAAACGTGAAACTCCATCCGGTCGAGTTCTTGCAGCAGATCGTTCGGAAACTCGATATCGGCCTTGTCGATCTCGTCGATCAGCAGAACGACCTTTTGCGGCGCCTCGAAGGCCTGCCACAGCTTGCCCTTGCGAATGTAGTTTGCCACGTCATGGACCCGCGCATCGCCCAACTGGCTGTCGCGCAGGCGGGATACGGCGTCGTATTCGTAAAGGCCCTGCTGTGCCTTGGTCGTTGATTTGACATGCCATTCGATGATCGGCAGGCCCAGGCTTTCTGCCACCTGCCGGGCCAGTTCGGTCTTGCCGGTGCCCGGCTCTCCCTTGACCAGCAGCGGGCGTTCCAGCGTCACGGCCGCATTGACCGCGATCGCCAGGTCGGGCGGGGCGACATATCGGCCGGTGCCGGTGAATTGCATGAAACTCTCCTTTGGCGTGAAAGGCTTGGCCACAAGGCCATGCGATAGCCCGATGCGTTGGATGCTTGGCGTTTCGCCTAGTGACAAGCAGCACGTCATACTTTAAGGGGGCGCGCAAGGGTGCCGGTGTCGTTCCATCCCGGTGCCGCCGGAGAGGATTAATGAAAGCCCAGACCTTCCTGCCCCAGGACTATCGTCCCGCCGAGGATGAGCCCTTCATGAACGACCGGCAGCGTGAATACTTTCGCCGCAAGCTGGAAGCCTGGAAGCAGGAACTGCTGGATCAGTCCGCCGAAACGCTGGAAGGCCTGCAAGACAGCGCCCGGTCCGTTCCCGACCTGGCCGACCGCGCCAGCGAGGAAACCGACCGGGCGCTGGAACTGCGCACCCGCGACCGCCAGCGCAAGCTGGTCAGCAAGATCGACGCGGCCCTGCGCCGGATCGAGACGGGCGAATACGGCTATTGCGAGATGACGGGCGAACCGATCAGCCTGCGCCGCCTGGATGCGCGCCCCATCGCCACCATGACGCTCGAGGCGCAGGAACGCCACGAACGCCGCGAACGGGTCCATCGCGACGACTGAACCGATGACCGGGGCCTTGCAGTCGCGCCCTGTCGGCATTGTCGGGGGCGGCGTCGCGGGCCTGACGGCGGCACTGGCCCTGCGTCGGCGGGGCGCCGATGTCACCGTGCTGGAACGCGCGCCCGTCATTGCCGAGGTCGGGGCGGGTTTGCAGCTTTCCCCCAACGCCATGCGGGTTCTGGATGCCCTGGGACTGGGCGCCGCCATCGACGCCATGTCGCTGCCCGGCCGCGGGGTGCGCCTGCGTGACCCCAGCGGGGCCGAGGTGGTCCGCCTCGATCTGGCGCGGCATTATCCCGAAGCCCGGTTTCGCCTGATCCACCGGGCCCGCCTGATCGAGGTTCTGGTGCAGGCCGCCCGAATGGCCGGGGTGCGGATCGAGCTTGGGCGCGAGGTCGAAAGCCCGCCCGATGGGCCGCTGCTGATCGGCGCCGATGGTCTGCACAGCCGCATCCGCATGGCCCTGAACGGGCGCGAGGTGCCGTTCTTCACCGGCCAGAGCGCCTGGCGAGCCGTCATTGCGGATGACGATCAAACGCCCGAGGCGCATGTCTTTATGGGGCCGGGCCGTCATCTGGTCAGCTATCCCCTTGCGGGGGGCCTGCGCAACATCGTGGCCGTCCTGGAAACCCGCGACTGGCAGGACGAGGACTGGTCGCGTCCCGATGATCCGGCCAATCTGCGCGCGGCCTTTGCCGATTTCCGCGGCCCGGTGCCCGACTGGCTGGCGCGGGTCGGCGAATGCCATGTCTGGGGCCTGTTCCGCCACGAGGTTGCGCATCGTTGGCAGGACGGCCGCATCGCGATCCTGGGCGACGCGGCCCACCCGACCCTGCCCTTCATGGCCCAGGGCGCCTGCATGGCGGTCGAGGATGCCTGGACCCTGGCCGCCTGCCTGGACACTGGTCCCGACCAGGGCACTGCCCTTGCCCGATACGAATCGCTGCGCAGGCCGCGCACGGCCCGCATCGTCGCGGCAGCGAACGACAATGCGCGCAACTATCACCTGACCGGGCCGAAACGCCTGCTCGCCCATACCGCCCTGCG
The DNA here is from genome assembly GCF_004310345.1 of Paracoccus subflavus. Lineage (GTDB taxonomy): Bacteria > Pseudomonadota > Alphaproteobacteria > Rhodobacterales > Rhodobacteraceae > Paracoccus > Paracoccus subflavus. Next base: position 159,294 of record NZ_SISK01000003.1, on the reverse strand, counting down.
TCTGGGCGGCCGGGTCGCGCCGGGCGCGATCCTGTCGCGGTTCGACTGGATCTATGATTTCGATCCGGTTGCGGAAACGCCCTGAACCCTTTGCCTTGGTCCAAATATCCTCGGGGGGTCCGGGGGGCGAAGCGCCCCCGGCTGCTGCGGGACGCCGTTGCGCCTTAGGCTGCCTTTTCAACCGCCGCCACGATGCCGTCCACGACCTCGCGCAGGATGGCTTCGTTCTCGGCCTCGGCCATGACGCGGATCAGCGGTTCGGTCCCCGACTTGCGGATCAGGACGCGGCCGGTGCCCGCCAGCCGGGCCTCGGCCTGGGCGATCACGGCGCGCACCTCGGCCGCCGACAGCGGATCGGCCCCGGCGGCATAGCGCACGTTCCGCAGCAGCTGCGGAACGGGGTCGAACTGCGCGGCCAGGGTGCTGGCGCTGTGGCCCGTGTCGGCCATGGCGGCCAGAACCTGCATGGCCGCGATCAGCCCGTCGCCCGTGGTGGCATAGTCGGTCATCACGATATGGCCGGACTGCTCGCCCCCCAGGTTGAAGCCGCCTTCGCGCATCCGTTCGACGACATAGCGGTCGCCGACCCTGGTGCGCTCCAGCCGCAGGCCCCTGGCCGAAAGGAAATGTTCCAGTCCCAGGTTCGACATCACGGTGGCGACCAGGGCGCCGCCCCGCAACCGCCCCTGCTCGGCCCAGCGGGCCGCCATCAGCGCCATGATCTGGTCGCCATCGGCCACCCGGCCCTGTTCGTCGATGATGATGACCCGGTCGGCATCGCCGTCCAGGCTGATGCCCAGATGCGCGCCGTGATCCAGGACCGCCTGCGCGCAGGCTTCCGGATGGGTCGATCCCACGCCCGCGTTGATGTTCGATCCGTCGGGCTTGACGCCCAGGGGGATCACCTCGGCGCCCAGTTCCCACAACACGTCGGGCGCCGCGCGATAGGCAGCCCCGTTGGCACAGTCGATGACGACCTTCAGCCCGTCCAGCCGCTGTCCCGCCGGAAAGGTGGTCTTGGCATATTCGACATAGCGGCCGCGCCCGTCGTCGATCCGCTTGGCGCGGCCGATCCGGGCGGGATCGGCGGGAACGATCTCGCCCGCGACGATGCTTTCGATCTCGGCCTCGGCCTCGTCGGACAGCTTGAAGCCGTCGGGGCCAAAGAACTTGATGCCGTTGTCCTCGGCCGGGTTGTGGCTGGCCGAGATCATGATGCCCACATCCGCCCGCATCGACCGGGTCAGGAACCCGACGGCCGGCGTCGGCACGGGGCCCAGCAGCAGCACGTTCATGCCGGTGCTGGTCAACCCTGCGGTCAGGGCGTTTTCCAGCATGTATCCCGACAAGCGCGTGTCCTTGCCGATGACCACGCGATGCGCGCTGTTGGCGCCCGAGCGGCGGAAATACCGTCCCGCCGCCGCCCCCAGGCGCAGGGCCATTTCCGCCGTCATGGGGTGGGTGTTGGCGCGCCCGCGCACGCCGTCTGTCCCGAACAAGCCTCTGCTCATGGTTTTGCCCTTTTGTCGTTTTCCACAGCCTGCCACAGCCGAATTCCCTGGACCAGAGCCGCGACATCGTGGACGCGGTGGATCTGGACCCCCTGCGCGATCACCGCCAGCGTCACGGCAAGCGTTCCCGGCCCGCGGTCCAGCGGATCGTCCGCCCCGCCGATGGCGCCGATGAACCGCTTGCGCGACACGCCCAGCAGGATCGGGCAGCCAAGCCCATGATACAGCGAAATCCGCTGCAGGATGGCCAGGTTATGCGCCTCGGTCTTGCCGAAACCGATGCCCGGATCGATGACGATGCGATGGCGGGGGATGCCCGCCGCCTCGGCCCGGCGGATTCGGTCCGCCAGCGCATCATAGACATCCAGCAGCACGTCGTCATAGCGCGGATCGTCCTGCATCGTCTCAGGCAGGCCCTGGGCGTGCATCAGGCACAAGGGCACGCCCCCCTGTGCGACCACATCGCCAAGGGCCGGATCGAAATCAAGGCCCGATACGTCGTTGACCATCGCCGCACCCGCCGCCAGCGCGGCACGGGCCACGGCGGCCTTGCGGGTATCGACGGAAACGGGCACGCGGCCCGCCAGCGCGCGGACCGGGGCCAGGACGCGGGCGGTTTCCTCGGGCACGGGAACCTCGGCCGCGCCGGGGCGGGTGGATTCGCCGCCGATATCCAGCATGTCGGCGCCGCTTGCAATCAGCCGCTCGCCCTGCTCCGCGGGGTCATAGCGCCCGCCGTCGGAAAAGCTGTCGGGGGTGGCGTTGACGATGCCCATGACGCGGGGCCGGTCCATCGACAGCCCGGCGACAGGGACGCGCGGCGCCGTCAGTGCCGCCAGCACGTCAGCGGGAATATCGGACGAAATGCGGGGCGGCTTGCCGCGCTCGAGAACCTCGACTTGGGAAAATCGTGTCCAGCCACCCGCCAGGGGATGATGGCCGTGGGGGGTGGGCAGGGGCCTGTGATACAGGGTCACGGGGCGGTCTCGTCCATGCGGCCGATTTTGACGGATAATCCGTCGGGCATATCGGGCAGGGGGCCTGCGCCTGCGAAACGGATATGGGTGGCCGACAGGCGCCCCGCCAGCCACAGGGCCATGGGGGCGGCCTCGGCGGAAAGGTCCGGGGCATCGACCGCCAGGCGCAGGGGCGCCCAGACGACCGGAGTTCCGGCCCGGACCGCCGCATCCAGTTCGGTGCGGGTTTCCGCCACCTCGATCCCCAGGGCTTCGGCCAGAATCCAGGCGGCCTGATCGAACCCCAGCAGCGCGATGCGCCTTGGATCGCCCCCGCACGGCAGGGGCCGCGCGGGACCGTCGGGCATCACGACCACGGTCCCACCGGACAGATCGTCGGGCAGACGGTCGGGCTGGCCCACGACGATCTGCACCGCGGGGCGCTGTCCGCTGACCGCCATCCGCGCCGCATCGCGCGCGATGGTGATGCCCAGGGCGCCCGGGCCGCGGTCCAGCTTTTCCACCGTCACGGTGATCCGGGCGGCGCGGGGATCGGCCAGAACCTCGGCCGCGATGCGTTCGGCCAGCGTTTCCACCAGATTGCAGCGCCCGTCGGCCAGGGCCGCATCCACGGCCTGGACTAGCACGTCATAGGACAGGATGCGGTCAACGTCGTCATCCTCGGCCCCGACCGGGTCGCGCAGGTCCACCGAAAGCTCGAAGCGCAGCCGCTGGGTGCGGCCGCGCTCGGATTGGAAGGCGCCGATTTCGGCCTGGACGACATGGTCGCGCAGATGGATGCGGTCTGGCTGGATCATGCCTGCCATTCACCGCAAATCCGGGCGGCTGGCAAGCCCGCAGGAACGCGTCGCCCCTAGTTCGAGGCGACGCGCTGCCCGCCCGGACGGTAAAAGATGTGCTGGCCGATCCGCACCGTGCGCTGGAAGCGATGCGCCCAGGACGGGCTGACGGCCGGCGTGTGGAAATAGGTCGCTCCGCCGGTCAGCATACGGGGTGCGCCCGCCAAAGCCTCTCGGGCGATCTCGCGTGCGCGCAGATAGGCTGACTTGTTCCGGATCGGCTTGCGCCCGCCGATGGTATAGCTGAACTGCTTGGGCTGGTTCACCACGCCGCAGACCGAGGATGCGAACCTGTTGCTGTCCACACGGTTCAACACCACCTCGGCCACGGCGGCCTGCCCCTTGACGCTTTCGCCGCGGGCCTCGTGATAGATGGCCTCGGCCAGGCAGTTCAGGTCGCGTTCGGTGAATTGGTCGCGCCGGGTGCCGGTGCTGGCGGGCACCACCTCGGGCTGGGGGTCGTTCCGGACCGCCGCCGCACGCGCCCGCGACGGCCCGCTGCCTGCCTGAAGAAGCGACATCGAATCCGACGGCTGCGCCCTGGCAGGGGCGCCGCCGAACAGTCCGGCGTCAGACGAAAACAGCGATCCATTGCCTGCAATGGCGGCTGTGGACATGAAGGTCAGGGCAGAGGCGCACAGGCAAAGGGGCGCCATCCGCTGAAGCAGCGTTCTCATAATCATTCCTATAACCGTCGTGGGTGGACAGGCCGTTAAGACCGCCGCGGGCCAGAGCAAGTGGCGGTCGCAGCGATCAGCGGAATGATTACGGTTTTATGAATTCAGCACGCTATGGAACTTTGCCGTGAGATGGCTGAAACGGTGGAAGCCGCTTGATTTCGGCAGCAAATTGCCGACACCGACCCACCTGTTTGGCGGGAAATGGTAAGTTATCAACTTTTGCGCGTGTGGTAATATTCTGATGCAACGGAATATTTTCCGTGAATTTGATTCGAATCGGATCAGTTTTCGTCGATCCGATGGCGCATCCGCAGGGCCGACTGGGCCGCCGCCAGACGGGCCACAGGCACGCGGAAAGGGGAACACGACACGTAATCGAAGCCCGCTTCGTGGCAGAAGCCGATCGATTCCGGATTGCCGCCATGTTCGCCGCAGACCGAAATGGTGATCTCTGGCCGTTCCTGACGGGCGCGCGTGGCGCCGGTCAGCAGCAACTCGCCCACGCCGTCCTGGTCGAGGCAGTGGAACGGGTCCTCGTCATAAACGCGCTGGCCGACATAGGTGCCCATGAAGCGGCCGGCGTCGTCGCGAGACAGGCCATAGGTCATCTGCGTCAGGTCGTTCGTGCCGAACGACAGGAATGCGGAATGGGCGGCGATGTCGCCCGCCCGCAGACAGGCGCGCGGGGTTTCGACCATGACGCCCAGACGATAGGTGAAATCCGTGCGCCGGTCATTCCTGACCGCCGCCGCCACCGCGTCGATGCGGTTCTTGACCAGTTCCACCTCGCGCATGGCGCTGACCAGGGGGATCATGATCTCTGGGACCACGGGGTCGCCCCTGCGGCTCGCCTCGATCGTGGCCTCGAAGATGGCGCGGGCCTGCATGTCGTAGATTTCCGGGATGGTGATGCCCAGCCGGACCCCGCGCATCCCCAGCATCGGGTTGAACTCCGACAGCGCCTCGACCCGGCGGGTCACATCGGACAAGGGCAGGTCCAGGGAATCGGCCAGTTCGCGCAACCCCTCGCGGTCGTTGGGCAGAAATTCGTGCAGGGGCGGGTCGAACAGGCGGATGGTGACGGGCAGGCCGGCCATGATCTCGAACAGGTCGGTGAAATCCTGGCGCTGCATGGGCAGGATGCGATCCAGCGCCAGCCGCCGATCCTCGGGCTTGTCGGCAAAGATCATCTCGCGCATGGCCGGCAGGCGGTCCGCGTCGAAGAACATGTGTTCGGTCCGGCATAACCCGATGCCCTGCGCCTTGAAGCGCCGCGCGGTGCGGGCATCCTCGGGCGTGTCCGCATTGGCGCGGACCCCGATCCCGCCCGCGGCATCGGCCCAATCCAGAAGCTGCGTGAAGTTGTCGTCAAGCGCCGGTTCCAGCAATGGCACGCGGCCCGCCAGAACCTCTCCGGTCGATCCGTTGATGGTGATCTCGTCGCCCTCGCGCAGCGTGATGGCACCGGCGCGCAGGATGCGCTGGCGGGCGTCGATGCTGATTCCGGACGCGCCGACGATGCAGGGCAGGCCCATGCCCCGCGCGATCACCGCCGCATGGCTGGTGGTGCCGCCCCGTTCGGTCAGCACGCCCACCGATGCGTGCATCCCGCGAATATCCTCGGGCACGGTTTCGCGGCGCACCAGGATGCACGCTTCGTCCCGAGCCGCTGCCGCCTGGGCCGCGGCGGCGGTAAAGGTGATCCGACCGGTGGCCGCGCCGGGGCTGGCGTTGATGCCCCGCGCGATCACGTCGCAGACCGCAGAGGGATCGACCTGACGATGCAGGAGGTCGGCCAGGGCGCGGGGTTCGACACGCATCACCGCCTCGGATTCCGGGATGATGCCGTCGCGGGCCAGCGACACGGCGATCCGCACGCTGGCGCGCGAGGTGCGCTGCACCCGCGTGGCGTCGATGATGGCGATATGTCCGTCGATCACCACGAATTCGATCTGCATTTCCTCGCGCAGGCGTTCGCGGGCGGCCACGCCGAAGCGGATCAGTTCGGCAAACACCTCGGGTGCGGTATCCTGAAGCGAGGGACCGCGTTCGTCATGGGTCAGGAACAGCGTTCCGGCCCCGGCACCGTCGGTGCCGCCATGGTGCTGCCGCTGGAACCGGCCGGTCACGCGGGGCGCACCCGTCACCGAATCCACGAACTGGATGGTGCCCGATCCGCACAGCCCCGGCCCCAGGCCCAGGGCCATCTGTTGCACGACCAGGCCCAGCGGCGCATCGGGGGGCGCGCCCTTGGCCTGGCGCAGCAGACGGGCGGTCGGTCCTTCCCAGGCGCGGGCCATGGATCGCAGGACCTGGGCCAGTTGAATGGCGGGGTCCTGGGGAAAATCCTCGTCCGTTTCCTCGCGATAGCAGCGCAAGGCCTGGGCCAGCGCATCCTCGCCTTCCTGCGCGAAGATGTCGGGGTCCAGACGGGCAATATGGATGGCATAGCCCTGGACAAAGCGACGATAGAGCCCGTCGGCATTCGCCTTGCCGATGCGCCGCGCCAGCCGTTCGTGGGTTCTGTCGTTCAGGCCGACGTTCAGAACCGTGCCCGGCCCCCCCCATTCGGGCATCAGGGCCGAAGGCCGGACGCTGACCAGACCGTCGCCCTGCGAAAACAGGTCAGACAGCACGCCCAGATCGACCTGGCCTCCGGTGGCGATGGATTGCACCGATTCGGCGGGGATCGCAAAGGAACGCGGTACCGGCAGGCGCATCCGGATCAGCCGTTGCAGGCATTTGGCCCGCCAGCCATGGCACGCACGCTCGACCCCCGCCGACGGGGTGATCTCCGTGACATCGGGAAGATGGCGCGTTTCCATATCGGCGGCAATCTAGTCGCCGCCCCGCCCATGCCGCAAGCGCGAAAAGGGGCCGCGGCCCCCTTTCAGCAAGGTCATTCGACGATCGTGACCCGCGCCATGTAGTCAGGCTGTTCGACCGCGCCATTGGCGGCCGCGTCGCCCTTCTTGATGTCGTTCAGCACGTCCCAGCCGTCGATCAACTGGCCGACGACAGTGTATTGCCCGTCCAGAAAGGTCGCCGGGGCCAGGTCGATGAAGAACTGGCTGTTGGCGCTGTTGGGGTCTTGGGCGCGCGCCATGCCGACGGTGCCGGCCTGGAACGAGACGTCGTTGAACTCGGCCTCGAGATCGGGAAGGTCCGAACCGCCGGTGCCGGCCATGGCAGTGGTCTGGCCGTCCTGCTTGCCGTGTTCCACATCGCCGGTCTGGGCCATGAAGTCCGCGATCACGCGGTGAAAGACCACGCCGTCATAAGCCCCCGATTTCGCCAGTTCGACCAGACGGGCGACGTGATTGGGCGCCTTGTCGGCCAGGAGATCCAGAGTGATGGTGCCCTTGGCCGTGCCGTCGGCGCCCGCCACCTCGATCACCATGTTCGGGCCGGGGCCGTCCTCGTGGGCAGGGGCCCGGGCAGGGGTCTGGGCATGGGCTGCGGACGCGGCCAGGATGAAGGCGGGGATCAGCAGGTTACGCATCGGCAGCCACCTTGACCGAGATCATCCGATCCGGATTCGCCGGCGGTTCGCCCCGCGCGATCTTGTCCACATGCTCCATCCCCGAAATCACCCGGCCATAAACGGTGTACTGGCCGTTCAGGAAATGGTTGTCCTTGAAGTTGATGAAGAACTGGCTGTTGGCGCTGTTCGGGTTCTGCGACCGGGCGGCGCCCAGCGTGCCGCGGTCATGGGGCAGCTTGGAAAATTCCGCCGGCAGATCCGGCAGGTCCGAACCGCCCGTGCCGGAACGGCCGGGGTTGTAGTTGTTTTCCATGTTGGCATGTTCCACATCGCCGGTCTGGGCCATGAAGCCGTCGATCACGCGGTGGAACGCCACGTTGTCGTATTTTCCGGCACGGGCCAGTTCCTTCATGCGTTCGGCATGTTTCGGCGCCACATCCGACAGCAGCTCGATGACCACGGGGCCATCCTTCAGTTCGATGACGATGGTGTTTTCGGGATCCTTGATCTCGGCCATGCGGCCCTCCTTTGCCACGTTCGGGTCTTGGTCTAGGGCTTTGCCGCCCCAAGGGCAACGCGCAAACCCCCTCACGCGCCCATCACCGTTATGCGACTGTTGACGCGGATGCCCCCATGCGGGACAAGCCGACACAAGCCCAAATGCCCGAAAGGACGATGCGATGGCCGATTTCAAGACGATCGATGATCTGGACATGGACGGCAAGGTCGTCCTGACGCGCGTGGACGTGAACGTTCCGGTCGAGGACGGTCGCGTGACGGATGCCACGCGGATCGAAAAGATCGTGCCAACGATCAAGGCCATTCAGGCCAGGGGCGGAATCCCGGTCCTGCTGGCGCATTTCGACCGGCCCAAGGGCAAGCGCGTGGATGCCATGAGCCTGAAGCAGATCGTCCCGGCACTGGAGGCCGCGTTGGGGCAGCCGGTCGTCTTTGCCGACGACTGCATCGGCGGCCCGGCCAAGCGCGTGGTGGCCGGCCTGAAGCCGGGTGATGTCGCGCTGCTGGAAAACACCCGCTTCCACGAGGGCGAGGAAAAGAACGACCCGACATTTGCCGCCTCCATCGCCGCGCTTGGTGGGGTTTACATCAACGACGCCTTTTCTGCCGCCCATCGGGCGCATGGCTCGACCGAGGGGCTGGCGCGCCTGCTGCCGTCCGGGGCAGGGCGGCTGATGGAGGCGGAACTCAAGGCGCTTGACGCGGCGCTTGGCACACCGCAAAGGCCGGTGATGGCCGTGGTGGGCGGGGCCAAGGTGTCCACCAAGCTGGATCTGCTGATGAACCTGGTGGACAGGGTCGATCACCTGGTAATCGGCGGCGGCATGGCCAACACCTTTCTGGTCGCCAAGGGGATCGAGGTCGGCAAGTCGCTGGCCGAACGCGACATGGCCGATACGGCGCGGCAGATCCTGGAAAAGGCCGACCAGGGCGGTTGCGTGATCCACCTGCCGCTGGACATCGTGGTGGCGCGCGAATTCAGGGCGGGCGCCGAATCCCAGGTGCTGCCGGCCGATCAGTGCCCGGCGGATGCGATGATCCTGGACGCAGGCCCCGCGACCGTCGATGCGCTGCATGACGCGATGGCCGGGTGCAAGACGCTGATCTGGAACGGCCCGCTGGGCGCCTTCGAGATCGAGCCGTTCGACCGCGCCACCAATGCGGCGGCGCGCGCGGCGGCCGGCCTGACGCGCGACGGCAAGCTGATTTCGGTCGCCGGGGGCGGGGATACCGTCGCGGCGCTGAACAAGGCGGGCGTGGCAGGGGATTTCACCTTCATCTCGACCGCCGGTGGCGCCTTTCTCGAATGGATGGAGGGCAAGGAACTGCCCGGCGTCGCGGCGCTGAAGGACGCAAGGCATCATTGAAAAAGAAAGGGGGCGCTCGCGCCCCCTCTTGCGGCCTGACGACCGCAATTCACCCCCCGAGGGTATTGGACAACGAAGAAGCGCTAGCCGCGCAGGCCGGTGCGCTTCAGCAGGCCCCGGCGCTTGGCCTCGTAATAATAGCCGCGCGAATACCACATGACCGTTTCATCGGGATCCCCGTCCGCCACCATCCAGGCCCCCCGCAGGTATCTGACCCCATAGCGCAAATTGGTATCGGCATCCAGCAGGGCGGCGGGCGATCCGCGGTGGCCCATGGTCCGTGCGGTCTGCGGATTGAGCTGCATCAGCCCGTAATAGGGGCCGTTGCGCGCGCCGGGGCGGTGCTGGGATTCGCGCAGGATGATGCGCTGCACGATGGCGGGGGGTACGTCATAGTGATCGGCCCAGAAGTTGATGCGCGACCGCAGGTGCGGCGTCTCGTTCGGGTAAAGCCCGTTCGGGCCAAGGCCGCCGGGCATCTGCCGGTTGCCCCCGCCGCCACAGGCGGCAAGGGCAAGGGTTGCCAGGATCAGGGCGCGCCTGCCCAGGTCAGACATGAATGGCCCCGTCGCCGCAGGCCAAGGCGGCCTCGCGCACGGCCTCTGATGTGGTGGGATGCGCATGGCTGGTCAGCGCCAGATCCTGCGCAGCGGCGCCAAATTCCATGGCCACGCAGACCTCGTGGATCATCTCGCCCGCATTCGGCCCGATGATGTGGCAGCCCAGGATGCGATCGGTTTCCGCATCCGCGATCAGCTTGACGAAGCCGTCGGCCTGAAGAACCGCCTTGGCCCGCGCATTGCCCATGAACGGGAACTTGCCGACCTTTATCTTGCGTCCGTCGGCCTTGGCGGCCTCCTCGGTCATGCCGACGCTGGCGACCTCGGGCATGGTGTAGATGACGCCGGGGATCAGGTCGTGGTTCACATGACCATGCTTTCCGGCGATCACCTCGGCCACGGCCATGCCCTCGTCCTCGGCCTTGTGGGCCAGCATCGGGCCGGGCGCCGCGTCGCCGATGGCGTAGATGCCCTCGACGCTGGTCTGCCAGTGGCCGTCCACCTGGATGAAACCGCGATCGGTCATCTGCACATCCAGGGCGTCAAGGCCAAGACCCTCGGCATAGGGGCGGCGTCCGGTCGAGACCAGCACGACTTCGGCGTCGAGGGTATGGGCGCTGTCGTCCTTGCGCAGCGCATAGCTGACGGTCGCGCCATCGGACCGGGCCTCGACCCCCGACACGGCCGCGCCCAGGATGAAGTTCAGACCCTGCCTGGTCAGGATCTTCTGGAACTGCTTCTGCACCTCGCCGTCCATGCCGGGGGTGATGGCATCCAGGTATTCGACCACCGTTACCTCGGTTCCCAGGCGCGCATAGACCGACCCGAGTTCCAGCCCGATGATGCCCGCCCCGATCACGACCATGGATTTCGGGATCTTCGGCAGGGCCAGGGCGCCGGTCGAATCCACCACCACGCCCGCGTCGTTATCCACCGTCACGCCCCTGAGCGTCGCAGGGACCGAGCCGCTGGCGATGACGATGTTTTTGGCGTCGTGGATCGTGTCCCCGACCCTGACCTTGCCCGGCGCCTCGATCACGGCCCAGCCTTTCAGCCAGTCGATCTTGTTCTTCTTGAACAGGAATTCGATGCCCTTGGTATTGCCGGCGACGGTGTCGGCCTTGTAGCCCTGCATCTTCTGCCAGTCGATGTCGACATGGGCGTTCATGAGGCCCATCTTCTCGAAATTCTCGTGCGCCTCGTGCGCCATGTGGCTGGCGTGCAGCAGCGCCTTGGAGGGGATGCAGCCCACGTTCAGGCAGGTGCCGCCCAGGGTGTCGCGGCCTTCGACGCAGGCGACCTTCATCCCCAGTTGGGCCGCGCGGATGGCGCAGACATAACCGCCCGGCCCGGCGCCGATCACGATCAGATCATAGGTGGACATGATTGCTCCTTCTTGTCCGTCGGTGGCTGCGGCCTAGAACAGCGCGGCCAGTATCATCAACATCGTTGCGCCGAATCCCACGCCCCAGATGACCGAACGCCAGGGCACCCAGCCCAGGACATAGGCCGGGACATAAAGGATCCGCGCGGCGAGATAAATCCATGCGCAGGCGGCGGTCACGCCGCTGGCCTGTCCGCCCAGCGTTACCACGACCACGGCCATGGTGAACAGGATCAGGCCTTCGAAATGGTTGTTCAGCGCGCGCTGCAACCGGCCGGCCGTGCCCCTGAGCAAGGGGGCATTGTCGCGCGGCCCCATCGCGACCCGCGGGCCGACCTGACGGTTGGCGGCAACGGAAAAGGCAGCAAACTGCAAGGCCTGCAACAGGCCCGCCAGCGCGAGGGCGGTGAGTTCGGGGGTCATGCAGCGTCAGGCGTTTTCGAGAAAATGGAAATCGGTGGCGCTGACCCCGGCCTGACTGTTGAACACCCCCGCGGCGCCGTCGAGATAGGCGCGGGCGCGGGCCGGGTCGGCGACCTCGTAGAGTGCCCAGGCCGAGGTGGCCCCTTCGCGCCAAAGCTGCAGCAAATTCAGGCTGTTGTTACCGCGATCCTCGGCGTCGCTGTCGAAGGCTCTCTTGAAGGCGGCAAAATCGGCGATGGTGTAGTGGGCGAGCATCTGCATCTTTTCAGTCCTTTGTCATGGCGGCGCGGATCCGGGTCGCATCCGCGCCCCACAATTTCCCCCGAAACCGATCATTTGCCATTCGGTCCCAATGGGTCAGCAGTTTCAAGCCCCAGTCTTCTGATAATATCGTCTTTACCGAAAACCTTATCGACTTCCGGGTCAGGCAGTTGTAGCCCACGAAGTAAATTTGGAGACTGGTTACCTTCTTCGATCAAAAATTTGAGAAGACCTGGCTTTAGATCTCGCTGACGAACGACTGCCTCACTCGCATCGCCAAGTTCTCGGCTAATGACTATCAAACTGTTTTGTATGGCCTCCAAGTCGACTTCGAGCTTCATATACTCAAGTGATCGACGATCTTGGGTCATCTTCATCAGTTTCACTCGGTGGTCGATCCTTATGACAAGGTACAGGATCAATAGCGCGATGAGGGAGGGTGCGATAATGTCAGTCATTTCCACAGGCAAGTCTCCAATCTCAACGCGCTAGTAGCCCCCTACCTCACAAATCCATCAACAACCTTCTGGGATCCTCCAGCGCCTCTTTCACGCGCACGAGGAACGTCACCGCGCCTTTGCCGTCCACGATCCGGTGATCGTAGGACAGTGCCAGATACATCATCGGGCGGATCACGATCTCGCCGCCGACGACGACCGGCCGGTCCTGGATCTTGTGCATGCCGAGGATGCCCGATTGCGGCGGGTTCAGAATCGGCGAGGACATGAGGCTGCCATAGACCCCGCCGTTCGAGATGGTGAAGGTGCCGCCCTGCATTTCCTGCATGGTCAGCTTGCCGTCGCGGCCCTTGGCGCCCAGTTCGGCGATTTCCTTTTCGATCGCGGCAAAGCCCTTGTGGTCGGCGTCGCGCACGACCGGGACGACCAGCCCGTTCGGGGTTCCGACGGCCACGCCCATGTTGACATAGTTCTTGTAGACCACGTCGGTGCCGTCGATCTCGGCGTTGACCTCGGGGACCTCTTTCAGGGCGTGGCAGCAGGCCTTCACGAAGAACGACATGAAGCCCAGCTTGACCTTGTGCTTTTTCTCGAAGGCGTCCTTGTATTCGGTGCGCAGACCCATGATGCCGGACATGTCGGCTTCGTTATAGGTCGTCAGCATCGCCGCCGTGTTCTGCGCGTCCTTCAGGCGCCGCGCGATGGTCTGGCGCAGGCGGGTCATCTTGACGCGCTCCTCGCGCGCCGCATCCTCGGCCGGGCGGGGGGCGGCAGGGGCAGGAGCAGGGGCGGCGGGCCTAGCGGCGGGCTGGGCCTTGGCCACGTCTTCCTTCATCACGCGGCCATCGCGGCCCGACCCCGTCACCTGATCGCGGCCGATGCCCTGTTCCGCCATCGCCTTCCTGGCCGAGGGTGCGTCCTCGACATCGCTGCGGGGTATCATCTGTTCGGGACCGGCGCCGGGGCTTGCCACCTGGCCGGCTGTGGTCCCATCCTCGCCGCCCGAGGCCGAACCGACCGGCACCGCATTGCCATGAGCGCCCTTGCTGTCAGAGATCCGGCCGGTAGGCCCGGCGGATGCGGCGCCCGCCGCACCCTCGACGATGATCGCCAGCCGGGCCTTGGCATCCACGGTGGCGCCTTCCTCGGCCAGGATTTCAGCCAGCACGCCCGCCGCCGGGGCCGGAACCTCGACCGAAACCTTGTCGGTTTCCAGTTCGCACAGCATCTCGTCGGCGGCAACCGTGTCGCCCGCTTTCTTGAACCAGGTGGCCACGGTTGCCTCGGTCACGCTTTCGCCAAGCGCGGGCACCATCACATCCACGGATTTGCCGCTCATCGTCTGTTGTCCTTCCGGGGTCTTCTGGGCCGTCTGCGGTGCGGCCTGCGGTTGTTCTTTGGCGGTGTCGCTGCCGGCTTCCGTAATCTGGGCCAGCAGCGCGTCAGGACCGACGGTTTCCCCTTCGGCCGCGACGATCTGGGCCAGGATGCCGGCGGCAGGGCTGGGCACCTCGACCGTCACCTTGTCGGTTTCCAGTTCGCACAGCATCTCGTCCACCGCCACGGCGTCGCCCGGTTTCTTGAACCAGGTGGCGATGGTCGCCTCGGTGACGGATTCGCCCAGGGCGGGCACGCGGACTTCGGTGGGCATCACGTCATCCTTCGATCGACAAGGCTTCGTTCACCAGGGCTTCCTGTTCGGCCTTGTGGCGCGATCCGAGGCCCGTGGCGACCGAGGCGGCGGCGTTGCGGCCGACATAGCGGGCGCGGTTGTGGCGCGCGCCCAGCCGGTCCAGACACCATTCCAGATAGGGGTCGACAAAGCTCCACCCGCCCTGGTTCTTGGGTTCTTCCTGGCACCAGATCACCTCGGCATCCTTGAAGCGGGCCAGTTCCTTAACCATCGATTGCGCGGGGAACGGATAGAACTGTTCCAGCCGCAGCAGATAGATGTCGTCGATCCCCGCCTCGTCGCGTGCCTTCAGCAGATCGTAATAGACCTTGCCCGAACAGATCACGACACGGCGGATGCGGTTGTCGGGCACCAGCGTGACGTCCGAGCTGCCCTGCTGGGCGTCATCCCACAGCACCCGGTGGAAATAGCTGCCGGTCTGGAAATCCTCGGCCCGGCTGACGGCCTTGGGGTGGCGCAGCAGCGACTTGGGCGTCATCAGCACCAGGGGCTTGCGGAACCGGCGGTGCATCTGGCGGCGCAGGATGTGGAAATAGTTCGCCGGCGTGGTGCAGTTGGCAACGATCCAGTTGTCCTCGGCGCACATTTGCAGGAACCGTTCCAGCCGAGCCGAGCTGTGTTCCGGCCCCTGACCCTCGAACCCGTGGGGCAGCAGCATGACCAGTCCTGACATGCGCAGCCATTTCTTTTCGCCCGACGAAATGAACTGGTCGAACATGATCTGCGCGCCGTTGGCAAAATCGCCGAACTGCGCCTCCCACATCACCAGGGCATTGGGCTCGGCCAGCGAATAGCCGTATTCAAAGCCCAGCACCGCGTATTCCGAAAGCATCGAGTCGATGACCTCGTAGCGGGCCTGGCCCTCGGCGATGTGGTTCAGCGGGTAATAGCGGTCCTCGGTCTTCTGGTCGATATAGGCCGAATGGCGCTGGCTGAAGGTGCCCCGGGTGCTGTCCTGGCCGGCCAGACGCACCGGCTTGCCTTCGACAAGCAGCGATCCGAAGGCCAGGGCCTCGGCTGTGGCCCAGTCGAACCCCTCGCCCGTCTCGAACATCTGGCGCTTGGCCTCGAGCAGGCGGCCGACGGTCTTGTGCAGGCTGTGCCCGTCCGGCACGGTGGTCAGCGCCCGGCCGATCTGCGTCATGACCGAAGGGTCGATGCCGGTTTCGCCCGACACGTATTCTGCACCTTCGCGATCAAGGCCCGACCACTTGCCGTCCAGCCAGTCGGCCTTGTTGGGCTTGAAGGCTTTGCCCACCTCGAACTCCTCGTTCAGGTGGTTCTGAAAGGCGGCCTTCATATCCTCGATCTCGCCCTCGGGGATCAGCCCATCGGCGACAAGGCGTTCGGTGTACAGTTGCAGCGTGGTCTTGTGGCCCTTGATCTGCATGTACATCGCGGGATTGGTGAACATCGGCTCGTCGCCTTCGTTGTGACCGAAGCGGCGATAGCAGAAGATGTCGATGACCACGTCCTTGTGGAACTTCTGCCGGAACTCGGTCGCGACCTTGGCGGCATGGACCACCGCCTCGGGGTCGTCGCCGTTCACGTGAAAGATCGGCGCCTCGACCATCAGCGCAATGTCGGTCGGATAGGGCGAGGTGCGGCTGAAATGCGGCGCGGTGGTAAAGCCGATCTGGTTGTTCACGACGATGTGGATGCAGCCGCCGGTGCGATGGCCGCGGATGCCCGACAGTTGCAGGCACTCGGCCACGACGCCCTGGCCCGCGAAAGCCGCGTCCCCGTGCAGCAGGATCGGCAGGACCGAGGTGCGGTCGTGGGTGTCGCTCAACTGATCGCTCTTGGCCCGCGCCTTGCCCAGCACGACCGGGTTCACGGCTTCCAGATGGCTGGGGTTGGCGGTCAGCGACAGATGGACGGTGTTGCCGTCGAATTCGCGGTCGCTTGACGCGCCCAGATGGTATTTCACGTCGCCCGACCCGTCCACGTCCTCGGGCTTGAAGCTGCCGCCCTGGAATTCGTGAAAGATCGCCCGATAGGGTTTCGACATGACGTTCGCAAGCACCGACAGGCGGCCCCGATGCGGCATCCCGATGACGATTTCCTTCACGCCCAGGGCGCCGCCGCGCTTGATGATCTGTTCCATCGCCGGGATCAGCGCTTCGCCGCCGTCCAGGCCGAACCGCTTGGTGCCCATGTATTTCACATGCAGGAACTTCTCGAAACCCTCGGCCTCGACCAGCTTGTTCAGGATGGCGCGGCGGCCTTCCTGGGTGAACTGGATTTCCTTGCCGTATCCCTCGATCCGTTCCTTCAGCCAGCCAGCCTCCTCGGGGTTCGAGATGTGCATGAACTGGATCGCGAAGGTGCCGCAATAGGTCCGCTGCATCAGGTCGGTGATCTGACGGATCGACGCGATCTCCAGCCCCAGCACGTTGTCGATGAAGATCGGACGGTCCAGATCGCCGGGGCCGAAGCCATAGGTTTCCGGTTTCAGTTCGCCATGGTCGGGCACGTCGCGCAGGCCCAGCGGATCCAGGTTCGCGTGCAGGTGCCCCCGGATGCGGAACGCACGGATCAGCATCAGCGCGCGGATCGAATCCAGCACCGCCTGGCGCATCTTTTCCTCGGTCAGGCTGACGCCCTTTTCCTCGGCCTTGGCGGCGATCTTCTTCATCGCGGCGGTGGCCTCGACCTTGGAAGCCATCGGCCATTCGCCGGTCAGCGCGGCCGTGTTCTCATCGGTCGGCATCGGCGGCCAGTCGGCGCGCTTCCAGCTTGCGCCGCTGGCCTCGCGGGCGGCGTCCTCTCCGCTGTCGCCCAGGCTGCGGAAAAAGGCGTCCCAGCCCGCGTCGAAGGCCTGCGGGTTCTGGGCCCACCGGCCGTAGAGCTGTTCGATATAGGCGGCATTGTGGCCCTGGAGAAAGGACGAATCGTGGAAATCGGCGTTGTCTGGCTGTTCGGTCATCGGATGTCGCGTCCTCGACGCATGGGGAGAGGGAAAGGCCGCCTCAGGCGGCGGTGCAGGTGACGATCATCATCTGGACGCCGGGCATAGCGCTGCCCGCTCCGGGGGTGTTCGACCGGCTGTCCGCCAAATCGCGGCCCGCCTGACGGCAAAGCTGCGCGGGGGCGGCGGCGATCCGGCCGGGATCGGTCAGCGCCGGGCGGAACAGCAGGGTAAAGCGGCTGTCGGCATCCCCGGTGATCGAGATCACGGCGGCCTGATGCAACCCGCTGCGCGCCTCGGTCGGACCCGAAGGCGCGGGCGGGGCGGGGGGCGGCGCGACAGGCGGAACGACCGGCACCGGGCGGGGCGGAACCGTCGATACCGAGGGAACGGGCGCCGCCGCCGGGGCCGGCTGGACGACAGGCATGGGCTGGACGCATCCCGACAGGATCGCGCCGGCGGTGACGATCATCAGCAGCCGGCCATGCATCGGTCGCGAAGCAAGGCCGGAAATTCGGGGACGGGACGGTGTCATGGCAACCTCA
Organism: Paracoccus subflavus; assembly: GCF_004310345.1. Classification (GTDB taxonomy): domain Bacteria; phylum Pseudomonadota; class Alphaproteobacteria; order Rhodobacterales; family Rhodobacteraceae; genus Paracoccus; species Paracoccus subflavus. Next base: position 141,682 of record NZ_SISK01000003.1, on the reverse strand, counting down.
GGCACAATAGATGTCGATGATGGCGGCGCCGGGATCGGCGTAGGGGTCGAGACGCGGCACCCGTTCGATCCGGGCAACCGCGCGCCGTTCCAGCCCGCACAGCGCACGGGCCGCGCCCTGGTCGGCCCCGGCAGGGGCACGGGCCGGACGATAGATCAGCCGCCAGCCGAAACCGCGCCGCGCCACGGTGCGCACGGAGTCGGGGGGCAGGGTGCTGGCCCTGTGCAGATCGGTCATGGCAGGAATGCCGCCGGGCAGGATGTCGGTCGTGGGCCCCCGGCCGCAGGCGCCCAGCAGGACCAGCACCGCCATCGAGGCGGCGGCAAGACGCCTGCGGGCCGGGCTGCGATCCCGTCCTGTCCGGCCCGCTGTTTGGCGCTGAGACCAATTCTTCACCCTTGTCCCCCTGGTCGGTATCCGTGCCCCGGACCTTTGGCCGGGGGCACGGCAGGTCATGCAGATCACGAACAGGTCACGGTCATCCGTTGCACGCCGCCGCCGGCATATTGCGGCGCGGTCGTATCGACCGGATCGGCCGTGAACACGGTAGACGCGGTATTGGCGCAGATCGTCGCGGGGGCGGCAGCGACCTGTTCGGCCGTCACGGCGTCGCCGCGATAGAATACCGTGTACTGGCTGCCGGTCCGGGTCACGCCCACGACCGCATCGGCGGGCAGGCCGGTGGCCGTACCCAGCGCCTCGGTATCGACCGCGCTGGTGGTGATGGTGGTTTCGACACGGGTGATCGGCTCGGGCGCGCAGGCCCCCAGTACAGCAGCCGAGGCAAGGAGGGCGGCGGAAAGCATCTTCATCGTCAGTCTCCTATTGTTGCAAGCAGAGCAGGTGCTCAGGCCTGGAAACGCCCGCGCGGCGGGCAGGGTTCAGTTTCCCCCCTTGATGGCCTTCACCACGGCCTCGCCCAGGCCCGCCGGGCTGTCGGCCACCACGATGCCCGCGCGCTTCATCGCCTCGATCTTGGATTCGGCGTCGCCCTTGCCGCCCGACACGATGGCGCCCGCATGGCCCATGCGCCGGCCCGGAGGCGCGGTGCGCCCGGCGATGAAACCGGCCGTCGGCTTCCAGTTGCCCTTGGCCTTCTGCTCGGCCAGGAACTCAGCCGCTTCTTCCTCGGCGGAACCGCCGATCTCGCCGATCATGATGATGGATTCCGTTTCGGGATCGTCCAGGAACAGGCGCAGCACGTCGATATGCTCCATCCCCTTGATCGGGTCGCCGCCGATGCCGACCGCGCTGGACTGGCCCAGACCCACGTCCGAGGTCTGCTTCACGGCCTCATAAGTGAGCGTGCCCGACCGCGACACGACGCCGACGCTGCCGCGGCGGAAGATGCTGCCCGGCATGATGCCGATCTTGCATTCGTCCGGCGTCATGATGCCGGGGCAGTTCGGCCCGATCAGGCGCGACTGCGACCCTTGCAGGGCGCGCTTCACGCGCATCATGTCCAGCACCGGGATGCCTTCGGTGATGCAGACGATCAGCGGAATTTCCGCGTCGATGGCCTCCAGGATCGAATCCGCCGCGAAGGGGGGCGGGACATAGATCGCTGACGCAGTGGCGCCGGTTTTCGCCACGGCCTCGTGGACCGAGTTGAAGACCGGCAGACCCAGGTGTTCGCTGCCGCCCTTGCCGGGGGTCACGCCGCCGACCATCCGCGTGCCATAGGCGATCGCCTGTTCGGTGTGGAAGGTGCCCTGGGACCCGGTGATCCCCTGGCAGATGACTTTGGTGTCTTTGTTGACGAGAACGGCCATAGATCAGAGTTCCTTGATCTCGAGGATTAGTTTTGAAGGAAGCCAGTGTGGCTCACTGTAAACACCCGCTGCATCAGCGATCGGCATAGCAACCGGAGAGCCATTCTCGACGTATGTGGCCATCTTATCTGACGAATAATCAGTAGTGGCCGCAGGTTCGATTCTGATAATCCCGGTAGTAAGAAGTCCGCTTAAAGCAACTGCATGATTATGGTCAATTTTCCATAGCACACAGTTCAGGTGCTCGTGATGAAACCAGAGTGACCCGCTAAATCCTTGAATTGCGGAATCCAGATGCTCAAAAGTTGCTATGCCACCAGCTTTACGAAGAACTTCAATAATTTCCATTTTAGCCGTTTCGCGTCGTATTGGGTGATGACTGCGGAACGCCATCACCTCTTCACCGCCTTCACGATCTTCTCCGCAGCATCCGACAGATCATCCGCCGGGATCACGTTCAGCCCCGAATCGCGGATGATCTGCTTGCCCAGATCGACGTTCGTCCCCTCAAGCCGCACGACCAGCGGGACCTGCAAGCCCACCTCCTTCACGGCGGCGATGATGCCTTCCGCGATGATGTCGCAGCGCATGATGCCGCCGAAGATGTTGACCAGGATGCCTTTGACGTTCGGATCGCTGGTGATGATCTTGAAGGCCTCGGTCACCTTTTCCTTGGTGGCGCCGCCGCCCACGTCCAGGAAGTTCGCGGGTTCGGCGCCATACAGCTTGATGATGTCCATCGTGGCCATCGCCAGACCGGCGCCGTTCACCATGCAGCCGATCTCGCCGTCCAGCGCGATGTAGTTCAGGTCGAACTTGCTTGCTGCCAGTTCCTTGGGGTCTTCCTCGGTCTCATCCCTCAGCGCCATGATGTCGGGCTGACGATAGAGCGCGTTGTTGTCGAAGCCCATCTTGGCGTCCAGGCACTTGATCTGGCCTTCGGGGGTGACGATCAGGGGATTGATCTCCAGCATCTCCATGTCGCGCTCGATGAACAGGCGATACAGGTTCTTGACCAACTGGACGCACTGCTTGACCTGATGGCCGGTCAGGCCCAGGGCGAAGGCCACGCGGCGGCCGTGGAAATCGGACAGGCCGGACGCCGGATCGACGCTGAAGCTGACGATCTTTTCGGGCGTGTGGGCGGCCACCTCCTCGATGTCCATGCCGCCCTCGGTCGAGGCGACGAAGCTGACGCGCGACGAGCCGCGATCGACCAGCAGCGCCAGATACAGCTCGCGCGCGATGTCCGAGCCGTCCTCGATATAGATGCGGTTGACCTGCTTGCCCGACGGGCCGGTCTGGTGCGTGACCAGGGTGCGGCCCAGCATCTGGCGGGTCAGTTCCTCGGCCTCGGCCACGGATTTGGCCAGGCGGACGCCGCCCTTTTCCCCGGCGGCGGCTTCCTTGAAGCTGCCCTTGCCGCGGCCGCCTGCGTGGATCTGCGCCTTGACGACCCACAGCGGGCCGTCCATCTCGCCTGCCGCCGACTTGGCTTCGTCGGCCTTCATGACCACGCGGCCGTCGCTGACGGGTGCGCCGTACTGACGCAGCAGCGCCTTGGCCTGGTATTCGTGGATGTTCATCCCGACCCCCTTTTCCGGTTCGACAGAGTTGCGGCCTCTTGCCACAGAAACCGGGCGTCCGGGAAACGAATTCCGTAGCGAACTGCATAAAATGATGCAGTCGGAATGATTGTGATCACAGCAAGAAATGCCGTGATCACAAAGCGCATCCGGTTTGGCCTTGGCGGGCGTTCAGCCTGCGATGCGGGTGCACACGAAGCTGTCGCCGGTGCTTTGCGACATCCAGTTTATCTGGTTGTCGTTCTGCGACTGGACCTCGATCACCGCTCCATCGTCCAATGTCATCGTCGTCACCCGATTCTGGGTGGAAAAGCTGCGGATCGTCATTGGCTGTGCATCAACCGACGGCTGATAGCTGTCGGGGGTAAAGGTCATGGTCGTGGCCCCGCAATCCCAACTGCCCATGAACGGCAGTTGACCCGTGGGTCTGGGCGACGTGGGGGGTGCCTGACAGGCGGTCAGCAGCAGGACGGGAAACAGGGCAGCGGGCAGGATGTGCAGTTTCATGGTCGCCTCCGGTTCGATGGAACACGGCGATGCTATGATGGAACCGGAAAAATGAACATCGTCAAATGCCAAGGCGCGCCCGCAGGGGACGCGCCCTGCTGTGGGCTTTGGGGCTTGCCGGTCAGGCCAGCGTGCCGTCGATGCCCTTGCAGGCCGCGACCAAGCCCTTCACCGCATCGACCGACTTGGTGAACATCGCCTGTTCGTCATCGTCCAGCGCAATGTCGATGACCTTTTCCACGCCGCCCGCGCCGATCACGGTGGGAACGCCCACATACATGCCGTTCAGGCCATAGGCGCCGTCCACATAAGCCGCGCAGGGCAGAACCCGCTTCTGATCCTTGAGATAGGCCTCGGCCATCTCGATGGCCGAAGTCGCGGGCGCATAGAAGGCGCTGCCGGTTTTCAGCAGGCCGACGATTTCCGCGCCGCCGTCGCGGGTCCGCTGGACGATGGCGTCCAGGTTTTCCTGCGTGGTCCAGCCCATCTTGACCAGATCGGGCAGAGGAATGCCCGCGACCGTCGAATAGCGCGTCAGCGGCACCATCGTATCGCCATGCCCGCCCAGAACGAAGGCCGTCACGTCGCGCATGGACACGCCGAACTCCAGCGACAGGAAATGCCGGAAGCGCGCCGAATCCAGCACGCCCGCCATGCCGCAGACCTTTTCATGGGGCAGACCGGAAAATTCCCGCAGCGCCCAGACCATCGCGTCCAGCGGATTGGTGATGCAGATGACAAAGGCGTCGGGCGCGTGCCTGGCGATGCCTTCGCCCACGGATTTCATGACCTTGAGGTTGATGCCCAGCAGGTCGTCGCGGCTCATTCCCGGCTTGCGCGGCACGCCCGCGGTGACGATGCAGACATCGGCGCCCGCGATGTCGGCGTAATCGTTGGCACCCTTCATCACGGCATCGAAGCCTTCGGACGGACCCGATTGCGCGATGTCCAGGGCCTTGCCCTGCGGCGTGCCTTCGGCGATGTCGAACAGGATAATGTCACCCAGTTCCTTCATCGCGGCCAGATGCGCCAGCGTGCCGCCGATCTGCCCCGCACCGATCAGTGCGATTTTGGGTCGGGCCATGGATAAACCTCCGATCAATGGAATGATGTTGCTGGGTGGTTACGGGGTCGTGCCCGAAATCGCAAGACAAAGGCGGTCGGGTGGCAGGCTGTTAACGCTGACACTTGCCAATCGGGGTGCGGGCGCACATCCAGGCGCGGGCGGGAAGGGGCGGCAGGGGAAATGCAATGCTTGAACTGACACTCACAGGCTGGGTTCTGGCCGTCATCGCTGCCATGGCCGTGGGACTGGCCAAGGGGGGCCTTGCGATGGTCGGCCTGATCGCCGTGCCGCTGTTGTCGCTGGTCATGTCGCCGGTCCAGGCGGCGGGACTGCTGCTGCCCGTCTATGTGGTGTCGGATGCAGCCGGACTGATTGCGTTCCGCCGCCACTTCAGCGCCCCGGTGCTGGCCACGTCGCTGCCCGGCGCGGTTATCGGCATCGGCATCGGCTGGGCCACGGCGCATCTGGTGCCGGTCGAAGGCGTGACGCTGATCGTCGGGCTGATCGGCCTGGTCTTTGCCCTGAACGCCCTGATTCGCCCGGCGTTGGCGGGGCAGGCCCGCCAGCCATCGCTGAGGCGCGGCAGTCTGTGGGGCACGCTGGCCGGATATACCAGCTTTGTCAGTCACGCAGGCGCGCCGCTGTGGCAGGTCTATGTCCAGCCGCTGCGCCTGCCGGCCATGGTCTATGCCGGCACGACGACCTGGTTCTTTGCCGTCACCAACTGGATCAAGCTGCTGCCTTATGCGCTGCTGGGCCAGTTGAACCTGCCCGTCCTCAAGACGGCGGCGGTTCTGACGCCCGTGTCGCTGGTCGGGGTCTGGCTGGGACTGCGTCTGATCCGGATCATTCCGCAGCGGCTGTTCTATCAACTCATCACCTGGGGCCTGCTGGCCGTGTCGCTGCGGCTGGTCTGGCAGGGGCTGGCCTGAGGCCGGAGATATCGGCGCGATTGCAGCCGCGCCGGGATCGGGGCATTCTGTATGCCGAACCGTTTTGCGAAAGGAAGCCCGATGGTCCTGCTGATCCTTGGCCTTGCGTTGTGGTGGGGCGCGCATCTGTTCAAGCGTATCGCGCCAGAGCGCCGCGCGGCCATGGGCGACAAGGGCAAGGGCCTGATCGCGATCCTGCTGGTCCTTGCTGTCGTATTGATGGCGCAGGGCTATCAGCGCGCGCCGGCCGATCCGTTCTGGTGGGGGCCGTCCCCCGCCCTGGTCGGCATCAACAACCTGCTGATGCTGGTGGCCTTTTATCTGTATGCCGCCGACGGGATGGGCACCCGCATCACGGCGTCGGTGCGCCACCCCCAACTGACCGGCTTTTCGCTGTGGGCGGTGGCCCATATCCTGACGAATGGCGATCTGCCCTCGATGATCCTGTTCGGCGGCCTGCTGGCCTGGGCGCTGGTAGAGATCGCCCTTTTGAACCGCGCCGGCGCCTGGAAACGCCGCACCGGCCCGTTTCCCGTCCGCAAGGAGATCATGGCGGCCGCGGGCGCCGTGGTTGTCATGCTGGTCGTGGGCCTGATCCATGGCTGGATCGGACCCTGGCCGTTCGGAGGCTGAGATGACCACCCTGTATCGTTGCATCACCGAGGACGACACCTCGCGTTTCTGCCACCGCGTCAGCGAGGCCCTGGCGAAAGGCTGGTCTCTGCATGGCGGGCCGACCATGGCCTTTGATCCGGAAAAACGTGTCATGCGGCTGGGACAGTCGGTAACAAAGGAGATCGAGGCGGATTATCATCCCGATATGGCCCTGGGGCAGCAATAGGGGCGTCAAGGGTCGATGCATTGCAATTTCCATGCTGTGATCACGGCTTTGCAGCTTGTGATCACGAAACGGCACGCATTATCCGAAATCGGGGTGATGACGGAAATCCAGGCGTGACAGTCGATAGAAAGAACGCCAAAACCTTGCCAAATTGCCAGCCTGCCGGGCCAGCCCGACCGGACCGGGCCAGCCCAACCGATCAAAGGAGCGCCGCATCATGGCCGATGTGAACCGCGGGAACCGGCCGCTTTCCCCCCATCTGCAAGTCTATCGACTGCCCATGGCGGCCGTCACCTCGATCCTGACGCGCATTACCGGCCAGGCGCTGGTAGCAGGCATCCTGCTGCTGGTCTGGTGGCTGGTGGCGGCGGTCAGCGGGCCGCGCGGATTCGCCGCGGCTGACTGGGTGGTGCGGTCGTGGATTGGTTTTATTGTCTTGACCGGATCGGCATGGGCGCTGTGGTTCCATACCCTGGCCGGCATCCGCCACCTGTTCTACGACGCGGGCCAGTTGCTGCGCATCGAGGAGGCCGAGCGGGCAAGCTGGGCCATCATCATCGGGTCGGTGGTGCTGACGCTGATCTCGGTCGTTCTGTTCTTCTTTGGTTGAGGCAGGGTCAACATGCGCTACATCACCCCCCGCAAGGCCGCCCAGGGCCTGGGATCGGCCCGCAGCGGCACCCAGGACCACTGGTTCCTGACCGTCACTTCCTGCGCGCTGGTGCTGCTGACGCCGGCGTTCTTTCTGGTGATCGGCCGGGCCATCGGGCTGTCGCAGGCCGATCTGCTGGGCTATTTCGGCAGGCCCTATCCGGCGCTGATCACGGCGCTGTTCATCGTGGTCGGCATGATGCACTTCATCAAGGGCACGCGCATCATGATCGACGACTATTTCCAGAATACGGCGCGCAAGGTGGCGATCATCGTCTCGGTGGTCTTCGGCTGGGCGGTCATCGCGGCGGCGCTGTTCGCGTTGGCCCGCATGACGCTGGTCCCCTTGGCGATCTGAGGACATCATGGCAGCATACGACATTCATACGCATGATTACGACGTGGTGGTGGTGGGCGCGGGCGGCGCGGGCCTGCGCGCGACGCTGGGCATGGCCGAACAGGGCCTGCGCACGGCCTGCGTGACCAAGGTGTTTCCCACGCGGTCCCACACCGTCGCGGCCCAGGGCGGCATTGCCGCGTCATTGTCGAACATGGGTCCGGACAACTGGCAATGGCACATGTACGACACCGTGAAGGGGTCGGACTGGCTGGGCGACACCGACGCGATGGAATACCTCGCGCGCGAGGCGCCCAAGGCCGTTTATGAACTGGAACATTACGGCGTGCCCTTCAGCCGGACCGAGGAAGGCAAGATTTACCAACGTCCCTTCGGCGGCCATACGACCGAATATGGCGAAGGCCCCCCGGTGCAGCGCACCTGCGCCGCCGCCGACCGCACCGGCCACGCGATCCTGCACACACTTTACGGCCAGTCGCTTAAGAACAATGCGGAATTCTTCATCGAATATTTCGCCATCGACCTGATCGTCACCGACGGCGCCTGCACCGGCGTGGTCTGCTGGAAGCTGGACGACGGCACTATCCACGTCTTCAACGCCAAGATGGTGGTGCTGGCCACGGGCGGATACGGCCGCGCCTATTTCAGCGCCACGTCGGCCCATACCTGCACCGGCGATGGCGGCGGCATGGTGGCCCGCGCGGGCCTGCCCTTGCAGGACATGGAATTCGTGCAGTTCCACCCGACCGGCATCTATGGCTCGGGCTGCCTGATCACCGAGGGCGCGCGGGGCGAAGGGGGCTACCTGACCAATAGCGAAGGCGAGCGGTTCATGGAACGCTATGCCCCCACCTACAAGGATCTGGCCTCGCGCGATGTGGTGTCGCGCTGCATGACGCTGGAAATCCGCGAAGGCCGGGGGGTGGGCGACGACAAGGACCATATCTTCCTCAACCTGATGCACCTGCCGCCGGAAACGCTGCACGAACGCCTGCCGGGGATCAGCGAAAGCGCCAAGATCTTTGCGGGCGTCGATGTCACCCGCGAGCCCATTCCGGTGCTGCCGACCGTGCATTACAACATGGGCGGCATCCCCACGAATTACTGGGGCGAAGTCCTGGCGCCGACGGCGGACAATCCGGACGCGATCTTTCCGGGCCTGATGGCCGTGGGCGAGGCGGGCTGCGCCTCGGTCCACGGGGCGAACCGGCTGGGATCGAACAGCCTGATCGACCTTGTGGTGTTCGGCCGCGCCGCCGCGATCCGCGCCGGGCAGGTGATCGACCGCGAAGGGCATGTTCCATCGACCAACCAGGCCGAGGTTGACAAGGCGCTCGGCCGCTTCGACGGGCTGCGCCACGCGAACGGCGCCACGCCGACCGCCGACCTGCGGCTGGACATGCAGCGCGCCATGCAGTCTGACGCGGCGGTGTTCCGCACCGACAGAACCCTAGCCGAGGGCGTGCAGAAGATGACCGCCATCGCCACCAGGATGGACGACATCCGCGTCACCGACCGGGGCCTGATCTGGAACACCGACCTGATGGAAACGCTGGAACTGACCAACCTGATGCCGAACGCGCTGACGACCATCGTCGCGGCCGAGGCGCGCAAGGAAAGCCGGGGCGCCCACGCCCACGAGGACTGGCCCGAGCGGGACGATGCCAACTGGCGCAAGCACTCGCTTGCATGGGTGGATGGAAACGCGGTTAAACTGGACTACCGCCCCGTCCATCTGGACCCTTTGACCAAGGAAGAGGATGGCGGGATCGACCTGAAGAAGATTGCTCCCAAGAAAAGGGTTTACTGATGCGCTTCCAATCTTTTGCCGGCCTGGGTCTTGCCGCCGCCGTTCTGGCGGCCTGCGCCGCGCCGATGCCGCCCGCGACCACGGTGACGACCCCCCCGGTCGTGATCGCCCCCGCGCCCACCGTTCTTGACGCGGCCACCAGGCAGGTGGCCCGCGCGGTCATCAACACGGAAATGGAGAAGCGCCTGCCGGGCGCCAATGTCGCGCCCTATACCGACTGTGTCGTCAACAACGCCACCACCGCCGAACTGATCGACATCGCCCAGGCGTCCCGTGCGGGCGTGACGGGCACGGCGGACAGCGTGGCGGCCATCGTCTCGCGGCCCGCGACGACGCAGTGCATCGCTGCTGCGGCGCGCACCGCCTGACATGAGGGGCGCGCGGGCAGGATCGCTGGTTCTGATGGGGCTGCTGGCGGCCCTGTCGGCCTGCGGGCCGGTGCCTGTCGAACAGGCCGAACTGACCTGCCTGCGCGACGCCCGACTGGCCGAACGCCCGCAAACCAATGTGTCGCTGGGCGTCGGCACGGGCATCGGCGGGGGCGGCACGCGCGGTTTCGGCAGCGTGTCCGTGGACCTGTCGGGCGACTATCTGATGGGCCGCGATCCCTCGCAGGTTTATGATCGCTGCGTGCAGCGACGGTCGGGGCAGATGCCCCGCCGCCCCCTTTATGACCAGCCGGGCTGGACAGGCTAGGCCATGGCGGGCAGGGCGAAAGAACCGGGGGCGCGGCGTCTGATCGTCCATCTGGGCGTGCAGAAGACCGGCAGCACCGCGATCCAGCGGCATCTGCGCCGGAACGAGACCATGCTGTCGGGGTACCTTGTGGTGCGCACGCCGGAAGAAGGCTCGCCCATGCGGCCGCTGGGACGTGCGGCCATCGCCTTCAGCCTGTCGCCGTCCGGGGACGGGGCGCGGACGGTGCGGGGGGCCTTTCGTGCGGTGCTGGACACGCTGCCCCCGAACGGCCTGCCGGTTCTGATCAGCCATGAGAATCTGGCAGGGGCCATGCCCGGCAACGGCGGCGAGACGCGGCTTTACCCGGCCCTGCCACAAATTGCCGCGCTTTTGCGGCAGGAAGCGACAGATTTTGCCGTGGATTTCGTGATCTATACCCGCAATCAGGGGGACTGGCGTTCCTCGGTCTGGGCCCAGGCCGTGCGGACCGACGGCTATCGCCGCAGCCTTGCCGAGTTCGAGGCCGAGACGGCGGGGCTTGCCGATTGGGACGATCTGGTCGGGCGCATGGCGTCAGGCCCCGGCGTCACCCGCTTCAGGCTGGAGGATGAGGATGATCCTCGGCGCCCCGGCCGCCAGCTTTTGCGCCATGCCGGGCTGGAGGACGCGCAGATCGACACATTGCAGCCCCTGGACGGGCCGACCAACCGCCGGCTGAACGGCGGCGCCACCGAATTCCTGCGCAGGCTGAACGGCCTGTCGCTGAACCCCCATGCGCATGGCCGGATCGTCGATCTGGTCGCCCGCGCCGAACATCTTTTCACGGCAAACGCGCCGTCCGAAGGCACTTCCTGAAGGAGCACCCATGGTCCAGTTCACCCTGCCCAAGAACAGCCAGATCCGGGTCGGCAAGACCTGGCCCAGGCCCGATGGCGCGACCAACGTCCGCAAGTTCACGATCTATCGCTGGGATCCGCATACCGGGGAAAACCCGCGGCTGGATACCTATTTCGTGGACACCGACAAGTGCGGCCCGATGATCCTGGACGCGCTGATCAAGATCAAGAACGAGATCGACCCGACGCTGTCATTCCGCCGGTCCTGCCGCGAGGGGATCTGCGGGTCCTGTGCGATGACCATCGACGGCGGCAACCATCTGGCCTGCATCTATGGCATCGACGAGGTGAAGGGCGACATTTCCATCTATCCGCTGCCGCACATGCCGGTGGTCAAGGACCTGATCCCCGACCTGACGCATTTCTATGCCCAGCACGCCAGCGTGAACCCCTATCTGATCACCAAGTCGCCCACGCCCGGCAAGGAATGGAAGCAGTCGATCGAGGACCGCAAGAAGCTGGACGGCCTGTACGAATGCATCCTGTGCGCGTCCTGTTCGACCGCCTGCCCGTCCTATTGGTGGAACGGCGACCGCTATCTGGGCCCGGCCGCGCTGCTGCACGCCTATCGCTGGATCATCGATTCGCGCGACGAGGCGACGGGCGAGCGTCTGGACGAGCTGGAGGATCCCTTCAAGCTGTATCGCTGCCACACGATCATGAACTGCACCAACACCTGCCCCAAGGGGCTGAACCCCGCCAAGGCGATCGCGTCGATCAAGCACATGATGGTTGACCGGATGGTGTGATCTGTGCCGCTGGGGGACTTCACGTCCCAGGGCCCCGCGGGATATGCGCATGAAGAAGGGCCGGAGGGTTTGTCCTCCGGCCCTTTTGCGGTGTGACCGTGGTGGCGTCAGCCCTCGATCCTGGTGAAATCCGCGATCTGCTGGCCGGCGGCGCGGATGCGGTGCAGCAGGTTCAGGCGGTTGCGGCGGACGATCTGGTTGTCGGTATTGACCTGCACGGTATCGAAGAAGGCGTCGATGGGCGCCCGCAGGGCCGCGATGGCACTCATGGCGGCGGGAAAATCCTCCGCCTTGATCGCTGCCGTGATCGCCGGTTCGGCGGTGTCGAGCGCGGCGAAGAGGGCGCGCTCCTGATCGGTTTCGGCGAATTTCACGTCGGCGCCGAAGCTGTATTCGACACCGTCCTTGTCCTCGGCCTGCGCCAGGATGTTGCCTGCGCGTTTGAGGCCCTGGGTCAGGTTCCGGCCATCATCCGTTTGCAGCATGGCGTTCAGCGCGGTGGCTCGGTTGACCACCAGCACGAGGTCGTCATTGCCGGGCTGCGCCAGCACGGCGTCGATGATGTCGTGGCGGATGCCCTGGTCGCGGAGATAGATCTTGAGGCGGTCATGGAGGAAGGAGAGGAGGTCGGGGAACTTGTCCTTAAGATCAGCTAAGTATTCATCAGCCTTATAAATCACTGCTCTGTCCGCCAAGGTCTGCATCAAGCGTTCCGCCGATACTACGCCCTTGAGGTCATCTTCTTTAAGAAGCGAAGGTAAGAAACTGAACTCTGTTTCTTCATCTTCAAGATGGTTGAGTGTATCTTCGAGATTTCGGTAGCTATTAAATAGGTCATAAACGTTATCGCGGAGATACTCACCATAACCTCCGATGAACTGCCTGCGATAAGTGTCAACGCTCCAATTATAGATATTTTCGAAGGAGGCACGCGAGCGGCTTGTAATTAGCAACCTCAATTGGCCCAACGCCGCCCGCCGCAGCGCAAAAGGATCCTTCGATCCGGTGGGCTTCTCATCAATTGCCCAGAACCCGGTCAGCGTGTCGATCTTGTCTGCCAGCGCCACCGCTACCGAGACCGGCGCGGTCGGCACTGCATCTGACGGCCCAAGCGGCGAATAGTGGTCGCGGGCGGCATCTGCTACGGCGTCGGGCTCACCTGCGGCAAGGGCGTAGTAGCGGCCCATCGTGCCTTGCAGTTCGGGGAACTCGCCGACCATGGCGCTGCGCAGGTCCAGCTTGGCGAGGCGGGCGGCGCGTTCGGCCTGGTAGGGATCGGCGCCGACCAGCGGGGCGATCTCGCGGGCCAGCGCTGCGATGCGGGCGATGCGGTCGGCCTGGCTGCCCAGCTTGTTGTGGAAGGTGACGGACTTCAGCCCCTCGGCCCAAGCTCCCATCCCGGCCTTCGCCTCGCGCAGGTCGTTCTGCCAGAAGAACGCGGCGTCCGACAGGCGGGCGGCCAGCACGCGCTGGTTGCCGGCCAGGATCGTCGCGCCGTCGTCGGGCGTGTCGATATTGGCGACGGTGACGAAGCCCTCGATCCGGCCGGTCCTGGGATTCCTGGCCGAGAAGAACTTCTGATGCTCCTTCATCGAGGTTTGCAGCACCTCGGGCGGCAGGTCCAGGAACCGCTCCTCGATCACGCCCATCAGGGGGACGGGCCATTCGACAAGGCCCGCCACCTCGGAGAGCAGGGCCTCGTCGGGCACGATTTCCCAGCCGCGCGCGAAGGCGAGGTTGGCGGCGTGCTGGCGGATCGCGGCCTCGCGTTCGGCGGCGTCCAGGATCACATGGGCGCGGCGCAGTTTGGCGGCATAGTCGTCAAAGCCCGAAACGGCAAAGGCGTCGGGCGACAGGAAGCGGTGGCCGCGGGTGGTGTTGCCGGCACCGATGCCGTCCACGGTCAGGGGCACGACCGTGCTGCCCGCTTCGTCGGACAGCAGGCAGAGGATCGAATGCAGCGGGCGCACCCAGCGCAGCGCGCCGTTCCCCCACCGCATCGACTTGGGCCAGGGGAAATTGCGGATGGTCGCGTCCAGCACCTCGGCCACGATTTCGGCGGCGGGGCGGCCGGGCTTTTCCATTGTGGCGAACCAGACCTGACCCTTCTTGTCGTCGCGCGCCACCAGTTGATCGCGGGTCAGGCCGGTCGAGCGCAAAAAGCCCTCCAGCGCGGCGTCGGGGGCATCAAGGCGGGGGCCCTTGCGTTCCTCGCGCGTGGTGGGACTGTGGGCGGTCAGGCCCTCGACCGTCACCGTCAGGCGTCGCGGCGTGCTGAACGCCCCGGCGCTGGCATAGGTCAGGCCCGCATTCACCAGCCCGTCGGTCACCAGCTTTTTCAGGTCGTCGCGGGCGCGGGCCTGCATCCGGGCGGGGATTTCCTCGGACAGCAGTTCGATCAGCAGGTCGGGCATCAGTCCATCACTCCGCGTTCCGGGGTCTTGTCGTTGTATTGGTGCCAGCCATAGACGCGGCCGTCGGGATAGATGGCCAGCACGCGGTCCACGTCGGGGCGAATCTCGGCCTGACCCAGCACCGCGCGGGCCGCGCCCGAGTCCAGGTCGGCGGTCAACTGGCCGTTGTCGAAGCAGTCGAACCATCCCGGGGCACCCAGGGGCGTTGCGCCCTCGAACGGAACGGGGTCGGCGGGCTGTTCGGCCAGCACGGCGCAGACCCGCCAGCGAAGCGGAGAGCTGTCGGCGTCGATACCCTGGAAATCGGTGACTGCCAGCGTGGCGGGACCGTTGGCGGTTTGCACGGTCAGCGCGTCGGCGGGGGGCATCCGGTCATAGAAATGGTATTCCTGAAAATACCACATGCCGGCGCCCGCGATCACGCCGATGGCCAGCAGGCCGATGCCGACGATCTTGCCGTTCATGACGCGACCGGACCCTGGGCGGCTTCGGTGGTCAGGAACAGGTCGGCGCAGGCTTTCGCAAGCGCCCGGACCCGTCCGATATAGGCCTGCCGTTCGGTCACACTGATGACCCCCCGCGCATCCAGCAGGTTGAAGATGTGGCTGGCCTTGATCGCCTGGTCATAGGCCGGGTGCGCCATCGGAATGGTGCGGCCCGCGCCGTCCGCCGGATCGGCGGACAGGATCCGGGCGCACTCGGCCTCGGCGTCCTTGAAGTGCTGGAACAGCGTGTCGGTATCGGCGATCTCGAAGTTCCAGCGGGAATATTCGCGCTCGGTCTGGCGGAAGATGTCGCCATAGCTCAGAGGGTGGGCCGCGCCGGGATCGTTGAAGGGCATGTCCATGACGTGTTCGACGCCCAGCACATACATCGCCAGCCGTTCCAGTCCATAGGTCAATTCGCCCGATACGGGGCGGCAGTCATGACCGCCGACCTGCTGGAAATAGGTGAACTGGCTGACCTCCATCCCGTCGCACCACACCTCCCATCCCAGGCCCCAGGCGCCCAGGGTGGGGGATTCCCAGTCGTCCTCGACAAAGCGGACGTCGTGGACCATCGGGTCCAGTCCGATGGCCCGCAGGCTGCCCAGATACAGATCCTGCAGGTCCGGGGGCGAGGGTTTGATGATGACCTGGAACTGGTAATAATGCTGCAGGCGGTTCGGGTTCTCGCCATAGCGGCCGTCGGTCGGGCGGCGCGACGGCTGGACATAGGCCGCGGCCCAGGCGCGCGACCCCAGGGCGCGCAGGGTGGTGGCGGGGTGAAAGGTGCCCGCGCCCACCTCCATGTCATAGGGTTGCAGGACGGCGCAGCCCTGGGCAGCCCAATAGGTCTGCAGGCGCAGGATGATCTCCTGAAAGCTGCGGGGGCGGTTGGGGCTGGTCATCGGGGCCGTCCTTTTGCATAGATCAGCAATGCTTGCGGCCTTCTAGGCGGGGCGGGGAACAGGGTCAATAAAGGCCACGGGATCGAAGGGGGACGGGAATGCGGCGCTTGGCAGCAGGCTTGGTGATGGCGGCGGCGCTGCCGATGGCGGCATGGGCGCAGGATGCCGTGATCCGGATCGAGGCCAAGCGCGAAGGCGACGTGGCCGAGGCGGCGGCCCGCTGGGCCGAACGGTTCGACGACGTGGTGACGTTTCCGCTGCCGCGCGGCTGGACCGCCATCGCCATCGGCCCGCTGTCGCCCGAAGAGGCGGGCGAACGGATCGACGCGCTGAAACAGGCGCGGCAGATCCCCTCGGACAGTTTCGTGGCCGTGCCGGGCGCGGATGTGGTGCTGACCCCGGTGGGCGCGGGCACTGTGGCAGAAACCGTGCCCGAGGCTGCCCCACCTGCCGCGCCGCAGGCCGACCTGCCCGCGCCGGGCGCCTATATCCGTCTGCAATCCGTGCAGGCGCGCGCGGATGGCGATGCCGCGCTGGCCGACTGGCGCCGCACCTTTCCCGAGGCGGGGCTGGCGGAACTGCCGAACGGCTGGTTCGGGGTGGCCTTGGGTCCGATGGACCGCGCCACCGCCGAGGCCTGGCTGCGGGTGTTCAAGGACGGCGATCTGGTCCCGAACGACGCCTTCGTGTCGGATGCGGCCGACTTGGCCGCTGTGGTTCGGCCCGGCGAGACGCCAGACCTGCCGCCGCCGCCCACAACTGCTGCCCAGATGCCGCCCATGGATCAGGTGCAGCGCGCTTTGCGCTGGGCGGGCGTCTATGACGGAGAGATCGACGGCCAGTCCGGCCCCCGCACCCGCGACGCCATCACGGCCCAGATTCTGGCCAGCCGGACATCGACCGACCCGGGCACCGCCATGCGCGACCTGATCGCCCGCCGCGACGCCTGGCGGGCCGAGATGGGTCTGGACAGGCTGGACGATCCGGCCACCGGCCTGTCGTTGCTGGCGCCGATGGACCGGCTGGAGTTCGACCGGACGGAACGCGCGCTGTCGATCTATGGCCCGAAGGATGGCTCGGGCGCGGCGCTGATCCTGTTCAGCCAGCCCGGCGGGCAGCAGGAACTGCTGGATCTGTCGGGGCTGGTGACGGCGCTTGGCTGGGTGCCCCAGCCCAGCCGCACGATCCAGCCCGGCCATGTGCTGCTGGAGGGCGCGAACGAGGCCCATATCGGCCGCGCCGAGGGCTGGGTCCGCGACGGCCGGGCCGAGGGCTTCGTGCTGATCTGGCCTGCGGCGGATGCGGATGGGCAGGCACGGATCGCGGCGGAAATGTCGGACAGTCTTGCGCGCAAGGGACCGGCGGCGAACGATGCAGCGACCGGCCCGGCCATGCCGGGGGCCGGAACGAACGGCACGGCGGGGGCCGCCCTGCCGGCCCGGCCATGAACCGTCCAGGGAACGACGGCGGGCGCGTCCCCCTTGCGGATGTCAGGATCATGGCGGCCGATCCTCGGGACACCACGGCGCGCGAGTGCCTGGATCACTATTACGGCGAACTGGCCCGGCGGTTCCGGCAGGGCTTTGACGTGTCGTTGTCGCGCGACCCCGAGGCCGAGGACATGCTGCCCCCGCGCGGGGTCTTTCTGGTCGCCTGGTCGGGCGGTCAGCCGGTCGGCTGCGCCGGACTGAAGGGATTTGGCAGGGGCGAGGCCGAGGTCAAGCGCGTCTGGGTGGCGCCGGCTGCCCGCGGCCAGGGCCTTGCCCGCCGCCTGATGGACGAGATCGAGGCGCGTGCCGCGGGCCTGGGCATCCACCGGCTGATGCTGGACACCAACAGCGCGCTGACCGAGGCCCTGGCCCTTTACCGCAACACCGGCTGGACCGAGATCGACCGTTTCAACGACGATCCCTATCCGGACAGGTTCTTCGAGAAACGCTTGTAGCGCCCCCCTAACCCCGCCAGAACCGCGGCAGCAGCAGGACCAGCACGGACACCAGTTCCAGCCGGCCCAGGTACATGCCCAGGGTCATCATCCACTTGGCACTGTCGGGAAACTGCGCGATGGACCCGTTGGCAGTGATTTCCGGCCCCCAGACCACCCCGATATTGGCAATGGCGGTCCAGGCGCCCGTCAGGGCGGTGCGCGGGTGCAGCCCGGTCAGCGACAGGCCCACGATCAGCAGGCCAAAGGTCAGCATGAACAGCGTGAAGAAAGCCATGACCGAATCGGTCACGTCCTGGCTTAGCGGGCGGCCTTCGTAGCGCAGGGCATAGACGCGGTGGGGCGAATGCATCCGCCGCAACTGCGCCCGCACGGCCTGGAACAGCACCAGATAGCGGAACACCTTGACCGAACAGCCGGTCGATCCGGTGCAGCCGCCGATCAGCCCGCAGATGATCAGCACCGCCAGTGGCAGATGCCCCCATTCCAGCACGTTGGTCGAGGCGAACCCGGTGCCCGAAAAGATCGAGACGACGTTGAACACGGTTTCGCGGAGGATTTCCACAAACGTGCCCTGATGTTGCAGGAACACGATGCGATACACCACGATGATCGCGCAGGCATACCCGATCCATCGCAGATAGGCGCGGATCTGGATGTCCCTCCAGATCGGGGTGAACTGTCCGCGCGTGGCCTGGACCATGCGGATGAACGGGATCGAGGCCAGGATCATGAACACCGACGCGGCCCATTCGGGCGGACCCAGGAAGGCCCCGAAACTGGCGTCGTAATTCGAAAATCCGCCGGTGGACACCGTGCCGAAAGCCTGCACGATGGCATCGAAACCGGTCATGCCCAGCAGCAGAAAGGTCACGACGCAGGCGGCGGTCAGCATCATGTAGATGCGCGTCATCTCGGCCGCGATCTGGCCCGCGCGGGGCAGCATCTTGCCCAGGGTGTCGAATCCCTCGGACCGGAAGAACTGCATCCCCCCGACCTTCATGACCGGCAGGAACACCATGGCCACCACGACAATGCCCAGGCCGCCCGTCCAGTGCAGGATCGCCCGCCACAGATGCGTCCCGTGCGGCAGGACGTCCAGTTCCGCAAAGGCGGTTGTTCCCGTGGTCGTCAGGCCCGACATCGCCTCGAAATAGGCGTCCACGAAAGCGGCGTCCGGCTGGCCCAGCAGGAACGGCAGCGCGCCAAAGACCGGCAGCACCGCCCACAGCCCCGAGGTCAGCAGGAACGCCTGCTGGATCGTCAGGCTGCGGTAATCGCCCCAGGTGGCCACCGACAGCAGCAGACCCGCAACAACGGTCAGCGCGCCGCTTTGCAGGAATACCCTCCAATGCGGATTGCCGTGCCACCAGTCCACAAGCAGCGGCGCCATCATCGCGACCCCGAAGGTGACGATGATCTTGCCGATCGGATGGACAACGGGGCGCAGGTCGATCATCGCGCCTGCTTGCCCCGCGCCCCGGCGGGCGTCAAGCGTCCTGCCCGATCATCCGCCCCGTCCGGCCGATGCGCCGTTGCCGAGGCCGACGAGGTGTCGATGTCCAAGGCCGCCAGGCTGATGGCCGGGCTGATGCAGACGCCCGGGCATCTGGCCTCGACCCAAGGCTGGTATCGGGAAAGACTGGCGGGACTGGACGCCGGCAGCCCCGAAGGGCGGCAGGCCCGATTGGCCTTTTTCGCCGGCGAGGGGGCGTTCCTGCTGCATTTCCTGCATTTCCTGCGCTTCATACCGCAGCAGGATGCCGAATGGCAGGGCGTCTTTGCCGACATCGCCAGACTGCTGGAACCGCCGCCCTAGCTGTTGGGGTCCTGATAGACGCCCGTTTCCTTGAGCGTGTCCATGACCTCTCGCGGCATATAGGTTTCGTCGTGCTTTGCCAGCAGGTCGCTCGCCTCGAACCGGCCGTTGCGATAGTATCCCTTGGCGATGGTGCCCTGGCCTTCGGTGAACAGGTCGGGCCGCGGGTCGCGCCCGACATAGCTGACGGGGATTTCCGCCGCGCCGTCGGTGATGACGAAGTCGAATTCCACCCCGTCGCGGTTGACGACGGTGCCTTCCTTGACCAGCCCGCCAAGCTGGAAATATTCGTCCGGCGCGGGGGCCAGTTCGGCCACCTGCGTGGGCGAGCGATACAGGTTGATCCCGTCGCGGAAGCCATAGCCGATCAGACCCACGGCGATGACCAGGGCGACGGCCGCCGCCGCGATCACCTGGACGCGGCGACGTTTCTTGAGGGATTTCATGCCTGCCATGGGTTTCGTCCTCATGCTGCCTCGAAACGGATCGGGCGGCGCAGGAATTGCGTGGCCTTGCCCGACACGCGGACCGGATTGCCGGTCGTCAGGTTCTTGGATTCGGTGCCCGATCCCAGGAATTCCGGCCTGCGCTGCAGATAGTCGGCCAGGCTTTCCGCGACCAGTCCCGCCTGGCTGAACACCTTGACCTTCGGGCCAAGCGCCCGCTGGAAAGCATCCTGAACCAGCGGATAGTGGGTGCAGCCCAGCACCGCGGCCTCGGGGTATGGCATCCGGCGCAGCAGGGCCTCGACATGCGAGGCCACAAGCGCCTCGGCCAGGATCTCGTCGCCCATCTCGATGGCATCGACGACGCCGCCGCAGGGCTGCGCCTCGACATCGACGCCCACGGCGCGGAAGGCCAGTTCCCGCTGAAAGGCGCGGCTGGCGACGGTCGCCGGGGTCGCGAACAGGGCCACATGCTTGACCGCGACCTCGCGCGGGGGGGAATTGTCGCCCCAGCGGCGTTCGGTCAGCGCCTCGATCATGGGCACAAAGACGCCCAGCACGCGCTTGTCCTGGGGCAGCCAGCTTTCCTGCATCCGCTTCAGGGCCGCCGCCGATGCCGTATTGCAGGCCAGGATCACCAGATCGCACCCCTCGGCCCACAGCCGTTCCACGCCCGCGCAGGTCAGGTCGAAAATGTCCTCGGCGGTGCGGGTGCCATAGGGGGTGTGCTTGTTGTCGCCCAGATAGACCAGCGGCAGATCGGGCAGACGCGCGGCGATGGCCTGATGGACCGTCAGCCCGCCCAGTCCCGAATCGAAGACGCCTACCGCCATGGCCCCACCCCTGCTTGCCCCGCGAGGCGCCTTTCTAGGGCGCATCGCGGGTTTTGCAAATGACCTAGATCAGTCGGTCACCGAAAGGTGGTCATTCGGCGGCCTGTTGCAGGGGCGCCCGGCCGCTGCGGAACTGCGCCAGCAGCTCGGTTCGGCGCGCGGCGGCAAGGGCTGCGGCCTGTTCCTTGACAGGGCCATAGCCCGGCACCGTCAGCGGCAGTTCCGCAAGTTCGATGGCGACGGGCATGGTGGCGTCCGTGACCTGGGCCAGAACCTCGCGCATGTCGTGTTCGTATTCGCGGATCGCGGCGCGTTCGTGGCGGCGTTCGGCGGAATAGCCGAAAGGATCGAACGGGGTTCCGCGCAGGCCTTTCATCCGGGCCAGGACCTTGAAGGCCGTCAGCATCCACGAACCGAATTCGCGTTTCTTGGGCCGACCGTCCGCCGTCTTGCCCGACAGGATCGGCGGAGCCAGATGCAGCGTCAGTTTCGGATCGCCGTCCCACTGTTCCGCCACCTGCCGCGCGGTGGTCAGATGCAGGCGCGCAACCTCGTATTCGTCCTTGTAGGCCAGCAGCTTGTAATACCCGCGCGCGACGCTTTCGCGCAGCGGGGCAGGGGCTGCATCGACCAGCCTGCGGAACCGCCGGGCCAGCCGCTTGCCCTGGTATCCGGTCAGCCGCGCCTCGCGATAGGCGATGGGGTCGGGCGGCAGGTGCGTGACGGGGACCGGCTTGCGGGTCTGTTCCGGGAACGCCATCGCCCATCGGCCGATCTGAAAGGCGCGCAGGTTTTCATCGACCTTGGCGCCGTTCAGGCGGATCGCCTGTTCGATCGCCTCAAGGCTCAGCGGCAGCAGGCCCTGCTGCCAGGCCGCGCCCAGCACCAGCATGTTCGAATAGATCGAATCGCCCAGCAGCCGCAGCGCCAGATCGTTGGCGTCGAAAAATGCCACCCGGTCGCGCAGACGCGCTTCCAGCGACAGCTTCAACTGGTCGGACGGCACCCGGAAATCGCGCAGCCGGGTAAAGTCGCCGGTAATGATCTCGTGATCGTTCACCACCGCGCCGGTGCGGCCGCTGGTCATCAGGCCGATGGTCTTGGCCCCCGCCGTCACGACCAGATCGCCGCCGATGATGCAGTCGGCCTCGCCCACGGCGACGCGGATGGCGCTGATGTCCTCGGGTCGGTTGGCCAGGCGCAGGTGGATATGGACGGCGCCGCCCTTTTGCGCCAGGCCCGCCATCTCCATCATGCCGGCGCCCTTGCCGTCGATATGGGCGGCCTGCGCCAGGACCGCGCCGATGGTCACGACCCCGGTGCCGCCGACGCCGGTGATGACGACGTTATGCGTGCCGCCGATCGCGGGCAGGTCGGGGATGGGCAGGTCGGGAATGTCGAAGGCCTCGGCCTGGGGCTTGCGCAGCGTGCCGCCCTCGACCGTGACGAAGCTGGGGCAGAAGCCTTTCAGGCAGGAATAGTCCTTGTTGCACGACGACTGGTCGATCTGGCGCTTGCGGCCCAGTTCGGTGTCCAGCGGCACGATCGACACGCAGTTCGACTGCACGCCGCAATCGCCGCATCCCTCGCAGACCTCGGGGTTGATCCAGACGCGGCGGTCGGGATCGGGGAACTTGCCGCGCTTGCGGCGACGGCGTTTCTCGGCCGCACAGGTCTGGATATAGAGGATCGCGCTGACGCCCGGCGTTTCTGACAGCTCGCGCTGCACCGTCATCAACGCGGCCCGTTCCTCGAAGCGCAGTCCCGCCGGAAACTGCTTGGGGTCGATATCCTCCTTTTCGTCATGGACGACGACCAGCGGCCTGACGCCCATCGCCACCAGTTCGGCGGCGATCCTTTGGGCGGACAGCCCACCCTCGTTCGGCTGGCCGCCGGTCATGGCCACGGCGTCGTTGAACAGAATCTTGTAGGTGATGTTGGTGCCCGCCGCGATCGCCGCGCGGATCGCCAGCGATCCCGAATGGTTGTAGGTGCCGTCGCCCAGGTTCTGGAACACATGCTTTCGCTTGCTGAACGGGGCCTCGCCCACCCAGTTGACGCCCTCGCCGCCCATATGGGTGAAACCGGTGGTCTCGCGGTCCATCCACTGCACCATGTAATGACAGCCGATGCCCGCATAGGCACGGCTGCCGTCCGGGACCTTGGTCGAGGTGTTGTGCGGGCAGCCCGAACAGAACCAGGGCGTGCGGGTCGCGATTTCGGGGGCGTTGTCCGCGCGGCGCACCTGGGCCAGGCGGGTCAGGCCGGCCTTGATGTGATCGGTGCCGCGGCCCTCCTCGATCAGAATCTCGCCGATCTTCTGGGCGATCATCACCGGGTCCAGAGCATAGCGGGTGGGGAACAGTTCGGCCCCGGTGCGGTCGTGTTTCCAGCCGTGGACCCGACGGCCATGGCGGTTGTCGAAGATCGCCTCTTTCAGTTGCACCTCGATCAGCTTGCGCTTTTCCTCGACGCAAACGATCAGTTCCAGCGTTTCGGACCATTCCTGAAAGGATTTCATGTCCAGGGGCCAGGTCTGTCCGACCTTGTAGGTGGTCAGGCCCAGCCGCTCCGCCTCGGCCTCGTCGATGCCCAGAAGCGACAGGGCATGGACCAGATCCAGCCAGTTCTTGCCCGCCGCGACAAAGCCGATCCGCGCACCCGTCTTGCCCCAGACCTTGCGGTCGATGCGGTTGGCGCGCGAAAACGCCTCGGCCGCCCAGCGCTTGTGGTCGATCATCCGCGCCTCTTGTGCGATGGGGGTGTCGCCCAGGCGGATGTTCAGCCCGCCCTCGGGCAGGGCGCGGTCGGGGGTCACGAAGGCCAGGCGAAAGGGATTGCCATCCACGACCGAGGTGGCCTCGACCGTGTCCTTCATCGTCTTGAGACCGGTCCAGACCCCCGCATAGCGCGACAGCGCAAAGCCATAGAGGCCATAATCCAGGATCTCCTGCACGCCCGCGGGCGACAGCACGGGGATATAGGCGTCGATCATCGCCCAGTCCGACTGGTGCAGCACGGTCGAGCTTTCGCCCGTGTGATCGTCGCCCATCGCCATGACCACGCCGCCATGGCGCGATGACCCGGCCATGTTGCCATGCCGCATCACGTCGCCCGAGCGGTCGACCCCCGGTCCCTTGCCATACCACAGCGCGAAGACGCCGTCATATTTCCCCTCGCCGCGCAGTTCGGCCTGCTGGCTGCCCCAGATGGCGGTGGCGGCCAGATCCTCGTTCAGGCCGGGCTGGAACAGGATGTTCGATTCCGTCAGGCGCCTGCCTTCGCGCACCATTTGCAGATCGACGGCCCCCAGCGGCGATCCGCGATACCCGGTGACAAGCCCCGCCGTGTTCAGCCCCGCCGCCCGGTCGCGGGCCGATTGCATCAGCATCAGCCGCACCAGGGCCTGGGTGCCGTTCAGCAATACCTGCGGCTTTGTCAGGTCGAAGCGGTCGGCCAGCGAGAATTCCTGCCTGCTCATCGTTGTGTCTCCTCCCACGCGCGACGACTGTTGGGGTCAATATAGGTCAGCTTGGTTGACCGACAAAGGAAAAAAGGCCGCAGCCGCTTTCCCTTGCCGGAAAAGTGCTTTCCGGTTAAGGGCTACGATGAAGGCATGGAAGACTCCGCAGGATTGTAACGGCATGGACTGGGACAAGCTCAGAATCTTTCACGCCGTGGCAGCGGCGGGCAGCCTGACCCATGCCGGCGATACGCTGCACCTGTCCCAATCCGCCGTCAGCCGCCAGATCCGCGCGCTGGAGGAATCCTTGGGAACCACCCTGTTCCACCGCCATGCCCGGGGGCTGATCCTGACCGAACAGGGCGAACTGCTGTTCGAGGCGACTTCGGCCATGGCCCGCAAGCTGGACACCGCATCGGCGCGCATCCGCGACAGCGAACAGCATGTCTTTGGCGAGTTGCGCGTCACGGCCACCGTGGGGTTCGGAACCCTGTGGCTAGCCCCCCGGCTGGTCAAGCTCTACGAGAAGTATCCCGACCTCAAGATCGACCTGATGCTCGAAGAGCGGCTTCTGGACCTGCCCATGCGCGAGGCCGACGTGGCCATCCGCATGAAGGAGCCCAGCCAGTCCGACCTGATCCGGCGGCGCCTGCTTTCCGTGCGGATGCGGCTTTATGCGACACAGGAATATCTCGACAAGGCAGGCACGCCCGACACCATCGCCGATCTGTCGCCCCATCGGCTGGTATCGCAAAAGATCGACCAGCCGCAGGTTGCGGCAGGAGCGCGGCTTGTTCAGGACATCATGGCCCAGAACATCGAATCGACCCTGACGGTGAACAACTATTTCGGCGTGCTTCAGGCGGTTCTGGCCAATCTGGGCATCGGCGTTCTGCCCGATTACCTGACCGCCGACCACCACCGCCTCGTGCGCGTCCTGCCGCAGATCGAATCCGGCGAAGTCCCGGTTTTCCTGGCCTATCCCGAGGAATTGCGCCAGACCCGCCGCGTGGCCGTGTTCCGCGATTTCATGCTGGACGAGATCCAGGCCTTCCGCAGGCGGCAGAGCGAGGCGCTGATCCCGGTCATTCTATAAAGGGGTTTGAAAAGACCCGTAAGATTGCCGGGTTCCCGGTGCAGCTATTCCGCAACTGCATGACGGCCATGCAGTTGCATTCCGTGAAAAGTCTTGAACCCTTCACAACCTGCCCATAAATCCGGCTGTGAAGGCGATGTCCAGCACAATTGCTCATCACCTTCTACCTCCCTGTTGGACTTAGGCCGGGCCTTGTGCCCGGCTTTTTTTTGCGCCGCTTCTGCCTGGCCCCTGTCGTGGCCTTTCCATGGCGTGCATCTGGCCATAAAAGGCCCTGATCCCCGCGCAGGAAGGCAGACATGATGCAGGAACCGACGATCACCCCCGACCTGATCGCTGCGCACGGGTTGAAGCCCGACGAATACGACCGGATCCTGGGCATCATCGGACGCGAGCCGACCTTTACCGAACTGGGCATCTTTTCGGCCATGTGGAACGAGCATTGTTCTTATAAATCGTCCAAGAAATGGCTGCGCACCTTGCCAACCACCGGCCCGCAGGTAATCTGCGGCCCCGGAGAGAACGCGGGCGTGGTCGATATCGGCGACGGGCAGGCCGTGGTCTTCAAGATGGAAAGCCACAACCACCCCAGTTATATCGAACCGCACCAAGGCGCCGCGACCGGCGTAGGCGGCATCCTGCGCGATGTCTTCACCATGGGCGCCCGTCCCATCGCAGCCATGGACGCGCTGTCCTTCGGCAGGCCGGAACATCCCAAGACCGCGCATCTGGTCAAGGGCGTGGTCGAGGGGATCGGCGCCTATGGCAATGCCTTCGGCGTGCCCAACGTGGGCGGAGAGGTTCGTTTTCATCGCAGCTATGACGGCAACTGCCTGGTCAACGCCTTTGCCGCGGGCCTCGCGGATGCGGACAGGATCTTCTATTCCGCCGCCTCGGGCATCGGGATGCCGGTGGTCTATCTGGGTGCCAAGACCGGCCGCGACGGCGTCGGCGGCGCGACCATGGCGAGCGCGGAATTCGACGACAGCATCGAGGACAAGCGTCCGACCGTGCAGGTCGGCGATCCCTTCACCGAAAAATGCCTGCTGGAAGCCTGCCTCGAACTGATGCAGACGGATTCCGTGATTTCCATCCAGGACATGGGCGCGGCGGGGCTGACCTGTTCGGCCGTGGAAATGGGCGACAAGGGCGGCTTGGGCATCAAGCTGATCCTGGATCATGTGCCGCAGCGCGAGACGGGCATGACGGCCTATGAGATGATGCTGTCGGAATCCCAGGAACGGATGCTGATGGTCCTCAAGCCCGAAAAGGAGGCCGAGGCCCGCGCCATCTTCGAGAAATGGGATCTGGATTTCGCCATCGTGGGCGAGACCATCGCCGAGGATCGCTTCCTGATCCTGCACGGCAACGCGGTCAAGGCCGACCTGCCGCTGTCCAGGCTGTCGTCGAGCGCGCCGGAATACGACCGCCCCTGGGTGGAAACGCCACCCGCCGAGCCGATGCGCGACCTGCCCGCGATCACGCCGATCAAGGCGTTGCGGGCGCTGATCGGCAGTCCCAGCTATGCCCACAAGGGCTGGGTCTGGGAACAGTACGACACCCAGGTCGGCGCCGATACCATCCGCCGCCCCGGCATGGGCGGGGGCGTCGTGCGCGTGCACGGCACCAGCAAGGCGCTGGCCTTCACCAGCGACGTGACCCCCCGCTATGTCAAGGCGAACCCTGTCGAGGGCGGCAAGCAGGCGGTGGCCGAGGCCTGGCGCAACCTGTGCGCGGTGGGCGCGCTGCCGCTGGCCGCGACCGACAACCTGAATTTCGGCAACCCCGAGAAGCCCGAGATCATGGGTCAGTTCGTGGGCGCCATCAAGGGTATCGGGGCGGCCTGCACGGCGCTGGACTTTCCCATCGTGTCGGGCAACGTGTCGCTGTATAACGAAACCGACGGCAAGGGCATCCTGCCCACCCCCACCATCGGCGGCGTCGGTCTGATCGACGACCTGTCGAACCTGATCGCGGGCCTGCCATCCGATGGCGACGTGGCGATTGTCATCGGCGAAACCCATGGCCATCTGGGCCAGTCGGCGCTGGCTGCCGAAGCCTTCGGGATCGAGGACGGCGACGCGCCCCCTGTGGACCTTGCAGCCGAACGCAGGCACGGCGAATTCCTGCGCGCCAACCGGGCGCATGTGATATCCGCCACCGACCTGTCCGATGGCGGCCTTGCCCTTGCCGCCTTCGAGATGGCCGAGGCTGCCGGCATCGGCGTGCGGCTGGATTCGGGCGACATCGCCCGGCTGTTCGGAGAGGACCAGGCCCGCTATCTGGTCGCCTGCGCCGCGACGGGTGCCGAGGCTTTGCTGTCGGCCGCAGAAAAGGCCGGCGTCCCGGCCGCGCAGGTCGGTGTCTTTGGCGGCATGGCTGTGCACCTGGGCGAGGACGCGGGCGATCTGGCGGATCTGTCGCACCTGTATCGCACCGCCTTCGCGCGTGCCATCGGGGGCGATATGCCCGATCACGCATGACGATCAAGGCCCCGCCGGGCTATGCCGCCATCGTCACCGCTGCCGGGCGGGGTGTCCGGGCCGGCGCGGGAGAACCCAAGCAATGGCGCGGTCTGGCCGGGCGCAGCGTTCTGGCGCGGTCGCTGGCGGCATTCGCGGGCTTTGACCGGGTGGTGCTGGTCGTCCATCCCGACGACCTGGGCCGCGCGCAGGCCGATTTTGCGGGCTTCACCATCGTCACGGGGGGCGAGACCCGCGCCGCCAGCGTCAGCGCCGGACTGCGGGCGCTGGAAGGGCAGGCGACCCATGTGCTGATCCACGACGGCGCCCGCCCGCTGGTCAGCGATGCGGTGATCCAGGGTGTGATCGACGCGCTGCTGTCGGGTGCGCTTGCCGCAGCCCCGGCGCTGCCTGTCAGCGATGCGCTGTGGAAAGGGATGGACGGCGCTGTCGTTTCCTCGACCCCCCGTGACGGATTGTTCCGGGCACAGACGCCGCAGGGTTTTGCGCTGGACCACATATCCAAGGCGCATCGCCTGCACCCGGACAATGCCGCCGATGATGTGGAACTGGCACTGAAGGCCGGAATACCTGTTGCGATCACATCGGGGTCCGAAGACAATCTGAAGATCACCTTTCCCGCCGATTTCGCGCGGGCCGAACGCATTCTGGGGGGCGCGATGGATATTCGCCTTGGCAACGGCTACGACGTTCATGCCTTCGGGCCCGGCGATCACGTCTGGCTGTGCGGCGTCCAGATTGCCCATGATGCGGGACTGGTCGGCCATTCCGATGCCGATGTCGGGATGCACGCGCTGACCGACGCCATCTATGGCGCCCTGGCCGAGGGCGATATCGGCCGCCATTTCCCGCCCGGCGATCCGCAATGGAAGGGTGCCGACAGCACCATCTTTCTGCGCCATGCTGCCGATCTGGCGCGGGGACGGGGCTTCGCCCTTGGCAACGCCGACGTGACCCTGATCTGCGAGGCTCCGAAGATCGGTCCCCACGCCGCCGCCATGCAGGCCCGTCTGGCCGAGGTGATGAGGGTCGATCCCGACCGCATCAGCGTCAAGGCAACCACATCGGAGCGTCTGGGCTTTACCGGCCGGCGTGAGGGGATCGCGGCCATCGCTACCGCCGCGCTGATGAAGGCCTGAGCCATGATCGCGATGATCACCACCTTTTTCGGCATCGGCAGGCTGCGTCCCGGCCCCGGCACCTGGGGCTCGGCTGCCGCCGTCCTGCTGGCGGTTCTGGCGTATCAGGCCGGGGGGGCGCTGCTGATCCCCCTGGGGGCGGTTCTGGCCGCGCTGATCGGCTTCTGGGCCGTGCCGCAGGCGCTGCGCATGACCAGCGACGAAGACCCTTCGGAAATCGTCATCGACGAGGTCGCGGGCCAGTGGCTGGCCATGTCCTTCACCGTCATCCCCTTGTGGCGGCACGGGATTTCCATCCTGGATGCCTGGCCCGCCTTTGTGGTGCCGTTTGCGCTGTTCCGCCTGTTCGACATCTGGAAGCCGTGGCTGGTGGGCCGCGCCGACCGGCAGGGCGGGGCCGTGGGGGTGATGATGGACGACCTGTGGGCGGGGCTGTTCGCGGGCCTGGGGTCGGTCGCGCTGGCCGGGCTGTACCATGCCGTGCTGGAGCCGATGCTGTGACCCTGGCTTCGGACGTGCTGGACGCCGCCCGCGCCCGCAGCGTGATGATCGCCACCGCCGAAAGCTGTACCGGCGGGCTGATCGCCGGCGCTCTGACCGAGGTTCCGGGTTCGTCCGACGCCGTGGACAGGGGGTTTGTCACCTATTCCAACGCCGCCAAGCAGCAGATGCTGGGCGTTCGCGCCGAAACGCTGGAAACCCATGGCGCGGTCAGCGAACAGGTCGCCGCCGAAATGGCCGCAGGCGCGCTGCATCGTTCGGACGCGGGCATTGCGGTCGCCGTCACCGGCATCGCCGGGCCGGGCGGATCCGGACACAAGCCCGAGGGGCGTGTCTGTTTCGGCATTGCCCAGCCCATGGGAACCCGCACCGAAACAGTGGAATTCGGTGCCATCGGCCGCAGCCGGGTTCGTGCGGCGACCGTGGATCATGCGTTGCGGATGCTGCTGGACGGCTTGCGCGGCCAGCAACGCGCGATTGATTAACAGTCAATTAACGCTCCCGGCGCACCCTTTCGGCCTGATTTACCAAAGCCGGAGAAGCCCATGCCAAGCGTCGAGGAAATCGCGGCGGAGATCGTCGCGCGCGAAGGCGGTTATGTGAACGATCCCGACGATCCGGGCGGGGCCACGAATTACGGCGTCACGATCGGAACGATGCGGTCGCTGGGCCTGGATCTGAATGGGGACGGGCGCATCGATGCCAATGATGTCAAGGCGCTGAGCCGTGACCAGGCACAGCAGATCTTTGTCGAACACTATTTCCGCCGTCCGCGTCTGTCCGACCTGCCCGATGCCGTGCAGGCCAGCGTGTTCGACATGTATGTGAATGCCGGGGCGAACGCGGTCAAGATCCTGCAGCGGCTGATCGCCCGGATGGGCTTTTCCGCCACTGCCGACGGTGTGATCGGCCCGCAGACCCTTGCCGCCGCACGGGCCGCCGCCGAGGCCGCCCCGGTTCATTTTGCCGATGCCTATGGGATCGCGCGCCGGAACTATTACTATTCTCTGGCCGATCAGCGCCCCGCCAGCCGCAAATACGCCCGCACCAGGGCAGGGGGCAAGGGTGGCTGGATCACCCGGGCCGAAGAGTTCATCTCGCCCCGCTATCACCTGACCGAAACCCAGCATCGTGAAAGGACTGCCAAATGGGCATGATCGACCGCTTCATCGGCCTGGGCCAGGGCGTCACCGCGCTGGGCAGCGCCGCCACCGGCATGGCCGAGGTCTTTACCCAGAACGCCACCCGCAAGATGGAGCTGAACGAGGAAGCCTATGCCCGCGCCATCGACCAGATGGGGAAGGAGTTCGAGACGGTCCGGCCCGGCTTCTTCGACAGCTTCGTGAACGGCCTGAACCGGCTGCCCAGGCCGCTTCTGGCGCTGGGAACGATGGGGCTGTTCGTCTATGCCATGGCCGAGCCGCAGGGCTTCAGCCTGCGCATGGTCGGGCTGCAACAGGTGCCCGAGCCCCTGTGGTGGCTTCTGGGCGCCATTGTCGGGTTCTACTTCGGCGCGCGCGAGGCGCATTACTTTCGCCGCCGGGTCTGGCCCGCGGCCCAGGTGCAAGCCAGTGTCACGACCACGACAGGCCAGGCTGCGGCCACGCCGGTGATGGCCCCCACAGAGGACTTCGCCGACAACGCCGCCCTGCGGGACTGGGCGGCGGGCCTGCGGGGATAGGCCCAATCTTCGACACGGGAAACTGAAAGGCGGCGGCAAACAGGGGTCTTTCCCCCTGCTTGCCGCCGCCTTATGCTTGGCGGACCTCCAGAGGATTTCCGCCATGATTGCAGAATTCGGCCATTTCGCCCTGATCCTGGCCTTTGCGGTGTCGCTGTATCAGACGGTGGTGCCGATGGTCGGGGCCTCGCGCGGCTGGCAGGGCTGGATGGACAGCGCCCGGCCCGCCGCCCTGGCGCAGTTCCTGCTGGTGGGGTTGTCCTTCGCGGCGCTGACCGTGGCCTTTGTCACCTCGGATTTTTCGCTGCGGTTGGTCTACGAGAATTCGCATACCGCCAAGCCGATGATCTACAAGATCAGCGGCGTGTGGGGCAACCACGAGGGTTCGATGCTGCTGTGGGTACTGATCCTGGCCCTGTTCGGGGCAGCGGCGGCGGTATTCGGCGACAACATCCCGCCGGCGCTGCGGGCGCGGGTGCTGGCGGTGCAGGCGTCCATCGGCGCGGCCTTCTATGCCTTCATCATCTTCACCTCGAACCCGTTCCTGCGGCTTGATGTGCCGCCCTTCGACGGGCGCGACCTGAACCCGCTGTTGCAGGACCCTGGCCTCGCGTTCCATCCGCCGTTCCTCTACCTGGGCTATGTGGGGCTTTCGATGGCCTTCAGCTTTGCTGTCGCCGCCCTGATCGAGGGGCGGGTGGACGCCGCCTGGGCCCGCTGGGTGCGGCCCTGGACGCTGGCCGCCTGGATGTTCCTGACCCTGGGGATCGCCCTGGGGTCGTGGTGGGCCTATTACGAACTGGGCTGGGGCGGCTTCTGGTTCTGGGATCCGGTCGAGAACGCCAGCTTCATGCCCTGGCTGCTGGCCGCGGCCCTGCTGCATTCCGCCATCGTCGTCGAAAAGCGCGAGGCGCTGAAAAGCTGGACGATCCTTTTGGCGATCATGGCCTTCGGGTTCTCGATGATCGGCACCTTCATCGTGCGCTCGGGCGTCATCACCTCGGTCCACAGCTTTGCCAGCGACCCGGCGCGGGGGCTCTTCATCCTGGGCATCCTGGTGGTCTTTACCGGCGGGGCGCTGACGCTTTATGCCGTCCGCGCGCCCCAGATGACGGCCAAGGGCGTCTTTACGCCGGTGTCGCGCGAGGGCGCGCTGGTGCTGAACAACGTGCTGCTGGCGGTTTCGGCGTTCGTGGTGTTCATCGGCACGATGTGGCCCCTGATCGCGGAAATGCTGTGGGACCGCAAGCTGTCGGTCGGCGCGCCCTTTTTCAACAAGGCCTTCACGCCCTTCATGATCGTGCTGGCGATCGCGCTGCCCCTGGGGGCCATCATGCCCTGGAAACGGGCGGCACTGGGTCGTGTCCTGCATCCCTTGCGGGGTGCGCTTATGGTGACGGGCGCGGTCATGATGCTGGTCTGGGCGGTGTCCACGGGCCGGTCGGCCATCGCCGTGATCGGCGCGGGGCTTGGCGCGTGGATCGTCTTCGGCGCGGTGGCCGAACTGATCCACCGGACCGGATCGGCCGGGCTGTCCCGGCTGTGGCGCCTGCCGCGGGCCGACTGGGGCAAGGCCATGGCCCATGGGGGGCTGGGCGTCACCTTTATTGGCATCGCCCTGCTGACCGCCTGGCAGGTCGAGGATATCCGCGTGGCCCGCATCGGCGAGCCGTTCCCGGTGGCCGATTACCAGATCACCCTGACCGACGTGGACGAGATCGAGGGGCCGAACTATGTCTCGACCGTGGCCACCCTGGAGGTCGCGCGGAATGGCCGCGTCGTGGCGACATTGCAGCCCGAAAAGCGCGTCTATCCCGTCCAGGCCATGCCCACGACCGAAGCCGCCATCGACAACGGTTTCCTGCGCGACGTGTATCTGGTGATCGGTGACGCGCAGGCCGACGGGGGATGGGCGGTGCGGACCTATATAAAGCCCTTCGCAAACTGGATCTGGGCGGGTTCCCTGCTGATGGCCATCGGCGGCATCATCAGCCTGACCGACCGCCGCTATCGCGTGGCGGCAGGGGCGCGACGTGCCCCTGTCCGACCGGTGGCCGCGGAATGAGACGGCTTTTGATCCTGCTGGCCTTCTGCCTGCCCGTGATGGCCCTGGCCGTGCAGCCCGACGAGGTGCTGCCCGATCCGGGTCAGGAGGCCCGCGCCCGCGACATCTCGCAGCGTCTGCGATGCCCGGTGTGCCAGGGGGAAAACATCGATGAATCCAACGCCCCCATCAGCCGCGACCTGCGGCTGTATGTGCGCGAAAGGATCGTGGCGGGCGACAGCAACGACCAGGTCATCGACGCGGTGGTGGACCGTTACGGAGAATTCGTGCTGTTCGAACCCCGTGCCCAGGGCGGCAATCTGGTCCTGTGGCTGGCCGGGCCGGTCATGGCACTGGTGGCCCTGCTGATGGCATGGCGTTTCCTGCGCGGTCGGGCACAGGCCCGCCCCGAGACGGCCGAAGCCCTGTCGCAGGATGAGCGCGACCGCCTGGACCGGATCATGCAGGACTGATCCGGTCCTGACGCTGGGTCGCGCTTTCCCCCTTTTGCTTTTCAGGCATGATGTTTTGCAAAGAGGGGACGCACATGACCTATGAAGCCATCCAGTTCGGCGCAGCAGACGGAGTGGCCACGATCACCCTGAACCGACCGCAGGTGATGAACGCCCTGAACAGCCGGATGCGGCATGAAATCACCGATGTCCTGTCAGGCTTGTCGGCCGATATCCGCTGCGTGGTGATGACCGGGGCGGGGCGGGGGTTCTGTTCGGGGCAGGATCTGACCGACCGTGCCGCTGCCGCCGATCTGGAAGGGACGCTGCGTGACGAATACGAGCCGATGCTGCGCGCGATCCGCGCATGCCCCGCGCCGGTGATCGCCGCCGTGAACGGCGTGGCTGCGGGGGCGGGGGCCAACCTGGCGCTGGCGGCCGATGTGGTGATCGCTACCGAAAGCGCCAGTTTCATTCAGGCATTCGCGCGGATCGGGCTGATCCCGGACGCGGGGGGCACCTTTGTCATTCCCCGCGCCGTGGGAATGGCGCGGGCCATGGGGATGATGCTGTTCGCGGAACCCGTCAGCGCACGGCAGGCGGCCGACTGGGGCCTGATCTGGGAGGCCCTGCCCGACGATGCCTTTGCTGCCGGGGTCGAGGCCCGTGCCCGCCAGTTGGCCCAAGGGCCGACATCCGCCTTTCGTGCCATCCGCGCGGCAGTCGAAGCCTCGTTCGGGAATGACCTGGACACGCAGCTTGGGCTGGAGGCGCGGCTGCAGGGCGCCGCAGGCCGTAGCGCCGATTTCGTCGAGGGTGTGACGGCCTTCCTGGAAAAGCGCCCGGCGCGGTTCACGGGACGGTAATCAGGTGATCTGCACGAAGCGCGGCTCGGCCGTGCGGTTGTCGAAGAACGGCACCGTGTCCGGAACGGGCAGGGGCGCGTCATGGTGCACCGCCGCGATCAGATCGGCCAGTTCTGCCAAGACCACTTCGGTGATGAAGGGCAGGTCCAGCGCGCGGGCCTGATCCAGCGGCACCCAGTGCAGATGCGAAAGCTCGTCGCAGGCGCGGCTGAAATCGTCGGGGTCGGTTGCCAGGCCGGCGGCATCGGCCGCCAGAAAGCGCGCGTCGAACCGGCGCGGCCGGGCCGGCGGGGTAATGGCGCGAAACACATACACCAGTTGCGACGCATCCGGGCAAAGCCCCGCTTCGGCAAAACCGGGCAGGTCGCTTGCGCCGGGGCGGCCCAGCAGTTGTCCGGTTTCCTCGGCCAGCTCGCGCAGGGCGGCAGCGGCAAGTGCATGAGGATCAGCCTGGCTGCCGGGGCGCGGATCCCGGGCCATACGGTTCTGATGCGGCTCGGCCAGGGGGGCCGCCAGCCGGACCGTTCCATCCGCCGGGTCAACCGCGCCGCCGGGAAAGACGTATTTCGAGGGCATGAAGGCTGCGCCTGCCCCCCGCATTCCCATCAGGACCGACGTGCCCGACGCCTGCCGACGCAGCAGGATGATCGTGGCCGCATCGCGGATGGGGGGATCGTGCGTCACGTTTCCCGTGCGGGCGTTGCCGTGTCGAACCCGTGCATTCTTCGCGCCCATTGCAGGCCGACCATGGCCCCCTTGATCCGCGGCAACAGCAGCAGCGACAGGGCCACCGCCCCCAGACCAAAGGTCCAGATCATCGTCATGGCCGATGGACGCCATGCCACAAAAGAGGCCAACAGCAGCGGCGCCCCCAGATGCGAGACCAGCAGGATCGTCAGATAGGCCGGGCCATCGTCGGCGCGCTGGTGATGCATCGCCTCGTCGCAGGCCGGGCAATGGTCGGCGACCTTCAGAAAGGATCGGAACAGCTTGCCTTCGCCGCAAGCCGGGCATCGGCCCAGCGCGCCGCGCAGCATCGCCTGCCCTGTCGGGCGGTGGGCCGTGCCCGGATGGTGGTGTGGTGATGACATGGCTGCCTCCGTCAGGGGCGCATGTTAACGATGCCGCGATGGCCTTGCCAGTCCCTTTGGACGGACGATGCTAGAGAAGGTGGTGCATCTGCGCCATCAGCACGCGGTTCCGGCCCAGCGATTTGGCGGCAATCATGGCCCGATCGGCCCGTTCCTGCGCGATTTCGGCCAGAAGTTCTGGGCGGCTGATATGGAACGGCATCTGTTCATGCGCGACGCCGATGGACAGCGTGACCTGCACATATCCGCCGCCCGAGATGCGCGGCAGATCGACCGGTTGCGCAGCGACAGCCTGGCGGATGTCCTCGGCCATGGCATGAGCCTCGCTCTCGGTGGTATCGGGCAGGGCCACCAGGAATTCCTCGCCGCCCAGACGGGCCGTCATGCCGCGGCTGGCGACGACCTGTTCGATCCGCCGGGCGATCTCGCACAGGACGGCATCGCCCGCGGCATGGCCGAAGCTGTCGTTGATGGCCTTGAACCGGTCCAGATCCAGCGCCATGACCGCAAACGAGGAATGGTTGCGCATCGCTTCGCGCGCCATTTCGGACAATTGCGGCAGGGCATAGCGGCGGTTGTGCAGCCCGGTCAGCGGGTCGGTCATGGCCCAGGCCATGTTCCTGCGCAATTCCTCGCGGCGGGTATCGGCGCGGCGCTTGCGGTCAAGCTGGTTGCGCAGCGCCAGGGCCGCGATCTCGGCGTTGTTGTTTTCGGCCGGATCCAGGGGCAGAACCTCGCCAGCACCCAGGTCCAGCGCAATGGCGCAAAGCTCCTCGCGCTCGGGCGCGACAAGCACGGCGAAACCCGCTTCCTTGCTGCTGTTGCGCGACCGCAGTTCCGACAAGAGCCGCAGCCCGTCGCCCTTGCGGTCGATATCGGCCGCAATGATATAAAGGTCCGCGCCGTCCCCGTGCGATGCCGCGCTCAGCGTCTCATCAGGGCTGGCGATGGCGAAATGACAGTTCAGCCGAGGTTGCAGGATATGGCGCCAGCGTTGCGCGCGCGCAGGCTGGTCCGCCACCAGGACGACGTTGCCCGAAGGCGCGGGGGTGAATTCCGACGCCGGCTCGGCCAGGAAAAAGCGCGATGCGTCGTCGGTTTCCGAATCGCGCAACAGGCCGCGCACGCGGGCCAACAGCATCTGTTCCTCGACCCTGGGGTCGAGAACCGCCGAAGCCCCTGCCTTCAACGCCTCGACCCGGCCCTGTTCGGCGGCCAGTGCCAGCACCGGCGTCAGGGGTCGTTCCACCGATATCAGCCGGAAGAAATCGAACAGATGCATCCCCGCAAAGCCCGGACCAAGCAACACGAGGTCGGGACGCCCGCTCTGCAACTGCCACTGCAGCTCGTCCAGCGTGGCGGCGGTCAGGACATCGTAACATGCGCCCGAGAGCCGGACCTTGAGGCTGATCCGGCTTGTTGCGCTGCTTTCCGCAATGAGGATACGCGCAGTCATGATTAACGCCCCCCGTCCGGCGACCTTTTGCAAGAATGACATTTATTCCTTAACAAAGGGTTTCTGCGGGAGCCGGACAGATCACAGAGCGGAACGAATCAATGACATATACGCGAGAATCCGCGCATGAGCTGGCCATGGCGGGCCTGATCCATCTGGCCGGACAGCCCGATCTTATCGAGGGGTTTCTGGCCGCCACCGGTCTGGCCCCCCATGATCTGCGCCACGCGGCCCAAGGCGGCGATATCGCCCTGCATGTGCTGGACTATCTGCTTGAGGATGACCGCCGGGTTCTCGAGGCCGCTGCGGCCCTGCAGGTCGCGCCCGGCGATCTGATGCAGGCGCGGACGGCCCTGGCCGGGCCGGGCAGCCACGGGTGGGATATCTGACTTTTCCTTATTCTTTACCTTTCGGTCCTAGAACGGAAGCCGGAGGTGCAGGATGCGCGAACTGGTCAGCCGGGCAATCGAACGGTTTCTTCAATCCGAATCGTCCTATCTGGTCGAATCGGACCTGCTGCCGCCTGATGTGATGCTGCGCACGGCCGCGCGCGATCTGCAAAAGCCCCTTGACGAACTGGTCGAGGATCTGGGGGCCTGGCTGGTCCGGCAGAACGAGATCTGGCGGCTGCTGCGCTTTTGCGGCAGCGATTTTCTGGATTTTCTGCTGCGCCTGGACGAACTGCCCGAACGGATGCGGCTTGTCACCGACGATATCGCCTTTCCCGAGATCGCCCTGACGCGGGGCAAGGATGGTCTGGTCTGGGTCACGCTCGAGAGCGGCTCGCCGCGGTGGTCGGCGCTGCTCAGCGGATTGCTGCGCGCCATGGCCGACGACTATGGTGCATTATGCGTCATAACCCGCGGCGATGACGGGATACGCATCGACGTGTCCGACCTGGACTTCGCCGAGGCGCGGACTTTTCGCCTGTCGGCCAGGACGGCTGCGCCATGACCCATGCGCTGACCCTGTGCCGGGATGCCCTCGACCGCCTGATGCCCATGCATCTGTGCCTGTCCGACGACGGGACCATCCGGTTCGCGGGGCCCACGATGCGCAAGCTGATCCCGCAGGGGGCGCAACAGGCGGGGGATGTGTTCGTTGGGACATCCAGCCATGCCCAGGGCTGCGTCATGTCGCTCATCCGGGCCGCAGTGGCGGGCCAGCGGCTGTCGCTGCGCCTGCGGCATCATCCGCAACTGGTGCTGCGCGGCCATGTGGTGGCGCCCGGTTTCGGGACGCTGTTGCTGGATCTGGGCTTTGGGGTGACGCTTTCGGATGCCGTCGCCGTTCTGGGCCTGACGGAAAACGACTTCGCGCCGACCGGACTGGCCCTGGAACTGATGTTCCTGCAAGAGGCCAATCGCGCGATCCAGGGCGAACTGGCCCGGTTCAACCGCCATCTGATGCTGGCCCGGCAGGATGCCGAACGCGAGGCGCATACCGATCCGCTGACCGGTATCCTGAACCGCCGGGGTCTGCTGGCCGCCCTGCGGCAGATGCTCGATCCGCGCGATGGCCAGCCCTTTGCGGTGGTGCATCTGGATCTGGACAACTTCAAGCAGGTGAACGACCGGCTGGGACATCCGGTCGGGGACCAGTTGTTGAAAGAGGTCGCACGCATTCTGGGCCGCATGACCCGCAGCCACGATCATGCCGCCCGCCTGGGCGGCGACGAATTCGTGCTGGTGCTGGGCGGAAACTGGTCCTGTCAGACGCTTGACGGCATGGGGATGCGCATCATCCGGGGAATCGAGCAGTTATCCCCCGGCGACTGCAAGGTATCGGCCAGCCTGGGAATCGTGCTGTCCGCCGGATACGGACCCAACGACATCGACCGGCTGCTGGCCGATTCCGACGTGGCGCTCTATGCCTCCAAGCGCGGCGGCAAGGGTCGGGTGTCGGTGGCACCCCAGCCTGTCGATTGTGCTGTCAGGCCGCATCAAGGGCCGTGATGATCGCACCGAAATCGGCGGCCTTCAGGCTGGCGCCGCCGACCAGGGCGCCATCGACGTGGGGCACGGCAAAAATTTCCCCGGCGTTGCCCGGCTTAACGCTGCCGCCATAGAGCAGCCTCACCGGCGCCCCCGCGGCGACCATGCCGGACAGCCGCTCGCGCATCAGGGCATGAACTTCGGCGATCTGGTCGATCGTGGGGGTACGGCCTGTGCCAATGGCCCAGACCGGCTCGTAGGCGATCACGGTGTTTGCCGCATCGGAGCCAACGGGGATCGACCCCTCAAGCTGCGCGGCGATGACCGCCAGCGTTTCCCCGGCGTCACGCTGCGCCTCGGTTTCGCCCACGCAAATGATCGCCGTCAGGCCGGCCGCATGCGCGGCCGCTGCCTTGGCCGCCACCATCGCATCTGTTTCGCCATGATCGGCGCGACGCTCGGAATGGCCCAGGATAACATATCCCGCCCCCGCATCCGCCAGTTGGGGCGCAGAAATATCGCCGGTATGCGCGCCGGATGCCTTGTGATGGCAGTCCTGACCGCCCAGGGCCACCGGTCCCTGGCCGATCCGCGCCTTCATCGGGTAAAGCAGCACCGCCGGAGGACAAACCAGAACCTCGCACCGCGGCGCAGGATGGGCTGCCATCAGCGATTCAATTTCGCCAAGGCTGGCCAAATCACCGTTCATCTTCCAGTTTCCGGCTGCCAGTTTGCGCAAGGCCATGCCCCCCTCCTTTGTGCTGGCAAAGGCTTAGGGGCAGACGCCGCGCTGTGCAATGATGATAGCGCCCGAACCCGCGCAACACCCGCGCCACGATCACTCGGCCGCGCGGCTGCCCTCCAGGGGCTCGAACCGCACCGATTCGCCGCAACCGCAGGCGTCGGTCACGTTCGGGTTGCGGAAACGAAAGCCCGCCTCTAGCAGACCGGTTTCGTAATCGATCTGCGTGCCGAACAGAAACATCTGCGCCTTGGGGGCAATCACCACGCGGGCATCGCCCTGGTTGACCACTTCCTCGTGCGGTTCGGCTGCATCGACCAGATCCATGGTATATTCCATTCCTGCGCAGCCGCCTTTCTTCAGCCCGATGCGCAGTCCAAAGGCGTTGCGTCCCGCCATCAGCCGGGCGATCTGGCGTTCGGCGGCGGGGGTGATGGTGACCGGGGCCGATCCGGGAATGGCGAACATCACAATGATCCTTTCGGTTTGACAAAAAGATAATCGCGCAAGGCCGGTCCATCAAGACAGGCGGCCTTCATCTTGGCAACAAACATCCCCGCAAAGCGGCCGGAACGGCACGGCGGGCGATCCCTGCCGCCGCCCGCCTACATGAAGCCCAGTTCCAGCCGCGCCTCGTCGGACATCATGTCCATCCCCCATTGCGGCTGGAAGGTCATTTCCACATCCACCTGCCGGACACCCGGGATGGCCTCGACCGCATCGGCCACCCATCCCGGCATCTCGCCCGCCACGGGACATCCCGGCGCGGTCAGGGTCATCACCACCCGAACGTCGTTCTCGGGGCTGATCGCAATGGTATAGATCAGGCCCAGATCGAAGATGTTGACCGGAATTTCCGGGTCATAGACCGTTTTGCAGGCCTCGGCGACGCTGTCGTACAGCGGATGATCGGTGGACGAGGGCGCGATCAGCGGCGCGCCTTCCTGCAAGTCGGCCATGGTTCTTTCCTGTCGGTGCTGCCCTGAATATAGGCCTCGGACCGGTCCCCGTCCAGAGAATGGCCGCATTGCGGAAGGCCGACCTATTGGCTAGACACGGCCGGTCTTTCAGGCAGGCATCCCATGAGCGACCGTTTCCGTTTCACCCTTTGCGCGACCGATGGCCGTGCCCGGACAGGCATCATCCAGACCCCGAGGGGCGAGATTCGCACGCCTGCCTTCATGCCGGTCGGAACGGCGGCCACCGTCAAGGCCATGCTGCCCGAATCGGTGCGCGCCACCGGCGCCGACATCCTGCTG
Source organism: Paracoccus subflavus (assembly GCF_004310345.1). GTDB lineage: Bacteria > Pseudomonadota > Alphaproteobacteria > Rhodobacterales > Rhodobacteraceae > Paracoccus > Paracoccus subflavus. Next base: position 100,782 of record NZ_SISK01000003.1, on the reverse strand, counting down.
GGCAATACCTATCACCTGATGCTGCGTCCCGGCGCGGAACGGATCGCACGGCTTGGCGGATTGCACCGCTTCATGAACTGGGACCGGCCGATCCTGACGGATTCCGGCGGTTTCCAGGTCATGTCGCTGGCTGCCCTGCGCAAGCTGACCGAGGATGGGGTGACCTTTTCGTCCCATATCGACGGATCGAAGCACATGCTGTCGCCTGAAACCAGCATGGAGATTCAGCGTCTTCTGGGCAGCGACATCGTGATGTGCTTCGACGAATGCCCGGCTTTGCCCGCTACGCCGGACGACGTGGCGAAATCCATGCGCCTGTCGATGCGCTGGGCGCAGCGGTCGCGCGACGCCTTTGGCGACCGGCCCGGCCACGCCCTGTTCGGCATCATGCAGGGCGGCGTCACCCCCGAACTGCGCGAGGAATCGGCCAGCGCGCTCAAGTCGATCGGCTTTGACGGCTATGCCATCGGCGGACTGGCCGTGGGCGAGGGGCAGGAGGCGATGTTCGGCGTCCTTGATTACGCTCCGGGCTTCCTGCCCGCCGACAAGCCCCGCTATCTGATGGGCGTGGGCAAGCCCGACGACATCGTGGGCGCGGTGCAGCGGGGTGTTGACATGATGGATTGCGTCCTACCCTCGCGGTCCGGGCGGACCGGGCAGGCCTGGACGCGGCGGGGACAGGTCAACATCAAGAACGCGCGCCATGCCGACGATCCGCGTCCACTGGATCAGGATTGCACCTGTCCGGCCTGCACCGGCTATAGCCGTGCCTATCTGCATCATGTCTTTCGTGCGGGCGAGATGATCTCGGGGATGCTGCTGACCTGGCACAACCTGCATTATTTCCAGACCCTGATGGCCGGGTTGCGCGGCGCGATCGCCCGGGGCGGGCTGGATGATTTCGTGGCCGATTTCCACGCGTCACGCGCCGGGGGCGACATTCCGCCGCTGTAAGGGTCGCAGGAAAGGCGACGAAAAGTCTTTCCATCCTGTGTGGCCCGCCTTATCGGTTCCGGGTTGGCGGACGAACCGCCCTATGAAAGATCTGCATGAGCGACGACATCCCGACCATCACCCGGACCGACGAACTGGCCCTGTTCTGCGACTCGGCAAAATCCGCCCCCTATGTCACGGTCGATACCGAATTCCTGCGCGAGCGGACCTATTGGTCCCGGCTGTGCCTGATCCAGCTTGCCCTGCCGCCCGCGTCCACCGCCAAGACACCGGGAGGAGAGGCGGTTCTGGTGGATCCCCTGGCCGAGGGACTGTCGCTGGAACCCCTCTATGACCTGTTCCGCCACCCCGGCACGGTCAAGGTGTTCCATGCCGCCCGGCAGGATCTGGAAATCTTTTTCCACGATGCGGGCCTGTTTCCCCAGCCTCTGTTCGATACGCAGATTGCTGCGATGGTATGTGGCTTCGGGGAACAGGTCGGCTATGAAACCCTGGTGCGCAAGATCGCACGGGCGAATCTGGACAAGTCCTCGCGGTTTACCGACTGGTCGCGCCGGCCCTTGTCTGACGCGCAAAAGGCCTATGCCCTGGCCGACGTGACCCATCTGCGCGTGATCTATGAATTTCTGGTCGAGTCTCTGCGCACGAACAACCGCGAAAGCTGGCTGGCCGAGGAGGTCGCGGTTCTGGAAGATCCCGAAACCTATATCAATCGACCCGAGGACGCCTGGCTCAAGATACGCACGCGGACCAGTTCGCCCCGCTTTCTGGCCATCCTGCGCGAACTGGCGCGGTTCCGCGAAACCTATGCCCAGGAACGCGACATCCCCCGGTCGCGGGTGTTCAAGGACGATGCCATGATCGAGGTCGCCTCGACCAAGCCCCTGACCGAGGCCGATCTGGCCCGGTCCCGCCTCCTCTTGCGCGAGGCCCGCAAGGGCGAGATCGCAAACGGCATCCTGTCCGCCGTCAAGACCGGGATCGAGACGCGCGACCTGCCCCAGCCGAGGGACGAAGAGCCCGGCAAGCCCGGCAATGCGGCCCTGTCGGACCTGCTGCGCGTGCTGCTGAAGGCCAAGGCCGATGCGGCGGGGGTGGCCCCCAAGCTGATCGCATCCGCCGCAGATCTGGACTCTCTTGCCTCGGGCGAACGGGATCTGCCCGTGCTTCGGGGCTGGAGGGCCGAAGTATTCGGTCAGGATGCGCTGCGTCTTGCCGGAGGCGAGATTGCGCTGTCCGCCAGGAACGGTACCGTGCGGGTGGTTCCTGTGGCATGACGATGCGGCCTGACCGCCGGTCAGGTCTTGGTGGTGCCGGTCGTCATCGCCGATTGCGGAAAGGAAATCACGGTGAACCCGCTGCGGCGCGCCTCTGGCGTCGTGGCGACCTTTGCTGGGGCTTGTGTCGCGGAAATCTGCCGGGGCGACGCCGGGTCGCGCATGCCCGGACGGTCCCGTTCGACATTCGACGGCGAGGGCGCGACCGTCTTGCCCCCGGCCAGGATCGGCATGACCTCGTCATGGGTCAGGTCGAAACGGCGTGGGGCCACGCCGATCTGGCCTGTGGCGATGATGCATCCCAGGGCCCTTGTCACGTCGCCCAGATCGGACGACAACGGCAGCAGCAGCATCTGCGCCGACAGTTCCGGCCGCGCGTAGTCGGCCTTGGCGTGCAGCGTCAATTGCGCAAGCTGCGGGGTCCTGAACACCGATTCCAGCACGTCCGACAACCGTCCCCGCGACGAGGTATTGGCCAGCGAACAAAAGGCCATGCCGCGGACCTCCATTCCCATCAGGTCGATCAGATGCTGGCCGGCCAGACGGAAACGGGCCGCGCCGGGCGCGATCCGTTCAAGAATGAAGGCATAGTCCAGCGCGCGGCGGATGCCCTGGGGTTGGATGTCGGACCGGGCAGGCACCGCACGGTTGCGCCGCAGCCCGTCCCAATAGGCCTGCATCTCGGTCATGATGCGGGCGGGGTTCAAGGGATTGAAGTCGGCCAGATGCACGACCTGGCCGGGCCGATCCGTTGCAGGCGGATGCGTCACGCCTTCGTCCTGACATTCGGACACTGCCTTAGCCCTCGTTACCGCCACGCATTCCACGCGAATGCTTCGTCACTATAACGCAGTGATAAACATAAGTTCGGTTTCTGCCGAGTCGTTTTCCTAATGAATAGTTAAAACCCAACGCGACGATTGGTTCCCGTCCGGGGCTTGACCGGCTGGCCGGACTGCGCCATCCCGCCCCAGTCTGCCACGAAGGGACGCCCATGGACCGCACCGGGCTGCTGATCATCCTGTCGTCGCCCTCGGGGGCGGGCAAATCGACGCTGGCGCGACGTCTGATGGACTGGGATGCCAGCTTGCGGTTTTCGGTCTCGGCCACCACCCGACCCCCGCGCCCCGGCGAGGTCGATGGCCAGCATTATCACTTCACCACGCCGGGCGCGTTCCTGCAGATGGTCGAACAGGGCCAGATGCTGGAATACGCCGAGGTGTTCGGAAACCTGTATGGCAGCCCCCGCGCCCCGGTCGAGGCAGCGATGCGCGACGGGCGCGACACGCTGTTCGACGTGGACTGGCAGGGCGGCCAGCAAATCCGCGCATCCGCCCTGGGCGGGCATGTGGTGTCGATCTTCGTGCTGCCGCCCTCGCTGCCGGAACTGGAACGGCGGCTGCGTGCGCGCGGACAGGACAGCGACGCGGTGATCGCGGGCCGGATGCGGAAAAGCCGTGACGAGATCAGCCATTGGGCCGAATACCATTATGTGCTGGTCAACGACGATCTGGACGAAACGGAACACCGCCTGCGCGCGATCCTGACCGCAGAACGGTTGCGCCGCGAGCGTCAGGGGGAATTGGGCCGCTTTGTCAAGGCGCTGATGGAGGAGGAAACATGATCTGGGAATTGAACGGGACCGCCCCGCAGATCGCGGAAAGCGCCTGGGTCGCGCCCGACGCGCAACTGATGGGCCGGGTGGTGCTAGAGGAGGACGCCTCGGTCTGGTGGGGGGCCGTGCTGCGCGGCGACACCGAGGAAATCCGCCTGGGCCGGGGCAGCAACGTCCAGGATCTGTGCGTGCTCCATACCGATACGGGCTGCCCGCTGGTGATCGGCGCGGACGTGACCGTGGGCCACCGGGCGATCCTGCACGGCTGCATCATCGGCGACGGCGCACTGATCGGCATGGGCGCCACGGTGCTGAACGGGGCGCGGATCGGGGCGGGCGCGCTGATCGGGGCCGGCGCCCTGATCGCCGAGAACAAGGACATTCCCGCCGGTGCCCTGGTCATGGGCGCGCCCGGCAAGGTCGTGCGGATGCTGGACGATGCCGCGCAGGCCGGGCTGCGCCAGTCGGCCGCGCGTTACCGGGCGAACGCATCCCGGTTCCGGTCCGGCCTGCGGCCGGTCGGCTGATGCGGGACAGCGGCTGATGGACAATGTCCACCGCCGGGCCGCCGACTGGCTGGACGGGGTGCCCGTGCCCATGCTGGCCGTCGATGGCCGTGCCCGCACGATCGCCGCCAACCCCGCCGCCGTTGCGCTGTTCGGCGGAGAGGATCTGCTGGACCGCCCCTTCGTGACGATCCTGCGGCACCCTTCGGTGGTGGCGGCGGTAGACTGGGTTCTGGACCCCGACCGCCATCCTGCCCCGATGATCGACCCGCTGCTGCCCAAGCCGCCGCCGGGCATCGCCACGCTGTCGGCCGTGATCCTGGCCGACGGGCGCGACGTGGCCGCCGACATCACGGTGGCGCGTCTGCCCCTGCCCCTTGGCCGGGGGGCGTCGATCGCGATCCTGGACCGGTCCGAGGCCGAGGAGGCCGACCAGATGCGCCGCGATTTCGTGGCCAATGTCAGCCACGAACTGAAAACCCCGCTGACCGCGATGATCGGCTTTATCGAAACCCTGCGCGGCCCCGCCCGCGACGACGCCAGGGCCCGCGACCGTTTTCTGGACATCATGGAGCGCGAGGCCGCCCGGATGAATCGGCTTGTCAGCGACCTCCTTTCGCTCAGCCGCGTGCAGTCCGAGGTGCGCCGCCGTCCCACGACAATGGTCGATCTGCCGATGCTGCTGCGGGGGGTTCTGGCCACGATGGACCCGGCGGCCCGCGCGGCGGGCGTGACAGTCGAACCCCAGGGCCTGTCGGGCAGCCAGCGGGTGCCGGGCGATCCGGACCAGTTGGTGCAGGTATTCCAGAACCTGATCCAGAACGCGCTGAAATACGGCGCCTCCGGCGGCTATCTGGGCGTCGCCCTGCGCCGGATCGAGCACGAACCGCTGCTGCGCGGACCGGCCTGGGCCGTGGACATCCGCGACAAGGGCGAGGGGATCGAGGGGATGCACCTGCCGCGCCTGACCGAACGGTTCTACCGGGTCGATACCCATCGGTCGCGCGCGCAGGGGGGGACCGGCCTGGGCCTGGCGATCGTCAAGCATATCGTGAACCGCCACCGCGGGCGGCTTCGCATCGACAGCGTGCGCGGGCAGGGCAGCGTCTTTACCGTGATCCTGCCCGAGGGCCTGGGCCGCGACGGGGGTGTTCCTGCTGGCGGGCTCCGGTCCCCTGACCTATAACCCTTGCAGACCCGATGGATGGAGGCCGACCATGGCGCATGAATCCCAGACCGATCCCGCCAAGCTGGCCGCCGCGCGCGCGGCGGTGGCCCTGGTCCAGAACGGGATGAAGCTGGGCCTGGGCACCGGCTCGACGGCCAGCATCATGGTGCGCGAACTGGCCGCCCGCGTCCGGGCCGAGGGGCTGAGCCTGCGCTGCGCCGCGACCTCGCGGGCGACCTGCGAACTGGCCGAAAGCCTGGGGCTGTCCGTCGAAAGCCTGGACGAGATCGGCTGGCTGGACATGACCATCGACGGCGCCGACGAGGTGGATCCCGACCTGCACCTGATCAAGGGCGGCGGCGGCGCCCATCTGCGCGAAAAGATCGTGGCGGCCGCCAGCCGGCGGATGGTGGTGATCGCCGATCCGGGCAAGGTGGTCGAACAGCTTGGCGCCTTTCCCCTGCCGGTCGAGGTCGTGCGCTTCGGTTTCGAGATTACCCGGGCCCTGATCCGCCGCGCCTTGCAGGACCTGGATCTGGGCGATTGCGACGTGCTGCACCGCCTCAGGGGCAGCGATCCATGGGTCACGGACGAAGGCAACTGGATCGTGGACCTGCATCTGGGCTGCATTCCCGACCCGGTGGCGCTGGCCCGATCGCTGGCGGTCATTCCGGGCGTCGTGGAACACGGGCTGTTTCTGGGCATGTGCCATCTGGCGATCATCGGCAAGCCCGACGGCACGGTGGTCAGGCTTGACCGCAATGCCGACGTGGATGCCGACATGCTGGCCCACGAGGGGGATGCCCATGAGCTTTGACTACGACCTGTTCGTGATCGGCGGCGGCTCGGGCGGCGTCCGGGCGGCGCGCATCGCAGCGGGCGAATACGGCGCCCGCGTGGCCCTGGCCGAGGAAAGCCGGATGGGCGGCACCTGCGTGATCCGGGGCTGCGTGCCCAAGAAGCTGATGGTCTTTGCCTCGCAGGCCGGACTGATGGCCGAGGAGATGCGCGGCTATGGCTGGGAGGGGGCGCAGGCAGGCCGCTTTGACTGGTCGGTGTTCCGGCCAAAGCTGGACGCCGAACTGACCCGGCTGGAACGGGCCTATACCGCCAATCTGGAAAAGGCCGGGGTGCGGATTTTTCACCAGCGGGCCACCATCGTCGATCACCACACGATAGCCCTGGCCGACGGCACGCGCCAGACCGCCAAGCACATCCTCATCGCTGTCGGCGGCCGCCCCGCGCTGCCCGGCATTCCCGGCGAGGATCTGGGCCTGATTTCGGACGACCTGTTCCTGCTGGACCGGCTGCCGCGTCGGGCGATGGTGGTTGGCGGCGGCTATATCGCCTGCGAATTCGCCACCATCCTGGCGGGGCTTGGCTGCGACACGGTGCAGGTCTATCGCGGCGACGCCGTGCTGCGCGGCTTTGACCGGCAGGCGCGCGACCTGGCGACGCTGCAACTGGGCCAGATCGGCATCGACCTGCGGCTGAATGTCACCCCCGAAGGGCTGGAACGGACCGGCGACCGGATCCGCGTAATGCTGAACGACGGCATGACCGAGGATGTGGATGCGGTCTTCTGGGCCACCGGGCGCGATCCCTATACGGGCGGGCTGGGGCTGGAAAACACCGGGGTGCATCTGCGCCCGAACGGCGCGATCGTGGTCGATGAATGGTCGCAAACGGCCGTGCCCTCGATCTTTGCGGTGGGGGACGTGACCGACCGGGTGAACCTGACCCCCGTGGCGATCCGCGAAGGCCATGCCTTTGCCGATACGGTGTTCGGCGCCCGCCCCCGAAAGGTCGGCCATGCGGGCATCGCCAGCGCCGTTTATCTGCGCCCGCACGAGGTCGCGCAGATCGGCCTGACCGAGGAACAGGCCTGCGCACGGGGCGATGTCGATGTCTATGCCACCGAATTCCGTCCGATGCGGTCGATGTTCGCGGGCAGCAACGCGAAAGTGATGATGAAGCTGCTGGTCGATCCCGACACCGACCGGGTGCTGGGCTGCCACGTCTTCGGCCCCGATGCGGGCGAGATGATCCAGCTTGCCGCAATTCCCATCGGCATGGGCGCGACCAAGGCCGATTTCGATGCAACCATGGCAGTTCACCCGACCGCGGCCGAGGAACTGGTGACGATGCGCACGCCCGCGCGCCGTCACCGGCTGGCCGTCCAGGCCGCCGGCGGGACCGCCGCGGGATAGGGCGCGACAGAACGGCACGGGCGGCTTCGGGTTGACATTTGGTCCCGCCGCCCCAGTTTTCCAGATGACGAATTCCGACGAAGAAAGAAGGATCACGGATGGCAAGTCAGGGCCCTTGGGGCGGCGGAAGCGGCGGAGGAGACGACGAGGATCGCGGCAGAAAGCCTCCGTCAAACCGACCCTGGGGTCAGCAGCAACCGCCACGGGGTCCGCAGCGTCCCGGCGGACAGCAGCAGATGCCCGAGATCGAAGAGCTGATGAAAAAGGGCCAGGAGCGTTTGCGCGTGCTGATGGGCGGGCGCGGCGGCAGCGGCGGCCCGACCGGCGGTGGCGGACGGCGCGGACCTGGCGGGTCCGGCCTGCAACTGAACCGGACCACCCTGACCATCGGCGGCCTGGTGCTGCTGGCCTTGTGGGCATTCGCCAGTTTCTATCGCGTGCAGACCAACGAAAAGAGCGTCGAGTTCCTGTTCGGACGCGCGGTCGCCGTGGGGTCGGAAGGCCTGAATTTCGCCCCTTGGCCCATCATCACCGCCGAAGTCATTCCCGTGACCAACGAACGCGTGACCGAGATCGGTACCGGGAGCGAGGGCGAGATGGACAACGGCCTGATGCTGACCCGCGACCAGAACATCGTGGACATGGAATACCAGGTCGTCTGGAACATCTCGGACCCCGAGAAATTCCTGTTCAACCTGGCCGACCCGGCCGACACCATGCGGGCGGTGGCCGAATCCTCGATGCGTGACATCATTGCGCGCAGCGAACTGGCCCCCATCCTGAACCGCGACCGCGGAACGATCGCCAACGATCTGCAGGAATCGGTGCAGCAGACGCTGGACGCCTATGAAGCCGGGATCACCGTGATCCGGGTCAACCTGGACCGCGCCGACCCGCCGGCCGAGGTGATCGACGCCTTCCGCGAGGTGCAGGCCGCCCAGCAGGAACGCGACCGGCTGGAAAAGGAAGCTGACGCCTATGCCAACCGCGTCCTGGCTCAGGCCCGCGGCGACGCTGCGGCCATGCTGGAGCAGGCCGAAGCCTATCGCGCCGAGGCCGTCAATACCGCCCAGGGCGAGGCTGCCCGCTTCAATTCGATCTACGAGGAATATGTGAAGGCCCCCGATGTGACGCGACGCCGGATGTATCTGGAAACCATGGAAAACGTGCTGGGCAGCGTGGACAAGGTGATTATCAGCGAAAGCGCCGACGGCCAGGGGGCCGGGGTCGTGCCGTTCCTGCCGCTTGACCAGTTGCGCCGTCCCGACGCTGCGGCGGCGACAACCACAACCGGCGGGGGGGCGAACTGATGGCCGCGCGCACAAACCTGCTGGCAACGCTGGCCATTCCCCTTTTGATCGTGGTCGCCGTGCTGGCCGGATCGTCGTTGTTCATCGTGGACGAACGGGAAAAGGCGCTTGTGCTGCGTCTTGGCCGGGTGATCGACGTCAAGGAGGAACCGGGCCTGGGATTCAAGGTGCCGTTTCTCGATAATGTCGAGAAATACGACGGCCGCATCCTGGGCCTGCCCACCGTCCCGCTGGAGGTCACCCCCCTGGATGACCGCCGCCTGATCGTGGATGCCTTTGCCCGCTGGCGCATCACCGATGTCGTGCGGTTCCGTCAGGCCGTGGGCGCGGGTGGTATCCAGGGCGCGCAGGGCCGTCTGGAACCCATCGTGCGCAACGCCATCCGAGAGGTGCTGGGTACCGTGCCCTCGACCAGCGTGCTGTCGGACGACCGCACCGCGCTGATGAACCAGATCCGCGACGAGGCGCGGGCGAATTCGGCCGGTCTGGGGGTCGAGATCATCGATGTGCGTCTGACCCGCACCGACCTGCCCGAACAGAACCTGAATGCCACCTATGCCCGGATGCGCGCCGAACGCCAGCGCGAGGCCGCCGACGAGATCGCGCGCGGTGGCGAGGCGGCGCAGCGGGTGCGGGCCGCAGCCGACCGGACGGTTGTGGAACTGACTTCGGAAGCGCAAAAGCGCGCCGAAATCGTCCGCGGCGAGGCGGATGCCCGGCGCAACGCGATCTATGCCGATGCCTTCGGCCGTGATCCCGAGTTCTTTGCCTTTACCCGGTCGATGACCTCGTATGAGCGGGCGTTGCGGGGCGAGAACAGCTCCCTGGTGCTTCAACCCGATGGTGAGTTCTTCTCTTATCTGCAGGATGACGGGTCCAGCCGGGCCAATCCGGCCTCGACGCCGGTTCCAGCTGGCAATTCGGCCGAAAATGCCGCCGTCGTCGCCCCCGACGCCGCCGACGAAGACCTGGTGACGCCCACTGTCACCGACCGCGAGGGCAATCGGCTGGGCGAAAGCGCGGGCGTCACGCTGACCCCGGTGCCCGAAAGCCTGACCACACCGCCGCAGGAGGAATCTTCGGTGGCGGTGCCCCCCGCGACGGATGCCGCCGCCGATCCCGCCCCCGCTGCCGAGGATACGGCACCCGAAGCAGGCGCCGGCAACACCCCCGAGGCAGAGGGCGCGGCGCCCGATCCGGCGCCCGCCCAGAACTGATCGCGCAGGGCCGGGGCGGATGCGGCACCATCCGCCCTTGCAATAAAAGTCACGATCTATTCACCATGCGGCACTGTGGTTTATTTGTCATGGCGCCCTATTTCATCGTCATATCCCCTTGCCTTCGACCCGGTCGGGTCTGGCACCGCGAAACATGAGGACAACCGAATGACGACGTTTTCTCCTCGGCATCTTCTGACTGCCTCGGCGCTGGCCGTGACCGTCGGCCTGGGGTTTGCGGCCGCACAGGACGCGCAGCCCGAGATCTCGCCCGAAGCCAGCCAGCAGGCGCAGGAGGCGGCAAACAAGAACGAACCCCTGAGCGCCCCCCAGGAAACCGGGCGGGTGATGCCCGATACCTTTGCCGATCTGGTCCAGCAGGTCGCCCCGGCGGTGGTCAACATCACCACCACCGCCGTGGTGGCGCAGCCCACCGGGGGCGAGGGCGGACCGGCCTTTCCCGAAGGCAGCCCGTTTTCGGACCTGTTCCGTGACTTCGGCTTTCCCGGACCCGGCCCGCAGGGCCCTGGCGGGCCCCGAATGCCGCAGCGGTCGAACGCGCTGGGTTCGGGCTTCGTGATTTCGGCCGATGGCTTTATCGTCACCAACAACCACGTGATCGATGGCGCCGACGAGATCGAGGTCGAGTTCTATTCGGGCGAAACCCTGCCGGCCACGGTTGTCGGCACCGATCCCAACACCGATGTCGCGCTGCTGAAGGTGGATGCCCCGGATGCGCTTCCCTTCGTGGAATTTGGCGATTCGGACAATGCGCGCGTGGGCGACTGGGTGCTGGCGCTGGGCAACCCGCTGGGCCAGGGATTTTCCGCCAGTTCGGGCATCGTTTCGGCCCGGAACCGCGAACTGTCGGGAACCTATGACGACTATCTGCAAACGGATGCGGCGATCAACCGGGGCAATTCGGGCGGTCCGCTGTTCAATCTCGAGGGCGAGGTGATCGGCGTCAACACGGCGATCCTGTCGCCCAACGGCGGGTCCATCGGCATCGGCTTTTCGATGGCCTCGAATGTCGTGTCCAGCGTCGTGGACCAGTTGCGCGAATATGGCGAAACCCGCCGCGGCTGGCTGGGCGTCAAGATCCAGGACGTGACCCCCGACATGGCCGAGGCCCTGGGCCTTGCCGCCGAATCCGGCGCGATGGTCACGGACGTTCCCGAAGGCCCCGCACGCGAGGCGGGGATGCGGGCGGGCGACGTGATCACCAGCTTTGCCGGCGCCCCCGTCGAAGACACGCGCAGTCTGGTCCGCCGCGTGGCCGAGGCCCCGGCGGGCGAGCCGGTCGAGGTTGTGGTCCAGCGTCAGGAGGGTCCGGTGACCCTGAGCGTGACGCTGGGCCGACGCGAGACGGCCGAAGGTGCGGAAAGCCGCAGCGACCAGCAGGGTGGCCCCGCCCGTCAGGACATGCTGGGCATGTCGCTGACGGTGCTGACCCCGCAGATGGTGCAGGAGATGGACCTGCCCTCGGGCACCACCGGCCTGTTGGTGCAGGAGGTCGATCCGGCCAGCGACGCCGCGGAAAAGGGTCTTGCCCCCGGCGACATCATCACCGAGGCCGGACAGCAGCCCGTCGCCAGCATCGCCGACCTGACTGCCCGTATCGACGAGGCGCGCGAGGCGGGACGCAAGTCCGTTCTGGTGCTGGTGCGCCGCGATGGCGAGCCGCGTTTCGTGGCCCTGCCGGTCGGACAACCCTGATCGGCGCCTTGCCGCAATTCTGGTGCTGGTGCGCCGCGATGGCGAGCCGCGTTTCGTGGCCCTGCCGGTCGGACAACCCTGATCGGCGCCTTGCCGCAATCAGGGGGCGGTCCCGTGCGGGGCCGCCCCTTTTCATTGGCGAACCGATGGCCTATCTCGCCTTGGCGCAGCAAAGGACATCAGCCATGCCCAGGATCACCTATATCGAGCACAACGGCACCCGGCACGAGGTGGACGTCAGGCCCGGCATGACGGTGATGGAGGGCGCGCGCGACAACGGCATTCCCGGTATCGAGGCCGATTGCGGCGGCGCCTGCGCCTGCTCGACCTGTCATGTCTATGTCGATCCGGCCTGGCTGGACCGGCTGCCCCCGAAAGACCCGATGGAGGAGGACATGCTGGACTTTGCCTGGCAGCCCGACCCCGAGCGGTCCCGCCTGACCTGCCAGATCAAGGTGACGGATGCCCTGGACGGGCTGATCGTGCAGATGCCGGAACGCCAGATCTAACCTCATGACTTCCTGATCCTGGCCAGCGGATGATGATGGCAGCGATTGCGGACATGAAGGTGTGGGGCAGCGGTCCTAGCGTGTGGCGATGCGCCCCTAGTCCTTGAGCTTGATTTTCCTGTTTTTTTCGGTTGGATGCAGGCTTTGGTCTTCCGGTCTGCAAGGGCTTTGCGCAGCCCGTCGGCATCATGGCCCCTGCCGGCCAGCAGCGCCTTCGCCGGGGGCAGCGACATAACAGGGCGGCAGCACCAGTATGATCGCTGATCTGGCCTGCCGTCAGAAACAGGCCGCGGGGGGCGGACCTCCATGATTTCCCCGGTATCGCCGCCCTTGGCAGGCACGACGAAGATGCGCCCGAACGCGCCTGACGCGCTCCAGCGGATGAGGCGGTTGCAGATTGTCTTGTGCGGTCCGCGGCTTGCGGGCATGCCGCGCCACCGCAAGCCGTTGCGGATGACAGGGAGGATGCCGCCGATCACCCGCCGGTCATCGACCCGCGCGCGCCATGAAACCGCAATCGGTGCGCAGCGCGACAGCATCCACCAGTTCCGGCCCGGTCAGGATGACATCGACCTGTCTGCCATGGATGCCCATCTGGGACGCGGCGGCGGCCGCGCATTCGGTCTGGTATGTCAAGCAGGCGGGCGACGTCATCCTTTGACGCGGTCGGCCGTGTCCAGCCAGATCGTCACGGGCCCGTCGTTCACCAGCCGGACCTGCATCTCGGCGCCAAAGATACCGGTCTCTACGGCGATGCCCCGGCCCGCCAGGGCCGAGACAAAGCGTTCATAAATCCGCCGCCCTTGGTCCGGGGCGGCCGCGCTGGAAAATCCCGGACGGTTGCCGGTCCGGGTATCGGCGGCCAGGGTGAACTGGCTGACCACCAGGGCACCGCCGCCCGTGTCCAGCAGCGACCGGTTCATCCGGCCGTCGTCCTCGCGAAAGATGCGCAGCCGCGCCACCCGCCCGGCAAGATTGTCGGCCTCGGCCTCGGTATCGCCATCCATGGCGCAGACCAGCACCAGAAGGCCGGGTCCGCAGCGCCCCACGATCGATCCGTCAACCGTGACCGAGGCTTCGGCGACCCGCTGGATCAGCGCCCGCATCGGCCTGCCTCAGCCCAGCAGGATGCCGGTCAGCACCAGCATCAGCCCGATAAAGGACGCGGCCAGGGCAGCCAAGTTCACGGCCAGCACGCCCTGCATCCGTTCGCGCAGGGCGGCGTCGTCCAGCCCCGCCCGCCGGGCGCGCACAACGATCAGGATGCACCAGACAAGCGCCCCGACCCCAGCCAGCGTCAACGCGGCCCCGCCCCAGATCAATCCGTCGAACAGCGTCATGCCTCATCCTGCCAAGACCCTTGTCCGAGCCCTAGCGGCGATTGCGCCGAGGAACAAGACCGCCTAACAGAGGCGCCAAAACCCCCATGCAGGACCGGGAACGAAAGGGACATCCCATGAAGGACGATCAGGCATACAGCGTCGCCGCCGATGAATTGCGACAGTTCATCGAGCAGTTCGAGCAGCTTGAGGCGGAGAAGAAGGATATCGCCGAACGCCAGAAGGAAGTCATGGCCGAAGCCAAGGCCCGCGGCTATGACACCAAGGTGATGAAGAAGATCGTGGCCCTGCGCAAACGCGACCGCGACGACATCGCCGAGGAGGAGGCGATCCTGGAAATGTACAAGCAGGCTTTGGGGATGGGCTGACGGATGCCCATTTCCTTTGACTTTCGCCTAATGCCGTTCTAGAACCCTGCCTTTCGGCTTCGGATTTCCGGGACGGCAGACCAGGGGGGTTGTCTGCCACAAGGATCGCGGTGCCTTCACACGGGTGTCCGCACCCCCATTCTGGCGAAGTTTATGACAGACAACACGATAGCCGCGCCCTTGGCCGCGGCGCTGGCAGCCAAGGGCTATGCCAGCCTCACCTCCGTTCAGCAGGCGGTTCTGGACAGCGGGGCGCAGGGGCGTGACATGCTGGTTTCGGCCCAGACCGGATCGGGCAAGACGGTCGCCTTCGGCCTTGCCGTCGCCCCGCAGATGCTGGACGGCGACATGCTGCCCGACGCGGGCCTTCCGCTGGGTCTGGTCATTGCGCCCACGCGCGAACTGGCGCTTCAGGTTGCGGCGGAACTGACCTGGCTTTACGCCCAGGCCGGCGCCCGGATCGCCACCTGCGTCGGAGGCATGGATTACCGGGGCGAACGGCGGGCGCTTGAACGCGGCGCCCATATCGTCGTCGGCACCCCCGGTCGCCTGCGAGACCACATCGAACGCGGATCTCTGGATCTGTCGGCCCTGCGCGTCGCGGTTCTGGACGAAGCCGACGAAATGCTGGACCTGGGTTTCCGCGAGGATCTGGAATTCATCCTGCAATCCGCACCCGATACGCGCCGCACGCTGATGTTCTCGGCCACCGTGCCCCCGGCGATCGAGCATCTGGCCGGCACCTTCCAGCGCGACGCCCTGCGGATCGTGGCCCAGGGCGAATCGCGCCAGCACGGCGACATCGACTATCGCGCCTTTACCGTGGCCGCCCGCGACCGCGAACCTGCGATCTTCAACATCCTGCGCCTGCACGAGGCGCGCACTGCCATCATCTTCTGCAAGACCCGCGCCAATGTCAGCCACCTGCTGGCCCGGATGGGCAACCGCGGCTTCAAGGCGGTCGCGCTGTCGGGGGAACTCAGCCAGCAGGAACGCACCCATGCCCTGCAGGCGTTGCGGGGCGGCCGGGCACAGGTCTGCGTGGCGACCGATGTCGCCGCGCGCGGCATCGATCTGCCGGGGCTGGAACTGGTCATTCATGCCGACCTGCCGACCAATGCGGACACGCTGCTGCACCGTTCGGGCCGGACGGGCCGGGCCGGGGCCAAGGGCGTATCGGCGCTGATCGTGATGCCGTCGGAACTGCGCAAGGCGCAGATGCTGCTGCGGCGCGCGCGGGTCGAGGCCGAATGGGGGCCCGCGCCCTCGGCCGACGATGTGCGTGCCCGCGACGACCTGCGGATGCTGGATCACCCGGCGCTGCACGCGGACGGGGACGACGACGCCGACCTGTCCCGGCAGTTGCTGGAGCGATTCGGACCTGACCGTCTGGCGCAGGCATTTGTCCGCCTGTGGCGCGAAGGCCGCCCCGCCCCCGAGGAACTGACGGTTCTGACCGACCGCGCGCCCGCCGCCCCCCGCGAACGCCCGCCCTTTGGCGAGGCGGTGTGGTTCGCGCTGTCGGTCGGCCATACCGGACGGGCCGAGGCGCGCTGGCTTTTGCCCAAGATCTGCGAAGGCGGCGGCATCAACCGCGACGCCATCGGGGCGATCCGCGTGCGGCAGGACGAAACCTTTGTGCAGATCGCCGCGGATCAGGCGGGAAAATTCGGCGGGTCGATGACGTTGGAAGCCGATCTGACCATGCGCCGTCTCGACGGCGAGCCCGATCTCGACCGCGCGCCCCGTTCGGCCGAGCGTTCCGTCCGTCCCAGGCCCGAGGGCTCTGGCGATGGAACGATCGCAGACAGTTCCGCCAAGCAGCGCAAGCCCCGCTGGACCACCGAGGAACGGACCAAGGCCCGGACCATGCGCGACGGAGCAAACAAGCCGGGGCATCGCGGCCAGGCCCCGACCTCTGGCAAAGGCGCGGGCCGGGGAACTGCCGAGACCCCGAAAAAGGGCACCAAGCCGCGTCGGCCCGACCGCTGACGCCAGCCGGAAACGGGGCCATTGGCGCCTGTGGCCCCACACCGGTTCATCTTGGTTAAGATTAATGTTGACCTTGGGTCAAATCGGCCCCACGCTGACCCCCATATTCCCGTTCGCCAAGGTTGTTCGTCATGATCAAACGTGTTTTCCCGTCCGACAAGGACGCCATCGACGGCGCCCGCAATCCTCAACCTGCCTGTGTCGTTCAGAAAAAGGATTTCGTCGACCGGGTGGTGGCTGCCAGCGGAGCCCGCAAGGCCGATGCCCGCCCCATCATCGAGGCGACGCTTGCCCAGCTTGGCAAGGCCCTGTCGGCTGGCGAAACGCTTGCCGTTCCGCCGCTCGGGCGCGCGCGCGTGAACCTTGAACACGACCAGCGGGGGGGCGAAATCATCACCTTGCGCCTGCGCCGCCGTCCCGCCCCCGCGCGCGCTGTGCCTGCACCCCGGCCGGACTGACAGGCAAGATTGGCCCTTGCGGCGCCCCGCCCCCGCTGATAGAAGCTGCGCCCACGGGTGATTAGCTCAGCGGTAGAGCGCTTCGTTCACATCGAAGATGTCAGCGGTTCAAATCCGTTATCACCCACCATTCCTTTTTCTGGCCGCGCCTGCTGGATGCCCAATTCCCCTGTCACAGACGCAGCAAGACTGTCCATAGCCCCCATGATGGACTGGACCGACCGTCATTGCCGGGCGTTCCATCGGCTGATGTCACGCCGCGCGCTGCTTTATACGGAAATGGTGACGGCGCCCGCCATCGTTCATGGCGACCCGCACCGACTGCTGGATTTCGACCCGGCCGAACACCCGGTCGCCCTGCAACTGGGCGGCTCGGACCCGGCGGAACTGGCCCGGGCCACGCGGATCGCCGCGGCATGGGGCTATGACGAGATCAACTTGAACGTCGGCTGCCCCAGCGATCGGGTTCAGTCGGGCTGCTTCGGCGCGGTGCTGATGAAAACCCCTGATCTGGTCGCCGAATGCGTATCCCGGATGATGGATGCAAGCCCGGTCGAGGTCACGGTGAAATGCCGCATCGGCGTCGATGACCAGATGCCCCGGGATGTGCTGCCCGCCTTCCTGGATCGGATGCGCCGCGCGGGCATCCGTCGCATTGCCATCCACGCCCGCAAGGCCTGGATGCAGGGTCTGAGCCCGCGCGAGAACCGCGAGATCCCGCCGCTGGATTACCCTTTGGTCCATGGCATGAAGCAGGCCTTTCCAGACCTGCACCTGTCGGTCAACGGGGGGATTGCCAGTCTGGACGCCGTGCGCGAACACTTGCAGGTCATGGACGGGGTGATGGTTGGACGCGCGGCGTACCATCAGCCCTGGGACATGCTGGGCCGGGCCGACAGTCTATGGGGCGATACGCCGCCCTTCGATGCCCCCGATCAGGTAGCCCAGGCGATGCGGCCCTCTATCGCCGCGCATCTGGCGGGCGGCGGACGGCTGCACCAGATCACCCGGCACATGCTGGGCCTGTTCCACGGACTGCCCGGCGCGCGGGGCTGGAAGCGCACCCTGTCCGAAGGCGCGTCAAAGGGCGGGATCGAGGTCTACGACGCCGCGCTGCGACAGGTCACACGACTCGCCGCCTGATCGCTTCTTCTTTGCCCAAATACCCTGGGGTGAGGCGCCGGTACGGGGCCGAGGGGCAACGCCCCTTACTGCGCCGCCTTCTCGGCGGCCTTCGCCTCGTTCCACAGCCGGTCCATCTCGGTCAGGTCGCTGTCCTCGGGGCGGCGGCCCTGGGTGGCCAGCGCCGCTTCGATGGTCCGGAAGCGCCGGGTGAATTTCGCATTGGCGCGGCGCAGCGCCTGTTCGGGGTCGATCTTCAGGTGCCGCGCAAGATTCGCCATGACGAACAGAAGATCGCCGAATTCCTCCTCCAATGCCTCAGGTCCCAGGCTGTCCCGCGCCTCGACCAGTTCGGCGGTTTCCTCGGCGATCTTGTCCAGAACCTCGGTCGCGCCCGGCCAGTCAAAGCCCACGCGGGCGGCCCTGTTCTGCAGCTTGACCGCGCGGGTCAGGGCAGGCAGGCCCAGGGCTACGCCGTCCAGCGTGCCCTGTTCGGCCTTGCCCGCGCGTTCGACGGCCTTGATCGCCTCCCAGTCCCTGACCTGCTGTTCGGCGGACTTGTCGCGGGATTCGGTGCCGAAAACATGGGGATGGCGGAACACCAGCTTGCCCGAAATCGCCGCCGCGCAGTCGGCGAAATCGAACAGGCCCTTTTCGTCCGCCATCTGGGCGTGGAACACCACCTGCAACAACAGGTCGCCCAGCTCGCCCGGCAATTCGTCCCAGGCCTGCCGGTCGATGGCGTCGGCGACCTCGTGCGCCTCCTCGATCGTGTAGGGGGCGATGGAGGCGAAGTCCTGTTCGATGTCCCAGGGGCAACCCGATGCGGGGTCGCGCAGTTGAGCCATGATGTCGATCAGGCGGGCGATCTCGGTCGCTGCGTCGCGGCGGTCCGGGTCGGTCATTGCGATTTCCCCTCGGGCTTTGTCGTCATCGGCCATTGCCACACTCAAGGAAGTGAGTCCACATGCCCGTCCTGAACCGTATCGCCGAATTTGCCGACGACCTGACGCGGTGGCGGCGGCATCTGCACCAGCATCCCGAACTGGGCTTCGATTGCTACCAGACGGCTGCCTTTGTCGCCGAACGGCTGCGCGACCTTGGCGTGGACGAGATCCATGACGGTATCGGCCAGTCGGGCATCGTCGGCATCATCGAAGGGCAGGGGCCGGGGCCGACCATCGGGTTGCGTGCCGACATGGATGCGCTGCCGATGGATGAGGCGACCGGGCTGGATTACGCCTCGACCGTGCCGGGCCGGATGCACGCCTGCGGGCATGACGGGCATACGACGATGCTGCTGGGCGCCGCCCGCTATCTGGCAGAGACCCGCAACTTCGCGGGCCGCGTCGCGCTGATCTTCCAGCCGGCCGAGGAAAACGGCGGCGGGGGCGAGGCGATGGTGCGCGACGGCATGATGGACCGTTTCGGGATCGACCGGGTATTCGCCATGCATAACAGCCCCGGCCTGCCCGTGGGGCAGATGTCAACCACGCCCGGCCCAATCATGGCCGCGGTGGACACCTTCGAAATCCATGTCCAGGGTCGGGGCGGGCACGCGGCGATGCCGCACCTGACCGCCGATCCCATCGTGGCTGCCCTGGCGGTGGTGAACGCGGTCCAGACGATTTCCAGCCGGAACCACTATGCCCTGGACGATCTGGTGCTGTCGGTCACGCAGATCCACGCGGGCAGCGCCGACAACATCGTTCCCGATACGGCATGGATCTGCGGCACGGTGCGCACCTTCGAACCCCATGTCCGCGAGATGGTGCGCCGCCGGATGGCCCAGATCTGCGACGGACAGGGTGCGGCCTATGACGTGACGATCCGGCTGGATTACATCGAAGGGTATCCGGCCACGGTCAACGACCCGGGCCAGGCCGCCTTTGCCGCCACTGTGGCCCGAGAGATTGTCGGCGACGCCCATGTGTCCGCCGACGCCGGGCGCGAGATGGGGGCCGAGGATTTCAGCTATATGCTGAACACGCGACCGGGCTGCTATCTGTTCATCGGCCAGGGGAATACGGCGGGCGTCCATCACCCGGCCTATGATTTCAACGATGCCATTCTGCCCATCGGGTCCAGCTTCTTCGCCCGGCTGGTCGAACGCGGGCAGCCGGTGACGCGCTGACGACCACACGCGTTCGTCCCGGGGACCGTCCATTACCGCACGGGTGGTCCGGGAGCGATCCTGAAAAAGACCGCCCGGATAGCGGGGGCTGCGCGGCTGGTGCTTCCGACTGTGCATCAGGACGATCACGATCCTGTTTGCCTCTGTGTCCCGCCATGGCCCGTGGCTTTCTTGCCAAGGCCGGGCGGCGGCGATAGGTTGCGCGCCAATTCGGGCGGGCTTCGCCGCCGTGACAGCCGAAAAAGGATAGCCCATGTTCGTGACACCCGCCTATGCCCAGGCCACTGCTGCCGCTCCGGGCGCAGGTGCCGCCTTTGCGCAGTTCATTCCCCTGATCCTGATCTTCGCGATCATGTATTTCCTCATGATCCGTCCCCAGCAGAAGCGTGCGAAGCAGCACCGAGAGATGGTTGCGGCGCTGAAGAAGGGCGATCAGATCGTCACCCAGGGCGGCATCATCGGCAAGGTTGCTTCTGTCCGCGACGACGAGCTTGAGGTCGAGATCGCGAACGGCGTGCGCGTGCGCGTGGTGCGGGGTACCGTGGCCCAGGTCGTCAGCCGCACCGAACCGGTCGCCGCGAACGCCTGATCCGGCGACACTCAAAACACTCCGAGGGCCTTGGCGCAGATGCTTCAGATCGACCGCTGGAAACGTATCCTGATCGTCGGGCTGTGCCTGATCGGCCTGGCCTTTGCCGCGCCGAACCTGTTCTATGGCAAGGTCGAATCCCACAACGACGCCGTAGCCGAGATCGAGCGCACCGGCGTCGAGACCCCCGAACTGGCCGCCGCGCGCGATGCCTGGCCCGATTGGCTGCCCAGTTCGGTCGTGGCGCTTGGCCTTGACCTGCGTGGTGGTGCGCATCTGCTGGGCGAGGTTCGCGTGGCCGATGTCCACAAGGCGCGCATGGATGCCCTGTGGCCCGAACTGCGCCGGGCGCTGGCCGACGAACGCGCGACGCTTGGCGCAGTCCGACGCGTGCCCTCGCCCGATGGCACCCTGCGCATCGAGATCGAGAACGCCGACGGCATGGCCCGCGCGCTTGAGATCGTGCGCGGCTTTTCCACGCCTGTCACCACCCTGACCGGTGCGGGCCAGCAAAGCCTGGCGATCCAGCAGGCCGGCAACGCCATCACCATCCAGATGTCTGACGCCGAAAAGGCTGCCACCGACGACCGCACCGTCCAGCAAAGCGTTGAAATCATCCGCCGCCGCGTCGATGAGGTGGGCACGCGCGAGCCGACCATCGTGCGCCAGGGCGCGGACCGCATCCTGATCCAGGTGCCGGGCATCGGTTCGGCCGAGGAACTCAAGGCGCTGATCGGCACCACCGCCAAGCTGACCTTCAACCCGGTCGTGTCCACCGGCACCAATCCGGACGCCCGCCCGGACATCGGGCAGGTGGTGCTGCCCTCGGCCGAGGGCGACGGCCTGTTCTACACGCTCGAGGAAAGCCCGGTCGTCACCGGCGAGGAACTGACCGATGCCATGCCCGCCACCGACCAGAACGGGATGCCGGCGGTCGATTTCCGCTTCAATCCGACCGGGGCCCGCAAGTTCGGCGAATACACCGCCAACAATATCGGCCAGCCATTTGCCATCGTTCTGGACAACGAGGTGATCTCGGCCCCGGTGATCCGCTCGGCCATTCCGGGGGGATCGGGCCAGATTTCCGGGTCGATGGATTTCGACGAGGCGAACCGCCTGGCGGTGCTGCTGCGCGCAGGCGCCTTGCCTGCCCAACTGGAATTCCTCGAGGAGCGCACCATCGGCCCGGAACTGGGCCAGGACAGCATCGATGCGGGGCGGGTATCGGCCGTCATCGCGACGCTGGCGGTGGTTGCCTATATGACCGCCAGTTACGGGCTGTTCGGGATCTTTGCGTCCGTCTCGGTGATCCTGAATGTGATTCTGATCCTGTCGATCATGTCGGTCATGGGGGCCACGCTGACGCTGCCGGGCATTGCCGGGATCGTGCTGACGGTCGGCACGGCGGTCGATGCCAATGTCATCATCTATGAACGCATCCGCGAGGAACTGCGCGCTGGCAAGCGCGTGGCCAAGGCCATCGCCGACGGCTTCAACGAGGCGATGAGCGCGATCATCGACGCCAACGTCACGTCATTCATCGCGGCGGCGGTGATGTTCTTTCTGGGGTCAGGTCCGGTCAAGGGCTTTGCCGTGACGCTCACCATCGGCCTTGTCACCTCGGTCTTTACCGCGCTGTTCCTGACGCGGCTGATGATTGTGTGGTGGCTGGAATGGCGCAAGCCCAAAGACCTGATCCTGTAAGGGGACCGCTATGGCATTCCGTCTGAAACTTGTCCCCGACAACACCCGCATCGACTTTTTCCGCTGGCAATGGCTGACCTTCGGGATGTCCATGGCGGCGATGATCGGCTCTCTTTTGCTGATCTTTACGATGGGATTGAACTTCGGCATCGATTTCAAGGGCGGCACCACCATCCGCACCGAAAGCCCCACCGCCTTCGAGGTTGGCGATTACCGCAACGCCCTGGACGACATGGGCTTCAGCGACCTGGCCATCACCGAGGTCTTCGATCCCGGCTTTGGCCAGGACCGGCATGTCGCCATGATCCGCATCGGCACCACCGACGAAACCGGATCGGTGTCCGCCGAGCAGTTGAACCAGATTCAGGACGCGCTTCGGCAGGTGGACCCGCAGATCACCTTTGCGGCGGTGGAATCGGTCGGCCCCAAGGTGTCGGCCGAGCTGATCAAGACCGCCTTCTATGCCGTGGGCGCGGCCTGCCTGGGGATCATGGCCTATATCTGGCTGCGCTTCGAATGGCAGTTCGCGATCGGCGCGGTCGTGTCGCTGATCCACGACGTATTGCTGACGGTCGGCCTGTTCGCGCTGTTCCAGTTGAAATTCGACCTGACCACCATCGCGGCGCTGCTGACCACGCTGGGCTTTTCCTGCAACGACACGGTGGTTGTCTTCGACCGGTTGCGGGAAAACCTGATGAAATACAAGACCCGGCCCCTGATCGACCTGATGAACCTGACCGCCAACGAGACGCTGTCACGCACCCTCATGACCGCCGTGACCACCGCCCTTGCGCTGACTGCGATGCTGGTGTTTGGCGGCGACGTGATCCGCGACTTCATCATCGCCATGCTGTTCGGGGTGGTCGTCGGCTGCTACTCGACCCTGTATGTCGCCAAGAACATCGTGCTGTGGCTGGGCGTCAAGCGAGACTGGTCGAAGAAGGATCCCAAGCTGGCCGCTTCCCCGTTCGAGAATGCGGAACGCCCCTGATGAAGATGAAGCCTACGGATTTCGGCGGGGCCACGGCAGTCGAGGGCTATGGTCCCGGCTTTTTCCGCATGGGCCGGACGGTGATTCATGGACCGGTCCTTGTCACGGCGGCGGGCGGCGTCGCCTGGGGCGGGCTTGAGGATCAAGCGCCACTGCTGGCGCTGGCGGGACAGATCGACGTGCTGTTCATCGGCATGGGGGCAGAGGTCGCCCATGCCCCCACCGGACTGGTGGCTGCGCTGCGCGAGGCGGGCGTGGCGGTCGAATCCATGTCCTCGCCTACGGCGGCGCGGACATACAACGTCACGCTTTCCGAAGGCCGCCGCGTCGCCTGCGCGCTTTTGCCGCTGTGACGCTGCTGGCCGTCCACGATCTTGTCGTCGCGCGCGGCGGCTTGCGGACGGTCGAGGGGGTATCTTTCAGTCTGGCGCCCGGACAGGCCCTGATCCTGCGCGGCCCCAACGGCATTGGCAAGACCACCCTGCTGCGGACGATCGCGGGCCTTCAACCGCCCGTCGGGGGCGGGATCGAGATGGCCGAGGATGCGGTGGCCTATGCGGCCCATGCCGATGGCCTGAAGGGCGCGCTGAGCGTGGCCGAGAACCTGGCGTTCTGGGCGCAGGTCTTTGGCGGCGGCGGTATCGAGGCGGCCCTGTCGGCCATGGCCCTGGAACCGCTGGCCGACCGCCCGGCTGCCGCGCTGTCGGCAGGCCAGAAGCGGCGGCTGGGATTGGCGCGGCTGCTGGTCGCACGGCGTCCCCTGTGGGTGCTTGACGAACCCACGGTATCGCTGGACGCGGCCTCGGTCCTCCGCTTTGCCGACATGATGCGTGGCCATTTGTCTGAAGGGGGGGCGGCGCTGATCGCCACCCATATCGACCTGGGTCTTGATGCCCGGATCCTGGACCTGACACCCTTTCGCGCCCAGGGTATCACCCCGTCCCGGCCCGCCGGCTTCAACGAGGCTTTCGCATGATCGCCCTGTTGCGCCGCGACCTGCGGCTGGCTGTCCGGGCAGGGGGCGGCTTTGGCCTTGGCGTGGCGTTCTTTCTGATCCTGTGTTCGCTTGTGCCTTTCGGCGTCGGACCCGACAGCGGCGCCCTGCAACCCATCGCGCCGGGGATCCTGTGGCTGGGCGCGCTTCTGGCCTGCCTGTTGTCGCTGGACCGCATCTTTGCCCTGGATCACGAGGATGGCAGCCTGGATCTGCTGGCGACATCGCCCCTGCCGCTGGAGGGGGCGGTGGCGATCAAGGCGCTTGCGCACTGGATCACCACCGGCCTGCCGCTGATCGTGGCCGCGCCCCTGTTCGGCATCCTGCTGCACCTGCCGGCCGGTGCGATCCCGTCGCTCTTGGTCTCGCTGCTGGTGGGAACGCCTGCGCTGTCGATGCTGGGGGCCTTTGGGGCGGCCGTCACCGTGGGCCTGCGGCGCGGGGGGCTGTTGCTGTCCCTTCTGGTCCTGCCGCTCTATATTCCGACGCTGATCTTCGGGACCGAGATGATCCGCCGCGGGCAGCAGGGCGGCGATGCCGCGACCCCCCTGCTGTTTCTGGCGGGCATCACGGCGGGGGTTCTGGCCGTGATACCTTTTGCCGCAGCCGCCGCGCTGCGGGTCAATCTGCGGTGATGCGCCTTGAGCCGCGGCCAATCGGGCGCTAGGGGAAAGTCATGTCGATCTGGGAATACGCCAACCCCGTCAAATTCATGCGCACTTCGGGCGCGATCCTGCCATGGATCGGGGCGGGGGCGGCCGTCTGCACGGTGACGGGTCTGGCCTGGGGCTTCCTGACGCCCGATGATTACCGGCAGGGGTCCACCGTCAAGATCGTCTTCCTGCACGTTCCTGCCGCGATGATGGCGATCAACATCTGGGTGATGATGCTGGCGGCCAGCCTGATCTGGCTGATCCGCCGTCACCATGTCAGTGCCCTTGCCGCCAAGGCCGCCGCGCCCATCGGCGCGGTGATGACCTTGATCGGGCTGATCACCGGCGCGGTCTGGGGTCAGCCGATGTGGGGGACATGGTGGGAATGGGATCCGCGGCTGACCAGTTTCCTGATCCTGCTGCTGTTCTATATCGGCTATATTGCGCTGTGGTCTGCCGTCGAGGATCCCGACAGCGCCGCCGATCTGACCGCCGTGTTGTGCCTGGTGGGTTCGGTCTTTGCGCTGCTGTCGCGTTATGCGGTGCTGTTCTGGAACCAGGGCCTGCACCAGGGCGCCAGCCTGTCGGTCCAGTCCGGCGAACGGATGAGCGCGGTGTACCGCTATCCCCTGTATCTGACGATGCTGGGGTTCGGGCTGCTGTTCCTGGCCCTGATGCTGGTCCGCACCCGGACCGAAATTCGCAGGCGGCGCCTGGCGGCGCTGCAGGCAAGGGAATTGCGCGCATGATCGAACTTGGCAAATACGCAGGCGCGGTGTTGGGCGCCTATGGCCTGTCGCTGGCCGTGCTGGGGGGGCTGATCTGGCAAACCCTGGCCGCGAATCTGCGCGCCCGCCGCGATCTGGAAAGGCAGGAAAACCGTGGCTAGGATTTCACCGCTTGTCGCCGTGCCGCCGCTGGCATTCGCCGCGCTGGCTGCCGTTTTTCTGTGGGGCATGGGGCGCGAGGATCCCGGCGGCCTGCCCTCGGCCATGATCGGGCGCGAGGCGCCGGCGTTGCCGCAAACCGCACTGCCCGGCAAGACCCCATTGACCGACGAACTGTTGCGCCAGCCCGGTGTCAAACTGGTCAATTTCTGGGCCAGTTGGTGCCCCCCCTGCCGGGCGGAGCATCCCACCCTGATGGATCTGGCCCAGGACATGCCCGTTTATGGCGTCAACCTGCGGGATATTGAGGATAACGCCCTGGCCTTTCTGGCCGAGGGCGGCGATCCCTATGCCGCGATCGCCACCGACCCGAAGGGACGTGGGGCCATCGACTGGGGCGTCACCGCCCCGCCCGAGACCTTTATCATCGACGGCGAGGGGCGGGTGCTTTACCGCCACGCAGGGCCGCTGATCCGCGAGGATTACACCAACCGCTTTCTGCCCGAACTGGAAAAGGCTCTCGCGGGGGAATGACCCTCGGGCGGTTCAGGGACCGTCGTTGAAGCTGTCGATCGGTTGTTCCTGAGGGGCCTTGTCGTCAGACTTGCCCTTGGCGGTTCTGCTGGCTCGGGGCGATTTGGGGGCCGGGGCCGTATCGCCCGCCGCCTTGCGGCTGCGCTTTGGTTTCTCAGGGATTTGCGAAAGCTCCGGCTGGTCGGTGCCGTCGCCCGACGGGCGGTCATCGCCCATGCGGTTGCGCAGCTCCTGTTCGGCGCGGGACCAATGGTCGGCCTCGCGCCCCTCGGGGCGGCCTTCGCTTTCCCAGATTTCATGGGCACGCTGCCTGATGCGCTCTTGACGGTCCTGATCCGGGTGGTTCTGGTCCATGTCCATCCTCCTTGCTATGGTCCCTTCATGTGTCATCGGGTCAACGCCAGAACGGCCTGCCACGGCACCGGCACGACCCCCTGGGCAGGACTGTCCTGCGCCACCTCGTCGGCCGAGGTGTCGATGCGCAGATGCCATTCGCCCTCGGGCAGGGCAAATTCCGCATCCTCGCCCGCATTCACCACGATCAGCACATCCGCTCCGTTTGGCAAGACCTGCCGCAGGCCGAAGCAGCGCAATTCGCCATCCTGCCAGTCGCCTTCCTCCATGGCGCCACCCCGCGGGTGCAGCCATTCGATCGCGGCCTGCCGTTCGGACGCATCGGCGGGTGCGGCGCCAAAGCGCGACTGAGACAGGGACACTTCCTGGCGAAAGGCCGTCAGCGCGGCAAAGGCGTCGATCAGGTCCTTGCGCGCCGAGGACCAGTCCAGCCAGGCGATCTCGTTGTCCTGGCAATAGGCGTTGTTGTTGCCGTCCTGGCTGTTGCCGAATTCGTCACCCGCCAGGATCATGGGCACGCCCTGGCTCAGCGCGACGGTGGCCAGCATCGCGCGGACCCGCCGCACCCGTGCCGTGACGATGCCTGAATCGTCGGTGGGGCCTTCGGCGCCCATGTTGTCGGACAGGTTGTGGTCGTGGCCGTCGCGGTTGTCCTCTCCGTTCGCCTCGTTGTGCTTGTCGTTGAAACTGACCGTATCCCACAGGGTGAAGCCGTCATGGGCGGCCACGAAATTCACGCTCGAGGTGGCGGGCCGGTGGCTGTGGTTGAACTGCACCGGCGATCCCGAAAGCCGCTCTGACATGGCGGGCACCAGTCCGGGGTCGCGGCGCCAGAAGGCGCGCGTGTCGTCGCGGAACTTGTCGTTCCATTCGCGGAACGGCCAGCGGTATCCGCCCACCTGATAGCCGCCTTCGCCGATGTCCCAGGGTTCCGCGATCAGCTTGACGCCCGACAGCACCGGATCCTGCCGGATGGCGTTGAAGAACGATCCGTCGCGTTCGAACCCCTGCGTCTCGCGTCCCAGCGTCGAGGCCAGATCAAAGCGGAACCCGTCCACATGCATCGCCTCGACCCAATAGCGCAGGCTGTCCATGACCATGCGCAGCACCATGGGATGCGCCACGTTCAGCGTATTCCCGGTGCCGGTGGTGTCGAACCCGTGGCGGGGATTGTCGGGCGCCAGCAGGTAATAGGACGCATTGTCGATGCCGCGGAACGACATGGTCTGGCCCAGTTCGTTCCCCTCGGCGGTGTGGTTGTATACCACGTCCAGGATCACCTCGATCCCGGCCTTGTGCAGACGCCGGATCGCTTCCTTCACTTCGCGGATCTGACCCGATTTCAGATAGGGGGCGTGGGGCGCGAAAAAGGACAGCGTCGAATAGCCCCAATAGTTCGACAACCCCCGTTCGACCAGGAACCGGTCATTGGCAAAGGCATGGATCGGCAGCAGTTCGACCGCCGTCACGCCGATCCGGTGCAGGTGTTCGATCATGGCGTCGCAGGCCAGGCCCTGGAACGTTCCCCGATCGGCCTCGGGGACATCGGGGTGCAACTGCGTCAGGCCCTTGACATGCGCTTCATAGACGACGCTGTTCTGCCAGGGCTTGCGGATGGCGCGGTCGGTGTCCCAGTCGAACTTGGTATCGACCACCACAGCCTTGGGCATGAAGGGCGCGCTGTCGCGGGTGTCGAAGCTGAGGTCGTCTTGCCCGACCTCGTAACCGTGCAGGGCATCGTTCCAGCGAATCTGGCCGCGCAGTTCGCGGGCATAGGGGTCCAGCAGCAGCTTGTTGTGGTTGAAGCGGTGGCCCTGTTCGGGGGCATGGGGACCATGGACGCGATAGCCATAGACCTGACCCGGCGCGATGCCTGGCAAGTAGCCGAACCAGATGCCGCCCTCCATTTCCGGCAGGTCCAGCCGGTGCAGCTCGTTCTGGCCGCTGTCGTCGAACAGGCACAGTTCGACCCGCGTGGCGTGATCCGAGAACAGCGCGAAATTCGTGCCCTCGCCCAGGAATTCGGCGCCCAGGATGTCGGGGCGCATGACGCTCGGGTCAAAGGTGGGGGCGTCCTTCATGTCGCGCATCCGGAAACCTCAGGGATGATGGGGCAGGGCAGGACTGCCCGGGATCGACAGGCGGCAGGGTGGGTGCAACGGAATGTCACCGGCGCGTTCCTTTCATGGGACGATCTGCCCCAGGGGCAGGTCTGCCCCCGGAACCGATGCCGCAGGGCTTTGTTCCTTCCGGTCGTGAATATCCACGGTCCCGGACATGGTTTCCACGGCGACGGATACCCGGCTGCCGTCGGCAAAGGCACGGGTGATCTGGCCGCGGTCATCGTCCTGACCCTTGCGGGCGAAGGTGGCAACGATCCGCCGGTCCCCCTGGCGGCGCACCAGCCGCAGTCCTTGCGCATCGGCCTGCACGACCGCATCGGCCTGCTCCAGGAAACCGGCATGTTGGCGCCGCAGCGCCAGCAGTTGCCGGGTCCAGTGCAGCTTGCCCCCGGCATCGGGCGGCGCGGAAAGCGTGTCCCAGTCCACCGGCAGGCGATTGTCGGGATCGGTCAGGGACAACAATCCGCCCTCGTCGCCGCGATAGATGTCGGGAAAGCCGGGCATCAGCATCTGCAACGCAAGCTGGGCAAACGACAGCGCCTCGCCCCGGTCGATCAGCGCCGCAAGGGTGCTGTCCGGCGCGGCGGCCCAGCGGCCCAGCAGGTCGCGGGCAAAGGTCTTGGTGGCATCCTCGGCCGCAAGGTCGGGATTGGACCAGAAGCTGGTCAGCTTGGCCTCGCGCATGGCCTTTTCGATGTGCAGTCCCAGCCGGTCCGCCGTATGGTCCACATCCCCGTTCCAGATCGCCAGGGCCGACTGGACCACATACCACCGCCAGCGCGGCTCGACCCCCTTGGCCGAGGGCAGGGCACAGGCCGCGTCGTAAAGCGTCCCGAAGGCGTCCGGAAGATGGCTGATGGCGACAAGGCGCATCCGCGAATCGCCGGATCGTTTGGTATCGTGCGTCGAAACCAGCGTCATGTCGGACGGGCGGCGCCGGGCCAGGAAATCGTTGGCCTCGACGGGATCGACGCATGGTTCGTCGGGTTCGGCGCCAACCTCGTTGGCGGGCAGATAACGCGTCCAGCGAAAGCCTGCCGTATCCTCCTGCGCCTTGGCCAGCAGGGCACCCGATACCTGCTGGAACCGCCGGACCAGCCCACGGGCCGCATCCGTGCAGGGATCGACCATCAGGTCGACCAGAAGGTCCACGACCGCCCGGCTGCGCAGTCCCTGGGCCGCCTCGTCGGCCATGGCGCGCAGCAGGTCGCGATCCTCGGGGCGGGCCGTGTCGGTGACATAGGTGCGGTAACGCGGCATCGCGACCAGCAGCGCGGTAATGGCCTCGCGCAGCGATTCGGGTCCCGGCTCGGCTACGGGAGAGCCCTGAGTGGCGGCCGCCGCCATCTCGCGCAACTGCCGCCGTTCCGCCGCCAGTTCGTTGTCCAGAACGTCCAGCTTGGCCTGCCGCAGTTCCGACCGGAAATCGGTGTCGATGCCCGTCGCCCGGCGCCACAGCCCGTCAAGGGTCTCGATGCCCCCCGGATCGGTCAGCAGCCGGGCGATCAGGCGCGCGGCCTCGTATCCGGTGGTGCCGACCGTGGCCCAGTCGGGCTGCAGGGTTTCGTGGCCCACCAGGATCTTTTCCACCCAGACCGGCGTGTCCGGCAGTTCTTCGGCCAGCCAGCGCAGATAAGTCTGGGGATCGGCCAGCCCGTCGATATGGTCGACCCGCAACCCCTGGACCAGACCGGACCGGACCAGATCGAAGATCAGCGCATGGGTGTCGTCGAACACGGCCCGATCCTCGACCCGCATCCCGATCAGGCTGGTGACGTTGAAGAACCGCCGGTGGGTGATGCCGTCGCGTTCCATCTCGGAATGGACCAGCCGCCAGTGCTGGCGGTCATGCAGGGCGCGCAGGTCCGAGGCGTCGGTGTCGTCATCGGCCAGCGGCACAGCGGCATCGCCGAACCGCCATTCCCCATCGGCGACCGTGAAGGCATTGTCGGCCAGCATCTTTTCGAACGGTTCGGGCAGAAACGGCAGCACCAGGGGGCCTGCGTCCCAGTCGATGTCGAAATGCCGGGCATAGCGGCTGTCCCGGCCATGGCGCAGCACGTCCAGCAGCCATGGGTTTTCCAGCGTGAAGGCCGTGTGGTTGGGCACGATGTCCAGAATGATGCCAATGCCCTGCGCCTGCGCGGCGCGGGCCAGATCCGCGAACCCCTCGTGCCCGCCCAGCACCGGGTCGATCCGGGTCGGGTCGATGATGTCGTATCCGTGCGTCGATCCCATCGATGCCAGAAACACCGGCGACAGATACAGGTGCGAGACGCCAAGACCTTGCAGATAGGGCAGCAGGGCCCTGGCCCGTGCAAAATCCACGCCGTCGCGCAACTGGATACGATAGGTCGCCAAGGGGATGTCGGGAATCATGCGGACCTTGTGGTGGCGGAAAGGGCAAAGGGATCCTGGCTTGGTCGGCCAAGGGCGAAGGCGGTGTCGGGCGGGGCGTTCAGGCCGGGTTCGGCCCGCCCCAGCGACAGCCACAGATCCAGCGTTCCGGTCTGGAACGGCCAGCTTGCCTGCAATGCAGATGGGCCGATCCGGGTCACGCTGGCCGGGCCGCTGCGGCCGCTTTTCAGCAAGGGCACCACATGGTCCGACCGGAATCGCAAGGCGCGTCGCGTCAGGTCCTGCCAGTCGCGGGCCTCGGATGTATCGGACCAGTCCAGGCGCGACCGGGCAAAGGTATCGGGCGACAGGGGGTCGGGCACCCCGGCCCCCAGGGTTGCGATGCCCGCGAATTCGGCGGCGCGGCCCTTGCGGATGGCGTCCGCCAGATCGCCGGAAAAGTCGGCACAGAACAGGAACGGCGTGGTCGCGCCCCGTTCCTCGCCCATGAAGATCATCGGGACATAGGGCGCCACCAGCAGCAGGGCATAGGCCGTCCTGACCGCATCGGTATGGGCCAGCGACAGCAGGCGTTCGCCCAAGGCGCGGTTGCCGACCTGGTCGTGGGTCTGCGTCGCATTGACAAAGGCCGTGGGGGGCAGGTGCCCGCAGGACTGTCCGCGCGGTCCGTCGCGGCCGGGCCGATCCTGGCCTTCCTCGACATGGCCGCGTTCCAGCGCAAGGCACAGATCGGCAAAGGGATCGTCGGCAAAACTGGCGTAATAGCCATCGGCCTCGCCGGTCAGATGCACGTGGACGGCATGGTGGAAATCGTCGTTCCAGGCGGCGTCGAAACCGGCCTGGCGCAGATGGGGTTCGTTTCGCTCGTCCTCGACGATCAGATGGATGGGACGGGACGGGTCCACGGCGCGGATGCGCGGGGCGAATTGCCGCAGGAAATCGTCGGCGCCGGGGCCGGTGATCTGATGGACCGCATCCAGCCGCAGCCCGTCCAAACCGTATTCGCCGACCCAGTATTCCCCGCACTGGGTCCAGAACTCGCGCACGGCGGGTTGCGAAAAGTCGATGGCCGCGCCCCAGGGGGTGTGGCGGGTTTCGTCAAAGAACCGGGGCGCGCCCAGATGCAGATAGGCGCCCTCGGGGCCGAAATGGTTCATCACCAGATCAAGGAATACCATCAGCCCCAGCGAGTGGGCATGATCGACAAAATCGTGCAGGTCGTCGGGGCTGCCATAGGCAGGATGCAGCGCAAAGGGCAGAACCCCGTCATAACCCCAGCCGCGCGTTCCCGGAAACTGACCGACCGGCATGATTTCGATGGCCGTGATCCCAAGGCCCGCCAGATCTGCCAGCCGGCCCGCCGCCGCGGCCAGCGTCCCCTCGGGCGTGAAGGTGCCCAGGTGCAGCTCGTAGATCGCAGCCTCTGACCAGTCGCGGCCCTGCCATCCGGACCGGGGACTGCGGGGCCGTGTCACGACCGATGGCGAATGCACATCCCCTGATTGCAGCCGCGATGCCGGGTCGGGGATGTCCTGCCCATCGACCCGGAACAGATACCGGCTGCCGACCCGGGCAGGGACGCTGGCGGCCCAGAAACCGTCCGGTTGTCCGGTCATTGGAACTTCGCGGTCGTCCAGGATCAACCCGACCTTTCGGGCATCGGGCGCCCATATCCGCGCCGTCCAGTCGCCGCCGTGCCACGAACCGCCCCAGCCCTGCCCCATGGCCGTCATATCATCGGCTTGCCGCCGGTGACGGCAATCGTCGCCCCCGAGACATAGCTGGACATCGGTTCGGCCAGCATCACATAGGCCGAGGCAAGCTCGACCGGCTGGGCGGGCCGCTTCATGGGATAGTTCTCGCCGAACTTCGACACCTTTTCGGGGTCCATGCTGGCGGGAATCAGGGGCGTCCAGACCGGGCCGGGCGCGACGACATTGGCGCGGATTCCCCGTTCGGCCAGCATCTGCGCAAGGCCCATGGTGAAATTCTGGATCGCACCCTTGGTCGTGGCATAGGCCAGCAGGTTGGGGCTGGGGTCATCGGCATTGATGGACGCGGTATTGATGATCGACCCGCCCTTTTTCATGTGCGGGACGGCGGCTTTGGTCAGGTGGAACATCGCGTCGATGTTGACGGCAAAGGTCTTGCGCCATTCCTCATCGGGAATGTCCTCGATCCGGTCGAA
Source organism: Paracoccus subflavus (assembly GCF_004310345.1). Taxonomy (GTDB): domain Bacteria; phylum Pseudomonadota; class Alphaproteobacteria; order Rhodobacterales; family Rhodobacteraceae; genus Paracoccus; species Paracoccus subflavus. Next base: position 67,511 of record NZ_SISK01000003.1, on the reverse strand, counting down.
TGTCCTTTGATGCGCGGCGTTGTTGACCAGGATGTCGATGCCGCCGAACGCTTCGGCCGTGTCCGACACGATCCTGCGGCAATGATCGGGATCGGCGATGTCGCCCGGAAAGACCAGGCATTGCCGACCCGCGTCGCGGATCAGTTGCGCGGTGGATTTCGCATCCTCGGTTTCGTCCAGATAGGACAGCGCCACATCGGCCCCCTCGCGTGCAAAGGCGATGGCAACCGCGCGACCGATGCCGCTGTCGCCGCCGGTGATGATCGCCTTCATCCCGTCCAGCCGGTTCGCGCCGCGCCAGCTTTCCTCGCCGTGGTCGGGCACCGGGTCCATCCTGGCGAAACTTCCCGGCAGATCCTGCTGCTGTTCGGGAAACGGGGGCTTGGGATAGTCGCGCATTGCGGGCCTCGTGGGATCGGATGGATGACCGCCGTGTGACGGAATGCCCAAGCAGAACCACCGCCACGGGAAAGGGTTTCCATGGTTTGGAGGATTGGATCAAAAATCAACCGCCTGCGCGGTGGAACAACAGCGCCCGCCGTATCGTTTGGCCGTCATCTGGAACGGAGCAGAACCATGCGAAATTGCGACATTCTAATTGCGGGCGGCGCGCTGATGTTGGTGGCCGGATTGGTGGCCAAGGCCATGTCCGACCGGGATGCAGACCAGAAAAACAATCGCTATGTCCGGTCCGCCGGCACGCGCGAGATGAGGGCGCCGCCCCGTCAGTGGGACCGGGTGGACGAGGCGCTGGACGAATCCTTTCCGGCCAGCGATCCGCCGGGCGGTTACTGATGCCATGATGCGGTCAGAAAGCGATCCGCAGGTGATCGCCTGCACCAAGCTGATCGACGCCCTGCCGGGGCTTCTGGACGCACAGGGTCTTCAAGCCGTCTGCGACTGGCTGACGGCCCGGCAGGTTCTGCATGACGGTCAGGAAGACCCCGGTGCCGTCATCGTCGAGGGGCTGGAGGTAGAACTGGCAATCGCCGAGACCTTTCGCCAGTTCGCCGAACGCCTGCAATGCCGGAATGCGGACTAGGCCAGGGCCGCGATGATTTCGGGGGTGTCTGCCATCTCGATCTGCTGGCCCAGCCGCTTGGCATAGATTTCCATCGCGGCGTCATGCGTGTCGTCCGATGACGAACAAACGGCGTCGGATGCCACGATCACCCGATATCCCAGATCGACCGCGCCCACCACCGCGGCCAGCAGGCAAACATCGGTTTCCCCGCCCGACAGGATCAGGGTGTCGATGCGGTCGGCCTGCAGCATCCGGTGCAGGCCGCCGTCCAGCCAGGGCGAATAGACGGCCTTGTCGTGGATGCGGGCCTCGGGAAGGTGCAGCTCCAGTTCCGGCAGCAGCCGCAGCATGTCCGGGTCCAGATTGTCCTGAAGAACCTGTGGCCAGTTCCCGTAATACCGCCGCCAGGCGCCAGGCGCGTCGTCCAGCGACCGGGGCGGAATGAAGCGGGTGAAGACGGTGCGACGCGGCGCCGCCTCGACCAACCGGCAGACCTGCGGCAACACGGCCCGCATCCAGTCAACGGCCCAGGGCGAGCCTTGGTCGAACAGCCGCTGCATGTCGATGCACAGATGCACCCAGCGTTCGCCCGGCGGACCCCAAGTCAGGCCCTTGTTGACCTTTGGAGCATCGGACCATGATAAGGGTGCCATGACGGTCTCCTGTCACTCTCTTTGCGAAAACGGCGGCAGGACGTTTTGGTTGCAGGGTCCGAAAGATGGCCCGTCTGCAACGCCGTGCCATGTTCCGGCTTTGTTTCTGCCCGACAGGCGGCTAGACTGCCGCCGCCCGTTGCATGTGACAGACCATGGCCGATCCCCACGACCCCGAGCGACCGCTGCGCAAGATCATCCATGTGGACATGGATGCCTTTTACGCTTCGGTCGAGCAGCGCGACGATCCGGCGCTGCGGGGCAGGCCGGTGGCTGTCGGCGGATCGGCCGCGCGCGGCGTGGTGGCCGCCGCCAGCTATGAAGCACGCGCCTTCGGCGTCCATTCGGCCATGGCTTCGGTCACGGCGAAACGGCGCTGTCCAGACCTGATCTTCGTCAGGCCCCGGTTCGAGGTGTATCGCGCCGTGTCGGCCCAGATCCGCGCGGTATTTGCCGAACACACCGACCTGATCGAGCCGTTGTCGCTGGACGAGGCCTATCTGGACGTGACCGAAAACAAGCAGGCCATCCCCGCCGCCACGTCCATCGCCCTGATGATCCGCGACCGCATCCGGCAGGTGACGGGGCTGAACGCCTCGGCCGGGATTTCCTACAACAAGTTTCTGGCGAAACTGGCCAGCGATCTGAACAAGCCGAACGGGCAGGCGGTCATCACCCCGGCGCGGGGTGCGGAATTCGTGGCGGCGCTGCCGGTCAGGAAATTCCATGGCATCGGCCCCGCCACGGCGACCAGGATGGAGCGGCTGGGCATCGTCACGGGCGCCGACCTGCGCGACCGGCCGCCCGAATTCCTGCGCCAGCATTTCGGCAAGTCGGGGGAATGGTATCACCGCATCGCGCGCGGCATCGACCACCGCCCGGTCGAGCCGCACCGTATCCGCAAGTCGGTGGGCGCCGAGGATACCTTTGACGCCGACATCCACGACCCTTGCGCGGCGCGGCTGGAAATCCTGCCCCTGGCCGAAAAGGTCTGGCAGCATTGCCTGGCCCGCCGCCTGACCGGGCGGACCGTCACGCTCAAGGTGAAATACGCCGATTTCCGGCAGATCACCCGCAGCCGCACCCTGTCGTGCCCGGTCCGCGATGCGGCGGATCTGCGTGACCTCGCACTGGATCTGTTGCAGCCGCTGTTTCCGGTGGACAGGGGCATCCGCCTGCTGGGGGTGACGCTGTCGTCGCTGGAATCGTCCGACCTGCCGCCGCCCCGGCAGTTGTCGCTGGGCCTGTAACCGGCCCCGCGCGATCAGTCCTGCGCGATCAGGGTCGCCACGCGGCGCAGGGCCAGCCGGTATCCCTCGGTTCCGCAGCCCGCGATGACACCGTCGGCGCGCAGGCTGACATAGGAATGGTGGCGAAACGCCTCGCGCTTGTGGACGTTCGAGATGTGGATCTCGATCACCGGGCCGTCAAAGGCGTTCAGCGCATCCAGGATGGCGACCGAAGTATGGGTATAGGCCGCCGGATTGATGACGATGCCGGCCCCGTCCTCGCGCGCCTGGTGGATCCAGTCGATGATCTGGCCCTCGGCGTTCGATTGCAGAAACCGCGTCTCGACCCCCAGATCGGCCGCCAGGGCGGCGCAGTCGCGCGCCACGTCCTCCAGCGTCTCGTGGCCATAGATCTGGGGCTGGCGCTTGCCCAGAAGGTTCAGGTTGGGGCCGTTCAGGATGTAGATAAGCGGGGTCATGGTCGGGCTTTCCGGGGGCAGAGTGGAACAGGGCGGATCGACGCCCGCCCTTCTTGGCCCTTTTGCGACCCGAAAGACAAGAAAGGTATCGCAGCATATCCAATCCGTTCTGGAAGCTAGGGCGCTTTTCACCGATGATCCGGGCCAGATTCGCAAGCCGAGGGCATCCCATGACCAATCCCTGCATCATCTGCGTGGCCATCACCGGGTCTTTGCCCACCAAGGAAAACAATCCGGCGGTGCCGATCACCATTTCCGAACAGATCGAATCCACGCAAGAGGCGTTCGAGGCCGGCGCGAGCATCGCCCATTGCCACGTCCGCGATGACCAGGGAAAGCCCACCAGCGACCCGGACCGCTTTGCCCGGCTGAAGGAGGGGCTGGAAAAGCACTGCCCCGGCCTGATCGTGCAACTGTCCACCGGCGGGCGGTCCGGCGCGGGCCAGGCGCGGGGCGGGATGCTGCCGCTGTCGCCCGACATGGCGTCACTGTCGGTGGGGTCGAACAACTTTCCCAACCGGGTCTATGAGAACCCGCCGGAACTGGTGGACTGGCTGGCCTCGGAAATGCTGGCCCATGACGTGAAGCCCGAGATCGAGGCCTTCGATCTGTCCCATATCCTCAAGGCGCACGAGATGTGGAAGGCGGGCCAGATCAAGGACCGGCCCTATGTGCAGTTCGTGATGGGGGTCAAGAACGCCATGCCCGCCGACCGCGAGGTGTTCGATTACTATGTCTATACCGTCAAGCGGCTGTTCGGCGAGGATGCGCCCTGGTGCGCGGCAGGGATCGGGCCAAAGCAGATCGTGCTGAACGAATGGGCCGTCAGCGCCGGCGGCCATGCCCGCACGGGGCTCGAGGACAACGTGCGGCTGGACCGCAACACGCTGGCCCCGTCGAACGCGGCCCTTGTGCGCCGTACGGCCGAAATCGCCGAAAGGCATGGCCGTCCGGTGGCGACATGGCAGCAGGCGCGGCAGATCCTGGGGCTGCGGATGCCCAAGGCGGCGTAAGGATCAGGCTGTGGGCGAACCGATCCGCTGGACCTGACCGGCCAGCGTGATCGCCGCTGTCAGGGCGCGGCCCGTGGCCTGCGCCATCTGCGGCAGGACCATCCATTCCAGCGCCCAGGCCGCGCCGGACCGTTCCTGTTCGTGGATCAGCGCCTGATGCATCAGGGCAAGCTGCCCGGCGTTGAACCGCGCCAGCGTGACCAGCAGTTCGGCCAGAACCGGGTTCTGCTTGTGCGCCATGGCCGACGACGCGCCGCCGCCCGACAGGGAAATCTCGCCGATCCCCTGCTGGGCCATCAGGGCGATGTCCTGGCCCATCTTGCCCAGGGTGCCGCTGACCAGCGACAGCAGTCCCGCGAATTCCGCCACCCCGTCGCGCATCGCGTGCCAGGCGCGGGGCGGGTTTTCCAGCCCAAGCGCCGCCGCCATGTCCGCCCCCACAGCATCCGCGCGATCGCCCAGATCCGCGCGGTCGCCCGAGGCGCCGCCCAGTTGCAGGCGCGCGACACGGGGACGGGCGGCGGCAAGGCGCGCGCGGTGGTCCGACAGCGGCAAAAGCCATGGCGCAACACGGTCGGCCACGGTGATTTCGGTCGCCGCCTGCATCCGGGTGCGTCCCATCAGCGGACAGGTCCCAAAGCGCGCGTCCAGTGCCTGCAAGGCATCCGTCAGCGCCCCAAGGCGCGCGTCGATCAGTGTCAGGGTGTCCCGCATGGCGATGGCCGTGGCCGTGTCGATGACGTCCTGCGACGTCGCGCCCTTGTGGACCGATCCTGCCACATTGCCCGCCTGCGCCTTCATTTGCCGGACCAGCCGCGGTACGACCACGCCGTCCTGTCCGGTGCCTGCCCGCAGGTCGTCCATGTCGACGTCCATGCCCTCGATGGTCCGCGCGGCGGCTTCGGCGTGATCGGCCAGACCCGCCCGGCCAAGGGCGCGGCTGAACGCGGCTTCGAAGGCGCGCATCCCCGACAGTTGGGCATCGGGCGACCACAGCGCGGCCATGTCGGGATCGGCGAACAGCCCGCCCAGCCAGGGGTGGTCGAACACATCGGTCATGGATGCCCTTTCCTTGCGAAAGCGGCGCAGCGGAACCCCGCGCCGCCACCATCCCGACCGGCGGTCAGATGTCCAGAAACACCGTCTCTCCGTCGCCCTGCAACCGGATGTCAAAGCGGTAGGTGCCGTCGTCGGTCTTTTTCGCAATCAGCGTGTCCACGCGCGGGCGCTGTTCGATCCGCGACAGCAGGGGGTCGCCTTCGTTGTCCTCGTCCTCGAAATAGATGCGGGTTTGCAGGCCGATGTTGATCCCCCGCGCCACGATCCACAGCGAGATATGTGGCGCGAAGGCCCGCCCGTGGCGCGACGGCACCCGGCCCGGCTTGACGGTGCGCAGGGTGAATTCCCCCGTCACCGCATCGGCGGCAAAGCGGCAATGGCCGCTGACCGCCGGATCGGCGCCCTCCTGTCCGGGAAACCTGCCCGACGCGTCGGCCTGCCAGCTTTCGATCAGCGCGTCGCGCAGCGCCCAGCCGGTGCCGTCAAAGACCGATCCTACGATCCGAATGATCTGGCCCTGCGCGCCGTCGGAAATGGGGGAACCGCCGATCTCGTGGTCATAAGATCCGGCGTTTCCCGCATAGGTCGGCATCAGGCCGATATGAACATACGGGCCGGCGGTCTGCGACGCGGATTCGGGCAGGCAGTTCAGCGGCTGGACCATCTCACATCCCCTCGGGCTTGTTCTCGAACATGGACTGGCGGCGGCCGCGCAGCACGATGTCGAACTTGTAGGCCAGGTAATCCAGCGGCCGCGAATGGGCCATGTCCAGCGGCGCCACCAGCCGGTCAAGCTGGGACCGGTCGCGGATCGTCGCGGCGATGGGACACAGCGGGATCAGCGGATCGCCCTCGAAATACATCTGGGTGATGAGGCGCTGCCCGAAGCTGTGGCCGAACACGGACACATGGATGTGCATCGGCCGCCAGTCGTTGCCCCGGTTGGGCCAGGGATAGGCGCCGGGACGAATGGTCAGGAACTGATACCGGCCCTGGTCATCCGTCAGCGTCCGCCCGCATCCGCCGAAGTTCGGATCCAGCGGCGCCAGATAGCTGTCCTTCTTGTGGCGGTATCGCCCGCCCGCATTGGCCTGCCAGATCTCGACCAGCGTGTTCGGTACGGGGCGGGCGGTTTCATCCAGAACCCGCCCGTGCATCAGGATGCGTTCGCCCACGGCAGGGGCCGCGCCCCTGGTCCAGTTCAGGATCAGGTTGTTGTCCAGCGTGCCGAATGTCGAATGGCCGAAGGTCGGCCCGGTTTCCTCGGACGGGCCGGATTCCATCGACAGCAGCGGCAGGTTCGGCGACCGCGCGACCGATGTCTTGTAGCCGGGACAATACGCAACCGGGTGCGCCTCGCGGTTGCGAGGGATCAGCGGGCCAGGATCGGTCATTCGGATGCCGCCTCCATCTCGGCAAAGGTCTGCTTCGCCAGCTTGATGGCATGGTTGGCACGGGGCACCCCGGCATAGATGGCGACGTGCTGGAATGCCTCCATCACGTCGCGCCTGGTCGCGCCGGTGCGGGCGGTGGCGCGGATATGCATGGGGATCTCCTCGAAATTGCCGGTGGCGGCCAGCAGGGCCAGCGTCAGCATCGAGCGTTCGCGTTTCGTGATGGCGTCGGACGACCAGACGGTGCCCCAGGCCGCTTCGGTGATCAGATCCTGGAACGGCCGGTCCAGGTCGGATTTCGCGGCTTCGGCCCGGTCCACATGGGCATCGCCCAGGACCGCGCGGCGGGTCAGCATCCCCTGGGCATGACGGTCGATCATGGGGCGGTCCTTTTCAGAAAGTCGGTCAGCAGTTTCGCGGTCGCTTCGGGCTGTTCGACGCAGGGAATATGGCCCGCATCCGCGATCAGGTGGAAATCGGCCCCGCACAGGGCGGCGGTGGCGCGGACCAGATCGGGCGGGGTCGATCCATCCTGATCGCCCGCCATGGCCATCACCGGCAGGGTCAGGGCGCGGGTGCTGTCGGTCAGGTCGGCCCCCGCGATCGCCGCGCAGCAGCCCGTATAGCCCGCGACCGAGGTTCGGGTCAGCATGTTGCGCCACAGGGCAAATTCAGGGTTGGTGTCGCGGAATCGGGGGGTGAACCAGCGTTTCAGGATCGGGTCCGCCAGGGCCGCCACGCCGTCGCGGTTGATCGTGTCGATCCGGTCCTGCCACATCTGCGCCGTCCCGATCTGCGCGGCCGTGTCCATCAGCACAAGCGCGCGCACCAGCTCAGGGCGCGTCGCCGCCAAGCCTTGGCCGATCAGCCCGCCGATGGACAGGCCGACAAAGGTGATGTCGCGCAGGCTCAGCCCATCGCAGACCGCTTCGGCATCGGAAACCAGTCGGTCGATGGAATAGGGCGCAGGCGTCGCGTCCGACAGGCCATGGCCGCGTTTGTCATAGCGCACGATCCGCAACCCTGCGGGCAGCAGCGGCAGCAGCGCGTCCCAGACCCTCAGGTCGGTGCCCAGAGAATTGCCGAACATCACCACGCGGCCGTCACGCGGTCCTTCGTCGCGGATATGCAGGATGATGTCGGATGCCGGAATGGTTTGCACTGTATGTCCTCCTGTGCGGTTTCTGCCATGACAGGGCAGGCGATGAAAATTATAATCCTGAACGAGTGCCATAACCTGGGGGTTATTCATGTTGCATTCCCACCTGCGTCTGCGTCACCTGCGCTGCTTTCTGGAAACCGCCCGGTTGGGCAGCCTGTCGGCGGCGGCCGAAACGCTGCATGTCAGCCAGCCCGCCGCGTCCAAGACCATCCGGGAACTGGAGCAGATCCTGGGGGTGGCGCTGTTCGACAGGTCGGGGCGAAGGCTGGCGCTGACCCCTGCTGGCCGGGTCTATCAGACCCACGCGGGGACGGCCCTCATGGACCTGGAACGGGCCCAGCGGCTGGTGCTGTCGCCGCCGCCCGAACGGGTGCGGCTGCATGTCGGCGTGCTGCCCACGGCGGCGACCGGGCTGGTGCCGCGCGCTGCCCTGGCGTTTCGGGATGCCCGGCCGGATGTGATTCTGGACGTGATGACGGGGCCGAACTGGCTGTTGCTGTCCATGCTGCGGGAAGGCCAGCTTGATCTGGTGGTGGGTCGGATGCCCCCTGCCGGCAATATCGAAGGGCTGCGGTTCCGCCGCCTGTATTGGGAACGTGTCGTGCCGGTGGTGCGCCCGGGTCATCCGCTGCTGGGGCGCGGCTGGGATCATGGCGACCTGGGCCTGTATCCGCTGATGCTGCCACCGCCGGGTGCGATGATCGCGGCCTCGGTGCGAAGCTGGCTGCATTCGGCGGGCCTGACGGATCCTCAGCCCGCCTATGAAAACGTTTCGCTGGCCTTCGGACGCGAGGTGGTGATGCGGTCCGATACCGTGTGGTTCATATCCGAGGGCGTCGTGCGCCCGGAAATCGATTCGGGCGCCCTGGTGATCCTGCCCATCCGCAATGAATTGCTGGGCGGCCCGGTCGGGGTTTCCCTGCGCGAGGGCGACGAGCCAGCGCCCCCTGCCCAGGCGCTGATCGCCGCGCTGGAACAGGCAGCAGGCGCATAGTCCGGCCATTCTGGTCAGTCCGCGGCGCCATCGCCGCGCAGCAGCCGCGCCCGCCGCAGGGCCGCCAGATCGGCGCTGCCGGTGCAGAAACAGGCCGTGCGCAACTGCCGCAGGACGATGTCCAACTGATCGTGCAGGGCCTCGGGTCCGTCCAGTGCGGACCGCAGCACGGCCCCCGCCAGCGACACCATGTCCGCCCCCAGCCGCAGGGCACGGGCGGCGTCAAGTCCCGTGATGATGCCGCCCGACCCGATGACCGTGGCCCCCGGTGCGGCCCGGCGGGCAGCGCGGATGGCGTCGGCGGTTGGAATGCCCCAGCCGGCAAAGCAGGCGGCGACGCGGGCGTCGGCGGGGTCGGGCGCGCGCGCGGATTCGACCCGTGCCCAGTCGGTGCCCCCGGCACCCGCCACGTCGAAATGGGTGATCCCCTCGGCCAGCAGGCGGGACACCACCGCGCCCGACAGACCCGCGCCGACCTCTTTCACGACGACCGGCACCGGCAGGTCGCGGGCCAGGGCGCCGATGCGGACGGCAAGGCCCGTCCAGTCGCGGTCGCCTTCGGGCTGGACGGCCTCTTGCAGGGGGTTCAGGTGCAGGATCAGCGCGGATGCGCCGATGGCGTCGATGGCGCGCATCGCCTGGTCGCGCCCGAAGCCGCGATTGAGCTGCGCCGCCCCGAGATTGGCCAGGATCGGAATGTCCGGCGCCAGACGCCGCAGACCCGTATCCAGACCGGCCGCGCCGCCGCCCTCGATCATCACGCGCTGCGATCCCACCGCCAGGGGCAGGCGAAGGTGCTGGCAGACCTGGGCCAGGGTGCGGTTGATGGCGCCCGCGCGGCTGGGACCGCCGGTCATCGACCCGATCATCACCGGCGCCGCGATCCGTCGGCCCAGAAAAGCGGTGGACAAATCGACGGCGTGCCACGAAACTTCCGGCAGGGCGACATGTTCGAACAGAACCGCTTCCAACCCGGTCGTGACTGTCGGCATTGCCTGTCCTGCCAGCACGACATCCAGATGTTGATCTTTGCGCGAGGTAAGCTTGAGACTGTTGGTTTCGTCTGTCCCGGGTGACGGATCGGGGTGGGTCATTTGCGGCAGCCCTTGCATGAATTCAGCGTGCCGGTCGGCGCAGCGCCAGCATGAAAGGACAGTCTCATGCACCAGCAGCCGATAGACAAGCCGCAGGCCGCCGCCCGACACTCGGACGCCCAGGCAGGCTTTGTGCGTCTGCTCGACGGGCGGATCGCCGAACACCTGTCGCAGCTTTCCCCCGCGCCCGCCCGCCTGATCGAGGCCGCGCGCGATGCAATGTCCAGCGGCAAGCGGCTGCGGCCCTACCTGCTTCATCTTGTCGCAGGTGGCAACGCCGACCGCAATGCGGTCCTGGATATGGCCGTGGCGCTGGAAATGGTCCATACCGCCTCGCTGATCGTCGATGACCTGCCATCCATGGACAATGCCATGATGCGCCGGGGCAGGCCCACCACCCATGCGGCCTTCGGCGAGGCTACGGCGATCCTGACGGCCATCGGCCTTTTGAACCACGCCATTTCCCTTGCCAACAGCCTGCCCGATGTGGGCGCGGTCCAGCGCAATGCGCTGGTTGCCATCCTGTCGGGCGTGATGGGCTGGCAGGGGCTGGTCGCTGGGCAGGAACTGGACCTGCACGGCTTTTCGGATGCCGACGGCGTTCAGGGCGGCGCGCTGGAGCGGATCACCCGGATCAATGCGCTGAAGACCGGTGCGCTGCTCTGTGCCGCGGTCGAAGCCGGGGCGATCCTGGGCGGACGCGCCGACGAGGAGCGCAGCCTTTTGCGCCGCTTCGGCGAGGATCTGGGTCAGGCCTTCCAGATCGCCGACGATCTGGCCGACCTGCTGGCCGACAGCGCCAGCATCGGCAAGGACATCGGCAAGGACGGGAACAAGGAAACCTATCTGGCCGTGTTCGGCGTGGACGAGGCATTCCGGCGCTGTCGCGCGCTGCTGGCCTCGGCGGACGAGGTGCTGGTGCGCGTGGGCCTGGACCCTGACCCGTTCCGGGGCATGATCGATGCGATTTTCAATCCGATGCTGGACCGGGCGTCGCGGCCTGTTCCCTGGTCGGGGGCCGCCTCCTAACGGGGCCGCAGGTAAAGCCCGGCTCTGTCCTGCGGCGGGATGCGGCGCCGGGGGTTCAGGATCGTCGTTCCCAGTGCCTGTCCGGCCAGCCGCAGCTTTTCGGCCTTTGTGGTGGACAGCCGCCCGTCCCAGGCGGCGGGGCCGATGCGGCGCAGCTTGACGCCGATCTCGCGGTAGATGTTGCGGGCCGCGGCAATGGCCAGGGCCGGACGGCGGGGCAGGGCCGCGATGCCCGATTCTGCGCTGCGATAGTAAAGTTCGGCCTGGTCCAGCAGGCGCAGGGCGATCTGGTGCAGGGCCGCGCGCTGATCCATGTCATCGGGGTCGATCCGGTCGATCCCTTGGGCTGCCAGCAGATCCTGCGGCAGATAGACGCGTCCGATGCGGGCATCGTCGATCACGTCGCGGGCGATGTTGGTCAGTTGAAAGGCAAGGCCCAGATCACTGGCCCGATCCAGAACGGAATCGTCGCGCACGCCCATGATCCGGGCCATCATCACGCCGACCACGCCCGCGACGTGATAGCAATAATCCAGGGTGTCGGGCATGTCCCGATAAACGCGGCCTGTGACATCCATGGCAAAGCCGTCCAGCAGTTCATCGACATGGCGATGCGGAATGTCCCGCGCCGCCACCACCCGCGCCAGCCCGGCATGGACCGGCGCAGAGGGGTGGCCCCGCAGCGCGCGATGGGTCAGATCGCGCAATTCGGCCAGGCGCGCGGCGGGATCGTGGGGCCGGTCTGCGGCAAAGCCCGCCTCTTGCCCGTCGATCAGGTCGTCGGCATGGCGGCACCAGGCATACAGCATCACGCAGTCGTCGTGCAGTCCGCCCGGCAGGAACCGCGAGGCCATGGCAAAGCTTTTCGACCCCACGGCGATGGAATGCCGGGCCTGGTCCAGCGTCGTGTCGGTCATGCCGGGTTGCCCAGCATCAGCGAAGCCGTCGCCTCGGCCGATCCGACCACGCCGGGGATGCCCGCACCGGGATGGGTTCCGGCGCCCACGACATACAGGTTGCCGAACCGGTCGTCGCGGTTATGGGGGCGGAACCACGCGCTCTGGGTCAGGATCGGCTCGATGGAAAAGGCCGATCCCAGATGGGCGTTCAGTTCCGACCGGAAATCCAAGGGCGAGAAATGCCGCACCGTGACCAGATCGCGCCGCAGGCCGGGGATATAGCGCGCATCCAGGTAATCCAGGATACGGTCTCGATACGCGACCGCCATGCGGTCCCAGTCGGGATCCGCCGTGCCCAGATGCGGCACGGGGGCCAGCACATAATAGGCGCTGCATCCTTCGGGGGCGAGGCTGTCATCCGTGACCGAGGGCGCATGGAGATACAGCGAAAAGTCGTCGGCCAGACCGGGGCCGGAAAAGATCTGGTCGATCAACCCCTTGTAGCGCGGGCCGAACAGGACCATGTGGTGGCGCAGTTCGGGACGCAGCCCCCGCAGCCCGAAATAGATCACGAACAACGACATGGAATGGCGCCGCGACGCCAGCCGGTCGCCCCGCTTGTCCCCCAGCAGGGCGCGATAGGTGTGAACGACATCGGCATTGCTGGCCACCATGTCATAGGGGTGGCGCTCTCCTCCCGCATGGAGGGCGGTGACGCGGTTGCCTTCGGACTCGATCCGTTCCACGGGGGTGTTCAGGCGGATCTGTCCGCCTAGTTCAGTGAACAGCCTGACCATGCCCGCGACCAGGGCGCCCGTGCCGCCCTTGGCGAACCAGACGCCGCCCTTGCGTTCCAGCGCGTGGATTAGCGCATAGATGGACGAGGTGGAGAACGGGTTTCCCCCGACCAGCAACGTATGAAAGCTGAATGCCTGTCGCAGCCGTTCGTCCCGGATGTGGCGGGCCACCATGGAATAGACCGACCGCCAGGCCTGCAACCGGGCCAGTTGCGGCGCGGCCCGGATCATGTCGCTGAAATGCAGAAAGGGCACCGCCCCCAGCTTTTCGTATCCTTCGCGATAGACGTCGCGGGAATAGGCCAGAAAGCGGTCGTATCCCGCGACATCGGCCGGATTGATGGCACGGATCTGGCGGGCAAGCGCCTCGGCGTCGTCGGCATAGTCGAAGACGGTGCCGTCCTCCCAGCACAGCCGGTAGAAGGGATCGACGGGCAGCAGCGTGACATCGTCGGCCATGTCGCGGCCCGACAGGCGCCACAGCTTGCGCAGGCATTCGGGGTCGGTGATGACGGTCGGTCCCGCGTCAAAGGTGAACCCCTCGTCCTGATAGACATAGGCCCGCCCGCCGGGCTTGTCGCGCTTTTCCCACAGCACCGTCCGCACGCCTGCGCTTTGCAGGCGGATGGCCAGGGCAAGGCCACCCAGGCCTGCCCCGATGACGGCGGCGGTCTTGCCGGATTCCATGTTCATGCAGATCTTTCCTTCAACGTTCCGGGCAGGCAGCGCAGGGCCCTGGACACCGGCACGGGGGGCCGCCCGGTCAGAATGCGCGCCTTGTCGGCCAGGCTGGTCTGCCCGGCATAGAACCGTTCGATCAGCGGTTCGGGCAGGCGATAGAACCGTTCCATCACCCGCCGGCGTTCGTCCGGGGCCGCGGCCTCGAACAGCATCCGGGCCAGCAGGCGATAAAATCCCTGTCGCCCGGCATCGGCCAGCGAATCGCGGCGCAGGGCACCGGCAAGTGTTTCCGGCCCCGCCTGCCAGTGCCGGGCCACCAGTTCGGCGCTGCGGACGGCATGGGGCAGGCTGTATCCGGTCAGCGAATGGAACCGCAGGGCGCGCAGGCCGATCACGGGCAGGCCGGTCGGGCGGTCGCGCCAGAATGCCTCGGCGTCCAGCCGCAGGGTGATCGGCAGGACGCCCCGTTCCTCGCGCAGGACGCGGGCGATCTGCCAGCCCCGGTCCGCGGCATAATCGGCGATGGCGGTGCGCTGGCGGTCGGCGGACAGGGCGGCAGCATCGGAATAATAGGTATCCTCGATCAGCAGGCGCCGGTCGTCGAAAGGGAGAAGGTAAAAGAACCGATACCCGTCCTGCTGCGCCACCGTGGCGTCCATGATGACGGGCCGGGTCAGCCCGTGGGGGGACGACAGCTCGACCTCTTGTCCCAGGAACTTCTGGAACCGCACCTGGGCTGCCGGATGGGGGCGAAAGCCGCGCGCGTCGATGGCCACGCCTGCCGCGATGCGGCGCCCGTCGTCCAGCGTGACCGACCGGCCGTCGATGTCGCGCACCCGTCCCTCGATCATCGACACGCCAGGCAGGGCGGCCGTGGCGGCACCCAGGCTGCCTGCGTCCAGCGAAGCATAGCCCGAGGCCAGCCGCCGCGCATGACCCGGAAAGCGGACCTCCTGCCCGGCCCATCTTCGCCTGATCGCAGGGGCCAGCCAGGCCTGGGCATCGGCGTCGATATCGGCGTCATGGAACGACCACGTATGGCCCGCCAGCGGGTCGGGGTGACGGTCGATCATCAGCACGCGCGCCTGCGGTGCCAGCCGCAGCGCGACCAGTTGCGCCGACAGTCCGGCCCCGGCAATCACGATATCGGCAGCTTGATCCATTCCCCTCGGTTCCGGCGGGCTCTTGTGTTGGCGGACGGTGCCCTTAGTTTCCAGACAATGAAAGACGAAAATCACATCGCGGTCCCGGTTCGCGATCAACGATTCGCAAGCTGGCCGCCGGTCGCCCGCCGGTTGCCCGGCGCCCACGGTCGGGGCAGGCAGGCCGCCGTGCTGATCTTGCTGGCCTTGACGGCCAAGCTGGTGGTTCTGATGATCCTGAACCGGCCGCTGGGATGCGACTGCGGCCAGATCTGGTCGATTCCCGGCCAAGTGGTGCCGAACTCGCGCACGGCGCTGGATCCGTACAGTTTCCAGCACCTGATCTTTGGCGCGGCGCTGATTGCCGTGGTGCGCCGGATCAGGCCCGACTGGCCGGTCTGGACGCTGCTGGCGGCGGTGGTCGCCAGCAGCAGCATCTGGGAAATGGCCGAGAATCTGCCGGCCAGCATCGCGCTGTTCGGCTATTCGTCGGGCGACCCCCTGGCCTATGACGGCGACAGCATCGCCAATTCCATGGCCGACACGGCAGCGGCGGTGGTGGGCGCGCTGCTGGCCCTGCCGGTTGCGGGCTGGGTGGTGGGCCTTGCGGCGGTGGGGGCCGAGATCTGGACAACCGCGTGGATCGGCGATGGCTTCATCACGACGCTTGCGCGGATCGTCGCGGGCTGAACCGCGCCTCGATCGCGTCCACCGCGCCGGCGGCGCCGCCCCAGGAGGCAGCCTCTGCGGCAAAGTGACGCGCGCGGGCGCGAAAGTTCTCGTCCGCCAGCAGCGTGGCCACCGCATCCGCAATCCGGTTGCTGCCCCGCTGCCAGGGGTGCAGGCGCAGCCCGGTGCCGGACTGGACGATCCGCGCGGCCACGCCGGGCTGGTCGTGGGTCAGCGGCAGGGCCAGCATCGGCACCCCGGCGGCCAGGCATTCCAGCGCGGTGTTCAACCCGGCATGGGTGATGCACAGGGCGGCGCGCGCCAGAACCGCCTGCTGGGGCACAAAGGATCGCACCCAGTCGGCCGGGATGCGGCCTGCCTGGCCATCGGTTAGGCTGCCGGCATGGGACACCAGCACCTGCACGCCGGCCTGCCGGCAGGCCCGCGCGATCCGCGCCAGAAGCCCTGCGCGATGGCTTTGCAGCGTTCCCAGCGATGCATAGACAAAGGGTCTTGCCGGATCGGGCCGGATGTCGGGGGGGAAATCCTGCGTCACCTGGCCCTGCCGGAACGGGCCAAGCTGGACGATATGCCCACCGTTCGCGGGACGGGGATAGTCAAAGCCCGGCGCGATCTGCGACAGGGTCAGGTCGGACGACAGGCAGTCCTGTAATCGCCCCAGATCGCCCAGTCCCCAGTGCCGCGCCCAATGCCTGATCACGCGGTTCTGAGGGGTCAGCAGCAGGCCGGCGATCCGTTCGCCCCCGGCATTGCGTTTCAGGCCCTGCGCCGAGGTATCGTGCGGCCATCCTAGGAAGGGCAGGGGAATGCCCGGTTCGGGGTCCATGGGAACGGCGCAGGCGATCGATGCCAGCGGCAGGCCCAGGGCACGGGCCAAAAGGCCGGATGCAGGCTCCATCTGATCGCCCAGGATCAGGTCCGGGGACAGGTCGCGCAGCAGCGCGGGGGCGTCGCGGCACAGCCGGTCGGTGCGGCGGGCGCCCGCCAGGATCTCGGCCAGCAGGGTGCGTGACTGGGGCCGCAGCACGGGGCCGGGCAGGATGGCTTGGCGCATGTCGCCTTCCAGCACGACGCCGGGTTCGGTCAGAAAGATTGCCTCGTGCCCCTTGCGCGTCCAGGCGCGGGCCAGGGCCTCGAAGGCCCGCAGGTGGCTGTGCAGGGGCGGGCAGATCAGGACGGCGCGCATGAATCCTCGGGGCGGGCGGGTGTGGCGGGTCTGTCCTGCCATAAAAGCCGGGGGCTTGCACTTGCGCTTTTGCGCGGGCTTCCGTCAGGATGGGCAAGGGGGCGGGCCATGGGGGACGGGCCATGGGCATCGGGCTGATCATTCTGGATTGCGACGGCGTGATCGCCGACAGCGAGATCCTGTCGGCGACCGTGCTGATCGACCAGTTGGCCGCCCTGGGGATTGCGGTGACGCCCGAGGACGTGCGCCGCGATTTTCTGGGCCGCAGCTTTCCCACGGTCGCCGCCACGATCCGGCGCCAATTCGGCAATCCCCTGCCGCCCACGTTCGAGGCGGATTACCGCAGCCGCCTGCTAGACCGCTTTGCCACCGACCTGCGCCCCACGCCGGGCGTTCTGCCGATCCTGGAGGGTCTGCCGCTGCCTGCCTGCATCGCCACCTCGTCCAGCCCGCAGCGGGTCGAACGGACCTTGCAGATTCTGGGCCTGTCGGGGCGGTTCCCGGTCTTTACCACCAGCCAGGTTCCGCGCGGCAAGCCCGCCCCGGACCTGTTCCTGTTTGCAGCCGCCCGGATGGGGTTTCCCCCGGACAAGGCCCTGGTGATCGAGGACAGCACCCCCGGCATTGCCGCAGCCCAAGCCGCGGGGATGCGCGTCCTGCACTATGCCGGGGGCGCGCATCTGCGCGGCCTGAACCGCACGCCATCGGCAGGCGGCGTGCAATCCTTTGACACTTGGGAGGAATTCCCCCAACTGTTGAGCGATATTCAAGCAGGAGCCCGCGTCCCGTGAGCACCACCCGGTCTTCCCCCGAGTCGGTTCGGCTGGACGATGCGGCCCGCGCCGGCTGGCTGTATTACGTCGCGGGCAACACCCAGGACGAAATCGCCCGCAAGCTGGGCGTCAGCCGGCAGTCGGCGCAGCGGCTGGTGGCGATGGCGGTCAGCGAACGGCTGATCAAGGTTCGCGTGGATCACCCGATCGCCCGCTGCATGGATCTGGCCCAGTCCCTGTCGGACCGTTTCGGCCTGATGTCCTGCGAGGTCGTTCCGTCCGATCCCGACGCGCCGGGGCTTTTGACCGGCATCGCCATCGCGGCGGCGGCAGAACTGGAAAAGACCCTCAAGTCGCCCGAACGCCGGATCATCAGCCTGGGAACGGGCCGGGCGCTGAAGGCGACGGTCGAACAGCTTCCCCGCATGGCCTGCCCGCAGCACGTGGTCGTGTCGCGGCTGGGCAACATGATGCAGGACGGTTCGGCCACCCCCTATAACGCGACGATCAGCCTGGCCGAAAGGATCGGATCGCCGCATTATCCCTATCCTCTGCCGGTGCTGGCTCGCGATCCTGCCGAACTGGCGATCATGCGTCAGCAGGAAGCGGTGCGCAACACCATCAGCCTGTGCGAACAGGCCCATATGTCGCTGGTCGGCATCGGACAGATGGACCGCAACGCCCCCCTGGTCGTTGATGGCTTTGTCAGCGGGGCCGAGATGGAACAGCTTGCCGCCAGCGGCGCGGTGGGCGAGATCACAAGCTGGGTCTATGACCAATCCGGGCGGGTGATCGACTGTGACTTGACGGCCCGGGTCGCCTCTGCCCCGTTGCCCCATGCCGCCGAACGGCCGGTGATCGCCGTCGCCACGGGGGCCGCAAAGCTGGCCGCGATTCGGGCGGCCCTGATCGGTCGGCTGGTCAATGGCCTCATCACCTCAGAGGCAACAGCCGAGCGTCTGCTGGCACCCTGAAGGGCTTAGGACACTTGCGCAAGAATGTTACGGCTTTGGCCGAACAGATTTGCATGTCACACTGAAGGATTGACAGACCAGGCAATATCTGTGAGTATTTGCCCGTCAGTGTGGCAAATGCCCAGATGACATGGGGAGGATAGCATGACCATCACATTTCGCGCCCTGCTGGGTGCGACGGCGCTGTGCGCCACTGCCGGACTTGCCGGGGCGCAGGATAGCGTGACCTTGACGATCGCCACCGTGAACAACGGCGACATGATCCGGATGCAGGGCCTGACCAGCGAATTCACGGCCGCAAATCCGGGTATTCAGGTGGAATGGGTGACGCTCGAGGAAAACATCCTGCGCGAGCGGGTGACCACCGACATCGCCACGCAGGGCGGCCAGTACGACATCCTGACCATCGGCACCTACGAGGTTCCGATCTGGGCCGCGCAAGGCTGGCTGGTGCCGCTGGACGACCTGGGCGATGACTATGACACCGACGACCTGATCCCCGCCGTGCGCGACGCCCTGTCCATGGACGGAAAGCTCTATGCGGCGCCCTTCTATGCAGAGTCCGCCATGGTGATGTATCGCACCGACCTGGCCGAGGCCGCCGGCGTGACCATTCCCGAGGCGCCGACCTGGACGGACATCATGACCGCCGCCCAGGCGATGACCGACAAGTCCGCCGAGCAATACGGTATCTGCCTGCGCGGCAAGCCCGGCTGGGGCGAGAACATGGCTTTCCTGACCGCCATGGCCAACAGCTATGGTGCCCGCTGGTTCGACACCGACTGGAATCCCCAGTTCGACAGTCCCGAATGGCAGGCCACGCTGACCGATTACCTGACGATGATGAACGAATACGGCCCTCCGGGCGCGTCGTCGAACGGCTTCAACGAAAACCTGTCGCTGTTCCAGCAGGGCAAATGCGGCATCTGGATCGACGCCACGGTGGCCGCCAGCTTCGTGACCGACCCCGAGGATTCGACCGTGGCCGACAAGGTGGGCTTTGCGCAATTCCCCAACAAGGAAGGCGTGGACAACCGCGGCAACTGGCTGTGGGCCTGGTCACTGGCCATTCCCGCGTCGTCGGACGCACAGGACGCCGCCAAGACCTTTATCGCCTGGGCCACGTCCAGGGGCTATACCGAACTGGTGGCCGGCAAGGAAGGCTGGCGCGCCGCGCCTCCGGGCACGCGGGCATCGCTTTATGAAAACGCGGATTACCAGGCCGAGGCGCCCTTTGCGGCGATGACGCTGGCGTCGATCAATGCGGCAAATACTCAAAAGGCATCCGTTCAGGACATCCCCTATACCGGCGGCCAGTTCGTTGCGATCCCCGAATTCCAGGGCATCGGCACCGCCGTGGGCCAGCAGTTCTCGGCCGCCTTGGCCGGGCAGATGTCGGCTGAAGACGCCCTGGCTGCTGCGCAAGCCAATACCACACGCGAAATGACGCGCGCGGGTTACATCAAGTAACGATTATCAGTTTCGTTACCTGCGACGGCACCGCCCGGCCCCTCCTCCGGGCGGTGACCACCGGGGGCCCTTGCCCCCTTGCCAAAGGGAGTTTCCGCGATGGCCACCCGCCAGACACAAGGTCTTGCCCGGCTGATGCGCGCGCCCGCCATCATCTTGCTGTTCATCTGGATGATCGTGCCGCTGTGCATGACGCTGTATTACTCGTTCCTGAACTACAACCTGCTGAACCCCGGCATGACCAGTTGGGCGGGTTGGTTCAACTATCAGTATTTCTACAGCGACCCCGCGTTTTTCGAGGCGATCGGGAATACCCTGATCCTGGTTCTGGGCGTGCTGTTCATTACCGTGGTCCTTGGCATCGCCATCGCCATGCTGATCGACAAGCCGATCTTCGGTCAGGGGATCGTGCGGATCCTGGTGATCTCTCCGTTCTTCGTCATGCCGCCGGTCGCGGCGCTGATCTGGAAGAACATGATCATGCATCCCAGCTATGGGGTGCTGGCCGATGTGGCGCGGTTCCTGGGCGTGCAGCCGGTGGACTGGTTCGCCCAGTATCCGCTGTTCTCGATCATTCTGATCGTGGCCTGGCAGTGGCTGCCCTTTGCCACGCTGATCCTGCTGACATCCCTGCAATCGCTGGACACCGAACAGATGGAAGCGGCCGAGATGGACGGGGCGCCCGCTTACAGCCGGTTCCTGTATCTGGTGCTGCCGCACATGGCGCGCGCGATCACGGTGGTGATCCTGATCCAGACGATCTTCCTGTTGGGCATCTACGCGGAAATCCTTGTCACGACCAATGGCGGTCCGGGCACGGCTTCGACCAACCTGACCTTCCTCATCTATCGCGCGGCCCGTCTGAACTTCGACATCGGCGGCGCGGCGGCGGGAGGCATCATCGCCGTCATCCTGGCCAATATCGTCGCGGTCTTTCTGATGCGCGCCGTCGGCCGGAACCTGGATTGAAGGAAGGACCCCATGGCACGCGCAGTATCCCGCAACACCAAGATCGGCTGGACCATCGCCGCATGGGCCGTGGCGCTGCTGATCTTCTTTCCGATCCTGTACACGATCATCACCAGCCTGAAGTCCGAACAGGAGGCCATCGCGGGCTTTGACCTGATCCCGTCCTTCACGCTGGAAAGTTACCAGACGGTCCAGTCGCAGAACAATTACTGGCGGCCCTTTACCAATTCCGTGATCCTGGCCGTCGGGTCCACCCTGCTGGCGCTGATCGTGGCGATCCCGGCGGCCTGGGCGATGGCCTTTTCGCCCACCAAGCGGACCAAGGACATCCTGATGTGGATGCTGTCCACCAAGATGATGCCCGCCGTGGCCGTGCTGGTGCCGATCTACCTGATCTTTCTGCGCACCGGGCTGATGGACACCCGAATCGGGCTGACGGTCCTGCTGATGATGATCAACCTGCCGATCGTGGTCTGGATGCTGTACACCTATTTCCGCGAAATTCCGGGCGAAATCCTGGAGGCCGCGCGGATGGACGGCGCCACCCTGCGCGACGAGATCCTGTATGTCCTGACGCCCATGGCAATCCCCGGCATCGCCTCCACGCTGCTGCTGAACATCATCTTGGCCTGGAACGAGGCGTTCTGGACGATCCAGTTGACCACAACGAATGCCGCGCCCTTGTCGGCCTTCATCGCGTCCTTCTCCAGTCCGCAGGGGCTGTTCTGGGCGAAGCTGTCGGCGGCATCGGTCATGGCGATCGCGCCGATCCTGGTGCTGGGCTGGTTCAGCCAGAAACAACTGGTCCGAGGCCTGACCTTCGGCGCCGTGAAATAAGGGAGCAACACATGGGACAGATAACCCTGCAAGGCGTCACCAAGCGGTTCGGCGAGGTCGAGGTGATCCCGCCGCTGGATCTGACCATCGAGGACGGCGAATTCGTGGTCTTCGTCGGCCCGTCGGGCTGCGGCAAATCCACGCTGCTGCGCCTGATCGCGGGCCTCGAGGATGTCAGCGCCGGGGACATCCTGATCGACGGCAAGAACGCCACGGATGCGTCGCCGGCCAGGCGTGGGCTGGCGATGGTGTTCCAGTCCTATGCGCTGTATCCCCACATGTCGGTCAGAAAGAACATCGCCTTTCCCCTCAAGATGGCGGGCGTGTCCAAACCCGAACAGGACCGTCGGATCGAGGCTGCGGCCAAGGCGCTGAACCTGACCAGCTATCTGGACCGCCGCCCCGGCCAGTTGTCGGGCGGTCAGCGTCAGCGGGTCGCCATCGGCCGGGCCATCGTCCGCGAGCCGTCCGCGTTCCTGTTCGACGAGCCGCTGTCGAACCTGGATGCCGCGCTGCGCGTGGGGATGCGGCTCGAGATCAGCGAACTGCACAACCGGCTGAAGACGACGATGATCTATGTCACCCACGATCAGGTCGAGGCGATGACCATGGCCGACAAGATCGTGGTCTTGCAGGCCGGCCGGATCGAACAGGTCGGATCGCCGCTGGATCTCTATCTGCGTCCGAAGAACGTCTTTGTCGCGGGCTTTATCGGCAGTCCCAGGATGAACCTGTTTTCCGGTGCAGCGGCGGCGGAATACGGGGCCATGACCATCGGCGTACGTCCCGAACATATCCGTATCTCGGGCCAGGGCGGCAAGTGGAAGGGCCGGGTGGGGGTCAGCGAACACCTGGGTTCGGACAGCTTCTTCTATGTCGAGGACACGGGCCTTGCCGAAACCATCACCGTGCGCGCCGACGGAGAGGTGACGCTGCACCATGGCGACACCGTCTGGCTGACCCCGGACGAAGGCAAGATCCACCGGTTTGACACGAACGGAGACCGCATCTGATGCAACGACTGAACGGCAAGCGCGCCCTGATCACCGGCGCGGCGCGGGGCATCGGCCTGGAATTCGCCCGCGCCTATCTGGCCGAAGGCGCCCGGGTCGCAATCGGCGACATCAACATCGACGCTGCCCGGAAGGCGGCGCAGGGGCTGGGCGACGGCGCCATCGCCGTCCGGTTGGACGTGACCGACCAGGCATTGATCGATGCCTGCGTGGCGCAGGTAGAGGATGCCTTTGGCGGCATCGACATCCTGATCAACAACGCGGCCCTGTTCACCGCCGCGCCCATCGTCGAGATCACCCGCGCCGATTACGACCGGATCTTTGCCGTCAACGTATCGGGCACCCTGTTCATGATGCAGGCCGTGGCGCGCGGCATGATCGACCGGGGGCAGGGTGGCAAGATCATCAACATGGCCTCTCAGGCGGGCCGGCGGGGCGAGGCCCTGGTCGCCGTCTATTGCGCCAGCAAGGCCGCCGTCATCAGCCTGACCCAATCGGCGGGGCTGAACCTGATCGCCCACGGCATCAACGTGAACGCCATCGCGCCCGGCGTGGTCGATGGCGAGCATTGGGACGGCGTGGATGCGTTCTTTGCCAAATACGAAAACAAGGCCCCCGGCCAGAAGAAGAAGGAAGTGGGCGCGGCCGTGCCCTTTGGCCGCATGGGCACCGCCGCCGACCTGACCGGCATGGCGATCTTCCTGGCCTCGTCCGAGGCCGACTATATCGTCGCCCAGACCTATAATGTGGACGGCGGCCAGTGGATGAGCTGAGGTCATCCGTTTCCCATCCCCTGACGAAAAGAAGGTCCAGCCATGGCCGTTGATCTGTCTGAAACAACCCTGTCGGCCCTTTCCGATACGGTGGGCCGCCCCGGATACGACCGCGCGGCCCTGCGCCCCGGCATCGTCCATGTCGGGGTGGGCAATTTCCACCGTGCCCACATGGCCTGGTACCTGGACCAACTGTTCGAGATGGGCGAAGGCCATGACTGGGGGCTGATCGGCGCGGGCGTCCGGGCCGGCGATGCGGCGATGCGTGACAAGCTGGCGGCACAGGACTGGCTGACTACGGTCGTGGAACTGGACCCCAGGGGCCTGAACGCGCGGGTGATCGGCTCGATGGTCGATTTCGTGCCGGTCGATCCGCAGGCGGTGATCCGCGCAATGGCCGATCCCGCCATCCGCATCGTGTCGCTGACCATCACCGAGGGCGGCTATTACGTCGATGCCAAGACCGACGGGTTCGATGCCGCCCATCCCGACATCGCCCATGACGCGGCCAGCCCGGACGCGCCGAAAACGGTCTTCGGCATGATTTTGGCGGCGCTGCGCCGCAGGCGGGATGCCGGGGCCGAACCCTTTACCGTCCTGTCCTGCGACAACCTGCCTGAAAACGGCCATGTCTGTGCCCGGACCGTCACCGAACTGGCGCAACTGTCTGATCCCGCCCTGGCGGAATGGATCCGCCATGCCGTGGCCTTTCCCAATTCCATGGTCGATTGCATCACCCCTGCCACGTCAGACCGAGAACGCGCCCTTGTGCGCGACCATTTCGGCATCATCGACGCCGCCCCCGTGGTGTGCGAGCCGTTCCGCCAATGGGTGCTTGAGGACAATTTCCCCCAGGGCCGTCCTCCGCTGGAAAAGGTGGGTGCGGAATTTGTGGCCGATGTCAGCCGCCATGAGTTGATGAAGCTGCGCATCCTGAACGGCGGCCACGCGGCCATCGCCTATCCGTCCGCGCTGCTGGGCCATCACTTTGTCCATGACGCCATGGCGGACGACCAGATCGCGGCCTGGCTGCGGACCCTTGAAACGCAGGAGATCATCCCGACCCTGCAACCGATTGCCGGTGTCAACTATGACGATTATCTGGACCTGATCGTCAGCCGCTTTGCCAACCCCGAAATCGGCGACACCATCCCGCGCCTGTGCCTGGACGGATCGAACCGGCAGCCGAAATTCATCCTGCCGACCCTGGCCGACGCGCTGAGGGCCGGCCGTGCCGTGGACGGGCTTGCGCAAGAGGTCGCCTTCTGGTGCCGCTATTGCGAAGGCACGGACGAGGCGGGAAACACGATCGCGCCGAACGATGACAACAGCGACGCATTGCGTGGCCATGCCATCGCCTCGCGCAGCGATCCGCTGGCATTCCTGAAAAACCGGGCGGTATTCGGCACCCTGGGCGACAATCCGGTGTTTCAGGAAGCCTTCGCGCGCAAGCTGAAGCTGGTGCAGGACCAAGGGGTGCGCGCGGCCATCCGGGCCTATCTGAGCGGGGCGTGAAACCGGCCCCCTCGGGCCGGTTGGCCGTCAGGGCCGCAGGGTCTGGATCGTGACATAGCCAAGCGCCGGGCCGACCCATTGACGCGAAACGGCGATCTGGCCGTCCTGGACCATATAGCTGTTCTGAAAGCTCGTCCCATGGCCCTGACAGGTTTCGACGGTAACGCCGGCGCGCGGGCCCGCCCCGACCGTGCAATTGAACTGCAAGGGCCGTTCAAGCCCGTCGCCCGCGTAATAGCGCATGATGCGGGGGGCCGTGCCCGGCGCGCCTGCGCGGATCAGCGCGTCGGTCGCCGGCTCGGCCACGGACAGGTCGTTGCCCAGGCCCCGTGTTCCGACCAGCATTCCGCCGCGCAGGATCAGCGCCTCCTCGGCGGGGGTCATGTATGTGCGCAGGGCGCCGTTCTGGCCGGTCAGGGCCATGACCTGCGTGCGGCCCAGCGATTCGAACCCGACCTGGATCAGCGGGCCGGAATTGACGCGCAGGGCCTCGGCCGCGGCCTCCCCGGGCGATTTCGGCGGGGCGGGGGGCTCGTCGCCCGCCGCGCGACGCTGTGCAACCGTCTGGGCCGCCGTCTGGGCCAGAACGCCCAGCGGCCCGATGCCCCGGTCGTCGTTCCCGCAACCGGCAAGAACCGCCATCAGCGATGCCCCCAACGCGATCTTCAAGGCGCCGTTCATCATCGCCAGAACCTCCCCCAGCCTTCATAGAGTTTGGCGGAATGGCTGTCGCGCACGTTGTCGTACAGGCGTCCGTTGACATTCAGTTGCGCGCCGCCGTCGCGCGACAGCGACCGCAGCCTTGTGCTGACCCGATCCTGTGTCGGCTGGCCCGTGGCCCATCCCAGCGGAATGGACAGGGTGACACCCTTGTCAAAGCTACCCTCGCCGAATTCCTCGGCCGACAGATCGGTCTTGGTGGCAAAGGCTCCGATGCGCCAGCCGTTGGCGAATTCGCGCGTCACGGACAGCGTGGCCCCCTTGTCGCCTGCCAGATACTTGCCGACGTCCAGTTGCGCGGTAAAGCCTTGCGGGAATTCGTAATAGGCCGAGACATGGCCCATCGTCACTTCATAGTCGCGGAAATCGAACAACTGGTCGAAGTCGCGCTTGCGGACATGGTTCACCTCGGCGCCCAGGGCCAGGGGCGAATTCGCGGGCTTCCACAGAACTTCGGTCGAAACACCGCCGTAGGCGCGTTCCAGGATGCCGGCCGTCACGCGCGTATAGACGGCGGGCGCGGGCTTGGCATACCAGGCCAGGGTCAGTTCCGGGATCGTGGGCTTGTTGTTGCCGCTGTACATGCGTGTGTCGGACCGCACCCGAGGCACGCCTTCGGGCGTGGTTTCCAGCGCGGGATTGTCGCGGTATTCGTCAAAGGTATAGTTTCGGCCGCGCTGGCCGGGGATCGCGGGACCGCGCCGTTCGATGTTGCCGAATGCCCTCTGGCGGATGGCTCCGGTCAGGATCAGGCCGGGCGCGATCGTATATGTCGCCCGCGCCTGTCCGCCGCCCTCGTAGGTCAGTCCGTCCTTGGCGCTGAAGAACCCCAAGCTGAGATAGGGCCGGACCGACCAGCGGAATCGGGGATAGATCCCGTCGGTCTGGACAAGCCCCGGCGCCGTGGCGGGCGCATCCGTAAGCGCCGAGACGGCGGCGATCTGCCCGGCCTCGGTATTTTCCAGCCGCTCGATGTCGGACCGGCGAAGCGTCACCGACGAGGTGGGTATCCCCTGAGCCGTCGAGGTGATGACGAAAGTCTCGACCGAGGGGGGCAAGGCGCGGGTCATCAGGCGCGCGGTGCGGCCGATCGCCTCGGCGTGGCTGACATAGCGCGTGTTGTTCACCCGCACCTCGGCCCGGCCAGGGCTCAGAGCCATGCTTTCCAGCGCCTGCCCTTCCTTGGCCATGGCGTCGCCAAGCGCGGTCTGGATCGCCGGCTGTGCGGTCGGATCCTGCGACCAGACGCCGGACCAGCCGTCGGGATCGGCCGCGGGGGCCGGGCGCGGGCGCACGGGGGCCGGCGCCTTGGCCAGTCCCGAGGGATAGGGCGACTGACGCGGGTTCAGCATGATCGAGAACTGGGCGCCAAAGGTGTTGCCGCCGATTGTGTAAAGGCCCGCCTGATAGGTTTCGCCAAAGCGATAAAAAGCCGCCAGGTTCAGGTTGCTGTCGGGCGCCTTGCCCTGCTGAAAGACCTGCCCGGTGTTGTAGCGGGCAATATGGTCGTTCGCAGAATATTCCGCCACCACGTCGAGACGGTCGTTCACCTGCCAACTGACCGATGCAAAGGGCTTGGCGCTGCCGCGGAACCATTCATCCGCATTGGGCGTGCCGCCCTCGTCGCTGGCGTCGATAAGGCGGGGCTTGCCGGCCAGAACGCCCCAGCCCAGGCCCGCCGTGACCCGGACCCTGGGGGTGACAGTCTTGGTGGCAACGACGTATTCGCCCGAATACACGCCGGTCCCCAGAAAGTCCTGAAGCCCGACCGCGACCGCCGGGCGCCAGCCCTGTTCCTCGACCAGTTGCACCCGCACGTCCAGCGACCGGTCCGTGATGGCTTCCTCGTTTTCGAACTCCCGGACTCCATCGACGCGGGAATAGCGCAGCACGGTCGTCACCTGGGGCAACACCTGGAACACCATGCTGCTGCGGCGGCCGTAATCGGACCAGGAAATGGTGGCCCCCAGGGTGCCTTCGGGCAGCATTTCGGCGGTGGGGGCGTCGATCCCGCCCGCCAGTCCATAGCTGGACATGCTGCGTCCCCGAAGCGGTTCGGCCACGGCGGTCGTGCCGGCCGAACCCAGCACAAGGGCCACGGGCAGGGTGGTTGCCATCAGGCGTCGGAAAAGGCGGGAACGGCGCATGGCGTGTCCTTGGTTCGTGCTGTGGCCCGGATCATAGGGGCAAACCGTCGTGTTGCCACCCCGGCGGCGCAGGATGGCGGGCACCCTGCATCTGTGGCGCCACAACCGGGGCGGTCAAGGGGCTATTGGCTCTCGTCGGTGGTGGTATCCGGGGTCGCGCCGCCGGTGGTCAGGGGCGGCAGGACGGTGATCGGAGGCACCACCGATGCCGGGGCCTCGGCCGCGGGGGGCGGCGGCAGTTCGGCCGTGCCTTCCGAGGCTGGCGTGCCGCCCGCGCCGGACGGGGTCGCGGTGGATGGTTGCGACGGGGACGCGGCGGGTTCCGCTGCCGGTGCCGTGGCCGGTTCGGCCGCGGGCGCGGCAGGGGCGGCTGGCGCGGTTTCGGCGGCAGGCGTCGATGCCGGCGCGGGACGGGCCGCGGCCGGGCGGGGTGCCGCCTGCCGGGGCGCTGCGGGGGCAGGTGCCCGTGTTGCAGCGACAGCCTGGGCGATTTCGGGCGCTGCGGGGGCGGCGCAACCGGCCTGCGTCTGACCCGATACGGTCAGCCGCGCGGTGAAGGGAAACCGGTCGCCAGACATGCTGTCGGTGCATTCCGCGGCCCTGACATTCAGCACAAAGGGACGTCCCCCGCGCACCCCGACATATTCCACGCCCTGCGCGAAATTAAGCCGGTTCACGCGGATCGGCTGGCCGGACTGGTTGTCGGGCGTCTTGTAGATGGCGGTGCTGCCCGCCACGTCCACGGCCCAGAAAGGCTCGTTCCCGCGGGCGCTGAAGGCTGGGGTGTTATAGGTGCTGGCCTCGGCGGTGGAAACCGGCCTTGCTTCGTCCCCTGTCTCGATGGCCTGTTCCAGCGGCGAAACGCCGGGCGGGCCGCGATGCCCTGGGGCGGCGGCGGCGGTTTCCGACCCGGCGCCCATGCCGGGCAGGGTGACGCCCTCGCAGGCGGCAAGCGGCAGGGTCATCAGCGCGATGAGGGCAAGACGCGGTGTCATCGTTGGACCTTCTTTCGGGATCACTGTCGCGCCAGCGTTACCAACCGCCGGGCGGCGGCACAAGCAGGCCCGGCGCCGGGTGGCAATGCCCCGCCGGAAAGCCCCATCAACAGTTCGGCACGTTGACCGCCAGCCCGCCCAGCGAGGTTTCCTTGTACTTGTCCGACATGTCGCGGCCGGTCTGGCGCATCGTCTCGATGGCGGCGTCCAGCGGCACGAAATGGGTGCCGTCACCGCGCAGCGACAGGCTTGCCGCGCTGACGGCCTTGATCGCGCCCAGGCCATTGCGTTCGATGCAGGGCACCTGCACCAGCCCACGCACCGGGTCGCAGGTCATGCCAAGGTGATGTTCCAAGGCGATTTCCGCCGCATTTTCCACCTGCTCCGGGGTGCCGCCCAGGACCGCGGCCAATCCCGCCGCCGCCATGGCGGATGCGCTGCCGACCTCGGCCTGGCATCCGGCCTCGGCCCCGGAAATGCTGGCATTGTGCTTGACCAGCCCGCCAATGGCCGCCGCCGTCAGCAGGAATTCGGGAATGTCGCGTTCGGACGCGCCGGGCACATGGTCCAGCCAGTATCGGATGACCGCAGGCACGGTCCCCGCCGCGCCGTTGGTGGGCGCCGTCACCACCTGTCCGCCTGCCGCGTTCTCCTCGTTCACGGCCATGGCATAGGTGGACATCCAGTCGTTGATGACATGGGGCGCGGTCAGGTTCATGCCGCGTTCGGCCAGAAGCTTTTCGTGGATTGCCTTGGCGCGGCGCTTGACCGACAATCCGCCGGGCAGGATGCCGTCGGTCGAAAGGCCCCGGTCCATGCAGTCGCGCATCACCTGCCACAGGCGCATCAGCCCGTCGCGGATTTCGGCGTCGGTGCGATAGACGCGTTCGTTGTCGTGCTTCATTTGGGCGATGGACTTGCCCGACGACGCGGCCATGGCCAGCATCTCGGCGGCGCTGGCAAAGGGGAACGGCACGGCAGGCGCATCGTCGCTGCGCCCCTCATGGCCCTTGCGGGCCAGTTCCGCATCCGTCAGCACGAAGCCGCCGCCGATGGAATAATAGATGCGGTGAAAGATCACATCGCCCTGCGCGTCGGTGGCCGACAGCGTCATGGCGTTCGCATGGCCGGGCAGGGCGTGGTCAAAGTCGAAGCGCAGGTCGCGGTCGGGATCAAACGCCAGATCGCCCAGCCCCTCGGGCGACAGCACACAGGTTTCGCGGTTCTTCGCCAAGGCGGCCTCGGCCGCCTCCCTGTCCAGGGTGGCGGGAACAAAGCCCGCAAGGCCCAGGATGGTCGCCCGGTCGGTCGCATGGCCCCTGCCGGTAAAGGCAAGACTGCCGTGCAGGCTGGCCTTCAACCCCTGCGCGCGGAAGGGCTGCTGGCGCAGGTCCTCCAGAAAGCGTGCGCCCGCGACCATCGGACCCATCGTGTGCGACGACGAGGGGCCGACGCCCACCTTGAACAGATCGAAAACCGACAGGAACATGCCGTCCCCCTTGTGACTTGGTCTTGTCTACGCGTCTGTCGGCGGGACCGCCACCGGGATTGCGGCAAGGCCATCGGATCTTCGCGACATGTCCGCAGACACGTGCGCTGCCCTATAAAAAGGCGTATTGCCTGTTTTAAGGGCATTGGACGGCATGACGAAAGACCTGGCAGCGACCCCGGCCAAAGCGATCTTGCGACAGCAGCAGGCGGGGTAAAGGAACAACATATGCAGTTCGGCGAACCGATCATCCTTGGCGACACGCGGCTTGGACCGCCGGTATTTCTTGCGCCCATGGCGGGAATCACCGATCTGCCGTTTCGCCGCGCCGTTGCGCGATACGGCGCGGGATTGATGGTCAGCGAAATGGTCGCCTCGACCGAAATGGTGACGCCGCGCCCGTCCACCCGCGCCGCCGTCCGCGCCAAGGCCCTGACCGAAGGCGCGCTGCCCGTCAGCGTGCAGATTGCGGGACGCGAGGCGGGGGCCATGGCCGAAACCGCCCGCATCGTCGAAGCCATGGGCGCCCGGATCATCGACATCAACATGGGCTGCCCCGCGAAAAAGGTCACGGGCGGTCTGTCGGGCGCGGCGCTGATGCGCGACCTGGACCACGCGCTGAGCCTGATCGACGCCGTGGTGGGTGCGGTCGCCGTGCCGGTGACGCTGAAGATGCGGCTGGGCTGGGACGACGACTGCCTGAACGCGGCCGATCTGGCCCGCCGTGCCACGGATGCGGGCGTGCGGATGCTGACCGTGCACGGCCGGACGCGGGCGCAATTCTACAAGGGCAGTGCCGACTGGACGCGCATCCGCGATGTCGTGACCCTGCCGGGCCGTCCGCCGCTGGTCGCCAATGGCGATGTGGTGGACGCGGTCTCGGCCCGTGCGGCGCTGGCCGCTTCGGGGGCGGATGCGGTGATGGTGGGACGGGGGGCGCAGGGCGCGCCCTGGCGGCTGGCGCAGATCGCGCACGATCTGACGGGCGCCCCGGCGCCGGATGTTCCGCAGGGCCAGGCCCTGGCCGATGCCGTGGCCCAACATTACGAGGATGTTCTTGATTTCTATGGCATCGACCTGGGCCTGCGGGTCGCCCGCAAGCATCTGGGCTGGTATGCCGACGCGAACAACGCCCCCCTGCGCGACCTGATGCTGCGCGCGGACAGCCCCGCCGCCACGCTGGCCCTGATCCGCCAGGCCTTTGGCGACGCGCGGGTGGCCGCATGACACGGCGCAGCCCGGCGGGATTCCAGGAGGTTGATCCCGGTCCGGGCTGGGAGGCCCTGCCGCTGCCCGCCCTGGTGCTGGACGCGCAGGGCCGGGTCGCGGCGATGAACGACGCGGCCGAGGTGTGGCTGAACCTGTCGCGCAATTCCACCCTGGGCCGGGCCCTGGACGGCGACGAGATGATAACCCGCCTGCGCATCCAGCCGCCCTTGTGCCCGTTGATCGCGCGCGTGATCAACAGCGACGAGGCGCTGTATCAACCCAATGTCCGGTTCGAGATCGGCGACCGCGCGGGCGGCCACCAGGATCGCCGCGCCCTGGTCCACGCCGGTCCGGCAGGCCCGATCGGCGGGGCGGTGACGCTGCTGCTGGTGCCCCTGGACGAGGGGTCGATGCAATCGCAGAACCGCGCCGTGCGCAGCGCCGCCCGCAGCGCCATCGGCATGGCCGAGATGCTGGCGCACGAAATTAAGAACCCCCTGGCAGGCATCCGGGGCGCCGCGCAACTGATCGGCATGAATGCATCCCCCGAGGACCGCGAGATGGCCGAGATGATCGTCAGCGAATCGAAACGCATCGTGTCGCTGCTGGAACAGGTGGAACGGTTCGGCGACACCTCGGCCCCGAACCTGCGGCCCATCAATGTCCACGACGTCCTGGAAAAGGTCCGCCGGTCCGCCGCCGTGGGCTTTGCTCAGAAAATCGGCATCGTTGCGGAATACGATCCGTCCCTGCCGGATGCCCTGGCCGATGCCGACCAGTTGACCCAGGTCTGCCTGAACCTGGTCAAGAACGCGGCCCAGGCGCTGACGGAAACCGACCATCCCGCCATCCGGTTGCGCAGCTTTTACGACCATGCCTTGCGCCTGCCCCCCGACGAGGCCGATCCCGCCGGCCGCCCGCTGCCCTTGCAGATCGAGATCGAGGACAACGGCCCCGGCCTGCCCCCCGCCATTGCCGACCAGGTCTTTGAGCCCTTCGTATCGGGGCGCGAGAACGGCACCGGCCTGGGGCTGGCCCTGGTCAGCAAGATCATCACCGACCACGGGGCGCTGATCCGTGTGGATTCCCGCCCCGGCCGCACCGTTTTCCGCATATCATTGCCCAAGGCATAAGGACCGAACGCCATGGACGGAACCGTTCTGATCGCCGACGACGACCGCACCATCCGCACGGTGCTGACCCAGGCGCTGACCCGCGCGGGCTGCCGCGTCCATGCCACCGGCAGCCTGGCGCAACTGTCGAAATGGGTCGAGGAGGGGCGCGGCGATCTGGTCATCACCGACGTGATGATGCCCGATGGCAACGGCATCGACCGCATCCCCGCCATCCGCGAGGCGCGGCCCGACCTGCCGGTGATCGTGATCTCGGCCCAGAACACCATTGTCACCGCGATCCGCGCGACCGAAGCCGAGGCCTTTGAATACCTGCCCAAGCCCTTCGACCTGCCCGACCTGATGACCAAGGCGAACCAGGCGCTGTCGCGCCGCCCGCGGAAATCCGACCTTCTGCCGGAACCGATCCCCGCGCCGCGTCCCGCCGCCGATCCCGCCATGCCCCTCATCGGTCACGCACCCGCCATGCAGGCGCTGTTCCGCATGGTGGCCCGCGTGCTGAACGCCGACCTGCCGGTCCTGATCGCGGGCGAACCCGGCGTGGGCAAGACCACCATCGCCCGGTCGTTCCACGACCTGTCGGACCGGCGCGACCAGGGGCTGGCCATCCTGACTTCGGCCGATGCGGGCGAGGAGGCAATCACCCGCGCGGCCGACAGGGCGCGGGGGGGCACGGTGGTCATCGAAAACCCGGCCGGCTTCGACCCCGCGGCCCAGGCCCGGCTGATCGGACTGATCGAATCGCTGGAAAACGGCCCCGACCGGGCCATGGCCCCGCGCATCGTCGCCACCACAGGCCCAGACCCCCAGGCGGATGTGGCCGCCGGACGGCTGCGGTCGGACCTGTATTACCGGCTGGCGGGCGTCACGGTCACGGTGCCGCCCCTGCGCGCGCGGGTCGATGACATCCTGCCCTTGGCGGGCCATCTGCTGGCCCGCGCGGCGGCACAGGGCCTGCCCGACCGAACGCTGGGCGACGACGCGGCGGGCCTTTTGCGCGCCCATGCCTTTCCCGGAAACGTGCGCGAACTGGAAAACATGATGCGCCGCCTGGCGCTGACCGCCAGCGGCACGGCAATCACCGCCCTGGAGATGCGCGAGGCGCTGAGCCAGCAGAACAGCGCCCGCCCGGCCCCCGTCGCTGCCTTGCCGCTGCCGGTGGCACCCGACATGCAGAGGGCGGCGCCAGGGGCCGGCTATCCGCTGGGCGGCGGCACCGGTCCCTTGTCGGATTCGGTCGAGGCGCATCTGCAACGCTACTTCGACCTGCACGGCGACAGCCTGCCGCCGCCGGGCCTCTATGACCGCATCCTGCACGAGATCGAACGCCCGCTGTTGCAGGTCGCCCTGGATGCCACCGGCGGCAATCAGCTTCGCTGTGCCGACCTGCTGGGAATAAACCGCAATACCCTGCGCAAAAAGCTGACCGAACTGAATATCGAGGTGACACGACGCCGCAAACTGATGTAAAAGCGCCACAGGGGGCATGGCTATAGTATCGGCCATGCCACAGGAAGCCGCGTCAGACGGCAAGTGGGGGCTATGGCAGAGGCCGCATCAGGGCTGAGCTGGGACAGGCTGGCAGGGGTCAGGTTGCCGCGTCACTGGCGCGGGGCGACGATGGCCGGGATACTTCTGGTGGGCATCGTCCTTGCGGTGGCCACCACAATGGTGCTGGGCCCCCTGGCCCAAGGCGCCGAAAGCCGTCTGCTGCGGATGATCCTGCTTCTGGATCTGGCCTATCTGATCGTCCTGATCGGCGTCATCGTGCTGCGGATGGCGCGTCTGATCACGGCCCGGCGCAAGACCGCCGCCGGATCGCGGCTGCATGCGCGGCTGGTGCTGATCTTTGCCGGTCTTGCCCTGGTCCCCGCCGTGCTGGTCGCGCTGTTCGCCGGCTTTCTGGTCAATATCGGCCTTGAAGGCTGGTTTTCCGGGCGGGTGCAGCAGGTCGTCACCGCCTCGCAGGCGGCGGCCGAAGCCTATCACGAAGAACATCGCCGCGACCTGACCCAGGACGCAATGGCGCTTGCCGCCGTGCTGACCCAGGCGGGCAGAGCCAACCCCCTCATTTCTGACGGGGAATTGCGGGTGCTTCTGGGGCAGGGGCAGGCCCAGATCCAGCGCGGGCTGCGCGAAGCCTATGTCATCAACGGCAATGCCCAGATTCGCGCGCGGGGCGAACGGTCCTATCTGTTCTGGTACGAGGCGCCGCAAGGCGCCGATCTGGACCGTGCCCGGACGGAAAGCGTGGTTCTGATCGAGGATTGGCGCAACAACGAGTTCCGCGCCCTTGTCGCCCTGCCGCCGCTGGCCGACCGCTATCTGTACGTGACGCGCGATGTCGACGGCGAGCTTCTGGGCCTTCTGGACGATACCCGCGCCACTGCCGGCAGCTATCGCCAGTTGGAACAGACCCGCAGCCAGGTGCTGTTCGAATTCTCGCTGGTCTATCTGGCCTTCGCGTTGCTGCTGGTCGCCGCCGCCGTGCTGCTGGGGCTGTGGTTCGCCTCGCGGCTGTCCAGGCCCATCGGTCTGCTTGCCAAGGCCAGCGAACAGGTGGGGCGGGGCGATCTGGACGTCCAGGTACCCGAACCCGACACGGGCGACGAGATCCAGACGCTGGGCCGGTCCTTCAACCGCATGACCCGACAGCTCAAGGCGCAACGGGCCGAACTGATCGACAGCTATCGCATCGGCGACGATCAGCGGCGGTTGTTCGACAATGTGCTGTCATCGGTCACGTCGGGGGTGATCGGGCTGGATGCGGCGGGGGAAATCGATTTCGTCAACCGCTCGGCCAGCCGCCTCCTCGGGCTGGATCCGAAAGGCGACATCGACGCGCTGCTGTCCGAAGCCGTGCCCGAATTCGCGCCCCTGTTCGATCGCCTGTCTGCGTCGGTGGCCGAGACCGTGCAGGACGAGGCGCGGCTGATGCGCGACGGCCGGGTGGAAAGCCTGCTGGTGCGGATGGCCGTCCGGCGCGGCACCGATGGCGAGCTGGAAGGTTATGTGGTGGCCTTTGACGACGTGACCGAACTGGTCAGCGCGCAGCGCATGGCCGCTTGGGGCGACGTGGCGCGCCGCGTGGCGCACGAGATCAAGAATCCGTTGACGCCCATCCAGTTGTCCGCCGAACGCCTGCGGCGCAAGTTCGGCAAGCTGGCCAGTGCCGAGGACAAGGCGTCCCTGGAACAATACACCGATGTGATCATCCGCCAGACCGGCGATCTGCGCCGGATCGTGGACGAATTCAGCCGCTTTGCCCGGATGCCCGAACCCGACCGGGCGGAAACCGATCTTGCCGCCCTGCTGCGCGAGGTCGTGCTGCTGCAACAGGACGCGCTGAAGGGTGCCCTGGTGTCCGACATCCCGGATCAGCCGGTGATCGTCGATTGCGACGGGGGGATGCTGCGCCAGGCCCTGACAAATCTTGTCAAGAACGCGGGCGAGGCGGTCGAGGAAAAGGCAGAAAGCCCGCCCGACGGCTGGAATCCCCAGATCGCGGTCGCCCTTCGTGCCGACCATGATGCGGTCACGATCCGCATCGCCGACAACGGCCCCGGCCTGCCCGCCGACCGGTCGCGGCTGTTCGAGCCCTATGTGACCATGAAGACGGGCGGCACCGGCCTGGGCCTGCCCATTGTCAAGAAGATCGTCGAGGAACACGGCGGCAGTCTGTCCCTTTCGGACAGGCCCGACGGACAGGGGGCGGTCGCCGAAATCCGCCTTCCGCGGGAAAGGCATCCCGTGCGCGGCACCCAACGAAAAATCAAAACAAAAGAAGACGAGGCAGCACCGACATGAGCGATATCCTGATCGTTGACGATGAACGCGATATCCGCGAACTGGTCGCGGATATCTTGAAGGACGAAGGGTTCGAGACGCGGCTTGCCGCGAATTCGGACGAAGCCATCGCGGCGCTGAACCGGCAGCAGCCCGCGCTGATGGTTCTGGACATCTGGCTCAAGGACAGCCGCATGGACGGGATCGACATCCTGAAACAGGTCAAGCGCAACAACCCCGACGTGCCGGTCATCATCATTTCCGGCCACGGCAACATCGAGATCGCGGTGGCCGCGATCAAGCAGGGGGCCTATGACTTTATCGAAAAGCCCTTCAACATCGACCAGTTGATGGTGGTGGTGAACCGCGCGATGGAAACCAGCCGCCTGCGGCGCGAAAACAGCACCCTGCGGCGCGGCGGCGACAAGGCCCCCGAGATGCTGGGCCATTCCGCCGCCTTCAAGCGGCTGCGCGACGCCCTGGACAAGGTGGCGAAATCGAACGGCCGCGTCATGCTGTCTGGCGAGCCGGGCACCGGCAAGGAAATGGCCGCCCGCTATATCCACGCCCACAGCCCGCGCGCGCAGGCGCCCTTCGTCACCGTGCCCTGCGCCACCATCGAGCCCGAGCGGATGGAGGAGGTCCTGTTCGGCCGGGAAACCCCCGAACGGGGGATCGAACCCGGCCTGCTGGAGCAGGCCCATGGCGGCGTGATCTATTTCGACGAGGTGGGCGACATGCCGTTGGGCACGCAGCCGAAAATCCTGCGCGTGCTGACCGAACAGCAGTTCGTGCGCGCAGGCGGCGCGGACCGCGTGCGCGTGGATTTGCGGGTCATTTCCTCGACCAATCGCGACCTGCCGGCGGAAATCGCGGCAGGCCGGTTCCGGCAGGAGCTGTACGACCGTCTGAACGTGGTGCCCGTGGCGGTGCCCTCGCTGATCGACCGGCGCGACGACATCGCCCCCCTGGCGCGGCATTTCATCGAGGTCTGCCACCGCACCCAGGGCCTGACCCCGCGCGACCTGCCCGATGAAACGGTGGCCGCGCTGCAGTCCATGCGCTGGCCGGGCAACATCCGCCAGTTGCGCAACGTGATCGAACGCGTGCTGATCCTGGCCGAGGGGTCCGGCCCGATCCAGCCCGCCGAACTGGAACCCCAGGGCGCCACCCCCGACAACAGCGACGCCCTTGCCCTTGGTCCCCAGATCACCGCCATGGCCCTGCGCGAGGCGCGCGAGATGTTCGAGCGCGAATACCTGGTGGCCCAGATCAACCGCTTTGGTGGCAACATTAGCCGCACCGCCCAGTTCGTGGGCATGGAGCGCAGCGCCCTGCACCGAAAGCTGAAATCCCTGGGCGTGATGAGCGGGATGCGGTCCGAGGACGAGATGATGATGGGTAAATAGGGTCTGGGGCGGGGGACGCACCGGCACGGTTGCGCCGCGCTGCCCGCAGGCATAGGCATGGCCATGCGTCCGCGATGCGGCGCGGCAAGGGGATCATGCCATGAAGATCATCATCTGCGGTGCGGGGCAGGTCGGCTGGCAGATCGCGCGTCACCTGTCGGGCGAACGCAACGACGTGACCGTGATCGACAACAACGCCGAACTGGTTCGCCGCGCGACCGAGGCGCTTGATGTCCAGGGCATCACCGGTTTCGCCAGCCATCCCGATGTGCTGGACGCCGCGGGCGCGCGGGACGCCGACCTGATCATCGCCGCCACCCATTCGGACGAGGTGAACATGGTCACCTGCCAGGTCGCCCATTCGGTTTTCCAGGTTCCCCGCAAGATCGCAAGGCTGCGCAGCAGCGCCTATCTGGATGCGATCTATTCGGACCTTTACACCACGTCGAACCTGCCCATCGATGTGGTCATCAGCCCCGAACGAGAGGTGGCGAATGCCGCCCTGCAACGGTTGTCGGCGCCCTCGACCTTTGACGTGGAAACCTTCATGGGCGGCAAGGTGCAGCTTCTGGGCATCGTTCTGGAAAACGACTGCCCGGCGCTGAACACCCCTTTGCGGCAGTTGAGCGAGCTGTTTTCCACCCTGCGCGCCATCGTCGTGGGCGTGCGCCGGCAAGACCGGCTGTTCGCGCCGGAACCGGGCGACCAGCTTTTTGCCCGCGACCAGATCTATGTCTTTGCCCATCGCGACGATGTGGCGCGCACCATGCAGATCTTTGGCAAGCCGCCGCTGAAACAGGAACGCATCGCCATCATCGGCGCGGGAAACGTGGGCCTGGCCGTGGCGCAGGCGCTGGAAGCGCGGCCCGAGCGGGTCCGCGCCAAGCTGATCGAACGCAATCGGGCACGGGCCGAATACGCCGCCGACCGCCTGGAACGGACCATCGTGCTGAATGGCGACGGTCTGTCCGCCGAACTGCTGGAGGAAGCGGCGGTCCCCACCGCCGATGCCGTGCTGGCCGTTACGGATGACGACAAGACCAACATTCTGGCCTCGGTCCGGGCCAAGCAGGCGGGGGCCAAGCTGGCCATCACGCTGATCAACGACCCCACCCTGGTGCCGCTGATGGATGCCCTGGACATCGACGCCTATATCAACCCGCGCGCCACCACCGTGTCCACCATCCTGCGCCACATCCGCCACGGCCGGGTGCGCGACATCTATTCCATCGGCGACGCCGAGGCCGAGGTGATCGAGGCGCAGGCCCTGTCCACCTCGCCCATCACGGGGCGGGCGATCCGCGACATCGAGTTTCCCGAGGGCGTGCTGATCGGCGCCGTGCAGAAGGGCGACCGGATCGTGATGCCCGACCCCGACACCCGGATCGAGGAAGGCGACATCGTTCTGATCTTTGCCCTGTCCAAGGACGTTCCCGAAGTCGAGCGCCTGCTGCAGGTCTCGATCGACTTCTTCTGAGGCGCCATGCAAGCCCTGCTGCGCCTGCCCCTGTTCGTCACGCTGGCCGCCCTGACGGGGCTGTCCATGATGCTGCCCGCGGCCTATGCCTCGGTCACGGATCACGACGCGATGGCCCGCAACTTTCTGTATTCGGGGCTTCTGGTGCTGGTGGGGGCAGGCATGGTCGGCCTTGCGACCGCCGCCGATCCGCGTTCGCCGCGCCCGCGCGATACCCTGCTGGCAATGCTGTCGGTATTCGCAGGAATGCCCCTGCTGATGGCCCTGCCATTCGCGCAAAGCCTGCCGGACACGGGTCTGTACAACGCCTGGTGGGAAATGACCTCGGCGCTGACGACCACGGGGGCCTCGCTCTACTCGGCCGATCTTCTGCCCGCGCCGCTGCATCTGTGGCGGGCCATGGCGGGCTGGATGGGTGGGCTGTTCGTCCTGGCTGCCGCCACCGCCATCCTGGCCCCCCTGCACCTTGGCGGGTTCGAGATCATGGCCCCGCCTGACAGCCGCCGCGAGGAATACGAGCATCTGCCCCGCTCGGCCGACGCCCTGGACCGCAATCCGCACCTGTCGGCCCCCAGTTTCCTGACCGTGCTGGCCCATCCCCATTACCGTCTTTTGCGGTCGGTCCAACTGGTCTTTCCGGTCTATGCCGGACTGACACTGGCGTTGTGGCTGGTGCTGCTGGTGCTGGGGGATCCGGGGCTGGTCGCGCTGTGCCGGGCGATGGGCACGCTCTCCACCAGCGGCGTATCCCCCGTGGTGGGCCCGCCCGGCGGCCATTCGGGCTTTGCCGGGGAATTCGCGGTGTTCCTGTTCCTGCTGCCCGCCCTGTCGCGCCGCTTCTGGCCGGGGGGCGGGCAGTTGCGCGCCAGCGACCGACTGATGGACGATCCCGAACTGGGCATGGCGGCAGCGTTCGTCGCCCTGGTCGCCTTGTCGCTGTTTGCCCGCCACTTCATCGCCGCCATCGAGGTCGAACAGGCCCCCGAGGGATCCATCGAATTGCTTGTCGACCTGCGCAGCGGGCTAGCGGCCTTTTGGGGCGGACTGTTCAATGCGCTCAGCTTTCTGACCACGACCGGGTGGAATTCGAACGACTGGCAGGGCGCGCGGGCCTGGTCGGGGATCAGTTCGCCCGGCCTGATCCTGGCGGGACTGGCGATCATGGGCGGCGGCGTCGCCACCACCGCAGGGGGCGTCAAGCTGTTGCGGATCTATGCCCTGGCCCGACACGGCCAGCGCGAGATGGAGCGGATCGTCCACCCCAGCTCGGTCGCGGGCGGGGGCCGGATCGCCCGGCGTCTGCGCCGCGAGGGCGCCTATCTGGCCTTCATCTTCTTCATGCTCTTCGCCGTCTCGATCGCGGCAACGGTGGCGCTTGTCTCGATCCAGCAGATCGAGATCGAGACGGCGACGATCCTGGCCGTTTCCGCGCTGACCAACACCGGACCCTTGGCCAGCGCCATTTCCCTGACCCCGACCTTCGAGGCCAGCGCAGGCATCGCCTCGGCCCCGTGGGAGGGATGGTCGGGCCTGCCTGTCTTCACCAAGACGGTGCTGGCCGGCGCGATGATCGTGGGACGCATGGAAACGCTGGCGGTGCTTGCGCTGTTTTCGCCGCAGTTCTGGCAGCGTTAGGGACGACGAATCGCGGATGCTTGCAAGGGCTTTGGCAACCGCTTAGATGTGAACTCCGACCGGGACAGTTCAACAACGGAAAAAAGAATGGCTGGCGACAAGCAGAACCTGCAGGACGCGTTCCTCAATCACGTCCGCAAGGCCAAGGTGCCGGTCACGATTTTCCTGATCAACGGCGTCAAGCTGCAGGGCGTCATCACCTGGTTCGACAATTTCTGCGTTCTGTTGCGCCGCGACGGCCAGTCGCAACTGGTCTACAAGCATGCGATCAGCACCATCATGCCGGGCCAGCCCATTTCGCTTTACGAAGGCGAGGACTGATTGGCGGAACCCACCGCGACCGAGGCACGGCCCACCCGCGCCTATGTGATCCATCCCGACCTGGACAGCCGCACCCAGCGGCGCCAACCCGAACATGCCCTGGCCGAGGCCGTGGCCCTGGCCCATGCCCTGCCGGGGATCGAGATCGTCGGCAACGAGGTCGCGCGCCTGCGCAAGCCCGATCCAGGCCGGTTGTTCGGCAAGGGCAAGCTGGCCGAAATCGGTGAACGGCTGGAGAATGCCGAGGTCGATCTTGTGCTGATCGACGGTCCGGTCAGCCCTGTCCAGCAGCGCAACATGGAAAAGGACTGGGGGGTAAAGCTTCTGGACCGGACCGGGCTGATCCTGGAAATCTTTGCCGACCGCGCCCGCACGCGCGAGGGCGTGTTGCAGGTCGAACTGGCGGCGCTGTCCTATCAACGCACGCGTCTGGTTCGCGCCTGGACCCACCTGGAACGGCAGCGGGGCGGGCTTGGCTTTGTCGGCGGCCCCGGCGAGACGCAGATCGAGGCCGACAGGCGCGCCATCGACGAACAGATGACCCGTCTGCGCCGCCAGCTTGAACGGGTCGTGAAAACCCGCACGCTGCATCGCGCCGCGCGGGCCAAGGTGCCCTATCCGATCGTGGCGCTTGTGGGCTACACCAATGCCGGGAAATCCACGCTGTTCAACCGGCTGACCGGGGCTGATGTGCTGGCCAAGGACATGCTGTTCGCCACGCTGGATCCGACCATGCGCGGGGTTCGCCTGCCCGGTGCGAATGGGGGGCAGGGGCGCAAGATCATCCTGTCCGACACGGTGGGCTTTATCAGCGACCTGCCCACCGAATTGGTCGCCGCCTTCCGCGCCACCCTGGAGGAGGTGCTGGAGGCCGACCTGATCCTGCATGTCCGCGACATCAGCCACCCCGAAACCGAGGAACAGGCCGCCGACGTGGCCGAGATCCTGGAATCGCTGGGGGTCGACGAGGATGTGGCCCTGATCGAGGTGTGGAACAAGATCGACGCCTTGTCGCAGGACACCCGCGATGCCCTGCGCCGCACCGATGCGCGCACCCAGGGCATCCAGGCCGTCAGCGCCCTGACGGGCGAGGGGCTGGACGATCTGGTCGCCGCCATCGACGACCACCTGTCCGAGGTTCTGGACGAACCGAAGTCCGAGGGCATCGTGACGCTGCCCTTTTCCGATGGCCGCCGCCGCGCCTGGCTGCACGAGGCTGGCGTGGTGCAGCGCGAGGAATCGGGCGAGGCCGGGTTGACCCTGCATCTGCTATGGACCGATCGGCAGAAGGCGGGGTTCGAGGCGCTTGAATAAGGCTGAGGCTTCCTGCCATCCTTACGCCGCCCAATCCACTGGCTGTCGCCCCTGTGCCACCAGCCAGTCGTTGATGCGCGAAAACGGCCGGCTGCCAAAGAACCCCCGCTTCGCCGACAAAGGCGACGGATGCGCCGTGGCGATCACCAGGTCCTGCGGGCGCGGCAGTCCCGTCACCGCCTTTTGCGCCTGAGCGCCCCACAGCAGAAACGCCAATGGCCCGTGCTTCTGTGCCTCGGCCACCGCGTCGCGGGCCAAGCGGTCCCATCCCCATGCGGCGTGTCGCCCGGCGTCCCCCGGCGGCACCGACAGCGAGGTGTTCAGCAGCAGCACCCCCTGCTTGGCCCAGCCGGACAGGTCGCCCGTGGCGGGGGCTGCGCCTGTGTCATCCCGAAGTTCGGCGAAGATGTTTTTCAACGACCGGGGCAGGGCGATGTCGGGCGCGACGGAAAAAGCCAGACCGTTGGCATGTCCCGGCGTCGGATAGGGGTCTTGCCCCAGGATGATCACCCGCACCCGATCTGGCGGCGTCGCGTCAAGCGCGGCGAAAACCAGTGCGGGACCGGGAAGCCAATCGTCCAGCCCCTCCAGCCGGTTGCGGATCGCGGGCCAATCGTGGCGGAAAAACGCAAGGTGGTCCCAGGCCTTGGGAGGCTTCATGCCTCGGGCGCCCCGGTTACGACGGCAAGCCGGTCCAGCCGCGCCCTGGCCGCGCCACTGTCGATGGATTCCACGGCCATCGCCGCGCCTTGGCGCAGATCGGCGACCTTGCCCGCGATCAGCAGCGCGGCGGCGGCATTCAGCAGCACCGCATCGCGATAGGCGCCGCGTTCACCGTCCAGCAGGGCGCGAAAGGCAGCCGCATTTTCCTGCGGCTCTCCGCCGATGATCGCCTCGAACGGGTGGCGGGGCAGGCCGGCATCCTCGGGCGTCACGGTGAATTCGCTGATGGCACCGTCCTTCAGGGCGGCGACACGGGTTTCGCCCGCGATGCTGATCTCGTCCGTGCCGTCGGCGCCATGCACCAGCCAGGCGGCATCGCTGCCCAGGTCGCGCAGCACCTCGGCCATGGGCCTGATCCAGGCCGCGCTGAAGGCCCCGGTCAACTGACGCCGGACCGAGGCTGGATTCGTCATCGGCCCCAGCAGGTTGAAAACCGTTCTTGTGCCCAGTTCCGCGCGCGGCGGGCCGACATGGCGCATGGCCGGGTGATGCATGGGGGCCATCATGAAGCAGATGCCCGCCTCGTTGATCGCCCGCTGCGCCAAGGCAGGCCCGGCCATGACGTTGATGCCCATGTGAGTCAACGCGTCGGCGGCGCCCGATCTGGACGACAGGTTGCGATTGCCGTGCTTGGCGACCGGCACGCCCGCGCCCGCCACCACGAAGGCCGTCGCGGTCGAGATGTTCAGTGTGCCCTTGCCGTCGCCCCCCGTACCGACGATGTCCATGGCGCCTTCGGGGGCGTGAATGCGGTTCATGCGCGCACGCATGGCGCGGGCGGCGGCGGCGATTTCGTCCACCGTTTCACCCCGCACGCGCAGCGCCATCAACAGCCCGCCGATCTGCGCCGGCGTCGCCGCGCCGTCGAACAGGGCGGAAAACGCGGCCTCCGCCTCGGAGCCCGTTAGGGGGCGGGTGGCGGCGATGCCGATCAGCGGGCGGATGTCGCCCGCCGTCATGCCGCGGCCTCGCGCGGGGTGCAGCGGGCCAGGAAATTCCGGATCATCTCGTGCCCGTATTCCGAGGCGATGGATTCGGGGTGGAACTGCACGCCCTCGATGGGCAGGGCCTCGTGGATCAGGCCCATGATGGTGCCGTCGTCCGAGGTTGCGGTGACGCGCAGGCAATTGGGCAGGCTTTCGGGTTCCACCGTCAGCGAATGATAGCGCGTCGCGGTCAGGGGCGATTGCAGCCCGGCAAACACCCCGGTGCCGTCATGGGTGATCGCGTCGGTCTTGCCGTGCATGATGCGGTTGGCGCGCACCACCTTGCCGCCGAACGCCTCGCCGATCGCCTGATGGCCCAGG
This sequence comes from Paracoccus subflavus, assembly GCF_004310345.1. GTDB lineage: Bacteria > Pseudomonadota > Alphaproteobacteria > Rhodobacterales > Rhodobacteraceae > Paracoccus > Paracoccus subflavus. The sequence continues at coordinate 22,997 of NZ_SISK01000003.1, read as the reverse complement.
CAGACGCCGAACAGCGGGATGGCACGGTCCGATGCAGCCCGGATCAGGTCCAGGCAGATGCCCGCCTGCGCCGGATCGCAGGGGCCGGGGGAAATCACGATCCCGTCGGGGGCCATGGCCAGGGCCTCGTCCACGCTTATCGCATCGTTGCGGCGCACCATGACCTCGGCCCCTGCTTCGGCAAGGTAATGAACCAGGTTCCAGGTGAAGCTGTCATAGTTGTCGATCAAAAGGATCATCGGGCACGCCTTGACTTGGGGCCGGCGGGGGGGGCCGGCAGGGGGCGGTTTCCCCGCCGGAACGGGTCGGCTATAGATGGGCCAAAGCGCGCCGGGGGGCAAGTCCGGCAGGGGCACGAAGGGACAGATGGCACGCGGTTTCTGGACAGGTCTTGTGCATGGCGGCATCGTCAGCGTCCTGGCGGTGGCGGCGCTGTCGCTGGCCGTGCCGTTGCCCCGCGAGGCAGGGCCGGCACAGGACACCCCCGCGGCGGCGGCCCTGCCGCCCGCCGTGCCGGACGAGGATCGGCCCGCCGCACGGGGGGCCGCACGGGGGGAGGCCATTCCCCCTGCCCAGAATCGGCCCGCCGCTGAGGCCCGCCAGCCTTCCGATTCGGCACCCTCCCGCCCCGAACCCGAACCCCCGGCAGCGGCTGCGGTGGACCTGCCGGTCGGGTCGGAGTTCGGGCGGGGCGGGGACGCGGTTCCGGTCGTGCCGGAGCCCCTGGTTTCGGGGCGTCCCGACCCGGCCCAGCCTCCGGCCGTGATCGCTCCGGAATCGGAACCCGCCCCCGTGGCCGCAACCCCCTCTGACCGCCGCCCCGACCCCGCCCCGAATGGGAACGGCCCCGTGCAGGTCGCCCCCGATCTGGCCGAGGATCTGCCGCAGATACGGCCTGCCGCCAGTGCAGCGCCATCCCGGCCCTCGGCCCTGACGGCACCGGGCCGCGCCGCCCCCGAGGCCCCCGACGCGGCCCCTGCCTTGCCGGCCGACCTGCTGCCCGCGCCGCGCGACCCGTCCCCGCCCGAGCCAGAAACCCCGACGGCTGCGCCTGCGCCCGACCTGTCGCTGCCGCCCGATCTTTCCGACCTGCAAGGCTTGTCGAATGACTGAACCATTCTTGCCGAACCCGGCCATTGCCGCCACCGTGTCGCCCCCGGTGATGGAGGCACGGCGCTGGCTGGAGGGTGTCCTGCTGCCGCTGGACATGCCGCTGATCAATGTCAGCCAGGCCGCGCCGGTCGATCCGCCGCCGGTGGCCCTGCGGCAGGCCATGGCCGATGCCGCGCTGCACCGGGCCGAGGCGCATCTCTATGGTCCCGTCCTGGGCAATGCCGATTTGCGCGCAGCGGTCGCGTCCGAGGTGTCGGCCCGTTATCGCGGAGGGGTGGCGCCTGCGCAGGTGGCGATCACCCAGGGCTGCAACCAGGCCTTTTGCGCCGCCGTTTCGGCCATTGCAACGGCGGGGGATCAGATCATTCTGCCGACGCCCTGGTATTTCAACCACAAGATGTGGCTGGACATGCAGGGCATCGGCACGGTGCCCCTGCCTTGCGGCGGCGACATGCTGCCCGACCCCGACATGGCGGCCCGGCTGATCGGGCCGCGTTGCCGGGCCATCGTGCTGGTGACGCCGAACAATCCGACGGGCGCGGAATATCCGGCGGACCTTGTGGCGCGGTTCTTCGACCTGGCGCGGGCGCATGGGCTAGCGCTGATCCTGGACGAAACCTATCGCGATTTCGACAGCCGCGCGGGGGCGCCCCACGGCCTGCTGGCGCAGCCCGGCTGGGGCGACACGGTGATCCAGCTTTACAGCTTTTCCAAGGCTTATCGGCTGACCGGCCACCGGGTCGGCGCCCTGGTCGCCGCAGAAAGCCTGATGGTCCAGATCGAGAAGTTTCTGGACACGGTCGCCATCTCGACCTCGCAACTGGGCCAGATCGGCGCGCTATGGGGGATGGAGAACCTTGGCGACTGGCTGGCTGGCGAACGGGCCGAGATCCTCGCCCGGCGCGCGGCGACGGTGGCGGCGCTGTCAACGCTGCCGGGCTGGCAGGTGAAAAGCGCCGGTGCCTATTTCGCCTGGGTCGAACATCCCTTTGCCGAATCCTCGGCCGATCTGGCGCGGCGCATGGTGGGGCAGGTCGGCGTGCTGGCGCTGCCGGGAACCATGTTCACGCCGCCGGGCGATCCCGGTGGCGAACGCCACATGCGGATCGCGTTCGCCAATATCGACCGGAACCGGATCGCCGTGCTGGCCGACAGGCTGCGCCGCCTGTCCGCCTGAACCGCCGGTCCGACAGGCTTGTCGCGGGGCCGCGCGCGGCTTAAGGAAACGCGATGCGACCAGAAGGGAAGGCCGGCGATGAAGAACCTGCGGACACATGGCAAGTCCACGATCGTCTGGGTGCTGATGGGCCTGATGGTTCTGGGCCTGGGCGGATTTGGCGTGACCAGCTTTTCGGGCGGGTCCACCGCAATCGGATCGGTGGGGGGGACCACCATCACCACCGACGACTATGTTCGCGCGCTGCGCAACCAGATCACCGCCTTTCAGCAGCAGACCGGCCAGCCGATCGACATGGCCCAGGCGCAGGCGATGGGCCTGCCGCAGGCCGTGCAATCCCAACTGATCGCCGCCGCCGCACTTGAGGAACAGGCCCGCCGCATCGGCGTGTCGGTGGGCGACGACCGCGTGCGCCAGACCATTGCCGAGGCCCCCGCCTTTCAGGGACCGACCGGCAGCTTCGACCGCGCCGCCTATGCCGACGTGCTGCGCCGCGAGGGCCTGTCCGAGGCCGAGTTCGAGCGCGAGGTCCGCACGGACGAGGCGCGGCTGCTGATCCAGCGTGCCGTGGCAGGGGGCGTGACGGCACCCGATCCGGCGGTGCAGGCCACCGCGCGCTGGATTCTGGAACGCCGCGACCTGTCCTGGCGCGAACTGACCGAAGACATGCTGCCCGCCCCCATCGCCGCCCCGGACGAGGACACGCTGCGTGCCTGGCACAGCGCCAATGCCGAGCGGTTCACCGCGCCCGAGATCCGGCGCATCACCTATGCCTGGATCACCCCCGAGATGCTGGCCCCGACCGTCGAACTGGACGAGGCGGCATTGCGTGCCGCCTATGACGCCAATATCGGCGACTATCAGCGCCCCGAACGCCGTCTGGTCAGCCGCCTGGTCTTTCCCTCGGCCGAGGAGGCGGCGGCCGCCAGGGCGCAGATCGACGCGGGCACGGCCCCGTTCGAGGCCTTTGTCCTGCAACGCGGGCTGCAGCCCGAGGATGCCGAACTTGGCGAGGTGTCGCAGGCCGACCTGGGCGCCGCGGGCGAGGCGGTTTTTGCCCTGCCGCAGCCGGGCGTCGCGGGCCCGGTCCAGACCGACCTGGGACCGGCGCTGTTCAATGTCCATGCCATCCTCGAGCCGCTGAACGTGCCCTTTGAGCAGGCCCAGGCCGACCTGCGGGCCGAGGCCGCCGTGGACCGGGCCGCCCGCATTATCGAGGACCGGATCTCGGATTACGAGGATCTGCTGGCGGGCGGGGCGACGCTGGAACAGGTGGCCGAAGAAACCGATCTGGAACCGGGCAGCATCTACTGGTCGGCCGACATGGCCCCGGCCGAGGGCAGCATCGCCGGCTATCAGGCATTCCGCGACCGCGCGGCCGAGATCACCGAGGCCGATTTCCCGGAACTGACCCGGCTTGACGACGGCGGCGTCTTTGCCTTGCGCCTGGACGAGATCGTGCCCCCGACCCTGCGCCCCTTCGAGGAGGTTCGCGACGAGGTCGAGGCCGACTGGCGCCGCGCCGAGGTGCAGCGCCAACTGCTTGCCCTGGCCGAGGACCAGCGGTCGAACCCCGACGCGCCCGAGGGGCAGCCGGCCCCGGAATGGACCCAGGCGGCTGACGTGACCCGCGACGGCTGGATCGAGGGCACCCCCGACGGCACCGTCGCCCGCGGTTTTGCCATTCCCGAGCCGGGGGGGATCGAGGTGGTGGATGCCGACAACCGCGTGATCCTGCTGCGTCTGGTTGCGGTGAACGAAGCCGATCTGACCGACGCGGATGCGCAACGCATCGTCGATGCCGTCCGCGACCGGATCGGCGGGTCGCTGCAATCCGACATCTTCGACTTCTATGCCCGCGCGGTTCAGGCCGAGGCCGGTATCACCCTGGACCAGTCGGCGGTCAATGCCATCAACGCACAGGTCCAGTGATGGATCTGACACCCGACTTCGCCGCCTTCGAGGCCGCCTGGAAGGCTGGACAGAATCAGCTTGTGACAATTCGGCTGGCCGCCGATCTGGACACGCCCGTCAGCCTGATGCTGAAGCTGACCGATGCCGCGCCCATGTCATTCATGCTGGAATCGGTGACGGGCGGCGAGGTTCGGGGCCGCTATTCCATCGTCGGCATGAAGCCCGACCTGATCTGGGACTGTCGCGACGGCCAGGCGCGGATCAACCGGCAGGCGCGGTTTTCTGACGAGTTCCAGCCGGACAAGCGTCCCGCGCTGGATAGCCTTCGCGCGCTGATCGCGGAAAGCCGGATCGAGGCCATGCCCGAAAGCGTGCCCCCGGTCGCGGCAGGCCTGTTCGGTTATCTTGGCTATGACATGATCCGGCTGGTCGAACATCTGCCGGACGTGAACCCCGACCCGCTGGACCTGCCCGACGCCATGCTGATGCGCCCCTCGGTTGTGGCCGTCCTGGATGGGGTCAAGGGCGAGGTGACGCTGTGCGCGCCCGCCTGGCACGACGGGACCGACAATGCCCGCGCGGCCTATGCCCGCGCGGCGGAACGGGTCATGGACGCGCTGCGGTCACTGGACCGGCAGCCGTCCGAGCCGCGGGCCCTGGGCCACGACGCCCGCATCGGCGAGCCGGTGTCGAACTTTTCCAAGGCCGGTTATCTGGCCGCGGTCGAAAAGGCCAAGGATTACATCCGCGCGGGCGACATCTTTCAGGTCGTGCCCAGCCAGCGCTGGCGGATGGATTTTCCGCTGCCGCCCTTTGCGCTGTATCGCAGCCTGCGACGCACCAATCCGTCGCCCTTCATGTTCTTTCTGAACCTGGGCGGCTTTCAGATCGTCGGCGCGTCGCCCGAAATTCTTGTGCGCCTGCGCGACGGCGAGGTCACGATCCGTCCGATTGCCGGCACCCGTCCGCGTGGCGCGGACGAGGCCGAGGACAGGGCGCTCGAGGCCGATCTTCTTGGCGATCACAAGGAATTGGCCGAACACCTGATGCTGCTGGATCTGGGCCGCAACGACGTGGGCCGGGTGGCCAAACCCGGAACCGTGCATCCGACCGAACAGTTCGTGATCGAACGCTACAGCCATGTCATGCATATCGTCAGCAATGTCGTGGGCCAGTTGCGCGACGACGAGGATGCGCTGTCCGCACTGCTGGCGGGCCTGCCCGCAGGCACCGTGTCCGGTGCCCCCAAGGTCCGGGCCATGGAGATCATCGACGAGCTGGAACCCGAGAAACGGGGTGTCTATGGCGGCGCGGTCGGCTATTTCGCGGCCAATGGCGAAATGGACATGTGCATCGCCCTGCGCACCGGCGTTCTGAAGGACGGCGCCCTTTACATCCAGGCAGGCGGCGGCGTCGTCTATGACAGCGATCCGGAATCCGAATTCATGGAAACCGTGAATAAAAGCCGCGCCTTGCAGCGCGCGGCCGAAGGCGCGGCCCGCTTCGTGCGCGGCAACTGAAAACGGCCCCGTTCCCGGGGCCGCCATTCTGCTGATATCGAACCGATCAGTTCGCGGGGGCGATGCCTTCCGGCGCTTCGGTTTCCGTCTCGGCGTCGGTTTCCATTTCTGTCCCGGCTTCCATCTCGGTGCCTTCAGTGCCCATTTCCATGTCGGTGCCGACTTCGGCCTCGACATCAGCCCCTGCTTCCGCCTCGGCTTCCGGCATGTCGGTCGTCTCGGCCGGGGTCGGGGCGCCGGTCATGGCGGCATCTCCGTTGGTTGCCGCCGCCGCGTCCGGGGTCACGGCCGGATCGGTGGTCGTCGCGGGCGCAGCCGTGTCGGCGGGCATCGCGCCGGGGGCCGTGGTGGTCGAGTCCATGGGCGCGGTGCCTGCGGCGCCGTCGGTCACGGCAGGGGCGTCAGCCTGTGCGCGGAACACGTATTCCGGGGCGGCGTCCGCTTCTTCGCGGGACAGGTCGCTGGTGATCTGCTGCGCGTCATAGTCGAAGGTGAGTTGATCCCACGGCACGGCGATCCGCTTTTCACCAATACCCAGGAAACCGCCCACCCCGATGACCGCTGCCTTGAGCGTTCCTTCGTCCATATCAATGATGACATCATTGATGTCGCCGATCGTTTCGCCATCGGGGGACATCACGGTCGTTCCGGTGATCCAGTCGATCCGCTGTTCATCCTCGGCCTGCTGCTGTTCCACCTTGCCGCTGGCGGCGACAGCGGCCGCCTCCGCGTCTTCGGCGTCCGCATCCATGTCGGCTTCGGCATTCATGGCCGGATCGGCTGCGGGGGCCGTGTCCGTCCCCATCGGCGTTTCCATCGTATCGGTTGTCGTGCCCGCCGGGGCCGTGGTCGCATCCGCCGCGGGCGGAGTTGTGGTATCCTGTCCCAAGGCGGGAACCATCATCAGGGGCAGCATGATTGCCGTGGACAACATCAGGTTGCGCATGTCGTATCCTCCATGGTTAGCAGGCATCGTCCGGGACGCGCCATTGGGGATACAATGCCTTACTGGACTGCCGGTTCCGCAGGCAACGTCAAGATCGGCCAGGCCCGGATCAGTCCTCGCCGCGATAGGGCTGGACATATTGCAGCGCCATGTCCCAGGGAAAGAAGATCCAGGTGTCCTGGCTGACCTCGGTCACATAGGTCTGGACCATCGGCTTGCCCTTGGGCTTGGCATAGACGGTGCCGAAATGGGCCTTGGGATACATCTCGCGGATCAGTTCAAGGGTGCGCCCCGAATCGACCAGATCGTCGATCACCAGAATGCCTTGGCCATCGCCCATCAGGACGGGATCGGGCTTGTTCAGCACCTCGAGCTGGCCCTGGCCCGCCTCGGCCCCGACGCCCTTGTAGGAGCGGATGGAGATCGTGTCGATCGTGCGGATGTCCAGTTCGCGCGCGACGATCATCGCGGGGACCAGCCCGCCGCGTGTCACGGCCACGACGGCCCGCCATTCGGTACCGTCCAGGCGCCAGGCAAGGGCACGGGCGTCGCGGTGCAACTGGTCCCAGCTTACGTGGAAGCCTTTTTCATGGGGCAGGCGGTCGATCATGGTCGTCTCCGTTAATGACGCAGGATCAGGGACAGGCCCAGCAGGCCGATGGCCAGCCCCGCCGCGCGGTCGATCCAGAATTTCGCGGCATAATACCCGGCCCGCAGCCAAGGCAAAGCCATCAGCGACGCAAGCGCCACATAAAACGCCACCTCGACCGTGGCCGCGGTCGCATAGATCGTCAGCTTGTCGGCAACCGTCAGCGCGACCGGAAAGATCGACAGCAGCACCGCCGAATAGAACAAGGCGGGCTTGGGATTGGACAGGTTCAACATCATGCCGCTGCCAAATCCCATGCCTCGGGGGCTTTCCGCCGGGTCGGGCAGGGGATCGGCCGCGTGGCGCCACATCATCCATGCGATCCAGACCAGATAGGCCCCGCCCGCGATCTTCAGGGCGACATAGGTCCAGGGCAGCGCGCGAAAGACCACCGTCATGCCCAGAAGCGCGAACAGGCACCACACGGATGCGCCAAGCGCCAGACCCAGGGCATAGGGCAGCGCGCGCCGGCGTCCCAAGGCAAAGGCGCCCTGGCTGACAGCGATGACCCCTGGGCCGGGCGACAGGATCGCCGCCGACAGGGCGGCCACGAACAGCACAAGCTGGTCGGCGGTGATCGTCATCGCCGACGGTCAGTCCTTCTTGACGGTCGCGATGTCGGGGGCGTCCACGGCCTTCATGCCGACCACATGGTATCCCGCATCGACGTGATGCGTCTCGCCCGTCACGCCCGCACCCAGACGCGACAGCAGATACAGGGCGGAATTGCCCACATCTTCCTGGGTGACATTGCGTCGCAGGGGCGAGTTCAGTTCGTTCCATTTCATGATATAGCGGAAATCGCCGATGCCGCTGGCGGCCAGCGTCTTGATCGGCCCGGCGCTGATCGCATTGACGCGGATCTTGTCCTTACCCAGATCCTCGGCCAGATACCGGACCGACGCCTCGAGCGCGGCCTTGGCAACGCCCATGACGTTGTAATGGGGCATCACCCGTTCGGCGCCGTAATAGGTCAGCGTCAGCAGGCTGCCGCCCTGGGGCATCATCGCCGCCGCCCGGCGGGCCACGGCGGTGAATGAATAGACGGAAATGTCCATGGTCATCAGAAAGTTGTCGCGCGTCGTGTCGGCATAGCGGCCGCGAAGCTGGTCCTTGTCGGAAAAGCCGATGGCATGGACAACAAAATCCAGGCTGCCCCATTCGTCCTGCAGCGACTGGAACAGGGTGTCGATCGTCGTCTCGTCGCCGACATCGCAAGGCAGCACCAGGGACGATCCCAGCGAGGCCGCAAGCGGTTCGACCCGCTTTTTCAGTGCCTCGCCCTGATAGGAGAAGGCCAGTTCCGCCCCCTCGGCGGCAAGGGCGCGGGCGATGCCCCAGGCAATCGACTTGTCGTTGGCCAGTCCCATCACGAGGCCGCGCTTTCCGGCCATCAGGCCCTGCTTCTGCTCGCTTGACATGTGCTGCCTCTCGCGCTTTCAACCGTTTGTGAAAGGTGCTTAGGCCAAAGGTCCGCAAGCATCAAGCGCAAGGAAGCCATCATGTCCGACCAAGACGGATTGTTTGCGGGCGACGACCCCTTCGACATCGCCCGCCGCTGGCTGGCCGAGGCCGAGGCGAGCGAGCCGAACGATCCCAATGCCATCGCCCTGGCCACTGTGGACGAAACCGGCCTGCCGGATGTCCGCATGGTGTTGTTGAAAGAGATCGAAGGTCATGGCGCCGGGGGGGGATTCGTGTTCTATACGAACTATGACAGCGCCAAGGGCCGCCAGATCGCGGTGACCGGCAAGGCCGCCTTCGTGATGCACTGGAAATCCCTGCGCCGCCAGATCCGCGTCCGTGGCGAGGTGGCCCGCGTCGAAGGGCCGCAGGCCGATGCCTATTACGACAGCCGCGCCCTGCAAAGCCGGCTGGGGGCCTGGGCTTCGCGCCAGTCCCAGCCGCTGGCCAGCCGCGCCGAACTGGTGGCCGAGGTGGCGCGGCTGGGATTGCGCTATGGCACACGACCCCCAAGGCCGCCGTTCTGGGGCGGATTCAGGATCGCGCCCATGCAGATCGAATTCTGGGCGGACGGCGCTTTTCGGTTGCACGATCGGTTCCGGTGGGACAAAGACGCTAGCCGTGACTGGATTGTGACAAGGTTATCACCCTAGGACTTGACGGAACGGTCCGAGTAGCTGACCATGTTGCTGGTTTGCCGAGTTGATTTAGTGCTCTTTGCCCTTCAGGATGACTGCCGCTGCACGACGGAATATTGAACGGTCGCATTGGGTTATACCTGGAATGAAAGGCGCGGATGCGCATGTGGTGGTAAGATGACGGACGACAAGGGGCTGAAGCTGGTATCGGGGCTGGTCAAATGGTTTGATCCGGCCAAGGGCTATGGCTTCATCCTGAACGAGGAAGGCGGCCCCGACATCCTGTTGCATGCCAATGTCCTGCGCAATTTCGGCCGCAGTTCGGTCGCCGACCAGTCGCGCGTGACGGTCTGGATTCAGCCCACCCAGCGCGGCTTGCAGGCGACCGAGGTGGTGTCCATCGAACCCCCCCTGTCAGAGGGTGCGCCGATCGCGGATCTGGACAACGGCGTCATCGAACATCTTGACGCACTGCCGCTGCGGCCTGCGCGGGTCAAGTGGTTCGACAAGGCCAAGGGATTTGGATTTGCCAATATCTTCGGTCATCCCGACGACGTTTTCCTGCATGTCGAGGTATTGCGCCATTCCGGCTTTGCCGACCTGACCATCGGCGAGGCGATCGGCATCCGCGTGGTCGAGGGGCCGCGTGGCCTGATGGCAGCCCAGATCACAAGCTGGGACCGCGGTACCGAACAGGGGGCGCCCAGTCTTGTGGAAACCGGCGTGGGCGCGCAGGTCCAGGACATCAAGGACTTCATAACACATGTTGCCGAATAAGGCGGTCGCGGCCCTGCTGGTATGGCTTCTGGCAGGGACGGCAGGGGCCGAGCCGGTTTCCTGCATGTCCGACCGTGTCGTTTTCCAGACCCCCTCTGGCCCGGTCGGCGTATCCGTCGAAATCGCCGATGACGAGGCCGAGCGTGCGCAGGGCCTGATGTTCCGCCGCGAACTGGCCGAAAATCGGGGAATGCTGTTCATCTATGACCAGCCCCGTACGGTCAGTTTCTGGATGCGCAACACGCTGATCCCGCTGGATCTGGTGTTTCTGGACGACACCGGCACCGTGCGCTACATCCACCGCAACGCCCGTCCGCTGGATGAAACCCCCATTCCCGGCTCTGCGATAGGCGACCCCCGGCCTGAACGGCTGATGGTTGTCGAGGTCGCGGCGGGCGAGGCCGACCGGCTGGGCCTTGCCGTCGGCCAGCCGATGGCCCATCCCCGCCTGCCGCAGGATCGGGCCGCGCTGCCCTGCGGCTAGGGCTTTCCCCCGCCGTTTCGATCCGCTAAAGGGATCGCGTCGGGGCGTGGCGCAGCCTGGTAGCGCGACGGTTTTGGGTACCGTAGGCCGGAGGTTCGAATCCTCTCGCCCCGACCAGCCTGCCGTATCTACCTTCGCTACCCCAGAAGCAGATCGTCCTATCCGTCCGCTCCAGGGGTTCGAATCCTCTCGCCCCGACCAGCCTGCCGTATCTACCTTCGCCACCCCAGAAGCAGATCGTCCTATCAGTCCGCTCCAGGGGCCGGGCTTGGCCTTATGTCCTCCTCGTAGTCCTCCGCCAGCCAGTTTCCCAGATCCAGTCCAGTCAGTCGGGCGGTTTCGCAAATGTCCGGCGCAAACAGTTTCTGCAGACGGTTCTGCATGATGGCGGAAAGAATCCTGCCGTCACCCGATGCCCCGGGAACGGCCTCGATATAGTCGCGCTCTGGGCCGCGGCTTACGATTTCCGGAACACCCAGAAAGCGTTCGATCCGGGCCAACGTCTGGGCAGGCTCCGACCACAGGTCGTCTACCTGCAGGAACAGGATCTGATTACGGGGAAACATACTTAGCAGCACCCGGATCTGCGCGGCATAAAAGCCGCGTTCGATATAGGAAAAGATCCGATGGACGCCCCCGGGTGCGTCCTGCACCCGGCGGCGTCCTTTGGCAGACACCGCCTCTTCAAACGACAGTGTCTCGTGACTGCGCCGTGTTTCCATCCGCCAATGCGAATAGGCACGGCTTACAGGGTGGCGGAGGCTGACGATCAGCCGGGCATGGGGATTGTAGGCCCGCAGCCGCGCAAGGGAATCCGGCCAGTTAAAGATAGATCGGCGTGGCTTCTCCCCGCAGGACATCGGCCACCGTCCAGTCGAACTGATCATGCAGCCGCCCGTGATCGGGCAGCGACCATGAAATGGATTCGTTGTCGAAGTGATGCACCTCCTTAACGCGCGCCATCTGCAACCGGGGATGCTGCCGCAAGTAGAAATCCAGGGCGGTAGTGCCGCCTTTCTGGGTGCCAATGATGAAGAAACCGACCTTTGAAATCATGCCGCCGCCCTGAAGGATGCCATGACCCGTAGCTATGTCACAGACGCCCTGCGACCGAAATGTGGATAATGCAGGGGACGACGACAGGCTCCGCCCGCCGCTCTCATGGCGGCGGGCGGTGCGGTGCTCAGGATTATTCCGCCGCCTTGGCCGCCATCGGATTGTTTGGATGCGTGGTCCAGTTCGCATAAAGGCCGCGGCGGATGCCGGTGCGCAGGTCCGTCTCGCCCACCGCCAGCTCGCGCATGTCGATGCAGTTCTCGACCGGGCAGACATCGACGCAGAGGTTGCAGGCGACGCATTCCTCCTCGATCACCTCGAAGACGCGGCCGGGCTTCATGGCGATGGCCTGATGCGATGTATCCTCGCAGGCGGCATAGCAGCGGCCGCACTTGATGCACAGATCGGGGTCGATGCGGGCCTTGGTGACATAGTTCAGGTTCAACTGGTTCCAGTCGGTCACGTTGGGCACCGCGCGCCCGATCAGGTCGGACATTTCCATGTCATGGCTGTCCAGATAGTCATGCAGGCCGGTGATCATTTCCTGCACCACCTTGAAGCCATAGGTCATGGCCGCCGTGCAGACCTGCACCGTGCCCGCGCCAAGCGCCATGAATTCGGCAGCGTCGCGCCAAGTGGTGACCCCGCCGATGCCACTGATCGGCAGGCCGCGGGTGGCGGGATTGCGGGCGATCTCCGCCACCATATTCAGGGCGATGGGCTTGACCGCCGGGCCGCAATATCCGCCATGGGCGCCCTTGCCGTCGATGGTGGGCTGGGGGGCGAACAGGTCCAGATCGACGCTGGTGATGGAATTGATCGTGTTGATCAGACTGACCGCGTCGGCGCCGCCCCTCATCGCGGCCTCGGCGGGCTTGCGGATGTCGGCGATGTTGGGTGTCAGCTTCACGATGCAGGGCATGCGCGAGTATTGCTTGACCCACCGCGTCACCATCTCGATGTATTCGGGCACCTGGCCCACGGCGGACCCCATGCCGCGTTCGGACATGCCGTGGGGACAGCCGAAGTTCAGTTCGACCCCGTCGGCCCCGGTGTCCTCGATCCGGGCCAGGATGTCGCGCCACGAATCCTCGTCGCAGGGGACCATCAGGGAAATGACCATGGCGCGGTCGGGATAGTCGCGCTTGACCGACTTGATTTCCCGCAGGTTCACCTCCAGCGGGCGGTCGGTGATCAGTTCGATGTTGTTGATGCCCAGCACGCGCCGGTCGGGACCGTGGATCACGCCGTAACGGGGGCCGTTGACGTTGACCACGGGCGGGCCTTCGGACCCCAGCGTCTTCCACACGACGCCGCCCCAGCCGGCCTGGAAGGCGCGGCGGACGTTGTATTCCTTGTCGGTGGGCGGTGCCGAGGCCAGCCAGAACGGGTTGGGGGACTTGATCCCGATGAAGGTGCTGAGCAAATTGGCCATGATTGCTTTTTCCTTATCAATACGGGCCCAACCGGCCGGCCTTCGGGTTACTTCAGATAGCTCCGGTCGATGTCGGCGATCCTCTTGTCGGCTGCCTGCTTCAACCCGGACAGCCGCAGCCGCCGGCCAAGGCCGCGAATGACCGGCAGCATGGGACCATAGCGTCCGACCATGTGTTTCCAGACAGCGGCGCGATTTTGCATCCGCAGCATCATCAGTTCCGAGACGTCAGGCCTGTGGACGGGCAGGCCGCTTGGCTCATACCCGCTGTCCTGCCAGAACGGATCCAGTCGCGACTCGATCAGCCGGACCTCGCGATCGCTCAGCTTGCGCTTCCATTGAGAGGCAAGTTTCGGATCGGGAGCGGCGTATGTCGTCCGGGCCGGATAGGCCAGAAGATCCTCGGTGAATCCTATTCCAAGAAACGCACATATGCGTCTGAGTTCCGCCTCGGGATTTCTGACCAGATCCTCATATCGCAGGACATGGACCGGGGTATCGGGAGAGGCTGCGATAAAATCGCGCCAGTTCTTTTCGGTTTCAAGCCATGTGTCCAAACCGTAATAGACATTGCCGGCCCATCCCATCCCAATCGCGGATCGTGCAACGTCACGGGGATCGCGCAGCAGTCGAATGATCCGAACCCCGGGCAAAAGCGTGGCGGCCTCTGACAGGTGACGGTGCAGCATGAGGACCGGCCGACCGCCGCCGCTTTCGGCAATCTGTCCGACCAAATCCAATAACGCCGCCTGACCGTTGGGGCCATGAGGCACAGCCAATCCGCTGTCCTGAAAGATTCGGGACGACTTCAAGTCATCGACTTCATAGCGCCAGCCATCCCCGTCACGATGCAGGTGGTCGAAAAGAAAGTCCGTTTCACCTGGCACCGTAAGGTCGGGGTGTCCGTCCAGCATAAGACGGATCATGGTGGTCCCGCCCCGAAGGGGACCATAGACAACGATGGGGTCGGCGCTCATCCGAATCACTTTCTGTCGTTTGACAATCTCAGATGAATATCCTCTGCCGCGTCGCGGCCCTGTGCAACCGCCGTCACGGTCAGATCGTCGCCCCCCGCGGCGCAGTCGCCCCCGGCCCAGACGCCGGGGATGCTGGTGCGTCCGGGGCCGGCCACGCCGATCTTGCCGCCGTCGAGCGCAAGGGCTTCGGGCACCCCGTCCAGCCGCTGGCCGATGGCACGGAACACCTGGTCGGCCCTGAGGCGGAAACGGTCCCCGGTCAGGTGCAGGCCACCGTCAGGGTCCGTGGCGGTATAGGCGAATTCGACCTCGGCCACGCTGCCGTTGCCATGCAGGCCGACGGGCGCGGCATTGCAGACGATCCGCACGCCGCTGCTGGTGGCATGATCCTGTTCGTGAAGGCTCGCTCCCATCTGCGAACGGTCGCGGCGATAGACGATGGTGACGTTTTCCGCGCCCAGCAGACGCGCCTGCACGGCGGCGTCCACCGCCGTCATGCCGCCGCCGATCACCACCACATCCCGGCCCACGGGCAGGGTCGTCAGATCGCTGGCCTGCCGCAGGTCGCGGATGAAGCTGACGGCATCCAGCACGTTGCCGCGATCCTCGCCTTCGGTCCGCAGGGCGTTGACTCCGCCCAAGCCCATGCCCAGGAACACCGCGTCGTATTCGGCCCGCAGCGCGTCCAGTGTGATGTCGCGGCCAAGGCGGTGGTCATGGCGCAACTCGATCCCGCCGATGCCCAGCAGCCAGTCCACCTCGGCCTGGGCGAACCCGTCCACGGCCTTGTAGCTGGCGATACCGTATTCGTTCAGCCCGCCGGGCTTGGGGCGCGCCTCATAGATCACGACGTCATGCCCCTTGGCGGCCAGCCTGTGCGCGCAGGACAGGCCCGCAGGCCCCGCGCCCACCACGGCGATGCGCCGTCCGGTCGGCGCCGCACGGCGAAAGGGGTGGTCCCCCTGCGCCATCAGCCCGTCGGTGGCATAGCGCTGCAACGCGCCGATCTCTACCGGGTCGCCCTCGGCCTCCATGCGGACGCAGGCGCCCTCGCACAGGGTCTCGGTCGGGCAGACGCGGGCACACATGCCACCGAAGATATTGGCGTGAAAGATGGTCATCGCCGCCGCATCGGGCGTGCCGGTCGCGATCTGGCGGATGAACAGCGGAATGTCGATGCCGGTCGGGCAGGCCGCGATGCAGGGCGCATCATGGCAGAAATAGCAGCGGTCGGCCGCCACGCGGGCTTCGTGATCGGTCAGGGGCGGGGCGACATCGACAAAGTTCGCCGCGATCTCCTGCGGCGTGAGGCGGCCGGGCATGACCCCCGGCGCCAGTCTTGCTTGGGACATTTGCGTCTCCTGGCTCACCTGTTGGTGAAATCAGGCTGGCACACGACAGATTTTTTATCAAATGGTAAAACTTTGTCAGGGGCGATTTGTGCATATTTCAGGCAAGCGGTTTCACAAAGACTGTCAGCCTGCCCAAAGCCTGAGGGGGCGCCTGATCTCGGGCCAAGGCCGATGTCCGTATGCCCGCGCAAGGGGAAAGGGGGGCTTTCCGCCCCCCATCCTTTGCGCGATTGCCCCAAGACTATCGGGAAGAAAAAAACCTAGTTCACGGCCTGTTCGGTAATGACGTGGCTGAACGCGCCCTCGGGCGCCTGCGAGATCACCGGATCCGACCCGCCCGCCATCAGCGTGTCCACCGTGCGCTGATAGTCGGCCTCGTCCAGGGCGCCGTTGCTGCCGGCGGTCAGCTTGGCGATCTCGGTCATCATGCGGACCTGGTGATCCAGGGTCTGGGCGCCGGTCTCGTCGTTTTCCAGCACGATCTCAGCGGCTTCCTGGGGGTTTTCCTCGGCGTATTTCCAGCCTTTCATGCTGGCGCGCACGAATTTCACCAGATCGGCGACCTTTGCCTGATCCTGAAGCGTGCTTTCCAGGACGTAAAGCCCGTCCTCCAGCGTGGCGACGCCCTGATCCTCGTATTTGAAGGTGACCAGGTCATCCTCGGCGATGCCGGCGTCCAGAACCTGACCGTATTCGTTATAGGTCATGGTGCTGATGCAGGCCGCCTGCTTTTGCAGCAGGGGATCGACGTTGAAGCCCTGTTTCAGGACCGTCACGCCGTCCGGGCCGCCTTCGGTGGACAGGCCAAGCTGGCTCATCCAAGACAGGAACGGATATTCGTTGCCCGAGAACCAGACGCCCAGGGTCTTGCCCCTGAAATCCGTGGCGGGGTCGGTGATGCCGCTTTCCTTGAGGCAGGTCAGCATCATCCCCGACGCCTTGAAGGGCTGGGCGATGTTGACCAGCGGCAGCCCCTTTTCCCGCGCGGCCAGGGCGGCGGGCATCCATTCGACGATCACATCGGCCCCGCCGCCCGCCAGCACCTGCGTCGGCGCGATGTCAGGGCCGCCGGGCAGGATGGTCACGTCCAGGCCTTCCTCCTCGTAGAAACCCTTGTCCTTGGCGACATAATATCCCGCGAACTGCGCCTGGGTGACCCATTTCAGTTGCAGGGTCAGTTCCTGTGCCTGCACCGCGCCGCCTGCCAGCGTCAGGGCGGCGCCCAGCATCAATTTTTTCATCTTCCCTCTCCTGTGTGTGGGGTGTCATCCCCGTTGAGGGCGCTGCGACGGGTGCCAGAACGTCACCTTCTTTTCGATCAGCGCCACGATGCCATAGAACAGCGATCCCGCGACGGCCGCCACAAGGATCTCGGCCCAGACCAGCGGCAGGTCCAGCCGCCCCACGGCGGTCGAGATGCGAAATCCCATGCCCCGCGTCGGGCTGCCGAAGAATTCCGCGACGATGGCGCCGATCAGGGCCAGCGTGGTGGTGATCTTCAGCCCGTTGAACAGAAAGGGCATCGCGGTGGGCAGGCGCAGTTTCCACAGGCTTGCGCCATAGGGCGCGGCCCAGGTGGCCATCAGGTCGCGCTGCATCGGATCGGTCGCGGCAAGTCCAGCCACCATGTTCACCAGGATCGGAAAGAACACCATCACCACGACGACAGCGGCCTTGGACTGCCAGTCGAAGCCGAACCACATCACCAGGATCGGCGCGATGCCGACGATGGGCAGGGCGGCCACGAAGTTGCCGATGGGCAGCAGCCCCCGTTGCAGAAAGGGGCTGCGGTCGATGGCGATGGCCGTGGCGATGGCTGCCGCCGCGCCGATCAGCCAGCCGGTCAGCGCGCCCTTGATGATGGTCTGCACGAAGTCCGTCCACAGGATCGCGGTGTTTGCCGCAAAGCTGGCGCCGATCTGGCTGGGGGCGGGCAGGATCACCGGGGGCACGGCATAGATGCGCACGATCATTTCCCACAGGATCAGGATCGTCGCGCCAAAGATCAGCGCCACCGCCAGCCGCGTGACGCGCGTGCCGAAACGCGACAGCCAGGTGTTGAGCGCCAGGGCGCCCAGCCAGACACCGATGATGGGCAGCGCGCTCATCGCGCCAGCCCCATGCGGGTCAGCGTCAGACGTTCGATCCAGCCGATCAGCATGACCAGGCACGCGGCCAGAATCGCCGCCGCGAACAGCGCCGCCCAGATCTGCACGGTCTGCCCGTAATAGCTGCCCGACAGCAGCCGCGCGCCAAGGCCCGCCGTGGCGCCCGCCGGAAGCTCTCCCACGATGGTGCCGACAAGGGCGGCGGCGATGGCGACCTTGAGGCTGGCGAACAGATAGGGCAGCGAACTGGGCAGCCGCAGCCGCCAAAAGACCTGCGCCGGGCTGGCGCTCCAACTGCGCATCTGGTCCAGTTGCAGGGCATCGGGCGTCCGCAGCCCCTTGACCATGCCGACCAGCACCGGAAAGAACGACAGCCAGGCGGCGATGACGGCCTTGGGCAGCAGCCCGGTGATGCCCGCGCTGGCCATGACCACGATCACCATGGGCGCGATGGCCAGGATCGGCACCGTCTGGCTGGCCACGGCCCAGGGCATCACCGACTGGTCCATGGCGCGGTTATGGACGATCCCGACCGCCAGCAGGATACCCGCCGCCGTGCCGATGGCGAACCCCGCCAGGGTCGCCGACAGCGTGACCCAGCCATGCCAGACCAGGCTGCGGCGCGAGGTGACGGCCTGGCCCGCAACCCCGTCCCACAGTCCTGCGGCCACCTGATGCGGCGCGGGCAGGACGGGCCGGTCCAGCGTCAGCGTCTGCCGGATCAGGTCGCCGGCCGTCAGGACCGCATCGGCCCGCGCGGCCTGATCGCGGACCCAGGTGGCGTTCATCCAGACCGCGGCAAGATACCAGATCACGATGATCGCCAGCAGCACGCTCAGGATGGGAAGGACGCACCCGAAGCTGAGGCTGATCCCGCCGGGCCTCCAGGGCGCGGTCTTTTCAGTCATAGCTGTGCCCCTCGCGCAGCCCCTCGCGGACCTGCTGGGCAAGCGCGATGAATTCGGGCGTGTCGCGGATGTCCAGCGGACGGTCGCGGGGCAGGGGGCTGTCGATCACCCGCGTGATCCGGCCCGGTCGCGGCGACATCACGACGATCCGGGTGGACAGGTACACCGCCTCGGGGATGGAATGGGTGACGAAACCGATGGTCTTGCCGGTCTTCTTCCACAGATCCAGCAGCGCCTCGTTCAGGCGGTCGCGGACGATCTCGTCCAGGGCACCAAAGGGTTCGTCCATCAGCAGGATGTCGGCATCAAAGGCCAAGGCGCGGGCGATGCTGGCGCGCTGCTGCATCCCGCCCGACAACTGCCATGGAAACTTGCCGCCGAAGCCGGTCAGATCCACGAGGTCCAGCACGCGTGTGATCCGCTGCGCCCGCTCGGCGCGGGAAAAACCCATGATCTCCAGCGGCAGGCTGATGTTGCCGGCGATGGTGCGCCAGGGATAAAGCCCCGGCGCCTGGAAGACATAGCCATAGGCCCGCGCCTTGCGCGCCGCGTCGGGCGTCATGCCGTTGACGGTCAGCGTTCCGCCCGTCGGGGTCTCCAGGGCGGCGATGGCCCGCAGGAGGGTGGTCTTGCCGCAGCCCGAGGGGCCGATGAAGCTGACGAAATCGCCGCGCTCGATGGTCAGGCTGACGTCCTTGAGCGCATGGACGGGGCCGTCGGCGGTGGGGAAGGTCAGCGATACGTCGCGGGCTTGGATCGCCGTCAACTCACACCCCGCTTGCCGGAATGCCCGACCGCTCCACCGGGCGCGGCGCGGTCAGTTCCTTCCAGGCCGACAGCGCCCGGTTCACCGTGCCGCGCGGCTCTCGGGCAACGAATTCCCCGTGGCCCTCGCGGCTATCCAGCGCGCCCTCTGTCACCGCCAGATGCCCCCGCGTCAACACATAGCGGGGCAGGCCCTTGACGCGCTGGCCCTCGAACACGTTGTAGTCGATGGCCGATTGCTGGCTGTCTGCCGTGATGGTCTTTTCCGCCTCGGGATCCCAGATGACCAGATCGGCATCCGACCCCACCAGCACCGCGCCCTTGCGGGGATACATCCCCAGGATCTTGGCGATGTTGGTCGAGGTGACGGCCACGAATTCATTGGGCGTCAGGCGTCCGGTGCCGACGCCGTGCGTCCACAGCATCGGCATCCGATCCTCCAACCCGCCGGTGCCGTTCGGGATCTTGGTGAAATCACCGATGCCGGTGCGTTTCTGATCGGTGGTGAAGGCGCAATGATCCGTCGCCACCACCGACAGGCTGCCCGACTGCAGCCCGGCCCACAGGCTGTCCTGATGCCGCTTGTCGCGGAAGGGCGGCGACATGACGCGGCGGGCGGCGTGGTCCCAGTCGGCGTTGAAGTATTCGCTTTCGTCCAGCGTCAGGTGCTGGATCAGCGGCTCGCCCCAGACGCGCTTGCCTTGGGAACGCGCCCGGCGGATCGCCTCGTGGCTGTCCTCGCAGGACACATGGACCACATACAGCGGCACCCCCGCCATGTCGGCCACCATGATGGCGCGGTTGGTGGCCTCGCCCTCGACCTGCGGGGGGCGGGAATAGGCATGGGCCTCGGGTCCGGTGTTGCCTTGGGCCAGCAGGCGGGCCTGCAGTTCGGCCACCACGTCGCCGTTCTCGGCATGGACCAGGGCCACGCCGCCCAGGTCGCCCACCCGGCGGAAGCTGCTGAACAACTCGTCGTCATTCACCATCAGCGCGCCCTTGTAGGCCATGAAGTGCTTGAAGCTGGTGATACCGCGATCCACCACCTGCGCCATTTCGTCGAAGACCTGCTGGTCCCACCACGTCACCGCCATGTGGAACGAATAATCGCAATGCGCCCGGCCCGACTTGTTGTCCCACATCTGCAAGGCGTCCAGCAGCCCTTGGCCGGGCGAGGGCAGGGCGAAATCCACCACCATGGTCGTCCCGCCCGCCAGCGCCGCGCGCGTGCCGCTGTCGAAGTCGTCGGCGGAATAGGTACCCATGAAGGGCATCTCCAGATGCGTGTGCGGGTCGATCCCGCCGGGCATGACAAGGCAGCCGCTGGCGTCCAGCACGGTGTCGCCGGTCAGCCCCTGGCCGATGGCGGCGATGCGGCCGTGTTCGATCAGGATGTCGGCTTTGTAGGTGAGGTCGGCGGTGACAACCGTTCCCCCTCGAATAACCGTGCCCATCGCCTGGTCCCTCTTTTTCACAAGAATATCCTGTTGGTCCGGGACGCGAAGTCCCGGAGGTCCGTTCAGCGCACCACCTCCGCCGCATCCAGCACCGCGTGCAGCAGCACGTCCGCCCCCGCCGCCGCCCATTCGGGGCTGATCTCCTCGGCCTCGTTATGCGACAGCCCGCCCACGCAGGGGCACATGATCATCACCGTGGGCGCCACGCGGTTGATCCAGCAGGCGTCGTGGCCCGCGCCCGAGACGATGTTCATATGGCTGTAACCCAGCCGTTGCGCCGCATTGCGCACCGTCTCGACCAGGCCGGGATCGAAGGCCACCGGATCGAAATGGCCGACCGGCTCGATGTCGATGCCCAAGCCCAGATCGGCTGCGATGCGGAAGGCTTCCTCCTCCAGCCGGGTGCGCATCGAGGTCAGCTTCGCCAGATCGGGCGACCGGAAGTCGATGGTGAACACGGCCTTGCCGGGGATCACGTTGCGGCTGTTGGGAAAGACATTGGCCTGGCCCACCGCGCCCACCGCGTCGGGCTGATGGTCCATGGCGATGCGGTGCACGGCCTCGATGATGCGGGCCATGCCCAGGCCCGCGTTCACGCGCATGGACATGGGCGTCGATCCGGTATGCGCGTCCTTGCCGGTCAGCGTGACCTGCAGCCACCACAGGCCCTGCCCATGGGTGACGACGCCGATCTGCCTGCCTTCGGCCTCGAGGATCGGGCCTTGTTCGATATGGTACTCGAACATGGCATGAATTCGGCGGGCCCCCGGCGCCTCGGTGCCGCGCCAGCCGATGCGGTCCAACTCGTCGCCGAAGCGCCTGCCCTCGGCATCGGTGCGGCTGTTGGCGTAATCCTCGTCATGAACCCCCGTAAAGACGCCGGAGGCCAGCATCGCGGGGGCAAAGCGGGCGCCTTCCTCGTTCGTCCAGTTCACGACCACGATGGGCCGGCGCGTCACGATGCCCATGTCGCGGATCGACCGGACCACCTCCAGCCCGGCCAGCACGCCCAGGACGCCGTCGTATTTGCCGCCCGTTGGCTGGGTGTCCAGATGGCTGCCGATATAGACGGGGTCCAGATCGGGTTCCGCCCCTTCGTGGCGCATGAACATGCTGCCCATGCGGTCCAGGCCCATGGTCATGCCCGCATCCTTGCACCATTCCCGGAACAGGGCGCGGCCTTGGGCGTCGGCGTCGGTCAGGGTCTGGCGGTTATTGCCGCCTGCGATTCCGGGACCGATGCGGGCCATCTGCATCAGGCTGTCCCACAGCCGTTCGCCATCGACCCGCATGTTGGGTGCAAGGGATGGCCCCCTTGGATCATCGGTCATCGGTCATCCTTCCTGTCTGGCCGTCCTGTTCTGGCGCAGGATCGACTGGATCGGCTGGGCAGCGACAGGCCCCTTCGGTTGTTGACCAAACGGTCAGGATCAGGCTAGCACGGGGCATGGGCCAGTCAAGCGCTGCGACGGGTGCCCTGTTCCCAACTGCCCGAATTTGCATCAGATCAAGGCGTAACCGGCAATGGCAGATCAGGCGCAGCCCATCCTGACGCGTATTCAGCAGAAAAACCGTGACCTGATCCTGGAAGGCGCCTTGACGGTGTTTTCGGAAAGCGGTTTTCGCGGCGCCACGGTGGACCAGATCGCCAGGGCCGCAGGCCTGTCCAAGCCCAATGTGCTGTACTACTTCGGCTCCAAGGATGACATTCACAAGACCTTGCTGACGACGCTGCTGGACATGTGGCTGGCGCCGATGGTGCGGATCGACCCGGCGGGCGAGCCCCTGGACGAGGTGCTGGGCTATGTCCGCGCCAAGCTGGAGATGTCGCGCCGTTTCCCCCGCGAAAGCCGCCTGTTTGCCTATGAGATTCTGCAAGGCGCGCCACATCTGACCGAAATCCTGGGGGGCAGCCTGCGCGGCATTGTGGATACCGCCGCCGCAACGCTGCAAGGCTGGATGGACCAAGGACGGCTGACGCCCATGGACCCGCGGCACCTGATCTTTTCCATCTGGGCATTGACCCAGCATTACGCCGATTTCGACGTGCAGATCCGCGCCGTGCTTGGCCCCGGTCACGATGCCTTCGACGAGGCCGAGCGGTTCCTGGAAAACCTGTATCGCAAGCTGCTGGAGGCCTAGGATCTGGACCCATAAACGGGATTCCCCGCTGGGCCGAAGTGTGATTCCCTGCGGTTTGAAGCAGGAGGACGGACATGGCTTCGGAGTTCTGGTTAAGCGACGCGCAGTTTGAACG
>NZ_SISK01000002.1 GCF_004310345.1 Paracoccus subflavus | reverse complement strand
GACCAAGGTCATGGAAAAACGCCTGTGCCGCATCCTCACATGGTACGACAACGAATGGGGCTTCTCGAACCGAATGTCCGATACCGCCGTCGCAATGGGCAAAATGGGGTGAGGGGGGGGGCCCTCACGCCCGATAGATCATCCGCGCGGACATTCCGCCATCCACCACGAACCGCTGGCCGGTGATGAACCCGGCCTGATCCGAGGCGAGAAAGGCCACCAATCCTGCAATGTCCTGCGGCGTGCCGATCCGGCCTGCCGGATGCTGCGCCTTTTCCGCCTCGGAATGATGGGGCGTCCGGCGGTTCCGGCTTTTCTGATGGGCCGCGGTCTCGATCCAGCCGGGCAGGATGCAGTTGACGCGGATATCCGGTCCCAGGCTGACGGCCAGGGCATGAGACATGGCCAGCAATGCGCCCTTGGCAGCGGCATAGGCCTCGGTGTCGGGCTCGGATTGCAAAGCACGGGTCGAGGACATCAGCACCACCGAACCCCCTGCCTGCCGCAGCAGAGGCACGCCCGCCCGCACGGTCAGAAAGGCGCCGGTGACATGGCTGTCCAGCATTCGCCGCCAGTCTGCCAATGCCAGTTCCTCGATGGCGCCGGTCTGCGGGTCGGCGATCCCGGCATTCGACACGATCAGATCCAGGGGATTGTCGCCAAGCCATGTCCGCAGGCGGGAAAACCCGTCATCGACGGCCTCCTCCTTTGAAACATCGACTGTCAGGGCCAGAAGGTCCGGATCTTCGGCCTGCATCTCGGCTGCCGCCTCGTTGTCCAGATCGAACAACGCCACGCGCCAGCCTTCGTTTCGCAGGTGCTGAACGATCCCCCGGCCAATGCCCTGTGCACCACCCGTTACCAAGGCTGCCTTCATGCCGCTGTTCCCCCGATGCCATGCCGAAGGAAACCGCGGCCGTCGATGTTCGTTCCCTAGCGCGGCTTGGACAGGCGGCGCGAATTGGCCCGTGTCCGCTTGCCATACGGACGCAGCGCGGCAGCCATCACCCGTTCTGCATCGTGGCCCCGGCCCGCGGCCTGTGCCATGGCGAACAGGGATTCGGTGGCGGCAGCCTGTTTTTCGGCCACCATGCGAAAGGGTTCGCCCGGCGCCTGTGCCATGAAGCCCATCAATCCCGCCGTGCGCAGGCCGATAACGGTCTGCGCCTCGATAGCCATTCGGGCGAACTGCGCCCAGAGACGAACGGGGTTCTTGGGCATCATGGGAAACATGGGATCATCCTTTGGACATCCCCCCAATCTGTGCTGATGCATCAGGCATTACAAGTGCGACCTTTGGACAGCAGGGATGCAATTGGCGCAAGGCCTGCTTGGCAACCGCACCCCAGCATGTATAGAGGCAGGCCATGACCGACCGCATCACTCTTTGCCGCCCGGACGACTGGCACCTGCACCTGCGCGACGGGGCGATGCTGGCGGCGGTCGCGCGCCATTCCGCCGGTTTTGGCCGCGCGATCATCATGCCGAATCTGGTGCCCCCGGTGGTCACGGGCGCACAGGCCGCAGCCTATCGCGACCGCATTCTGGCAGCCCTGCCGGACGCCGCCGCGTTGCAGCCGCAGATGACCCTGTATCTGACGGACACGACCGACCCCGCCGACGTGGTTGCCGCTTTCCGCAGCGGCATCATCCGGGCGGTCAAGCTGTATCCCGCAGGCGCGACCACCAATTCGGCCAGCGGCGTCACCGATTTCGACCGCATCCAGCCCGTGCTGGACGCCATGGCCGAGGCCGGCGTGACCCTGTGCGTGCACGGAGAGGTG
This sequence comes from Paracoccus subflavus, assembly GCF_004310345.1. Classification (GTDB taxonomy): domain Bacteria; phylum Pseudomonadota; class Alphaproteobacteria; order Rhodobacterales; family Rhodobacteraceae; genus Paracoccus; species Paracoccus subflavus. The sequence goes on along the minus strand of NZ_SISK01000002.1, from coordinate 389,806 downwards.
ACGGACCAGGCCGTGGACATCTTCGACCGCGAGGCCGTGTTCATCGACCGCGTGCTGGAGCCGCTGCGCCGGCGGACCCCCGGCCTGCGCGTCGTCATGGAACACATCACGACGGCCGAAGGCGTCGCCTATGTCCGGTCGGGCAGCGATCTGGCCGGAACGATCACCACGCACCACCTGGTCATCAACCGCAACGCGATCCTGGCAGGCGGCATTCGGCCCCATTATTACTGCCTGCCTGTCGCCAAACGCGAGTCGCACCGCCTTGCGCTGCGCGACGCCGCGACCAGCGGCGAGGCGCGGTTTTTCCTTGGCACCGACAGCGCCCCGCATCCAGACAGCGCCAAGCTGCAACCCTGCGGCTGCGCAGGCTGCTTCACGGCGCCCAATACGATGCCGATCCTGGCCCATGTGTTCGAGGACGAGGGCGCCCTGGACCGGCTGGAGGCGTTCACCAGCCTGAACGGCGCCGCCTTCTATCGCCTGCCCCCCAACGAGGACCGCATCACCTTGGTCAAGCGTGACACCCCTGCCACATACCCTGTGCAGATCAAAGCAGGCGACGAAGCCGTGACCGTTTTCGACCCCGGCTTTCCGCTGTTCTGGCACCAGGAGGATTGATGAGCCTGTCCTTTCCCGCGCCCGAGGAAATCGCGCGCCTAACCGCCCGGATGCTGCTGGAGATCAAGGCCGTCGATTTCAACGCGGACACGCCCTTCACCTATGCCTCGGGGCTGAAGGGGCCGACTTATGTGGACTGCCGCCGGATCGTCAGCTTTCCGCGCGTCCGGTCCACGCTGATGGATTTCCTGGCGGCGACCGTGATGCGCGACGCGGGGTTCGAGGCGTTCGACAACGTCGCGGGGGGGGAAACGGCGGGCATTCCCTTTGCCGCCATGGTCGCCGAACGGCTGGGCCTGCCCATGACCTATGTGCGCAAAAAGCCCAAGGGCTATGGCCGCAACGCCCGGATCGAGGGCGTGATGACCGAGGGCCAGCGGGTGCTGCTGGTCGAGGATCTGACCACCGACGGCGGCAGCAAGCTGTCCTTCGTGGACGCGATTCGCGACACCGGCGCCACCTGCGGCCACACGGCGGTCATCTTTTACTACGGCATCTTCGCCGAAACCACGCAGCGTCTGGCCGACCATGGTGTAACGCTGCATCACCTGTGCACCTGGTGGGACGTCCTGGCCGAGGCGCGGGCGCAGGCCGCATTCGATCAGCAGACGCTGGCCGAGGTCGAGGCTTTCCTGACCGATCCGCGCGCCTGGCAGGCCGCGAACGCCTGACTTATCCCCATTCGATCCACAGATCGGCCCCCCGAAATCGCACCGCGCGGCGTTTCCCGCGCGCGGCATCGGGTGTAGAACGGACGGCGAGAAAAGGGGGAAGCCCATGACAACCCTGCGCGCGATCATTCCGGGCCAGCCCGGCACCGAGGATACCCCCTCGATCCCCTTCTCGCTCGAGGCCGAGCAGCAGCTTTTGGGCGCGCTGCTGACCAACAACGATGTGTTCGACCGGGTCAGCCAGATCATCAAGCCGGACCATTTCTACCATCCGGTCCATGCCCGCATCTTCGAGATCTGTTCGGAACGCATCCGCAAGAATGGGCTTGCCAGCCCCGTCACCATCAAAGCCTTTCTGGAACATGACGAGGGGCTGAAGGAACTGGGCGGGCCGGCCTATCTGGCGCGCATGGCGGGGGCGGCCATTTCCGCCTATGCCGCGCGCGACTATGCCCAGATGATCCGTGAATTCGCGCTGCGGCGCGAACTGATCCTGCTGGGCCAGGACATCGCCGCCCGCGCCGCCACGGTCGAGGTCGGCGACGAGGCCGAGGAGCAGATCAAGGCCGCCGAACAGACGCTGTACAAGCTGGGCGAACAGGGCGTGGCCGAGCGCGGCTTCCAATCCTTCCTGAAGGCCGTCACCGGCGCGGTGCAGGCCGCCAATGCCGCCTATCAGCGCGACGGCAAGCTGTCGGGGATCTCGACCGGGCTGATCGACCTGGACGCCAAGATGGGGGGCCTGAACAATTCCGACCTGATCATCCTGGCGGGCCGGCCCTCGATGGGGAAAACCTCGCTGGCGACCAACATCGCCTTCAACATCGCCAAGATCCACAAGACCGGCGAACGCCCCGATGGCACCGTGGGGACCATCGAAGGCGGCATCGTCGGGTTCTTCAGCCTGGAGATGTCCGCCGAACAACTGGCCGCCCGCATCCTGTCCGAAGCCGCCGAGGTGCCCAGCGAACGCATCCGCAGTGGCAACATGGACGAGGCCGAGTTCCGCCGGTTCGTCGAGGCGGCCCATGCCTTGCAGAACTGCCCGCTGTATATCGACGACACGCCCGCCCTGCCCATCAACCAGCTAGCCGCCCGCGCCCGCAAGCTGAAGCGCACGCACGGCCTGGACGTGCTGATGGTGGACTATCTGCAACTGCTCAAGGCCGCATCCGCCAAGGACAGCCGCGTCAACGAGGTCAGCGAGATCACGCAGGGCCTGAAGGCCATCGCCAAGGAACTGAACATCCCCGTCGTCGCCCTGTCCCAACTGTCGCGCCAGGTCGAAAACCGCGACGACAAGCGCCCACAACTTTCCGACCTGCGCGAATCCGGGTCCATCGAACAGGACGCCGACATCGTGATGTTCGTGTTCCGCGAGGAATACTACAAGGAACGCGAAAAGCCGTCAGACAGCGACCTAGATGCCATGGCAAAATGGCAGCAGGTGATGGAGGCCTGTCACGGCAAGGCCGAGGTGATCCTGGGCAAGCAGCGGCACGGCCCCATCGGCACGGTCGAACTCTCCTTCGAGGGGCAGTTCACGCGGTTCGGAAACCTGGCCAAGGACCGTCAGTCGCAATGGGATTAGGGCTGCCGGTCCCTGCCGTCACGATCGGCTTGCTGATCGCCTCGAACGTCTTCATGACGGTGGCCTGGTACGGGCACCTGAAGTTCAAGTCCACGCCCCTTGTCACGGTGATCGCGGTCAGTTGGGTCATCGCGCTGTTCGAATACATCCTGCAAGTGCCCGCCAACCGCATCGGCCACGGATATTTCAGCGCCGCGCAACTGAAGACCATCCAGGAGGTCATCAGCCTTTCGGTCTTTGCCCTGTTCTCGTGGATCTATCTGGGCGAACGCATCGGCTGGCAGCATGGCGTCGGCTTCGGGCTGATCTGCCTGGGCGCCTGGTTCATCTTTCACGACTTCGGCTAAACCATCATCTCCTTGGTGGCCGTCAGGCGCAGGTCGGGATGGTCGCGCTGCACGCGGTCGATGTCCCATTGCAGCCGGGTCAGATAAACCATGTCGCCGTCGTGGTCCTGGGCGATATGGCCCTTGTTCACGTTCACGAAGGCCTCGACCTTGTCGCGCGGACCTGCCACCCACCGGGCACTGGTGAACTGGCTGCTCTCGAAGCGGACGGGGATGCCGTATTCGATCTCGATCCGGCTGGCCAGAACCTCGAACTGCAACGCGCCGACGACGCCAACGATGAAACCCGACCCGATCATCGGCTTGAAGACCTTGGCCGCGCCCTCCTCGGCGAACTGCATCAGCGCCTTTTCCAGATGCTTGGCCTTCATCGGATCGGTCGCGCGCACCGATTGCAGCAGTTCGGGCGCGAATGACGGGATGCCGGTGAACCGCAGCGCCTCGCCCTCGGTCAGGGCGTCGCCGATGCGCAACTGGCCGTGGTTGGGGATGCCGATGATGTCGCCGGCCCAGGCCTCCTCGGCCAGTTCGCGGTCGGCGGCCAGGAACAGCACGGGATTCGTGACCGCCATCGGCTTTTTCGACCGCACATGGGTCAGCTTCATGCCCCGTTCGAAATGCCCGCTGGCAAGGCGCACAAAGGCCACCCGGTCGCGGTGCTTGGGGTCCATGTTGGCCTGCACCTTGAAGACAAAGCCGGTCACCGGGTTTTCCTCGGGCGCGATCTGGCGCTCGGCGGCGTTCTGCGGTTGCGGCGGCGGGCCATAGGCGCTGATCCCCTTCATCAGCTCCTGCACGCCAAAGCTGTTGATCGCACTGCCGAACCAGATGGGCGTCATGTGGCCCTCCAGGAACGACTGCCGGTCGAAAGCGGGCAGCAGTTCGCGCGCCATCCCGACCTCGTCGCGCAGCTTGTCCAGCAGGCCGGCGGGGACGTGCTCGGCCAGCCGGGGATCGTCCAGACCCTGCATCTTGACCGACTCGGCCACCTTGTTGCGGTCCGCCCGGTCCATCAGCTCCAGCCGGTCGTGCAGCATGTCATAGCAGCCGATGAAATCGCGCCCGACGCCGATGGGCCAGCTTGCCGGGGCCACGTCGATGGCCAGGTTTTCCTGAATCTCGTCGATGATCTCGAAGGTATCGCGGGATTCGCGGTCCATCTTGTTGCAGAAGGTCAGGATCGGCAGGTCGCGCAGCCGGCAGACCTCGAACAGCTTGCGGGTCTGGCTCTCGACCCCCTTGGCCCCGTCGATCACCATGATCGCCGCGTCCACGGCGGTCAGCGTGCGATAGGTATCCTCGGAAAAGTCGCTGTGCCCCGGCGTGTCGACCAGGTTGAAGCGGTATCCGTCGAAATCGAATGACATCGCCGACGCGCTGACGGAAATGCCCCGCTCCTGCTCCATCTTCATGAAATCCGACCGGGTCCGCCGCGCCTCGCCCTTGGCGCGCACCTGTCCGGCCATCTGGATGGCGCCGCCATACAGCAGGAATTTTTCGGTCAGCGTGGTCTTGCCCGCATCGGGATGCGAGATGATCGCAAAGGTCCGGCGGCGGGCGATTTCGGGCGGCAGGTCGGGGCGGTTTGTCATGGGGCGGCATCTAGCCCGATAGAGGCGCGGACGCAATCGCCGGGCTGACATTGCTGCGATTACAGAAGGAACACTGAAAAGGCGTGGCAGCCCGTAGGGGAGTCGAACCCCTCTTTTCAGGTTGAAAACCTGACGTCCTAACCGATAGACGAACGGGCCACATTTCCGCCTTGCCGGTCAGGGCCGGCGGCGTGGGGCGGTGTTTAGGCAAAGCCGCGATGGGGTGCAAGGGAAAAATCGGTTCGCGCGAAAATCGGCGAGCCTCCGGCCGGGCCAGCCCGTTGGGGCCGATGCCTGCCCTGCTTGCAGCAGAGCGCCCGGGGCTGTAGACCGCGCGCAGCGAAAGGACATGCCATGTCGATCACCGAGGATCAGGCCCGCAAGGTCGCCCATCTGGCGCGCATCGCCGTCGACGACGCCGCGCTGCCCGCGCTGTCGCGCGAACTGAACGGCATCCTGCATTTCATGGAGCAATTGAACGAGGTCGATGTCAGCGGTGTCGAACCGATGACCGGCGTGATCCCCATGCGTCTGAGACGGCGCGAGGATGTCGTCACGACGGGCGAGATGGCCGACAAGATCCTGTCCAACGCCCCGGACGCGCGCGAAGGGTTCTTTGCCGTCCCGAAGGTGGTCGAATGAGCGATCTGAACAGCCTGACCATCGCCCAGGCGCGCGACGCGCTGCGCAAGGGCGAGACGACCGCTGCCGACCTGACCGAGGCCTGCCTTTTGGCGATCGATTCGGCAGGGGCGCTGAATGCCTTTGTCCACCACACCCCCGACATGGCGCGCCAGATGGCGCAGGCCGCCGATGCCCGCATCCGGGCAGGCGATGCGGCGGCAATGACGGGCATCCCGGTGGGCATCAAGGATGTGTTCTGCGTGCGTGGCGTGCCCAGCCAGGCCGCCAGCCGCATCCTGCAGGGATTCCGGCCCGAATACGAATCGACCGTGACGCAGAATCTGTGGAACGCTGGCGCGGTGATGCTGGGCAAGCTGAACCAGGACGAATTCGCCATGGGTTCGGCCAACGAATCCAGTTGCTACGGCCCGGCGGTGAACCCGTGGAAGGTGGATGACCGGCAATTGACGCCGGGCGGCAGTTCGGGCGGTTCGGCCGCCGCGGTGGCGGCGGACCTGTGCCTGGCCGCGACGGGCACAGATACCGGCGGGTCGATCCGCCAGCCTGCGGCCTTCACCGGCATTGTGGGGCTGAAGCCCACCTATGGCCGGGTCAGCCGCTGGGGGGTGATCGCCTATGCCTCGAGCCTGGATCAGGCTGGGCCGATGACCAAGACGGTGCGCGATGCGGCGATCATGCTGGGCGCCATGGCATCGGTCGATCCGCAGGATTCGACCAGCGCCGACCATCCGGTGCCCGATTACGAAGCCGCGCTGACCGGCGACATCCGCGGCAAGCGGATCGGCATCCCGCGCGAGTATCGCGTGGACGGGATGCCTGCGGAAATCGACGCCCTGTGGCATCAGGGCGCCGGGATGCTGCGCGACGCGGGGGCCGAGATCGTCGAAATCAGTCTGCCGCATACGAAATACGCCCTGCCCGCCTACTACGTCATTGCCCCGGCCGAGGCTTCCTCGAACCTTGCCCGCTATGACGGGGTGCGGTACGGGCATCGCGCCAGGCTGGGCCAGGGGGACGGCATCACCGAGATGTACGAGAAGACCCGCGCCGAAGGGTTCGGCCCCGAGGTGCAGCGCCGGGTGATGATCGGCACCTATGTGCTGTCGGCGGGCTTTTATGACGCCTATTACAACCGCGCCCGCAAGGTCCGCGCGCTGATCAAGCGCGACTTCGACCATGCCTTTGCCGACGGGATCGACGCGATCCTGGCACCGACCACGCCCTCTGCCGCGTTCGGGCTGGGGTCGGTGGACAGCAGCGATCCGGTGCAGATGTATCTGAACGATGTCTTCACGGTGACGCTGAACCTGGCGGGGCTGCCTGGGATCTCGGTCCCCGTGGGGCAGGACAGGCAGGGATTGCCCCTGGGCCTGCAACTGTTCGGCAAGCCGTTCGAGGAAGGCGATCTTCTGAACCATGCCCTTGTCCTGGAACGGGCCGCCGGATTTGTGGCCAAGCCGGACCGCTGGTGGTAGGGTCGGCCCGGTGGCAGGTCATGGAGGCACGATGCGCGGCTGTCTGATCCTTTCGGTGCTGGCGCTTGCCGGCTGTGGCGAACACTTGGGCTGGAACCCGAACTACAACTTCGCGCCGACCCGCTATGGCGAATACCGCGCCACGCGCGAGGCGGCCCTGGTGACGGGCGCGGAATCGCCCAGGACAATCCCGGTCGCCCGGCCCTTCTATGCCCCGACCGCCGCCCAGATCGCCGGGCAAAATCCGGTGCCGGTGCCGCCCACGATGAGCGTCACCCCGGCTCGTGTCGTCGCGCCCGCGGCCACCGCCCCCGCGTCCGGCGCCCCCCTGCAGATCGCGCCCCGGACCATGAGCACGGGCGACCAGCCGCCGCTGTGACGGGGCATCATCCAAGCCCCAATCACGGCGATCGCCGCGGCCAGCGCCCCGAACTGGTGGTCCTGCACTATACCGGCATGGCCGACACGGCCGAAGCGCGCGCGCGGCTGTGCGATCCCGCGGCCGAGGTCAGCGCCCATTGGCTGATCCACGAGGATGGCCGGACCGAAGCCCTGGTCCCCGAGGATCGCCGCGCCTGGCACGCAGGCGCCGGATCGTGGCGGGGCCGCGACGACGTGAATTCCCGCAGCATCGGGATCGAGATCGCCAATCCCGGCGACCGTCCCTTTCCAATGCCTCAGATGGACGCCTTGGTCCAGTTGCTGCGGCAGGTCATGGCCCGCTGGAGGATCGGCCCGGACGGAGTGATCGGGCATTCGGACATGGCGCCGGGCCGCAAGATCGACCCCGGCCCCCGATTCGACTGGCACAGGCTGGCGCGCGAGGGGCTGGCCCTTGCCCCCGGCCAAGGCGCTGATGCGACGCTGGAGGACAGCCTGACGCGGATCGGCTATCCTCGGGTGCCTGCCGATCTGCGCCTTGCGGCCTTTCGCCTGCGGTTTCGCCCTTGGGCAGTCGGCCCCGAAACCCAGGCCGACCGCCGGGTTGCGGCTTTCGTGGCAGCGTCGCACAACCGGACGGCCTGACGCGCCGCAGGCCCCCTGCGGTCAGGCGGCGAAGCGTTCGCCCAGTTCCACCACCCGGTTTCGCGGCAGGCGGAAATAATCCGAAGGATCGGTCGCGAACCGGTAGAGCAGCGCGTAAAGCTGTGACAGGAACCGCCTGACGCCGAAGGCCGAGGCAAAGACCGGCCTGCGCCGGCCCAGGAAGAAACTGGTGTTCATCACGTCGAACTTCAGCCCAGCCCGGCGCGCGGCCAGCATGGCGCGCGACACATTGGGTGTCTCCATATAGCCGAATCGCAGGGTCAGCCGCCCGAAGCGGTCGTTGATCGGCTGGTAGGTGGCGCGCTCCTCGGGGGTGGCCACGGGCACGCGCAGGGTTTCCACCGTCAAAAGAACGTTCTGCTGATGCAGGACGCGGTTGTGTTTGATGTTGTGCAGCAGGGCCGACGGCGCCACGGTCGGGTCCGATGTCAGGAACAGCGCGGTGCCGGGAACGATATGCACCGAACTGTCGGCCATGCTGCGGCAGAAGCTGTCGAAATCGACCGCCGCGCGGTGGGTCTTCTGGGCGACCGCCTGCGTCCCGCTCCACCAGGCCCACATGACGATGCCCAGAACCGTGGCCAGGACCAGTGGCACATAGCCCCCGTCAAGCACCTTGACCATGTTGGCCATCAGAAAGCAGATCTCGATGGCACCCACGGGGATCAGCATCAACAGGGCGACCCCCAGCGGTATCCGGCGCGAGGCGCGCAGATAGATCAGCGCCAAGGCGGTCGTGACCAGCATGGTTCCCGTCACCGCGATGCCATAGGCCGAGGCCAGCGCCTCGGAACTGCGGAACGACACCACCAGCCACAGCACCCCGAACAGCAGCGCGCCATTGATGGCGGGGATGTAGATCTGCCCGCTGAGCTGGGCCGAGGTGTGGCGGATGCGCATCCTCGGCAACAGCCCAAGCTGGATCGCCGAACGCGACATCGAAAAGGCGCCCGAAATGACCGCCTGTGCGGCGATGACGGTGGCGGCCGTCGCCAGCGCCACAAGCGCGGGCAGCAGCCATGGGGGTACCATGGCATAGAACGGCGCCTCGATCGTCGTCGGGTCGCGCAGCACCAGCGCTCCCTGCCCAAGATAGTTCAGGACAAGCGCCGGAAAGACCAGGATGAACCAGGCGATGACGATGGGCCGGCGTCCGAAATGGCCCAGATCCGCATACAGCGCCTCGGCCCCCGTGACGGCCAGAAAGACCGCGCCCATCACGACAAAGGCAACGGCCTTATGATCCAGAAGAAACGCAACCAGCCAGGACGGGTCAAAGGCCAGCAGGATCGCCGGTTCGGCTGCGATGTGGCGCAGGCCCATTCCGGCCAGGGTCAGGAACCAGATCGTCGTGATCGGCCCGAACAGCCGCGAAACCCGTGCCGTGCCCGATTTCTGCACCAGAAACAGCGCGATCAGGATTGCCATGGTGACGGGCACGATCCAGTCGTGAAAGGCCGGCACAATCAGAGAGGCCCCCTCGACCGCCGACAGGACGGAAATGGCTGGCGTGATGATGGCATCGCCAAAGAACAGCGCCGCCCCGGCAAGCGCCAGAACAAGCACGGGGATCGACCGGCGCCCGATGGCCAGGCGCGCAAGGGTATAAAGCGCCAGCACCCCGCCTTCGCCCCGGTTGTCGTTGCGCAGCAGGAACAGGACATATTTCAGCGTGACGATCAGGATCAGCGTCCAGATCAGCAGCGACAGAAGGCCCAGCACCTCGGCCCTTTCCAGCCCGTCGGCGGCGACGGGGCGCAACGCCTCGCGAAAGGCATAGAGCGGGCTGGTGCCGATGTCGCCATACACGACGCCCACCGCGCCCACGACAAGGGCGCCCAGGCTTTGCGGTGCCGGGATAGGCGGCTCTTCGCCTTCCTCGCGCAGATAGGTCGCGATGTCGAGTTCGTCGTCATCGATTGTCTGGGGAAAGCCGCGATGTGCCTGATCCGTAGAGTCGGCCATGATCGTCCGATGGTTGCCGTTCCAAAACACGGAACAGTGTCCTGATACACCCGACTGCGAACGCTGGACAGGGCAAAGCGTCCGGCTTTGCTGGCGGGGCCGACCGAAAAAGGACAGGCCGTGGGATTTTCAGGCATCGCCTGCCTCTGTCGCCTTGCCGGAAAGCTGTGCGAACCAGTCGGCATAGGCGGTATTGCGCGCCATGCGGCGATTGAGATCCGGGGCACCGTCGGTCCACCAGACCGGACCCCGTTCCCCCAGCGCGACCTTGGCTGCATCGACCGCACGATGGGCCGCCTCCTCGGCTGCCGGATCGCCGGCCGCGCGCGCCGTCCTGACCGCACGCCGCGCTGTCATCAGCGCAGTGACCAGGCGGTCGCGCTCGGACGGCTCCAGATGGGGATTGGCGGCCCGCCACAGCCGACCGCGCACAACGATATAGCGTTTGTCGGGGGTCAGGGGCGGCATGGCGGCATCCAGCAAGAGTTTCGCGCTCAACGCCGGACACCGGCGCGGGGTTTGCATCCATTCTTGCGCAGCGACTCTGCGGCGATGACCTGGGCGGGTCCCCTAGCCAAAGATCGGCGATGACCTGGGCGGGTCCCCTAGCCAAAGATCAAAGGGCGACTGCCGGGCGCTTTGCCAATTTTCCGGCCATGCTTCGCCTCGGCCATCCAGCGGGCTTGCGCTTCGATCGGGGGCGCCATGGATTGCTCAGGCTCCGTCACCCTTCTGGACAGCTAGGGCAACCACACCTCGATCGTGCCTTTCCTCGGCAAAGGTCGATAAAAAGTAAAGTCTGACACAGTTGCCCGGCCGCCGCCCACGGCCTCGCCAACGATGCCTGCCATCTCGCGGTCGGCTGCGTGGAAGTAGCGGATGCTCTGCCGTTCGACCGCATGGCGTACGGGGCGGGTCTCGACCTCACCGGTGTCCAGGGCGCGCAGGAGACGGACCAACGCCTCGGATCGCGCACGTCCGCCGCGCTCGGGATAATGGATCACGACCCGCGCCTGAGCCAGCGTGCGGGTCGGCACCGCTGCGCTAGTCTCGGGGACGCTGCGCCGGGGTGCGGCGGCAGGAGCGCCCGATCGGGGTGCAGCCGAAACCGCAGGTGTGGGCTGGGGGGCCGGCGCGGGCGCGGACGGGGCGACCGGCTCGGACGTCCTGCCAGGCAGATGCCTCCAGATATCCTCTGCATCCGGAAGACCGTTCCCGCCTGCCTGAGCACCCGCCTGCGTCGCAACCAGGCAAGCAATCATGGACAGCGATCCCAGACGGGCTGTCAGATGGCTGCGGCTTTGCGTCATGGCGCGGACCTTCCGCTTTTGTCGCGGCACCCGGTAAGACGGATCGGCCGCAAAATGTGAACCACCAGATGCCGCATCCATAACCGACCGGGCCTTTGTGTCATGTCAAGTTTAGTTCATCCCTGCCGGTCGGCGGAGGATTGCGACTGATGTTCAAAAAAATGGAAAAATTTTCCATCTACACGAGGGAGGCACGAAGAGAGGATCGCGGCGCCGGATTTTACCCCCCCCCTTCGGAAAAGAGCCCTCCTTGCAGGCCCCCCCTTGTTAGGCAGCGACCTTGGCGGGCCCGTTGGATCCCTGTTCATAACCATTGCAGACCATGGACGTTGGACTGATCGCCTCTCGATAGCCGCTAGTCCGCAGCGACAGGCCAAAGTCGCGACGCTTCATCGGTTCTGGGCTGGATCAACGTCCAACCGTCTGGTGGGATGATTGGCGGGACAGCACAAATCTTTCCAAAGACTTGCCAACCTTATCAAAGCAATAACTGGAGAGATCTGGTGGAGCCAAGGGGAGTCGAACCCCTGACCTCTTGAATGCCATTCAAGCGCTCTACCAACTGAGCTATGGCCCCACCGGAGGTCTGCGGCGTCTTCCGACGTCGTGTGCGGGGTCTATAGGGGGGTGCGCGGCGGGGCGCAAGGGGAAAATGCGCAGGCTGGCACCACCTTGCAATACCCGGTTCGGGTGGCGCGGAAGTCCCCTGCATCCCCGCCGGAACCGCCGGGATGGGACGCGGATCAAAAGGGAGAATGGTGGGCGGTGAGGGACTCGAACCCCCGACATCCTCGGTGTAAACGAGGCGCTCTACCAACTGAGCTAACCGCCCGCCGGCCTGCCTTCTAGCGCCGACGGCGCGTCTTGGCCAGCCCCCGCGTCGCGGGGGGCGACAAGGCGGTGGCTACCCCAGCGGACGACATGCAGGACATCCTGTCTTTGACAGACAGCGTGAACCCGGTGCAGCGGCTGGCCGGTCGCCAGGCTGCACAGCATTGCCAAGGCCATGCCATGGGTGACGATGATCGCGGGACCAGGCAGCTCGGCCAGAAACTCCGACAATCGGCCCGCCAGACCGGCCAGCCGTTCGCCATTGGGGGTGCGGTCGTACCACGCATGAGGCGGCCCCACAAAGGCCTGTGGCATCTCGGCCCGAAGATCGGCCAGAAGACGACCGGAAAAGTCGCCCACGTCGATCTCGGCCAGCCGGACATCGGTGGCGAAGGAATTGTCGCCAAACAGGATGCGCGCCGTCTGCACCGCGCGGCCCATGGGGCTGGACAGGCGCTGCGCGGGCAGCCCGCATACCAGCGAACGCAAAGCCGCCGCCTGAGCATGCCCAAGATCGGTCAGGGGCGAATCGAGGCGCCCCTGCAAACGCCCCTGGTCATTCCAGGCGGTCTGGCCGTGCCGGATCAGGTAAAGGTCAGGCAGCCGGACAGTCATTCAGCCGATGATACCAGAGCCCGTGAACAGCGCCGCCAGGTCCACTGTGTCGCGGTTGTTCAGGGCATCGGCATGATCGTTCAGAAAGGCATCCGCGGCAGCCTGACCCGCCCGTTTCATACGCCCCAGAACCCCCGGTGCAGGGGTCAGCTTGGACCGCGCCCCAAGGTCGTTCATCAGCGTGTCGTCCAAGATCATGTGGATCAGCGGATTCTTCATCGGGCGGTTCTGCAACCGCCCTTCGGCATACAGGCGCTTGACAAAGTTCACCGCCCGCAGGTCGGACATCAGCGCGGCGTTGAAGCTGACCTCGTTGACGCGGTCGGAAATCTCGACCGGGGTGCGCGGAAGGCCCTCGCGCATCAGCGGGTTGATGTTCACGATGACGATGTCGCGCGGCAAGTGCGGCGCATAGAGCGGAAACAGCGCCGGGTTTCCGGTAAAACCGCCGTCCCAGAAGGCCTCGATCCGGCCGGTATCGGGGTCGCAGATCTCGACCGCGCGGAACAGGTTGGGCAGGCAGGCCGAGGCCATGACCGCATCCGGCGTCACCGCTGCGTTGGTGAATACGCGAATCCGGCCGGTCCTGACATTTGTCGCAGCGACGAACAATTGCGGGCCGCGGCTGTTGCTGAAATCGGGACAGGGCAGGTCGCGCAGGACGCGGGCCAGCGGATTGACATAGAACGGGCCGTAATCATAGGGGCTGAGGATCCGGGTCAGGTTGTCCAGCCACGCCGCCGGCGAGAACAGCTCGGCCCAGCGGTCAAGACCGTGCGGCGCGGGAATCAGCGAATGCATCCATCGCACCACCCGGTTGTCGCTGATCCGGCCGACCTCTGCCCAGAGATGGTCAAGGTTTTCGGCCGCCGCCCGCCGCCCGGCCAGCGATCCGGCCGCATGGCGCGCCAGCCCGGCCTTGAGCGCGGCCCCGTTCAGGGCCCCGGCCGAGGTGCCGGTGATGGCGGCGATGTCCAGCCAGTCCTCGTCCAGCAGGCGATCCAGCACCCCCCAGGTAAAGGCGCCGTGCGCCCCGCCCCCCTGCAAGGCCAGATTGATGGATTTGCGCTGCATCGCCCGCCCCGCCATGATGTCGCATCTGCGGCATAGTAGGGACGGCATCGCGCGGCGCAAGCGTTGCACAAACGGCGTGCGGTGTTGCGCGCCGGGGACAAGGCCCCGTTTTTAGTCCTCGGCGTTGGCCTCGGCCCGGCTCTTGCCCGCAACGTCCAGGGCCAGGGTCGCGGCCATGAAGGCGTCCAGGTCGCCGTCCAGAACGCCCTGGGTGTCACTGGTTTCCTCGCCCGTGCGCAGATCCTTGACCATCTGGTAGGGGTGGAGGACGTATGACCGGATCTGGTTGCCCCAGCCCGCATCGCCCTTGGCGGCGTGCTGGGCGTTCACCTCGGCGTTGCGGCGGTCCAACTCCATCTGGTACAGACGCGATTTCAGCGCGGCCATGGCGTTGGCGCGGTTCTGGTGCTGCGACTTTTCGCTGCTGGTCACGACCATCCCGGTCGGCAGGTGGGTGATGCGCACGGCCGAATCGGTGGTGTTGACATGCTGCCCGCCCGCGCCCGACGACCGGTATGTGTCGATGCGGATGTCGCGGTCGGGGATGTCGATCTCGATATTGTCGTCCACCACCGGATAGACCCAGACGCTGCTGAACGAGGTATGCCTCCGCGCCGCACTGTCATAGGGACTGATGCGGACCAGACGGTGCACGCCCGATTCCGATTTCAGCCAGCCATAGGCATTGTGACCGCTGACCTTGTAGGCGGCGCTGCGGATGCCCGCCTCGTCACCCGCGGTTTCCGACAGCAGTTCGACCTCGTAGCCCTTTTTTTCCGCCCAGCGGACATACATCCGCGCCAGCATGGCCGCCCAGTCGCAGCTTTCGGTGCCGCCCGCCCCCGCGTTGATTTCCAGAAAGGTGTCGTTGCCGTCGGCCTCGCCGTTCAGCAGGGCCTCCAGTTCCTTTTGCGCGGCCAGTTCCGCCAGGGATTTCAAATTGGCCTCGGCCTCGGCCACCAGATCGGCGTCGCCCTCCTCCTCGGCCAGTTCGACCATCTCGGCATTGGCGGACAGATCCCCGTCGATGCGGCGATAGGTTTCAATGGCATCCGACAGCGCCTGGCGTTCGCGCATCAGCTTTTGCGCGCGGGCGGGATCGGACCACAGATCGCCCGCCTCGATCAGGGCGTTCATTTCTTCCAGCCGGTGCGGCGCGGTCTGCCAGTCCATCCGCTGGCCCAGCAGGGTCAGCGAGCGTTTGATGGACTCGATGGTGGACTGCGTCTCGGCGCGCATGGCAGGTTCCTCGGGTTCGGGCGGTCGGCGTCAGGTCCGGGGTGATAGCGCGGGCGGGGCTGCCGGGCAAGGGTCGGCCCCCGCCTTGGCGGCGGCGATGTTCACGGCGGACATGGCCTGGGCGGCAGGTTCGATCATCCTCGGCATCCCGGCCCGCAGTTCGCGACAGGAATGCCCCGGTGCCCTGGCAAATCGGCCGCCCGCAAGGCAGGGGGGATCAGTAAAGCCCGCCCGATGACATGGTGCCGAAATCGGTCT
The DNA here is from genome assembly GCF_004310345.1 of Paracoccus subflavus. Classification (GTDB taxonomy): domain Bacteria; phylum Pseudomonadota; class Alphaproteobacteria; order Rhodobacterales; family Rhodobacteraceae; genus Paracoccus; species Paracoccus subflavus. The sequence continues at coordinate 374,525 of NZ_SISK01000002.1, read as the reverse complement.
GGCGGGGAATGACCCGACGCTCGCCGGTCGATGTGGTGACGGCCTGGCCCGTCCCGGCCTCTGCCCCGGCTTGCCAGGGCAGAACCACGGCATCGTCGCCAAAGCCGGACACGATCAGCGGCGATCCCCAGTCGGGGTCGGTGCCGTCGCGGAAATATTCGGCCACGACATTGGGCCCGGTCGCGTCGTCTGACAGGCGCTGACCCGTGGTGCGGTCGATCTTGACCCAATAGCCGCCCGGCGGAACGGCGAAATCGGTGCCGCCGAATTCAGCCACCGCCTTGCGCATGAAGGCGTTGAAGACCGGCACGCACAGGGTGCCGCCGAAGGCGTTGCGGCCCAGCGTGCGCGGCTGGTCATATCCCAGATAACAGCCTGCGACGATGTTGGACGAATAGCCGATGAACCACACGTCCTTGGCGTCGTTCGTGGTTCCCGTCTTGCCCGCGATCGGCACCGGCAGGTCCACGCCGCTGCCGGACCCGCGTTCCACCGCCCCTTCCAGCATCGAGGTCAACTGATAGGCCGTCACCGCGTCCATGACCCGTTCGCGATTCGTGTCGATCACCGGCCCCTGCCCCGCCGGCAGCGCCTGCTGGCCGCAGGTCTCGCAGACCCGCTGGTCGTGGCGATAGATGGTGCGGCCGCGCCGGTCCTGCACACGGTCCACCAGCGTCGGTTCAACCCGTTCGCCGCCATTGGCGAACATCGCATAGGCGGCAACCATCTTGAACAGCGTGGTTTCCTGCGCGCCCAGGGCGTTGGCCAGGAACGGCTTGAGGTCGTCATAGACGCCGAAGCGTTCGGCATAATCCGCCACCCTCTCCATCCCGATGTCCTGGGCGATGCGGATGGTCATCAGGTTTCTGGACATCTCGATGCCGGTGCGCAGGGGCGTCGGACCATAGGTCTTGCCGGTCGAATTCTTGGGTTCCCACAGACCGAAGGGCGTGTTCAGCGTGATCGGTTCGTCCACGACGATGGTTGCGGGGGTATAGTTGTTGTCCAGCGCGGCGGCATAGACGAAGGGCTTGAAGGACGATCCCGGCTGGCGCTGCGCCTGCGTGGCCCGGTTGAAGACCGAGGACTGATAGCTGAACCCGCCCTGCATCGCCATCACGCGCCCGGTGTTCACGTCCATGGCCATGAACCCGCCCTGTACCTCGGGTACCTGGCGCAGGGTCCAGCGGACAAAGCTGCCGTCGCCGTCCTGGGTCATGGCGCGCACCAGCACGACCTCGCCCTCGGCGACCAGATCGCCTGCAACCTGCGCGGCGGGGCCCGGCCGGCCATCCTCGCCGCGCTTGCGAGCCCATTGCACGTCCTCGGCGGGGATCCAGTGGCCGTCGCCGTCCTCTTCGATGCCCTCGATGCCGATGCGGGCATCGCGTTCACCCACCTCCAGCACCACGGCGGGACGCCAGCCTGGGATGTCGCGCGGCACCCGGACCTGCCACAACGCGCCGCGCCAGGCGGCCTCGTCCGCCAACTGGTCGGCCGGGATCGTTTCGCCCGTGCCGCGCCAGATGCCCGTGCCGCGGTCATACTGCTCCAGCGCCTCGCGCAGGGCATCGGCGGCGGCGGATTGCAGGTCGGGGTCCACGGTTGCGCGGATCGTCAGCCCGCCGCCGAAGAATTCCTCGTTTCCGAACTGCGCCGAAAGCTGGCGGCGAATTTCGTCGGTGAAATACCCGCGCGGCGGCAGTTGCTGCTGGAACGCGGGATAGTCGCCGTTCTGCACCGATTTCAGCGGCAGCCGCGCCTCGGCCTGATAGGCGGCCTCGTCGATATAGCCGTTCTGCCACATCTCGCGCAGGACATAGTTGCGCCGTTCGGTCACGCGGTCCTTGGCGCGCACCGGGTGATAGCGTCCGGGCGCCTGGGGCATGGCGGCCAGCATCGCGGCCTCGTGCGGGGCCAGTTCTGTCAGCGACTTGTTGAAATAGGTCTGGGCGGCGGCGGCCACGCCGAAGCTGTTCTGGCCCAGGAAGATCTCGTTCAGATACAGTTCCAGGATCTGGTCCTTGGACAGCGTGCGTTCCAGCCGGGACGCCAGGATCAGTTCCTTGACCTTGCGTTCGACGCTGCGGTCCGACGACAGCAGAAAGTTCTTCATCACCTGCTGGGTGATGGTGGATGCCCCCCGCACCGACGATCCGCCCGAGGCCACGGCTTCGTAGGCGGCACTGATGATGCCCCGCACGTCATAGCCGGGATGGCTGTAGAAATTCTTGTCCTCGGCGCTGATGAAGGCGTGCCTGACCAGATCGGGGATTTCCTCGACCGGGACGAACAGGCGGCGTTCCTCGGCGAATTCGTCGATCAGCATCCCTTCGCCCGAATAGATGCGGCTGATCGTCTTTGGCGTGTATTGGGCCAGCGTCTCGTGGCTGGGCAGGTCGCGGGAATAGATCCAGAAGATCGCGCCCAGCGTCAGCGCGATGAAAAAGCTTGCGGTGACGAACCACGAAAAGATGGCGCCAAAGAAGGACAGGATGGGGCGCAGCACGGGCAGGGCCTTTCTTGGAATCGTCTTTCTCATAACGGCGCGGGCTGTCCCGGTCAAAACAACACTGGCCGTTCCGGCTTATTGCCGCAACCGGCCCGTGCGCGCGGCCTCGTCGCGGGCCCAGCCGGCCGCCGCGTCGGCAACCGCCCGGACCATCCGCTCGCGCCATGCGGGATTGAGCAGATTGGCCCGGTCGTCATGGTCCGAGATGAATCCCAGTTCCAGCAGAACGGATGGGATATCGGGGGATTTCAGGACCACATAGGTTCCCGGCTGCACCGGCCGGGGATGCATGTCCAGCCCCGAAAGCGCCATGCGCGAGGTCAACCAGCGCGCGAACAGTTCCGACCGGGGCTGGGTGTCGGTGCGGGCCATGTCCATCAGAACCCCGGCCAGCGCATCGTCCTGGCCGGTCAGATCCGCACCCGCCACAAGGTCGCGGCGCCCGTGGTGCAGGGCCAGTTGTTCCGCCGCGCGGCGGTCGGCGGCGGGATTCCAGACATAGATCGTAGCCCCCGCCGCCTGCCCTTCGGGCAAGGCATCGGCATGGAGCGAGATGAACAGATCCGCCCGCGCCTGCCGGGCTGCCGTCATGCGCTGGTCCAGGGCGACGAAGCTGTCGTCCTGCCGCGTCATCCGGGCATCGACCCCCCGGTCCCGCAGCGCTGCCTGCAGTTCCAGGGCAAAGACCAGAACCAGGTTCGCCTCACTTTCGCCCTCGGCCAGGGCGCCGGGGTCAAAGCCGCCGTGTCCGGGATCCAGCATGACGGTTAACGGCCCGTCAGGGGCCGGCGGGTCCAGGGGAACGGGATCGGGCAGGCCGCGCAAGGCGGCCGAGGACCGGGGGGCGAAATCCGCCGCCGCGACCGGGCGCAACCGTACCCGCAGGTCGGACGACTGCGCGCCCGGCCATTGTCCCGCGCTGTCGATCCGGTAGGGGCCGGGCAGTTCGACAACGATGCGGGACCAACGGCCCTCGTGCCGGCCCCAGCGGATCGCGGGCACGAGGTTTGCCCCGAACAGATCCTCGGGCCGGGCGGCACCCAGATCGGCGCCCTCCAGATCGACAACCAGCCTTGCCGGATCGCCCACCAGAAAAGCGCCGAACGGAACGGGCGCCGTCAGCGACAGCCGCAATTCCAGCGGTGGCGGGCCGCCCCAGCCCCGCCCCGTCGCGACAAGGGCCGAGCCGCCCAGATCCAGCCGAGCCGGTTCGTTGCCCAGTACGGGCAGCCCCAGCAGCAGGGTCAGGACAAGGGCCAGCATCCTCATCGCGCGGCCATGAATCCTTGCAGGCGGCGCAGCCCTTCGGCGATGTCGACGGTCGCGCGGGCATAGGAAAAGCGCAGCGTCCGGGCCCCGCGTTCAGGGTCGAAATCCAGTCCCGGCGTCACCGCGACGCCCGTCTTTTCCAGAATGTCCGCCGCAAAGCTCAGCGAATTGCCGGTCAGGTGCGATACGTCGGCATAGATATAGAACGCCCCTTCGGGCGGCGCGATGCGGTCAAAGCCCGCGCGGGGCAGCCCTTCCAGCATCAGGCGGCGGTTTTCGGCATAGACCGCCAGGTTGGCCTCCATCTCGGCGGTGCAGTCCAGGGCGGCAAGGGCCGCGACCTGGCTGGCATGGGGCGGGCAGATGAACAGGTTCTGCGCCAGCCGTTCCACCGTGCGGATGTGGCTTTCAGGCACCACCATCCAGCCCACCCGCCAGCCGGTCATGGAAAAATACTTGCTGAAGGAATTGATGACGAACACCTCGTCCGTCACCTCCAGCGCGGAATGGCAGCGGTCGCCATAGGACAGGCCGTGATAGATCTCGTCCGAGATCAGCGCCATGCCGCGCGCCTTGGCCGCATCCGACAGTTCGCGCAGCTCGTCGGTCCGCAGCACCGTCCCCGAGGGGTTGCCGGGCGAGGCGAGGATCAGCCCCGCGCAGCCATCGGGCAGGTCGCCCGGACGCGGCTGATAGCGATCCTCGGGCCGGGTCGGGATGCCCACCGGCTCCAGCGACATGGCCCGCAGGATCTGGCGATAGCTGGGATAGCCGGGATAGCCCATCGCCACCCGGTCTCCCGCATCGAACAGGGCCGAAAACGCGATGATGAACGCTCCGCTGCTGCCCGGCGTCACCACCACGCGGGCCGGGTCCAGATCGACCCCGTACCAGCGGCGATACAGATCGGCGATGCCCTGGCGCAGCGCGGGCAGGCCAAGCGCGACGGTATAGCCCAACGGCTGTTCCAGCGCGGCGGCCAGGGCGCGGCGTGCACCGTGGGGCGCGGGGGTCGAAGGCTGGCCGACCTCCATGTGGATGATATGACGGCCCTGCGCCTCGGCGCGGGCGGCGGCCTCCATCACGTCCATGACGATGAACGGGTCAACCTGACCGCGGGCGGATTTTCTCATTGCTCTCCTCGGGGCCGTGGGCCTTTTGTCTTTTTCCCTTGTCTTACGCGGCCCCGCCTTGCGCGAAAAGCCCCTTGGGACGGGCGCCGGTCACGCAGCTTTGTCAGCGTATTTCTTGCCAAGACCGCCCGCAGGCGCCAAGGTCTTGCAAACCCCGTCACGAGGATGCCGATGAAACGCCTGATCGCCGCGCTGCTGCTGACCGCGACCCCTGCCCTGTCTTTCGACATCAACGCCATGTCGGATGCCGAAAAGGCCGCCTTCGGCGAGGCGGTGCGCGACTACCTGATGGCCAACCCCGAGGTTCTGGTCGAATCCATCAACGTCCTGGAAGAACGCCGCGCCGCATCCGAGGTCGAGAACGACCTGACCCTGGTGGCCGCGAACCGGGAGGCGATCTTCGAGGACGGGCACAGTTGGGTGGGCGGCAATCCCGAAGGCGACGTGACGGTGGTCGAGTTCCTCGATTATCGGTGCAGCTATTGCAAACGTTTCAACGACCAGATTCAGGGAACGGTCGAAAGCGATGGCAATATCCGCTTCATCATAAAGGAATTCCCGATCCTTGGACCCGACAGCGAAATCGCATCCCGCTTTGCCATCGCCGTGAAAGAAGTCGCGGGGGACGAGGCCTATCTCAAGGCGCATCATGCGCTCATGAATCTGCGCGGCGCCCCCTCGCCCGAGGCGCTGTCGCAGATCGCAGACGAGATCGGCGTGGATATCGGTCAGATCACCAATACCATGAACACCGAATCCGTATCAGCGGTGCTGCGCGACAACCGGCAACTGGCCGAGCGCATGGGTATCATGGGCACCCCGACCTTTGTGGTCGGCGACACGCTGTTGCGCGGCATGCCGGGCGACGGGCTGGAACCCGCCGTGGCCGCCGCGCGCGAGGGGAACGGCTGATCCCGGCGCCGCGGGCCGGAGCCCCAGACAGGGATATTTGACGTGAAGAACAAACCGGCTATTCGGCAGCCATGCGGTCCTGATCGGGGCGCGCGATGCGGCCCAGGATGTGATCGGCTGCCTTTTCCCCGACCATGATCGACGGACCGTTCAGGTTGCCGTTGGTAATTCGCGGAAAGACCGAACTGTCGGCCACGCGCAGGCCCTCGACGCCGATCACCTTCAGGTCCGGATCGACCACCGCCATCGGATCGGTCGCAGCGCCCATGCGGGCCGTGCCGCAGGGGTGATAGGCCGATTCGGCATGGTCGCGGATAAAGGCGTCGATCTGGTCATCGGTCTGCACCGACGCGCCCGGCTGGATTTCCGCGCCCCGGTATTCGGTAAAGGCGGATTGATCGAAGATTTGCCGCGTCAGGCGAACGCAGGCACGGAATTCGGCCCAGTCGTCTGGATGTGACATGTAGTTGAAGCGGATCTCGGGCGGCGCCGCCGGGTCGCCCGACGCCAGCCGCACGGTGCCGCGCGATTTCGACCGCATCGGCCCGACATGGGCCTGGAACCCGTGGCCCTGCGCCGCCGCCTTGCCGTCATAGCGCACGGCCAGCGGCAGGAAGTGATACTGGATGTCGGGATAATCCGCCGCGTCCGACGACCGGATGAACCCGCAGCTTTCGAACTGGTTCGATGCGCCCAGACCGGTCTTTTGCAGCAGCCATTCGACGCCCACCCGGCCCTTTCCCAGAAGGTTGTAATAGGTGTAAAGCGTGATCGGCTTCAACGCCTTGTACTGCATGTAGATTTCAAGGTGATCCTGCAAGTTCGCGCCGACGCCGGGGCGGTCCGTCAAGGGCGCGATGCCGTGCTGGCGCAGGTGGTCGGCAGGGCCGATGCCAGACAGCATCAGAAGCTTCGGCGTGTTGATCGAACTGGCCGAGACGATGATCTCGCGCCCCGCCCGGATTTCCTCGACCCGGCCCTTGCGTTCGATTTCCACGCCATAGGCCCGCCTGCCCTGAAACAGGATGCGTCGGGCAAAGGCCTGGATCACCCGCAGCCGGCCGGTCTTTTGTGCCGGACGCAGATAGGCATTGGCGGCGGACCAGCGGCGGCCCTTCCAGATGGTGGCCTCCATCGGGCCGAAGCCTTCCTGGTTCTCGCCGTTGTAGTCGGGCGTATAGGGCCAGCCCGCCTGCTGCCCCGCCTCGATAAAGGCGTTGAACAGCGGGTTGCGGCGCTTGCCGCGTGTCACATGCAGCGGCCCGGCGGTGCCGCGCCATTCGGAGGCGCCGCCATGCCAGGTTTCCATCCGCTTGAAATAGGGCAGCACGTCAGCATAGCCCCATCCCGCTGCGCCGCTGTCGCGCCAGTGGTCGTAATCCTTGCGGTGCCCGCGCACAAAGACCATCCCGTTGATCGACGACGATCCCCCCAGCACCTTGCCGCGCGGCGTGGCCAGCCTGCGTCCGCCCAGATGCGGTTCGGGCTGGCTGAAGAATCCCCAATCGTATCGGGGCATGTTCATGGGATAGGACAACGCGCCGGGCATCTGGATGAAGATGCCGATGTCGCTGCCGCCATATTCGATCAGGGCGACGGAATGGCCCGCCTCGGTCAGGCGATAGGCCAGGGCGCAGCCGGCGGAACCGGCGCCGACGATGACATAATCAGCGGTCATGGCGATTCCCTCAATATGGCGCCTCGACGGCGCCCATGCCGACATAGACGGTCTTGAGTTGCGAATAATGTTCGATGGCGGCGGCGGAATTTTCACGCCCCAGGCCGGACATCTTGACGCCGCCAAAGGGCATTTCCACCGGCGTCAGGTTGTAGGCGTTGATCCAGCAGGTGCCTGCCTCCAGGGCGGCGACGACGCGATGGGCGCGCGTCAGATCCTGGGTAAAGACGCCCGCCGCCAGGCCGAAGCCCGTGGCATTGGCGCGGGCCACGGCCTCGGTCTCGTCGGCAAAGGTCAGCGTGGTCATCACCGGCCCGAAGATTTCGTCGCGGGCGATCGCCATGTCGTCGGTGGCGTCGGCAAAGACGGTGGGCGGGATGAAGGCCCCCTCGCCCCCGCCGCCGCAAACCAGGCGGGCGCCCGCATCCTGCCCGGCGGCAATGGCCGCGCGGATCCTGGCGGCCTGCGTGGGGTTGATGATCGGGCCGAACTGCGTGTCGGGGTCCAGCGGATCGCCGATGCGGATCGTTGCCAGCCGCTGCGCCAGCCGGGCCAGGAACCGTTCGGCGATGCCCCGCTGCAGAAACACCCGTGTTCCGTTGGAACAGATCTGGCCCGAGGAATAGAAGTTCGCCAGGATCGCCGCGCCCACGGCATCGTCCAGGCTGGCGTCGTCAAAGACGATCAGCGGCGACTTGCCGCCCAGTTCCATCGTGACATGGCGCATCCCGTCGGCTGCGGCGGCATAGACGCGGCGGCCCGTGGGCACCGATCCGGTCAGCGACACCTTGGCCACCTTGGGGTCTGTGACCAAAGCCGCGCCGACCTGACCGCCCCCCTGCACCACGTTGAAGATGCCCGGTGGCGCCCCGGCCTCGATCAGGATTTCGGCCAGCTTCAGCGCCCCCAAGGGGGTTTCCTCGGACGGCTTGAAGACCATCGCATTGCCCATCGCCAGGGCGGGCGCGGCCTTCCAGCAGGCGATCTGGCTGGGATAGTTCCAGGCGCCGATGCCCGCGCAGACGCCCAGGGCCTCGCGCCGGGTATAGGCCCAGTCGCGGCCCAAGGGAATCATCTGGCCGGTGACGGTGGCGGCCAGGCCGCCGAAATATTCCAGTGCGGCGGCACCCGAGGCCCAGTCGGCCACACGCGTTTCCTGGATCGGCTTGCCTGTATCCAGCGTCTCCAGATGCGACAGTTCTTCGTTCCGGTCGCGGATGATGGCGGCAGCGCGCGACAGCACGCGGCCCCGGTCGGCCGGCGCCATCGCGGCCCAGGCCGGCTGCGCGCGGGCCGCCGCCTCGCAGGCCAGCGCCACCTGATTCGCCGACGCCTCGTGCAGAAGGGCGATTTGCCGTCCCGTATAGGGATAAAGAACCGGCAGCGCAGGGCCCTCGCCCTCGACAGGGGCGCCGTCGATGAACAGGCTGGCTACCGGTTGGGCGCTGTGGGTCACGTCAAAGCCTCGTCCAGATAATCGAGAATCAGTTTTTCCGCCGCCTGCGCATCGACCCCGCCGGGAATCAGCACCGCACGCAGATAGACCCCGTCGATCAGGGCGCCCACGGTTTCGGCGACACGGCCCGGATCGTCGCTCAGCGGGCGCAGGGCAATCACCAGATTCGACCGCAGACGCCGGTGATAGACCCGCAACAGGCGCCGCGCCTCGGGATTGATCAGGGCAAGTGCATAAAAATTGACCCAGGCGCTGACGGTTTCGCGCTGAAAGTTCTGCGGCGCGAAACTGGCCCGCACGATCGCGTTCAGCCGCCCTCGCTGGCCGCGACCGGGCAGGGTCTCCGACACCGACCGACCATAATTCCGCAGGATGTAACGCATTGCCGACAGGAACATCTGTTCCTTGGACCCGAAATAATGATGCGCCAAGGCAGGCGACATCCCGGCCCGCCGGGCGATCTGCGCCACGGTGACATTCAATGACCCCGCGCGCCCGATCTCGAAGATCGTGGCGTTGATCAGCGCGGCTTTTCGGATAGGCTCGGCCCCGATCCTGGGCAAATGGGCACCTGTTTGCAGAAGATGGTTGCTATTCTGGGACTGTGTATCTTTAATTGATCGACCAATCAAGAACAGGGAGCCTCGCATGATCCGCAAAAGCCTCACCCTCTCGGCAGTCCTGGGCGCCGCCCTTGCCGGGCCCGCCCTTGCCGCCGAACCCGACGATTGCCGCAGCGTGGTCTTTTCGGATGTGGGCTGGACCGACATCACCGCGACCACGGCCATCGCCTCGACGGTCCTGCAGGCCCTGGGATACGAGACGGAAACCAAGCTCTTGTCGGTGCCCGTCACCTATACCGCGCTGTCCACCGACGACGTGGACATCTTTCTGGGCAACTGGATGCCCACGATGGAGGCCGACATCGCCCCCTATCGCGACGCGGGCACGGTGGACACCGTGCGCACCAACCTGACCGGCGCGAAATACACCCTGGCCACCAACAAGGCGGGCGCCGACCTGGGCATTGCCGATTTCGCAGATATCGCGGAACACAAAGACGCCCTGTCGAACCAGATCTATGGGATCGAGCCGGGCAACGACGGCAACCGCCTGCTGCTGGAGATGGTGGCCGAGGACCAGTTCGGCCTTGGCACCTTCGAGGTGGTGGAATCCAGCGAACAGGGAATGCTGGCCCAGGTCGCCCGCGCCGATGCGGCAGGCCAGCCGGTGGTGTTCCTGGGATGGGAACCCCACCCCATGAACGCCCAGTTCGACATGACCTATCTGACCGGCGGGGACGACGTGTTCGGCCCCGATTTTGGCGGCGCCGAGGTGCGCACGAACACCCGCCATGGCTATGTTGCGGAATGTCCGAACGTGGGCAAGTTCCTGCAAAACCTGGAATTCACCCTGGCCATGGAAAACGAGGTCATGGGCAAGATCCTGAACGACGGGCAAGAGCCCATGGACGCCGCCCGCGACTGGCTGGCCGCCAACCCCGACGCGGCAGCCCCGTGGCTGGAAGGCGTCACGACCTTTGACGGCAACGACGCCCAAGCCGCCCTGACCGAGGCCCTGTCGGGCTGACCGCCGGACGGCCCGCCATCACCGCCATTCCAGGACCGGGGGGATACCGCATGGAGCAACTGACGGCGCTTGTGACCGACCACAAGATCCCCGTTGGCCCGACGGCCAAAGGCATCTTCGACTGGCTCAACGCCAATGCGGCCGGGCTGTTCAACACGATCTCGGGCGTTCTGGAATGGCTGATCGGCCGCATCCTGGCCGCCCTGGAGGCGCCGCATCCCCTGCTGTTCATCCTGCTGGCCGTGGCGCTGACCTGGTTCCTGCAGCGCAGTTGGAAAACCTGCCTGCTGGTGGCTTTGGGCCTGCTGTTCGTCCTGAACCAGGGTTACTGGGACGAGATGATGCAATCCCTGACCCTGGTGCTGGCCGCCTGTCTGGTCTGCATGGCCATCGGCGTGCCCATCGGCATCGCCGCCGCGCATCGTCCACGCCTGTATGCTTGGATGCGGCCGGTGCTGGATCTGATGCAGACGCTGCCCACGTTCGTCTATCTGATCCCGGCGATCGTGTTCTTTGGCATCGGCATGGTGCCGGGCCTGCTGGCCACGGTGATCTTTGTTCTGCCTGCGCCGATCCGGCTGACGCAGCTTGGGATCAGTTCCACGCCCCCCGCCCTGGTCGAGGCCGCGACGGCCTTTGGTGCCACCCCCCGCCAGCTTTTGTGGAAGGTCGAGCTGCCCAGCGCGCTGCCGCAGATCATGGCCGGGCTGAACCAGACCATCATGCTGTCGCTGTCCATGGTCGTGATCGCGGCGCTTGTCGGCGCATCGGGCCTTGGGGTGCCGGTGGTGCGTGCGTTGAACAGCGTCAACACCTCGCTTGGGTTCGAATCGGGCTTCGTGATCGTCGTGGTGGCGATCCTTCTGGACCGGATGCTGCGGATGGAGGGGCGGCGATGAACACCATTGCGAACGCGGTCGAGTTCGACCGGGTCAGTATCGTCTTTGGCGATCACCCCGAAAATGCCCTTCCCCTGATGGACCAGGGCAAGGAGCGGGGCGAGATTCGTGCCGCCACCGGCCAGGTCCTGGGCGTTCACGACTGTTCCCTGTCGGTCCGGCAGGGCGAGATTCTGGTCCTGATGGGCCTGTCGGGATCGGGCAAGTCCACGCTGCTGCGCGCCGTCAATGCCCTCAATCATGTCTGCCGGGGAGAGGTTCGGGTCTGGGACGGCAGCAGGATGATTTCGGTCAGCGGGGCGGGCAAGCGGGCCTTGCGCGACATCCGCCTGCGCCATGTGGCGATGGTGTTCCAGCAGTTCGGCCTGCTGCCCTGGCGCACCGTGCGCGAGAACGTGGGCCTGGGACTGGAACTGGCCGGGTTGCCCCTGGCCGAACGCAAGGTCCGGGTGGACCGGCAGTTGGAAACCGTGGGCCTGGCCGACTGGGCGGAACGCAAGGTGGGCGATCTGTCGGGCGGGATGCAGCAGCGCGTGGGCCTGGCCCGCGCCTTCGCAACCGAGGCGCCGATCCTGCTGATGGACGAGCCCTTCAGCGCGCTCGATCCACTGATCCGGGCGCGGCTGCAGGATGAATTGCTGGAATTGCAGGCCAGGACGCAGCGCACGATCATCTTTGTCAGCCACGACCTGGACGAAGCCTTCAAGCTGGGCAACCGCATCGCCCTGATGGAGGGCGGCCGCATCGTCCAGATCGGCACGGCACGCGACATCATCGCCAATCCGGTCAATGCCTATGTCGCCGACTTCGTGGCGCATATGAACCCGCTGGGGGTGCTGACCGCCGCCGATGTCGCCCAGCCGGGCGATGCGCCCGGCGGTGCGGGGGGCGATCCCGTCCCGCGCGACATGCCGGTGCGGCAGGTGATGGGCCTTCTGGCCGGCCGCATCGCCTTGCCCGTCCAGGGCGGCGGCCATATCACTCGCGACGGCGTGCTGGCCCGGCTGATCGACCCACAGGGGTGATTAGCTGTTCTGAAGGTCGCGGTGATACCGGATCAGCAGCGCCAGCCCGATGGCATAGACCAGCAGCGACATTCCCAGCACATAGGCCGGGCTGACATAATCCCCCGCATAGGAGGGATAAAACGACTTGCGCGTCTGGCCGACGATATGGACCAGCGGGTTCCACCACAAATAGTCCCGGAACGGCTGCGGAATGTCGTCGAATACGAAAACCACGCAAGAAATCAGGAACAGCGGCCGGTTCAGGATCGCCCAGACCTGCATCCACCATGGAAACGCCTCGTTCAGGAAACAGTTGATCACCCCAACTGCTGCCCCGAAGGCAAAGGCCATCAACAGCGCCAGGGCGATGCCTCCGGCCTGCGGATCGGTACGGGTGTCCTGAAAGATCAGCAGTGCGGCAAAGATCAGATAGGCCACCAGCAGTTGCGTGATGCCATTCATGATCATCCGCGCCAGCAGCGCATCCATGAAGGTCACGGCGGGATAGGCCAAAAGCGCCTTGGAATACAGGACCGACTGCGCGACCTTGGCCTGGATGTTCATATAGAACAGGAAAGGCACCATGCCGGTCGCGTAGAAGATCGGAAAGTTCGTGCCGATCGGCGGCGACACAAAGATCAGCGAAAAGCACAGGGTCAGCAGAACGATCCCGGCCACCGGTTCGGCAATGGCCCACAGGTATCCGCCCGCCGACCGGCCGTTGGTGGTCGACATCTCGCGCAGCACCAGGGCGCCGATGGCCCTCAGGGACGAAAACGACCGGTGCTTGTGCGACAGGCGCAGGCCCCGGGATGCATCCCCGGGGGCCGCAGGCGAGGGAAAGCTGACCTTGGACATCCGCCGATCCGTTCTTGTCTGTCACGGTTCCGCAAGGACGCTGGAACTGTGTGGGCGGTTTATGTATGACACGGGACAACAGATCAACAGCAGGCTGGTTGCCGCGCCATGACCGCTTTCCAAGACAAGCCCGTGAATGCCGACCTGCCCCGGCCTGACGCGGGCAGGGCCGGCGCGGCCCCCCAAGCCGTGATCTCTGCGGCAGGGGCAAAGGCGGCGGGGCAACCTGCCGGTCCGGCCGCCGCCGTGCAGCCGGTCAGGCCCGCCCCTGCGCAGCCGCCGCGCCCCGTGCCCGCGACGCCCCCCCGTCCGGCAGCGCCACAGCCGGCCCTCGACCTGCCGCCGGTCAGGCCCACCGCCGGCAACGCCCGCGTCAAGTCCCGGCACCGGGTGCTTGCGCTCAGCTTTCTGCTGGTCGTGGTGATTCCCGTCGCGATCACGGCCTGGTATCTGTTCGCGCGCGCGGCCGATCAGTACGCCTCTTACATGGGCTTCACGGTCCGGTCCGAATCCGGCCCGACCTCCAGCGAGCTGCTGGGGGGCCTGACCTCGCTGGTGGGCAGCAGCTCCAGCACCGGCAGCGATACCGACATTCTCTACAAGTTCATCCAGAGCCATGATCTGGTGCAGCGGATCGACGACCGGCTGGATCTCCGGGCCATCTGGTCGAAACCCGAAAACGATCCGCTCTTTGCCTATACCGGCAACGAATCCCTGGAGGATCTGCTGTCGGAATGGGAACGCAAGGTCCGCGTCTATTACGACGAGGGGATGATCGACCTGCGCGTTCTGGCCTTTGAACCCCGCGATGCCCAGGCCATCGCCCAAGCCATCTATGACGAGGGCACGGTCCTGGTCAACGAACTGAACGACATCGCCCGTGCCGATGCCCTGCGCTATTCCCGGCAGGAACTGGACGAATCGCTGGAACGCCTGCGGAGCGCCCGTCAGGCGATGACCCGGTTCCGCAACGAATATCAGCTAGTCGATCCCACCGCCGATGTCGCGGGACAGGTGACGGTGGTCAGCACCCTGCAAGCCCAGCTTGCCGAACAGCTTGTGGCGCTTGGCCTGTTGCGGGCCAATGCCCAGGACAACGACCCCCGGATCGCGCAGACCCAGTTGCGCGTGGACGTGATCCGCGAACAGATCGCGGCCGAGCGCCAGAAGTTCGGGTCAGAAACCGCAACCGGCGAGGCCCTGTCCGAGGTCGTGGGCCAGTACGAAAGCCTGATGGTCGATCGCGAATTCGCCGAACAATCCTATGTCGCGGCTCTGGCTGCCCACGAAACCGCCCGCGCCGAGGCGATGCGTCAAACCCGCTATCTTGCCGCCTATGTGAAACCGACGCTGGCCCAGGATTCGGAATTTCCGCAGCGGATGACGCTTTTGCCGATCATGGCCGGGTTTCTGCTGCTGATCTGGGTGGTGGGTGTGCTGACCTTCTACAGCCTGCGCGACCGGCGATGATCCGGCTGGAGAACCTGACCAAGATCTACAAGCTGAACGGTCGGCAGAAGGTGGTGGCCGACAACCTGAACGCCACCTTTCCCAGCGGGGTGTCGGTGGCGCTGCTGGGGCGGAACGGGGCGGGGAAATCCTCGCTGCTGCGGATGATCTCGGGGGCGATGCTGCCCACGTCGGGGGAAATCCTGTCCACCGGGACGATCAGTTGGCCGGTCGGCTTTGCCGGGTCCTTCAACGGCGAACTGACGGGCGAACAAAACTGCCGCTTCGTGGCCCGCGTCTATGGCATCGACAGCGACGAGATGCGCGACTTTGTCGAGGATTTCGCCGAACTGGGCCAGCATTTCTATCTGCCCTTCCGCACCTATTCCTCAGGGATGCGGGCGCGCCTTGCCTTTGGCGTATCCATGGCCGTGCCCTTCGACACCTATCTGGTGGACGAGGTGTCGGCGGTGGGCGATGCGGCGTTCCGCGCCAAATCGAACCATGTCTTCAATGCCCGCATGACCGCCGCCGGTGCGGTAGTGGTGTCCCACTCCATGCCGACATTGCGCGAAATCTGCCATGCGGGCGCCGTTCTGGAAAACGGCAAGCTCAGCTATTTCGACGATCTCGAGGATGCGATCCGCGTTCATACCGAGAACATGCGGCGGTTGTCGGCCTGATCCCCGGACCGATTGAAACAGCCCTGTGTCGTTGATCCAGGGGCTATGGCATATGCCCTGGGCCCGCTCTAAAAGGCGGGAAACGCGACTGGATAAGGCAGGTTCATGAAGATCATCGTTCTAGGCGGAGACGGTTTCTGCGGCTGGCCCACCGCCCTGCACCTGTCAGCGCGCGGTCATGACATCATCATCGTGGACAATCTGTCGCGCCGCAAGATCGACATCGAGCTTGAGGTCAGCAGCCTGACCCCCATCCGTCCCCTGGGCGAACGCGTCCGCGCCTGGCACGACCTGACCAACCACTCCATCCGGGTGGAAAACTTCACGGTGGGCAAGCATTATCACCGCCTGCTGACGCTGCTGCAGCAGGAACGGCCTGACGCGGTGATCCATTTCGCCGAACAGCGCGCCGCGCCCTATTCCATGAAATCAAGCTGGCACAAGCGTTACACCGTCAGCAACAACCTGAACGCCACCAACGACGTGTTGGCCGCCATCGTCGAAAGCGGACAGGACATCCATCTGGTCCATCTGGGCACCATGGGCGTCTATGGATACGGCACGGCGGGCATGAAGATCCCCGAAGGCTATCTGGACGTGATGGTGGAAACCGAAAACGGCCCGCACCGGCAGGAAATCCTGTATCCCGCCAATCCGGGGTCGATCTATCACATGACCAAGACCCAGGATCAGTTGTTCTTCTTCTATTATAACAAGAACGACGGGGTTCGCGTCACCGACCTCCACCAGGGCATCGTCTGGGGCACCCAGACAGAGGAAACCCGGATGGACGACCGGCTGATCAACCGCTTTGATTATGACGGGGATTACGGCACGGTGCTGAACCGCTTCCTGATGCAGGCGGCGATCGGCTATCCGCTGACCGTGCATGGCACGGGCGGCCAGACCCGCGCCTTCATCCATATCCAGGACACCTGCCGCTGCATCGAACTGGCCCTGATGAACCCGCCCGCCACGGGCGACCGCGTCAACATCCTGAACCAGATGACCGAAACGCACCGGGTTCGCGACCTGGCCCGGATGATCGCCGACCAGACCGGGGTCGAGGTCGCGTTCCTGAAGAACCCCCGCAACGAGGCGGACGAGAACGACCTCCACGTCGCCAACGACCGTTTCCTGGGCCTGGGGCTTGACCCGATCCGGCTGGCCGACGGCCTTTTGGCCGAGGTGCAGGAAATCGCCCGCAAATACGCCGACCGCTGCGACCGGGACAAGATCCCTTGCCTGTCGCAATGGCGGACGGCGTAAGCGGGTCCGATCAAGCCTGACTCAGGAATTCCAGCAGATCCTGGGTCAACTGATCGGCATGGGTTGCCGTCAGCCCATGCGGCGCGCCTTTGTATTCCCGAAGGGTCGCCTGCGGCAGCATGTCGGCCAGGCGCTGTGCCGTCGCCGCGATCGGCACGGTCTTGTCGCCGGTGCCGTGCACGATCAGCGTCGGAACCGTGATGCCGGACACATCGCCTGTGAAATCGGTCGTGCCGAAGGCGGTCACGCATTCCAGCGTGGCCCGGGGGCTGGCCGACATCGCCATTCCCAGGCTCCAGTCCAGGATCGGCTGGCTGACGCCGCTGACCATCCCTTGCCCATAGAAGGCCTTGAAGAAATCCGTCAGAAAGGCCGGGCGGTCCTTGCGCAGGCCATCCCGGATGCCGTCCAGGACATCCTGGGTGATACCGTCGGGATTGCCCGGTGATTTCAGCATTCCCGGCGCGACCGAACTGACGAATACGGCCTGCGACACGCCCGCGCCGTGGCGGGACATGTACCGCGCCACCTCGCCCCCGCCCATCGAAAAGCCGACCAGCGTGGCATCGGCAAGGTCCAGACCCTTGATGACGTCGGCCAGATCGTCGGCCAGCGTGTCATAGTCATAGCCGTCCCAGGGTTGTCCGGACCGGCCAAACCCCCGCCGGTCATAGCTGACAACGCGGTATCCTGCCTCGGCCAGTTTGACGGCCTGGTATTCCCAACTGTCTGAATTCAAGGGCCAGCCGTGGATCAGCACCACGGGACGGCCCAGCCCCCAATCCTTGACGTAAAGTTCGGTTCCGTCGCGCGTCGTGATCATCGGCATGTCTGGTTTCCTTGTTACACGACAAGGAAACGCCGCACCCTTGGACCGGGTTGCCCGTTCTACTGCACCCGCGCCCAGGTCTGGCTTTTACAGATCAGCCCGCCCGCGACGCAGCCCGACAGGCTCATCCGGTCACCCTGCACGCTGGCCTTGCCGTTGTAGATCCTGTCATTGGCGGGACGCCAGACCTTGCCCGCATAGCTGCCGCCACCCTGGGGGGCCATGTCGATGACGATCTGGCGACCCAGGTTCGGCGACTGGTATTCCGACCCGCCCTGAAAGGTCCTGCTGATGGTGCCGCAGAAGGCCCCGCCGCACGGGATGATGGCGACATGGGCGAACGATCCTTCGTCCGGCTGCGTCTGCCAGACGCCCTCGATCGGGTCGGCTGTGGCGGTGGTGCCGGCCCATGCAAGGGCGGCGGCGATGATGATGTGGCGCATGGTTCCCTCCTCAGGATGCGGACGGATGCTGGGCGGCGGCCCGAACTCTGGCAAGCGTGACGTGAGGTCGCGGTACGCCCTTCCGTTTCGTCCGGCCCCATGGCAAAGGAGGCACGATCCATCAGCCGGGGAAAGCCGCCATGATCCTTTATCCCGCCATCGACCTCAAGGATGGCAACTGCGTCCGTCTGCTGCGCGGGGACATGGAGGCGGCGACCGTGTTCGGCACCGACCCGGCGGCGCAGGCGCGTGCCTTTCAGGATGCCGGGGCGGAATGGCTGCATCTGGTGGATCTGAACGGCGCCTTTGCCGGCCACCCGGTCAATGCGGCGGCGGTTCAGGCGATCCTGGCGGCGATCGAGATTCCCGTCCAGCTTGGCGGCGGCATCCGCGACCTGGCCACCATCGAGGGCTGGCTGTCCCAAGGACTGTCCCGCGTGATCCTGGGAACGGTTGCGGTCGAGAACCCCGATCTGGTGCGGCAGGCGGCGGCGGCCTTTCCGGGCCGGATCGCGGTCGGCATCGACGCCCGCGCCGGTCGGGTCGCCACACGCGGCTGGGCGACCGAGACGAATGTGATGGCAACCGATCTGGCCCGCCTTTTCCAGGACGCGGGCGTGGCCGCGATCATCTATACCGACATCGACCGCGATGGCGCGATGGCCGGCCCAAATATCGCCGCGACCGAAGCCCTGGCCCGCGCGGTCTCCATTCCCGTGATCGCCTCTGGCGGGGTGTCGTCGCTGGACGATCTGCAGGCCCTTGCACAGACCCAGGTAATCGCGGGCGCGATTTCAGGCCGGGCGCTTTATGACGGGGCGATCGATCTTCGCCAAGCTTTGGCGCTGCTGAAGGACGCGGCCTAACCTCTGGCCCCATTAAGTCACTTCCCGGTCTGCCACCTCGCTGATTCACCGGCGGCACCAAGGGGGTGCCCCCATGACCGGAACGATCCTGCTTTCCGAAGCCCGGATGACGCGGGTGGATGACCGGCGGGTGATCGGCGGCATCATCCCTGTCATCCGCAACGGCCTGCGGTGGCGCGGCATGCCCGCAAGCTGCGGGCCGCACAAGACAATCTGCAACCGCCTCATCCGCTGGAGCGCGTCGGGCGCGTTCGGGCGCATCTTCGTCGTGCCTGCCAAGGGCGGCGATACCGGGGAAATCATGATCGGCGCCACCCACCTCAAGGCCCACCGGACGGCGGCCAGCCTGCTGAGAAAGGGGCTTTTTCCGGCATATCGGGCGCACCAAGGGCGGGGTGAACTCGAAACTGCACGCCGCCTGCGGCAACGAGGGCCTGCCCCGCGGCCTGTTTCTGACGGCAGGCCAGATCAGCGATCATACCGGTGCTGCCGCCCTGTTATGTCGCTGCCCCCGGCGAAGGCGCTGCTGGCCGGCAGGGGCCATGATGCCGACGGGCTCTGCGAAGCCTTGGCCGACCGCAACCTCGAGGTTTGCATCCCACCGAAATAAAACAGGAAAATCAAGCTCAAAGACTAGCGGCGCATCGCCACCCGCTACGACCGCTGCCCCCACACCTTCATATCCGCAATCGCCGATCAAGCTGCTGCTGCAGATCTGGCGCTGTCGAATGGGGCTGTCGTTCAGCGCTCCTGCCCCGCTGTCGCCGATGAAACGTCTGTACGATATCGTGTTCCGGGGTGCGCCTCAGATTAGCGTTCCGCCGGACCCGCTGCCTTTACGTCAGATTGTTGAAAGGCGGGGTTTGGCGCATCTTTGGCGTATCGAAGGTCCAACCTAGAACGCCGCCATGTTCAACCGCATCGCCACCGCCCTCCGCTCTGCGCGCCCTGTCGCCGCCCTGCCCTGCGTTGCCGGAAGCGAAACCTCCATGGCCCTGCGGACCGAGCTCGAGACCATCTTCCGGGCCGACATGGACAGCTTCACCCGCATCGCGCTGGACCACCGCGCCCGCAAGGCCGCCGCGTTGGCCGCCTGATCCCGGCGCATCGTGCATAGCAGCTTGCACAGGCAGGCATTTCCAGCGCGCCCCGCTTCGGGATAACCTGCCGCGAAAAGGCAGGATAGCGATGGACCCATTCACCGTCACCATTCCCCGACTGACAACGCAGAACCTGCTTCTGCGGGAATACCGCCAGTCGGATTTCGACGATTTTGCCGCCTTCTACGAAACCGAAAGATCATGCCTCATCGGCGGGCCGATGGCGCGCGAACTGGCATGGCGGGCCCTTGCCACGCATCTGGGCCACTGGGCGCTTCGCGGCTACGGCTTCTGGGCGGTGGAAGAACGCGCCACGGGCCGCTTTTGCGGCCATGTCGGCCTGTGGTTCCCCGAAGGCTGGATGGAACCCGAGGTGGGCTGGGTCCTGATGGGCTATGCCGAAGGGCGCGGCATCGCGCTGGAGGCGGCCCTTGCCGCCCGCGCCCATGCCTATGGCACGCTAGGTTGGAAAACCGCCGTCAGCATGATCGACCCGGCCAACGAACGCTCCATCCGTCTGGCGCGGCGGATGGATTGCACCTTTGAAGGAATGTTCCAGCACGTGCGGCTGGGACCGATGGAAATCTGGCGCCACCCGTCGCCCGCGTCATTGGCGGGGATCGGCGCGGGGGCGTGACAGGAAAGGAGTTGAAGATGACGAAAGCCGTTGCCGAAGGGATCGTGCATATCGACGACGACCGCTTCAAGGTCACCGAATGGCGCTTTCAGCCAGGGGCGGAAACGGGCTGGCATGTGCATGGGCATGATTATGTGATCGTGCCGCTGACGGACGGGACGCTTGGCCTCGACCTGCCGGGGGACGAGACGGCCACGGCGGCGCTGCGGCACGGCGTGCCCTATTCGCGGCGCGAAGGAGTGCATCACAACGTCACCAATGCAGGCCCCGCCCCCCTGGCCTTTCTGGAGGTGGAGACGGTCGCACACCACCTGTCGCAGCGCCGCCGCGAGACGCTGATGCGCTTCATGGCCGTGTGGAACGCCCGCAACGTGGACGGTCTGATGGATTGCATGGCGGATGACTGCGCCTTCCACGCCTCGGCCGGCCCGGATGCCGAGGGGCGGCGCTTTGTCGGGCGCGATGCTGTCCGCGCGTCTTACGCTGCGATACTCGACACCTTTCCGCAGGCGGCCTGGACCGCCGACAGCCATCATGCCGTAGGCGATACGGGGCTGTCGGAATGGCGCTTCGTCGGCACCGACCGCAACGGCAAGACGGTCGATGTACAGGGCTGCGACATCTTCCGTTTCGACGGCGACCGGATCTCGCTGAAGGACAGCTATCGCAAGAACAGGGGTTAAAGCTTGCGGTTGTAGCGGATGAAGGGCGTCACCTGCGCGATCCGGTCGTAAAGCCTGCGCGCGGTTTCGTTGAAATCCTGCGTCAGCCAATAGACGGCGGGCGTGCCGTTGGCATCGGCGGCGGCATAGACCGCCTCGATCAGTGCCCGCCCGACGCCCTGCCCGCGCACCGACGGATCGGCGTAAAGGTCCTGCAGATAGCAGACATTCTCGATCTTCCAGCAGTGGCGGTGGAACAGGTAATGCACCAGCCCCACAGGGCGGCCGTCGACTTCGGCTAGAAAGCAGTTGAAATTCTGCGGATCGTCGCCCGTCAGGCGGGCAAAGGTACCATCATAGACGGCCTGCGGGACCGAGGTCTGGTAGTATTCCAGATAGCCCGTCCACAGCCGGGCCCATTCGGCGCGGTCGGTGGCGGCAAGCAGGCGGATGGTGACAGCGGACATGGCTGACTCCGTCAAGGTTGGGTGGGGACGGGCAGGCCCAGGAAGCGGTGCATCGACCGGCCCAGATCCTCGGGCCGGTAGCCGCGCCCGATGAAGACGATCATGTTGTCGCTGCGCGCGTCGCCCTGTTCGGGCAGGATTTCGGGGGATTGCACGACCTTGCGCACGGTTTGCAACAAAAGCCGCCCGGCAGGCGTGCGTACGACACCCTTGACGCGGACCAGATCGTCGCCGCGCGCATACAGCAGCGCCGACAGCCACAGCGTGAAGGCGGACCAGTCCAGCCCTTCGGGGATGGCGACCTGCGTGGGCCGGATCGGGCCGCGCGCATCCTCGGGGCCGAGTGGCGGCAGGGTTGCTGGCGCGGCATCAGCGGGTAGCGGGGGCAGCGCCACGGCATCGCCCAGAACGGCGGCGGATACCGCGGCATGGCCGTTCAGCGTGGCCAGCGTCGCGCGCAGGGTGGCCAGTGCCGCGGGATCGGAGGCATCGGTCTTGGTCAGGATCATCCGGTCTGCCGCGCCCACCTGACGCCGCCCCAGCGGTTCGGTCGCCAGTTGCGCCAGCGCGTGCAGGGCATCGACCGCGACGGTGGTTTCATCGACGACGATGTGGTTGATCAGCACCGGATCGGACTGGATCGCCTGCACGATGGCGCCGGGATCGGCCAGACCGCTGGTTTCCAGCACAATGCGTTCCAGCCGCAGCGCATCGGCGGACAGGCGGCTGCGGGCATCGCACAGGTCGCGAAGCGCGGCGGTCAGGTCATCGCGCCCGACGCAGCAACAGCAGCCGCCCGACAGCAGTGTCATCCCCTCGGCCCCGGCCAGCAGGGCATCGTCGACGGGCACTTCGGCGGCTTCGTTCACCACGACATGCACGCGCGGCCCAAAGGCGCCGACATGCAGCTGGTGGCGCAGCCAAGTGGTCTTGCCCGATCCCAGATAGCCCCCAAGGATCGTCAGTCGAAGGCGGGTATCAGTCATCCAGATACTGTGGATCGAGCGGGTCGATGGGCCGTCCGGCCAGACGCTCCGCCTCGGCCCAGAGGTCATCGAGGGTGTGGACAATGGTCTGCGCGCCCGACAGGGTGCCGACCTGTATGCCGGGCACGACGCCGCCGTCATGGGCGGACAGGCCATAGGGTTTCAGCACGGAATTCAACAGGGCCGCGCGATGAAAGCGCGCGCGCAGTCTGTCACCCGGCGTGGCGGCGCCGGCTTCGGTCCAGTGGCCGGGGGCGGCGGGGTTTCCGCAGGCGTTACACATCGGTCAGGCCCTCGTCGGAATGACCGGGGGGCGCAGGGCCCCCCCGGCGTGTCGCGGTGTCAGATCACTTCGGGACGCTTGCCGCTGGCGAAGGGATAGCGCTTGCGGAAGTCGTTTGCGATGTCCTCGAACGTCGCCCATTCCACGCCCGAATGCGTCGAGATGTATTCGATAAGGCGTTCCAGCATCAGCAACACCTGCGGGCGGCCCGCCACATCCGGGTGGATGGTGAAGGCGAAGACCGCGTAGTCCATCTCGCGGTAGACCCAGTCGAACTGGTCGCGCCACAGCTCCTCGATGTCGCGAGGGTTCACGAAGCCGTGGCTGTTGGGCGACTTCTTAATGAACATCATGGGCGGCAGGTCGTCGACATACCAGTTGGCCGCGATATCGACGAGGTCGATTTCCGTGCCGTGCTTCAGGGGATGCATCCAGTCCTTGGCGGATTTGGAATAGTCGATGGTATTCCAGCTATCGCCCACGCGCGCGTAGAAGGGCTGGAAGTCGCGGTAGCCCTGCGAATGGTCATAGGTGAAGCCGTGTTTCAGCAGAAGCGCGGCGGTCGAATTCGACATTTCCCACCAGGGCGCCACATAGCCGCGCGGGGCCTGACCAGTCAGGTTCTTGATCAGTTCGATCGACTTGACGAGGACGTCTTCCTCTTGCGTCGGCGTCATGGCGATCGGGTTTTCGTGCAGGTAGCCGTGGGCGCCCACCTCGTGACCGTCCTTGACGATCATCTCCATCTCTTTTGGGAAGGTTTCCAGCGAGTGGCCGGGGATGAAGAACGAGGTCTTGAGGTCGTATTTCTTGAACAGGCGCAGGAGGCGCGGCACGCCCACCTCGGTCGCGAAGATGCCGCGCTGGATGTCCGACGGGCTGTCGCCGCCACCATAGGAACCGATCCAGCCCGCCACCGAGTCGATGTCGGTGCCGAAGGCGCACATAATCTTCTTTGCCATTCGTGTAGTCCTTCTGTTGCCTTTTGTGGTTGCGGCAGGGCTTCTCCTGTCGCGGGTTAAGTCGCGTCTCAGCCGCGGATCGCCGTCTCCAGCGCCAGTCCGGCGGAAAGTATGTGCCTGTCGCGGCCATGCGGGGCGCACATCATCAGCCCCGTGGGCATGCCGTCGCCATCCGCGCCGTTCGGCACGGAAAGCCCGCACCAGTCGAGGAAGTTGCCGAGCGCGGTGTTCCTGAGCGTGCGGAAGTTGTGGTGGAAGAAGACCTCCACATCCGCTTCGAGCGGGGCGATGGGCATGGCCACGCTGGGGGTGGTGGGGCAAATCAGGATCGCACCGGCCAGACGGTCGTTCACCTGTGCGATCAGGCGGCGGCGGTGTGTCTGGAGTTCCCACAGGTCGACGGCGGTCATGCGGTCGGCCATGCGGATGCGGCGCACGACGCGGGGATCGATCCGCGCCTCGTCAGGGGTATCGAGCCGGTCGCGATGGACCAGCTTTGCCTCGACCGAGGTCATGGGGCCGAGGCGGGCGATGATGTCAGACGTCTCGCGCAGTTCAGGCAGCGCGATGCGGCGGATGCGGGCGCCCGCCGCGGCAATGCGCGTCACGGTCGCGTCGAAGGCCGCAGCCACCGCGGGGTCGAGGTCGTCGAACATCACCACGTCGGGGATGACAAGGTCGAGCGATGCCGGATCGGCGGGGGTCGCGTCGGGGGCGCGCAGGCCGCGCAGGGCGGCATCGGCCAGAACGCAATCCGCGACCGTCGGCGCCAACGGGCCGAGCGTATCGAGCGTCGGGGACAGCGGGAAGACGCCGCCCATCGGGTAATGGCCCGTCGATGTCTTGTAGCCCACGACGCCGTTAAAGGCGGCGGGAATGCGGATCGACCCGCCCGTGTCGGTGCCGATGGACAGGGGCACGATGCACGCCGCAACCACCGCCCCGCTGCCCGACGATGACCCGCCGGGCGAACGGTGCACCGCCCCGTCACGGGGGTTGCGGGGCGTGCCGTAATGGGGGTTCAGACCGATGCCCGAATAAGCGAACTCGGTCATGTTCACGGTGCCGACCGACACCAGCCCCGCTCGCGCCCCGGCGGCGACCAGATCGGCATCCGCCGTGGCGGGGGCTGCGTCCCGCAGCACCTCGGACCCGGCGGTGGTGATGCTGCCTTTCAGATCGAACAGATCCTTCCACGCCAGCGGCACGCCGTCGAGCAGGCTGGCGGGCAGACCTGCGCGCAGCCTTTCGCGGGCGGCGCGGGCCTCGGCCTCGGCGCGGGGACGGGTCTTGCGGATGAAGAGCGCCGCATCTCCATGTGCGGCCATGCGGTCGAAGACCTCGGCCAGAAGGTCGAGGGGGTCGATACGACCGTCGCGCAGCCCCTGCGCGAGTTCGCTGGCGGTCTGGATCACCATGGTGGGCCTACTGGGCGATTAGCGTCGCATTGGCGGGATGCCATGCGACGACGGCGGCGCTGCCGGTCGACAGACTGTCGCGATACTTGTCAACATGGCCTTCGATTGACACCGCCTCACCGTTCGGCAGCACGAGACCGATCTGCAGGATATGGCCCACGAGTTGCAGCCGCGTGACGGTGCAGGGGACCATGTTGCTGCCGTGATTGGCACGGATCTCGGCCTCGGGCATGGTGGCGGGCAGGACGTGCATCGCTTCGGCTGGAAGGACGACCGAGGCGGGGCGGCCCGGCGCGGGCGCCACGGCGGGCATCTCGGCGGTCAGGGGGCCGAAGGCGGTGTCGACCGTCACGAGATCGGCCGAGACGGATTTGACATTGCCCGAAATCAGCGTGTTCGCCCCGATGAAGCGCGCGACGAAGATGCTTTGCGGCCGGGTGTAAAGCTCGCGCGGGGGGCTGATCTGTTCGACGCGGCCCGCGTTCATCACGACGATCCGGTCGGACAGGGCCAGCGCTTCGGACTGGGCATGGGTGACGAAGACGAAGGTGATGCCGAGATCGCGCTGCAGCAGTTTCAGTTCGTTCTGGATCGACTTGCGAAGGTTCGCATCCAGCGCGCCCAGGGGTTCGTCGAGAAGCAGGATGTCAGGTTCCACCACCAGCGATCGGGCCAGCGCGATGCGCTGCCGCTGGCCGCCGGAAAGGCGGGTCGGGCGGATGTCGGCCACGTCCGACAGGCCCAGCTTGTCAAGGATGCGGTCGACCTTGCGCTTCGCTTCGGCCTGCGGAAGCTGCTTGATCTCGAGCCCGAACATCACGTTCTGGCGCACCGTCATGTGCGGGAAGAGCGCGTAGTTCTGGAAGATCATCGAGGTGGGGCGCTTTTCCGGCTGCAGGTCGTTCACCCGCTTGCCGCGGATCAGCAGGTCGCCCGAGGTGATGGATTCAAAGCCTGCGATCATCCGCAGGGTCGTGGTCTTGCCGCAGCCCGACGGGCCGAGGAAGGCGATGAACTCTCCCTTGTCGACGTCAAGGTTGAAGTCGATCACGGCGGGGGTGCCGTTATCGTATACCTTGCCGATATGCGAAAGCTGCAGGTCATACGCCACTGGAGGGTCCTCGGTTATTCGGGTCTGTGGTGCGGTCGGGGCTGATGCCCCGGCCACGTTCTTGGACAGGTCAGGCCGACAGGAATTCGTCCCACTTCTGCATCAGCAGGTCGTATTCATCCGGCCACTGGTGCCAGTAGGCGACGTTGGCCGCACGGGTTGCGAGCGACCCGCCATCGCGCAGGTCGCCTTCCTTGATCCCGCGCTCTTCGGCGCCGACCCACGGCGCGCCCTCGTACCAGAAGGCGTACTTCTCAGGCGCCATGATGGCCTTCACCTTGTCGTTGGGCGAGTAGTAGCCCTGTTCCGACACCGCGACCGCCGGGGGACCCGACAGCCAGTAGTCGGCATAGGCTACGACCGCATCGAAGTTTGGCGAGGATTTGAGTGCCGACACGCCGATCGCCCAGCCGCGATAGCCGTTCTTCATCGTGGCGTAGGAGCACTGCACGCCCTGCGCCTTGACCGCCATGACGGCCGGCTGCCAGGCGTCGGCCAGGATCATCTCGCCCGAGGCCATCAGGTTGACGAGTTCGCCGAAGTCACCCCAGAGGGCGCGGAACTGCCCTTCCTTCTTCTTGGCGATCAGGAACTTCGCCGCTTCCTCGATGGCCGCCGCGTCAGGGTTGCCGGGGTTCGGCACCTCGAGCATGCCCATCTCGTTCATGGCCATGATGGCCTGACCGAAGGCGATGAGCGGGTCGACGTTGAGGCCGGTCTTGCCCTTGAACTTCGGATCGAAGAGCGAGGACCACATCGCCGCCTCTTCGGCGTCCACGAGGTCGGGCCGGAAGCCGATGGAGTCGAAGTTGTAGACCGTCGGCACCATGTTCAGCGCGGTCTGGCTTTCGTCGTTCCAGATCTGGCCGACGATCTGGGCACGCGGTTCCCACTTCTCGCTGGCCTTCAGGAAGGATTCGCCCACGCCCGTCCAGTTCTTTAGCGAGGCGGTCGGGATCGGCGCCACGAGGTCGGTCTGCACGATCGACGGCAGGCGTTCCGCGATGGTTTCCCAGCAATCATAGGCGGTGGAGCCCGACAGCAGTTCGGTCTGGGTGTTGGGGAAGATGTCGGCCTTGCCCGACACCGCCTTGACGCCCGAGGCGGCCTTGAAGTCGTTCAGGATGCGTTCCTGCACGGTGACCGACAGGCCCACGGTGCGCAGTTCCTGCTGCGACAGGTCGGCCGCGAAGGCCTGTTGCGCGCCGAGGAAGGGCATGCCCACCCCGGCGAGCACGACGGAACCTGCAGTTCCCTGCATGAACCGCCGCCGCGATAGCGACTGAGTATTCATTGGTCGTACCTCCTGTTTTATCGTCTGTTGGTTGACGTTTTCTTCTTCTTGCCCCGCCGCGCGTCAGTAGCGCCCGACGAGCAATCCTCCGTCCACGACCACGACCTGTCCGGTCATGTATCGGGCGCCGTTGGATGCTAGGAACAGAACGACGTCGGCGACGTCCTCGGGTTCGCCGATCCGTCCTATGGGGATGAACTCGCCGGCTTTGGCCGCCCCTTCGGGACCGAGCGAATTCTCTTTCGACAGAAGCTGCGCGGTGCGGATGTAGCCCGGCGCCACGCCGTTCACGCGGATGCCGTCGCGCGCCAGTTCGACCGCAAGCCCGCGCACGAGGCCCACGACCCCCGCCTTGGCGGCGGAGTAGTGGACGTGTTCGTACCAGCCATAGGCGACGCCCATTATGGAGGAGAGCGCGATGACCGAACCCTTCCGGCGCGACTTCATCCCAGCCAGCGCGGGGCGGATGACGCGGAAGATGCCCTTCAGGTCGATGTCGAAGGTGTGGTCCCACTTCTCGTCCGTCAAGGCGGGCAGCGGCACCTTGTGGGCGATGCCTGCATTGGCGACGATCACGTCGATGCCGCCGCGTTCGGCTTCGATCCGGGCGACCAGCGCGTCGGCGGCCTCGGTCGAGCGGACGTCGAGGCGGTGGTATTCGGCACTGCCGCCCGCGGCCCTGATCTCGTCCACGCAGGATTGGCCTTCGGCATCCAGCACGTCGGTGACGACGACATGGTAGCCTGCGGCGGCGAAGGCCTTCGCGCTTGCGCGGCCGATGCCGATGCCGGCGCCGGTGATGAGGCAGGTTTCGGTCATAGCATCACATCTCCGGAATTAGGGCCCAGCGTCTGGCCGACGAACAGCGACGCGCCGGGGGAGCAGAGGAAGGACACAGTCGCCGCCACCTCTTCGGGTTCGCCGAAGCGGCCCAGCGGCAGTTCGGCGGCCTTGGCGCGCTGCCAGTCCTCGGACAGGCTGCGCACGAGGGGGGTGTTGATCGGGCCGGGGGCGACCGCATTGACGCGCACGCCCTGCGACGACACCTCGCGCGCAAGCGCCTTGGTCAGGCCGATGATCCCGGCCTTGGCGGCGGAGTAATGGACAAGCTCCACCCCGCCGATCTGGCCGAGTTGCGAGGCGATGTTGACCACGACGCCCGCGCGGCGCGCCAGCATTCCGCCCATCACCGCCTGCGTGCAGAGGAAGGTGCCGCGCAGGTGGACCGCGATCATGCGGTCGAAATCGGCGGGCGTCAGGGTTTCGAACCGGCCCTGCTGGACATGGCCCGCGTTGTTGACCAGATGCGTGACCGGTCCAAAGGCGGCTTCTGTCGCCGCGACGATGGCGGCCACGTCCGCCTCGTCCGAGACGTCGCCGTCGCAGCTTTTTCCATGGGCGCCGATTTCGGCCGCGACGGCGGCGGCGGCGGCGGCGCGGAAGTCGTTGACCATCACGCGGTAGCCGTCCGCCGCGAGGCGCAGCGCGATGGCCCGCCCGATGCCCGACCCCGCGCCGGTGACGATGACCGTTCCGGCGCTGGTCATTCGATGTCCTCCTGCATCGCCATCTTCTTGGCGCGGCGCACGGACATAGCCATCAGGATGCCGTAGACCGACAAGAGCGCGAAGGAGAAGAGCGTGGTCAGCACCCCGAAGGCGAAGATGTTGGGGTGGATCTCGACCGCGAAGGTGCCGTAGATTGCCAAGGGCAGCGTCTGGTCGCGTCCCGAGGCAAAGAGCGTGCGGGGGAATTCATCCAGCGACAGCGTGAAGGCGAAGAGCATCGCAGACAGCACGCCCGGGAAGATCAGCGGGAAGGTCACCTTGCGGAAGGTCGTCCAGGGATCGACGCCCAGCGACCAGGACGCCTCCTCGACCGACGAGTCGAAGCGGTTCAGGATCGCGAGCATCACGAGGAAGGCGAAAGGGAAAGTATAGGCGACATGGGTCGCGAAGGCGGTCGTGTACCAGTGCCGTTCGATCCCAATGATGTTGTTGGCCAGCAGCGACACGCCCAGCCCCGTCAGCACCCCCGGCACCATCATGCCCAGCACGATAAGGTAGAAGACGGCGCCCGATCCCTTGAACTTGCGCCGGAAGGCCTGCGCCGACATCACGCCCAGCACGGTCGAGACGACCATGGTCATGAAGGCCAGCGTGAGCGAGCGCAGCAGCGCCTCGCCGAAGGGCAGCGGCGCGATGCGCGAGGGCGGGGTCAGGCCGAAGATGTGACGGTACCAGTAGGTGGACCATTCGATGATCGGGAATTGCGGCCCGCCCTCCGGCCCCTGCTGGAAGGAGATGATCGTCAGCACCACGAAGGGGCCGTAGAGGAACAGAAGGAATAGCGCGACGTAAAGGCCGAGCGCGGGTTTCAGGATACGCGATTCCATGGATCAGAGCTCCCGCTTCAGGTCGACGATGCGCAGGAAGCCCGCGATCACAAAGCCCATCACGATGGTTAGGATCACCCCCACGACCGAGGCCATGGCCCATTTCAGCGAACCGACCTGCGTGATGATGATGTTGCCCAGAAGATTCACCTTGCGGCCCGAGAGAGCGCCCGAGGTCGCGAATTCGCCCAGCACCATGACAGAGACGAAGATGGCGCCAACGACGACGCCCGGAAGCGACAGTGGGAAGATGATCTTCCAGAAGATGCGGCCGAAGCCCGCGCCTAGATCGCGCGCCGCCTCGATGATGTTGCGGTCGATCCGGCTCAGCATGAAGGCGATGGGGCCGACCATAAACACGCAGTAGATCTGCGTCATGCCGATGATGACCGAGAGTTCGGTGAACAGCAGCACCTCGATCGGCTGCTGGATGATGCCCAGCTTCTGCAGGACGATGTTGATCGCGCCTTCCTTGCCCAGCATCGGGCGCCAGGCCAGCACGCGGATCAGGAACGAGGTCCAGAAGGGAATGACGCAGATCACCAGAAGGATCGTGGAAAGCGTCTTGGACTTGATGAAGAGCCCGACGAAGAGCGCGGTCGGATAACCCACGACAAAGGTGCAGGCCAGCACGATCAGCCAGATGCGGATCGTCGTCCAGAGCGCGCCGGTATAGGTGTCGGACGAGAAGAAGAGCTTCCAGCTGGCCAGCGTCGGCTCGGGCGAGATGTTGAAGGTCGTCTGCGTCCAGAACGAGACATAGACGATCATTAGGATCGGCAGCACGAGGAAGAGCGACATCCAGATGATACCGGGCGCCAGTAGCCAGCGGGTGGTGCGCGACTGGCGCTTTTCGATGGTCACGGTTCCGCTCATCACGCCACCTCGCGGCCGAAGACGATGGCCTGTTCGGGATTCCAGGTCAGCAGGTAGTCCTGCCGGGGTTCAAAGGTCTGCGGCGCGCCGAGGCTGAGATGGTGCTCCATCTCAATCACGTGGCCGTCGCCGGCTTCGAAGAAGTTCATCACCGAGGAGCCGAGATATTCGGAAGCGACGAAGCGCGCGCGGATCGCGGGGCCCGAGACGGGCGCCGACGGATCGACCGCCTGCATGCGGTCGTAGCGGACGGCATAGATGTCGCGGTCGGAGCGGACGGCATGGGCGGCCGGCACGGCGCCGAAGGGGCCGGTGAAGGTGCCCTTCGCCAACTTGCCCTCGAACAGGTTGAAACGGTTCAGGAAGTGGGCCACGTCCGGTGAAGCGGGGCTGCCGTAGACTTCGCCGGGGGTCCCGATCTGGATGATGCGGCCGCGGTCCAGCACGACCACGCGATCGCCCATAGCAAGCGCCTCGGTCTCGCTGCCCGTGACGTGCACGAAGGTCACGCCCAGCCGTTCGCGGATCGCGCGCAATTCGTTGCGCATCCGCCCGCGCAGGTTGGCGTCGAGCGCGCCGAGCGGTTCATCCAGCAGCACGAGCTTGGGCTGCATGGTCAGCGTGCGGGCAAGGGCCACGCGCTGGCGCTGCCCGCCCGAGATCTGGTCGACACCGCGGCCTTGCATGCCCGACAGGCCCACGATTTCGATCATCTCGAGGCTGCGACGCTCGATCTCGGCCGCGTTGAGGCCGGATTTGCCATGGGTCAGGCCAAAGCTCACGTTCTGGATGACCGAGAGGTGGGGAAAGAGGGCGAAGTTCTGAAAGACGAAGCCGATGCCGCGTTCATGCGCGGGCAGGTTCGTGATGTCCTTGCCGTTAAAGAAGACGCGCCCCGCCTCGGGCGCCTCGAAGCCCGCGATGACACGCAAGAGCGTCGTCTTGCCCGAACCGGACGGCCCAAGGAACGAGATGTACTCGTTCTCGCCCGCGTCGAGCGTTGCATTGTCCAGCGCGACCAAATCGCCATAGCGCTTGGTGACGCCGTCCAGTCTGAAGACCGACGTGTCCAAATCTACCTCACCCGTGGTGCGGGGCCGCATTCGAGGCCGCCCCTTTGTTCCTAGGTCTTTCCAGTTACAGCCGGACGCCGAGTCGTTCGCTTTGCAAAAACTGTACTTCGTATAACACAGCTAGTTTCCCTACCTGTCAACGACATAACAAATTGCGCGTTACGGTATAATTTCAGCAATAAAAGGCATTAACGCGCCAAAAAATGCGGCACCCCGCAAAGCCGCGCGGCGGAAAGTTTATACATCAGTACGCAATATTCGTTTTACTGCGGGCTAAGATAAGGGGCAAAGGCACCCGCTTTGGGGATGACGGCCACGATCTTCATGCGCGCCAGATAGCGCCGCGCCGTAATCGACAGGTGATCCCGAAGATATTCGCAAGCAGAATCAATTGGATGGCGGGAAATTAAGTCAAAGAGGGTCTGGTATTGCTCGATCGTGTCCTCGTCCCTCGGCAGGCCGAGACGGATCAGCGCCCGGTCCACCGCCGACAGAAGCAGGCGGTTACTGCGGATCATCTCGACCAGCGCTGTGTTTGGTGCCTGCGCGATGCAATGTTCAAGCAGCGCGTCGCCTAGTTCCTCGGGTGTGATCGTGGGATCGTGACCGATCCGGTCCAGGAACGCCTCCACCTCGGCATAACGGATATGCGGGGCGGCAAGGCGCAGGGCGGCGGGTTCGATGATGCCGCGCAGTTCGAACTTCTCGCGCACCGTTCGCGCGGTGAGGGGGCCGGCGATCCAGTGCGATGTCGGGCTTTTCCGAATCAGCCCGCGTTCCTGCAGGCGCGCCAGCACGTCGCGCACGACCGTGCGGCTGACGCCCAGATGTTCGGCTAGCTCGGTTTCCACGATTCGGAATTCGCCGAAGATCTGGCAGGAGGCGACCTCTTCCTCCACCTCGTCATAGACATGGCGCCATGTGTTGCGGGTCTGCAGCGCGTCGTCGACAAGGGGCGGGATGGTCAGGTCGAAGTCACGGATGTCGCGGCGCAGCGGGACGATGCCGTTGCCGCCACGCCCCACGAGATAGCCCCGCCCGTCAAAGCGGTGGACAAGCCCTTCGTCCAGCAACTGCCTGAGCGCCGTCTGCACCGGCATGCGGCTGGTCTGCATCACGGCGGCGATCGGCCCCTCCAGCAGGACGAAACCGTCGGGCAGTGTGCCGGAGTGGATGTTGTCGCGCAGCACACGGGCGATCAGTTCGTAGCGCGGTTCCTGCGCCAGCGGATTGGACGAGCGGATCATGCCTCCACCCCTTCCGTGACGCGGCGGACGAAGCGGTCCCATGCGCGGGCGGCGTAGTTGTATTCGTCCATGACCGTGTTCCAGATCACGATCCGGCGGGCGCGGTCGGTATAGGGCCCCCCTGCCCTGCGGCTGCCCGCGGGCACGACGATGTCACCGTCGGGTCCGGCCAGATCGCGCGCGGCGGGGGCGCCGTCATACCAGTAAGCCCATTCCTCGGCGGACAGGTAATCGCGCGCTCGCGAGGGGTTCGAGATGTAGTAGCCCTGCCGCGCCATGACCGCACCGGCAAATCCCGAAAGCCACCAGTTGAGATATTCGTAGGCCATGTCGAGTTCGGCGCCCTGCAGGTGGTACGACAGGCTCGCCCCGCCATGCCAGGCGCGGTAGCCTTCGACGGGCGCCGCCTCGATGAAATGCGATCCGGCCCCGCGGAGCTTGCCATAGACGGGCGACCACATGCTCTGAACCGCGACGCTGCCCTGTTCGACCAGCATCGCCGCCTCGTCACCGCCGCGCCATGTGCCGCAGA
The DNA here is from genome assembly GCF_004310345.1 of Paracoccus subflavus. GTDB lineage: Bacteria > Pseudomonadota > Alphaproteobacteria > Rhodobacterales > Rhodobacteraceae > Paracoccus > Paracoccus subflavus. The sequence goes on along the minus strand of NZ_SISK01000002.1, from coordinate 340,629 downwards.
AGAACCCCTCGACGCGCTTGCGTTCCAGAAGCTTCATCAGCGCGCTGATCTCGTCGATCGTCATGTTGCCGATATCGGCGAATTCCAGTTCGCCCGAGGCTTCCGCCGCAAGGGCCGCATCGAAGAAGCCGATGGCGGGTTCATCGACGAGCGCGATGCGCCCTTTGGCGCGGCGGTCCAGAAGCCATCCCCAGCTTGGCCGCGCATCCAGCCCCGCGCCGAAGACGCGCGCGTCATAGCCGAAGCTGTCCATGTTGTGGACGGTGGGCAGCATGCTGACATGGCGCGACGGCTTCGATCCCAGAAACCCGCCGGGCTGGATGTACAGTTTCTTGACCGGCGCGTCGCCCCGCCCTCGGCCGGCATATTTCGACACGCCGCCCAGCTTCACCAGGTCCGAGATGTTGTCCCATTCCCGAATGCGCGCGATTTCAATGGGTTGCAGCGCCCCCCAGAACCAGACGATGTCGAGGTTGTGAAAGCACTGTTCATAGACGTCGTAGCCCTGCGGCTCCATCGCTGCCTGACGCTGGCAGTCAAGGAAATTGAGTTCCGTGAAGTCGATGTCGAAGCCCAGATCGGCCCGCGCGCGTTCGCGCACCGGGGGCAGCAGCGTGATGGAGGTCCCCAACACTCGAAGCCGCCGCCGTTTCACAGTCGGCGGCGCGGCATGCTGCGTCTGGTCTGCGGTAATGTACATCGTCCCTCGCATGTGTCGGGCACGGGCGGACGGTCGCCCGCGCCTGTGTCACACCTGCCGTCAGGCCAATCCCGCAGCGATACCGTCCAGCACCTTGCGGCGATCGGCCCGCGCGGCCAACGCCTCTTCCATCGTGACCTTTACGAACCGGGTGGGCGTGTGCGGCTGCAACTGCCCGATCAGGTCCATGTCGGCCGAGATGACTGTCCCAACCATGAAATAGCCGCCACCGGAGACGGCGTCACGATGCAAGACGATGGGTTCGGTCCCGCCGGGCACCTGCACCGATCCGTAGGGGTAGCAGGCGTCGACGATGTTCGAAGGGTCGGACCCCGCGCCGAAGGGCTGTTCGCGTGGCACGAATTCCAGCGGGTGACCCGCCTTGAAGCGGTAGCCGATCCGGTCCGCCTCGGGCGCGACCTTCCACGTGTCCTCGAAGAAGCGTTCCCCCGCGGCTTCGGTGATGCGGTGCCAGTAGAGGCCGGGAAGCATGCGCAGTTCGGCGGGCATCCCGTGCTTGCGGCGCAGCCCATCGGGCAGGGTGCGGCCTTCGGCGGCGCCCCTGCCCTGCCCGACCGGCAGGACATCGCCCGCGTCCAGCTTGCGGCCGTGATGGCCCCCCAGCGCGCCCAGCGTGTAGGTCGAGCGCGACCCCAGCACGACCGGCACGTCGATCCCGCCTGAGACGGCGATGTAGGCCCGCGCTCCGGACTTGAGGAAGCCGAAGGACAGGACCTGCCCCTTCTTCACGCGGAAGGATGTCCATGTGGCCTGTTCCACGCCGTCCACCTTGGGCGGCATGTCGGCGCCCGTCACGGCGACGGTTGCGTCGACGGTGAATTCCAGTTCCGGCCCCATAAACACGGCTTCCAGCACCGCATCCCCCGCCGTGTTGCCCACTAGCAAGTTCGCGGCGGCGAGTGAGAGCATGTCCATCCCGCCCGAGGTGGGGATGCCGATGTGGTAAAAGCCGGGACGGCCGAGGTCCTGCACGGTGGTCGACAGGCCCGCCTTGATGACGTTAATGGCCATTGAGCGCCTCCAGGATGCGGGCGTTGGTGCCGTCGATGTCGGCCTGGAATTCCGAAAGCGAGAAGGTGACCGGCGCGATGCGCGGCATCCAGCGACCGGCATCGACCTCGGCCACGGTGTGGTCGTATTCGGCGTGGTCGATCGGCTTCCACTTCACGATGTCGCCCGGCTTGAACAGGCACATGAAGTCACGCAGGTAGGGAACGGTCTGGGTCGGGTCGTAGATGGGCATCGGCGTGATGCCGAACATCTGGTAGCCGCCCGCGCCGCGCACCGAATAGATGCAGCCGAAGCAGCCGCCATGGCCCACCGTCAGGCGTGGCGTGTCGGTGCGGGGGCGCAGGTATTTCGGCGACTGGATCTGCCGCTTGCGTTCGACCATCTGGTAGAGGAAGGGCAGACCCGCGACAAAGCCCACCATCGACACGAACCAAGGCGCGCCGGAATGGGTGGCGACGAAGCCGTCGACCCCATCCAGATTATTGATCCGCGCGGTGTATTCGATGTCGGTCGAGGTCGGGTCTTGATGGCGTTCGCGGAAGCGCTGGCCCGTCTCGTGCGTCCAGGGGTCATTGTAGAACACCGGCACCTCGATGATCCGCGTCTCGAGCGTCGATGGCGCGGCCTGCGCCGCAGCCTCGAGCTTCTTCAATTCCGATAGCATCGCCTCGGGTGCGATTACGTCGGGGTCGAAGCGCACCTGGAAGGAGGCGTTGGCGGGGCAGATCTCGGTTACGCCCTTTATCTGCGCCTCGCGCAGGGCGGTGGTGATCGACATGCCCTTGAAGAAGGCTTCGAGGGACATCTCCTCGTCGCATTCCACGAAGATGTGCTCGTCGCCACCGAAGGAGTATCTGGTCTTCATTCCGTGGTCTCCTCTGTGCCAAGCCGGTGGGCGTTCTGGTCAAGCCAGGGCTCCAGCCAGCGGGTATGGAAGGCGGCCGCGGCGACGTCGGGATCGCGTGCCAGAAGCTGGTGCAGGGGTTTGGTCGTGGGCAGTCCGTCGACAGCCAGTTCGCGCAGCGCGCGGGCCATGCGGGCGATGGCGGCGGGGCGGTCCTCGTCCCAGACGATCAGCTTGCCCAGAAGCGAGTCGTAGAAGGGCGGCACCGTGTAGCCCTGATAGAGCATGGTGTCGAAGCGCACCCCCATCCCGCCGGGAACGGCAAGGCCGGTGATCGTGCCGGGCGCGGGCTGGAAGTTGCGGGCGGGGTCTTCAGCGTTGATCCTGACCTCGATCGCGTGGCCGCGCAGCGCGATGTCCTCTTGCCGGTAGCGAAGGGGTTCGCCCCCCGCGATGCGGATCATCTCGCGCACCAGATCGATGCCGGTCACCATCTCGGTCACAGGATGTTCGACCTGGATGCGGGTGTTCATCTCGATGAAGTAGAAATGACCAGAGGCATCGTCATAGAGGTATTCAAGCGTTCCCGCCCCGCGGTAGCCCACCGTCTTGGCCAGGGCCACGGCGGAGGCGCAGAGTTTTTCGCGCAGCGCCTGCGGCAGCACGGCAGAGGGCGCCTCCTCCCAGACCTTCTGGCGGCGGCGTTGCAGCGAACATTCGCGTTCGAAGCAATGCACCGCGCGGGTGCCGTCGCCAAGGATCTGTACCTCGATATGGCGGGCGCGTTCGATCACCTTTTCCAGATAGAGCCCGCCATCGCCGAAGGCGGCCCTCGCCTCGGCGCTGGCCTGCGGCATCAGGCGTTCGAATTCCTCCATGTCATGGGCGATGCGGATGCCGCGCCCGCCCCCGCCCGCAACGGCCTTGATCATCACGGGAAACCCGATGGCCAGCGCGATGGTGCGAGCGTGTTCGGGTTCATCCACCCGCCCGTCAGAGCCGGGCACGACCGGGACCCCCGCCCCTTCGGCGGCAATGCGCGCGGCGACCTTGTCACCCATCACGCGGATCGCGTCACCCTTGGGGCCGACCCAGACCATCCCCGCCGCTTCCACGGCATCTGCGAAATCCGCATTCTCGGCCAGAAAGCCGTAACCGGGATGCACCGCATCCGCGCCGGTCGCCCGCGCGGCATCAAGGATCGCAACCACGTTCAGGTAGGATTTCGACGCCGCCGGCGGCCCGATCAGGACCGCCTCGTCGGCCAGACGCACGGCAAGGCTATCGGCATCCGCCGCGCTGTGGACCTGCACGGTGCGGATGCCCAGTTCACGCGCGGCACGGATGATCCTGACCGCGATCTCGCCCCGGTTCGCTATCAGAAGTTTCCGGATTGCCATCTTCAGGCCAGATCCACCAGCGGCTGGCCCGCCATCACCGGTTCCTCGTCATCGGCCGGAAATCCGGTGATTCTGCCTGCCTGATCGGCCACGACCTCGTTGAAGGATTTCATCACCTCGATCAGGCCGATGACATCGCCCACGGCCACGCTGTCGCCCACCTCCTTGAAGGCGGGTTTATCAGGGGTAGGCTTGCGGTAGAAGGTGCCGGGCAACGGCGAAAGGATTTGCTTGGTCATTGGATCTCCCCAGTCTTTTTTCCGTTTTGTCAGGCTCTGACCGCGGCGCGCACGGCTGCCGCGACGGCGACCGCGTTCGGGGTGTCGGAATGTACGCAGATGGCATCGGCACGCACTGGCACGTCGACGCCGCCCACGCTGCGCACCTTGCCGTCGCGCATGGCGCGCAGGCAGGCGGCAGCGGCGGCGTCAGGGTCGGTCGCGGCATGTTCGCGGGTGATGATCAATCCGCCCTGATCGTTGTAGTCGAGATCGGCGTAGAATTCCGACACGAAGGCATGCCCGCGCGCGGTGTAGACCTGTTCATGCAGCGTCCCCGCCATGCCGAACAGCGGCACGCGGAAGATGTCGGCCACATCTGCGACGGCATGGGCCACCTCTTCCAGCCGCGCGGCCATGCCGTAAAGCGACCCGTGCGGCTTGATGTGGTTCAACTCCATCCCTTCGGCCTGAAGGAAGCCCTTCAGCGCGCCAATCTGGTAGATCATGCAGTTGAGCAGTTCGTCGCGGCCGATCTTCATCTCGCGTCGCCCGAAGCCCTGCAGGTCGGGAAGCGAGGGATGCGCCCCCACCTTGACCCCGTGACGCTTGGCCAGTTGCACGGTGCGCCGCATGTGGTTGAAATCCGAGGCGTGGAAACCGCAGGCGACGTTCGCCACGTCGATCAGCGGCATCAGCCCCTCGTCATCGCCGATGCGGTAAAGACCGAAGCCTTCGCCCATGTCGCAGTTGATGATGGTCATGCCTTGCCCCCCTCAGCCCGCATGATCGAGAACATAAACGCCCGACGGCGCCAGTTCGGCCGTCCAGCCGGGTTCGATCACGATGGTGGTCGTCACTTCCTCGATCACGGCGGGGCCGACGATCCGGTCGCCTGCCCCCAGCAACTCGCCCGAATACACCGGCGTCCGGCGTTCCGCGCCTTCGGCCGAGAAGATCATCCCGCGCGTGCCAAAAAGCGCGGCATCCGCGCCCTTGCCCGGCGCGATCAACATGCGGCGCGGCTTCTCGACCCGGCCCGAGATCGCGCTTTCGACGTTCACCACCTCGACCATACTGCCGGGTTCTGAATAGGTGTAAAGCTCTTTGTGGCGGGCATGGAAGGCGGCTTTCAGACGTTCTAGCGCCGCCTCGTCCAGGGGGAAGGGGTCGACGTCCACGGTGCATTCATGCACCTGCCCGACATAGCGCATGTCTAGGCTGCGGCGGATGGTGATCCGGTCCTCGATGAAGCCGTCGCCCTTGAGGTCAGCGGTGCCTCGCGCCTCGAGCCCGCGGAAGAGACCGTCGAGCCGTTCGGCCGCCGCCGCTCCTTCCAGACGCACGGGCGCCGGGGCGATGTAGTTGTATTTGACGTCCGAGATGATCTGCCCATAGGCACAAAGCCCCGAGGCGAGCTTCGACACGAGGACGCGACGGATGCCCATCTCGCGCGCAAGCGCCGTGATGTGCGCGCCCGTGGCGCCGCCCGCGCAGTTCAGCACGAAGTCGCGCGGATCGTAGCCCCGTTCTACAGACACACGGCGGATGGCGTTGACCATGTTGTTGTTGACGATCGTGAACATGCCGTAGGCGGCCTGTTCGACCGTCAGGCCCAGCGGCTTGGCAAGGTGGGTGTCGATCGCCGCGCGGGCCTTTGAGACATCCAGCGGCAGGCGCCCGCCGACCAGACCGCCGGGGTTCAGATAGCCCAGCACGAGGTTCGCATCCGTCGTGGTGGGCTTGTCGCCCCCTTGGTCATAGCAGGCGGGGCCGGGTTCCGACCCTGCCGATTGCGGACCCATCTGCAACAGGCCCATGCTGTCGATCCAGCCGATCGAACCGCCGCCCGCACCCAGCGTTTCCACCTGGATCATCGGGATACCGATGCGGTAGCGCAGGAAATCGATGTTCTTCGACACATTGGCCCGCCCGTCGCGCGTCAGCGTGATGTCGAAGGAGGTGCCGCCCATGTCGACGGTGATGATGTTCTGCAAGTCCCACGGCTCGCCGATATAGAGCGCGGCCTGCGGGGCCGAGGCGGGGCCGGAGTTGATCGCATAGACCGACTGGTCGCTGACCACCGACCCCAGCGCAAGCCCGCCGTTCGACTGGAAGTAGCGCACCGGGTTCTTGGCGCCGAGGCTGCGGAAATAGCCGTCCACCGCCTCGACATAGCGCGACAGGATGGGGGCGAGGTAGGCGTTCACCACGGCGGTGGAGGTGCGGGTATATTCGCGCACCTGCGGGTAAAGCTGGCTGCCCACCGTCAGGCGCACGCCGGGCATCATCTCGCGCACGATTTCGGCGGCGCGGGCTTCGTGTTCGGCATGCAGCACCGACCAGACGAAGCTGATGGCAACGGATTCCACCCCTTCGCGCAGGAAATGGTGGCAGGCGTCGCGGACGTCCTCTTCGTGCAGGGGGGTGTGGACGGCGCCGGTCGACACCACGCGTTCGCGCACGCCGTGGCGCAGGTAGCGCGGCACCAGCATCCGCGCGGGCGGATATTCGGGATCGTAGCGGTAGCCGTCTTCCTTGTGGCCAAGGCGGATCTCGATACTGTCCTCGTGGCCTGCCGTGGCAATCAGGCCGGTGCGCGCGCCCTTGTGCTGGATCAGGGCGTTCAGGCCGACGGTGGTGCCGTTGATGCACAGATCGGCGTTCGACACGATGTCATGCGCCTTGATGCCGGTCTCTTCTTCGATCAGGGCAAGGCCGTTGCGGATGGCCTGCGTCGGGTCCTGCGGGGTGGACAGGGCCTTGAAGATGCGCACTTCGCCCGCACGGTCGGCAAGGATGAAGTCCGTGAAAGTGCCGCCGGCGTCGATGCCCAGACGATATTGGTTCGGCATGATGGTCTTCCTGTTAGTCCGGGGGTCAGGCGGCGGTGGCGCGCAGCTTGGCGGTGGCGGCGGCATCGACGGCAAGGCTGTCGCGGTCGGTGATGACCACGCCGTAATCCAGCCGCGCCCCCTCGAGGCTGACGAGGCCGTTGCGCACATCCTCGACCACCTTCTGCACGTCACGTTCGAACGGGTTGCCGTAGCCGCCCCCGCCCGGGTTCTTGTTCGCCGCGCGTTCGCCCGGCTGGATCGTCTCGATCATGTTGTCGGTGATGATCTTGGTCGTACCGTTGCGGGTCACTTCCAGACGGCCGACCTTCTTTTCCACCATCGTCGACTTCGCGCCCGCCGCGCCCATGGCGGGGATGCGGCGGCCTTCGCCGAAGGTGATCAGCGTCATGGGCGTGTCCAGCGGCTCCACCTCCCAGCAGGTGCCGGACCCGCCGCGGTTCTTGCCCGCGCCGCCGCTGTCTTCCATCAGCGAATAGCGGTGGATGATAATGGGATAGCTGTGTTCCAGCATCTCGATATCGCCCGAGGTCAGCGCGCCGAAGCAGCATTCCGGGCCGACCGCGTGCCAGCCGTCGGCCTGCGCCGTGGCCCCCGCCCCCGAGATGATGGAGGCCAGCACCATCGTCACGTACTCCTCGTCATGCCGCTTGTCCCAGCCCGCGATGTTGCAGCCGTTGGCATGGCCCCAGCTGGCCGACACCTTGGCGGGCGCGGCCTGTTCGAAGGCCAGACGCACGGCATCGGTCAGCGTCTCCATCGGGGTGGTGGTGCAGTTCATGTGCGGCGCGGGCGACTTCGCGTTGCAGAGCGTGCCCTTCGGCCCCATGTCGGTGGTCACGCAGCGATAGAGCCCCTCGTTGTAGGGGGGCGGCAGCTGGGCGAACATCATCAGCCCCAGATAGACGCCGGAATGGCTGTTTCCTTCGTAGCTGTTGATGAAATAGGGGATCTGCGGCGGGCTGTTGATGGCGATGTGGCAGCCGTCGCCGTTGATGGTGACGGTGGCCGTGATCTCGAAATCGCCGTAGCCGTGGCCGGCATCTTCAAGGATCGCGGTGCCGGTATAGGTGCCGTCGGGAACCTGTGCGATCAGGCTGCGCATGTGGTGTTCGGCCATGTCCAGCAGCTCGGCGATGCAGTCCTGCACGACCGTCGTGCCATATTTGTCCATCAGCCGCTTTAGGTTGCGCGCGCCGACCTGGCAGGCGCCGATCAGGGCGTTGAAGTCACCTTCCTGATCGCGCCGCGCGCGCATGTTCGACAGCAGCAGGTTCATCACGTCGTTGCGCGGCTTGCCCTTGTCCCAGATCTTTACCGGCGGGATGCGCAGGCCTTCGGCGTAGATCTCGGTGGCGTTGGGGTTGTAGCCTGCGGGAACCGGCCCGCCAATATCGGTCAGGTGGCCCTTGCAGACCGTCCAGAAGACCAGCTCGCCCTCATAGAAGACGGGCATGTACATGCAGGTGTCGATGATGTGCGACCCGCCATAGGACGGATCGTTGTGCAGCATCAGGTCGCCGTCGTGGATGTCGCCCTCGAAATAGTGCGCGACAGACTTCATCGCGGGGATCAGGCTGCCCAGGTGGATGGGGATGTCCTGCCCTTGCAGGATCATCTCGGGCGTATGGTTGAACAGCGCCGTCGAATAGTCATGCGCCAGATTGAATACCGACGACCGCGCGGTCTGTTCCAGCGCCAGCGTCATTTCCCGCTGGGTGGTCTCCAGCACCCCGCGCACGACGGAAAGCGTGATCGGATCGACGTTTCGCTTGGCCATGCCAACCTCCGTGTTGGGACGGGCGGACGACACGGGAAAACGGCCCCGCGAAAGAGCAGGGGATGTCCGTTACGATTACTCCCCGTGTCGGCCGAATCCCGGCCTTGTCACTGTTCTGTGAAGAAAGGTTGACGTGCCGCTGGCGCCCCGTCTTGTCATCCAGCGCGCAACGCTTTGTCAGCGCGCGCGACGGCGGTCGAAAATTCGCGCAGCCAGCGCGCGCAGGCATATCTGTCATGCATTGCGGAATTGACTCTCGGCCAGCAAAGACGATCATTGCATCCCGATGCACTCGGAATCTTTCCCGAACGGATAGGTCCAGTCGATGAACAGCAGGCTGCGCAGCACGGACAGACTGCCCGCGTCGGCCCGCGCCGGCCACTGGAATGCTGTCATCGCGGAAGCCTATTTCCCGCTGGACCTGACCTTTCGCGACGCAGCCCGTTTCGAAGGGCAGCTGGAACTGGGCAGCGTGGGCGATGTGTCGCTGTCGCGGCTGCGGACGGAACCGGTGCAATACGAACGCCACCGCCACCACATTTCCGGCGCGACGCAAGAGGAATACCTGATCACCATCCCGCGCCAGTCGCCGGTCGATTTCCGCCAGTTGGGGCGCGAGGTGTGCTGCGATCCGGGCGGGTTCATCCTGGAACGCGGGGACGAACCTTACCGCTTTTTCTATTCCGCCGCGAACGACCTGTGCGTGCTGAAGGTGGCCAAGCCGGTATTGGCCACGAAGCTGCGCAACCCAGACCGCTATTGCGCGCTGGTCTTCAACGGGCGCGAAGGGATCGGGTCGCTGTTCACCACGATGGCGCAGCAGATCCAGAAGCATGGCGCCAGCGATCCCATCAGCGGGGCGGTGCTGGGACGGCATCTGGTGGAGCTTCTGGCGCTGGCGCTGGACCGCACCAGCGACGTCGACACAGGCGCCGGATCGTCGGTGCGCGAGGCCCATCGCCGCCGGGCCGAGGCGGTGATCCTGAAAGACCTGTCCAACCCCGACCTGTCGCCTGAAACCATCGCTGAGGCGGTGGGGATTTCCAAACGCTACCTGCACGAACTGTTTGCCGAGGTGAACAGCACCGTTTCTCAATATGTGCGCGAGCAGCGCCTGCGCGCGGCGCGCGACCTGATGATGATGCCGAACCTGGGGCAAATGTCGGATATTGCATACAGGTTTGGCTTTTCCGATCAGGCGCAATTCTCGCGCCTGTTCAAGGCAATGTTCGGACAGACCCCGTCGGGCTTCCGCGCAGAGGTGCTGTCGAAATCGCAGGGCTGATGCAGGGGGCGGTCAGCCCGTCGCGCGCCCCGACATGGTGACCGGCCTGCCGGCGCGCGCCACCCACAGCGCCAGCGCGTCGTCGTCGTGACGGGCCTGAACCTCGGCCGTCTGGCCGACGATCAGGGGCGACAGGCCGCGATCGGAACAGACCTGCGGCACGCGGCCCAGCACGCGAGCGGCAAGGTTCATCATCGCCACCGCCTGCAACGGCCCGTGGACGACCAGCCCATCCTAGCCTTCGACCTGCCGCGCGTAATCGGCATCGTAAAGGATGCGGTGCCCGTTGAAGGTCATGGCCGAAAACCGGAACAGCCGCACCGGATCGGACACCAGCGGCAACGCGGCGACGGGTGGACCAAGATCGGGCTTGGGCGGATAGGCGGGCGGCGCCTCGCCCGGCACGGGATCGGCCCGATAGACCAGATCCTGCCGTTCGCTGAGGCAGGCACGCCCGTCCATGCTGTACTCATGCCGGACCGAAATGAAGATCAGCGCGCCGGTCGATCCCGACTTCTCCTCGATCCGTTCGATCCGACTGTCGCGCTTCACCTCGTCCTCCGGCTGGAAGGGGACAGGAAGCGGACCTCGCCGCCCGCCCACATCCGGCGCGCCAACGGCAAGGCGGGCAGGGTAATGCCAAGGCGCGGCCGCCCGTCGCGGTCCAGATCGGCGGGCGGCAGGGCATCGGGGGACAGCGCCCAGAACAGGCCGAGCGGCACCTCTGCCTCGGCCAGAAGGTCCGGGTAAGGTGGCGCGGAACTGGTCGATCAGCCGCGCCGAAAGCCGGTCCCGCCACTGGAAACCGCGCCCGATCCAGTCGGAATATCCTGCCATCCCCAGCCCACCTTACGGAACCGGCCATTCGGGATCGACCAGTCCCATCGGATAGGCATGGCCGTAATCGAGCGGCGGCTGGATCACATACTTGCGGTCGAAGGGCAGCCACGGATAGGGCGCGCCCGACCGCACGATGTAGGCCCAGTCGGGATGCGCAAAGATGGGCCGCCCGATCGCCACCATGTCGGCCGCGCCCGACACCAGCGCCGCTTCGGCCTGCGGGCCGTCCTCGATCCCGCCATTGGTGATGACGGGCTTGCCCGAGGCGCGCTTCAGCACGGTGGGCATCGGCGTCGGATCATCGGCGAAACGGTTGTCGCGATAGTTGAAGCTGGCCCAATGCAGCGCGTCAAAGGCGCTGTCGGAAAGCGCCTTGCCCACCGCCTCGGCATAGGCGGTGCCGCCCGGCCATGCGCCGGTGAAATCGTCGACCCCGTCCTGCGACAGGCGCAGCACGATCAGCTTGTCGGGTCCGATGGCGGCGCGGATCTTTTCGCCCACCAGCCGCGCGAAGCGGACGTTGTTTTCCGGGCTGCCGCCGAATTGGTCGGTGCGCAGGTTGGTCTTGGGGGTGATGAACTGCCACAGCAGATAGCCGTTGGCGCCATGCACCTCGACCCCGTCTGCCCCGGCCTCCACGGCGCGGCGGGCGCCTTCGGCAAAGCCGTCGGCGACGGCGTGGATTTCCTCGACCGTCAGGGCACGGGCGGGCGGGAAGGTGACCTTCGGCCAGTCGCCCTTTATGTTGCGGATGCCTTTTTCATAGTCGTTATCAGTGTAAAGCGTCCAACCCCCGCTTTGTGTGGCCGAGGCGCTGACCGGCGGTTGACCGCCCAGAACGCGCGGATCGGACACGCGACCGCCGTGCATCAGCTGGATGATGATCTTGGCGCCGTTGTCGTGGACCGCGTCGCAGACCCGCCGCCAGCCCGCCACATGCGCCGCATTGGCGATGCCGGGTTGCGACAGATAGGCCTTGGACTGGAAGGCATCCTGTTCATAGGTGCCTTCGGTCACGATCAGCCCCAGCCCGCCCCGCGCGCGGCGGGCGTAATAGGCGACCATCTCGTCGGTCGGTGTGCCGTCGGCATCGGCCATTTGGCGCGTCAGCGGCGCCATCGCGATGCGGTTGTGCACGGTCAGCGGACCCAGCTTGATCGGTGAAAACAGTGTCGGAAAGGCTTCGCTCATTGGTGGTTCCCCCTTGTTGTTCGGCCCGTTACAGACGCCCGTCCCAGACGCCTGACCGGACCAGTTCTGAAATCTTGCTGCGGATCAACTTGACCACCGCCTTGGTTACAGGTGCCGCCGCGCGGTGCGGCGCGTGGGCAAGGATCAGTTCGCGGCTGATCAGCGGATCGGTGATGCGCTGCGCGATCAGCCGACCCTCGGTCACTTCCTGCTTTACTGCGGCCAGCGGCAGTACGGTGCGCAAGCCCCCGGTGCGGACAAGGTCGTAGATGGTGGGAAGAGTCTCCACCTCCATCGCGACGTTCAGCGTCACGCCAGCGCGGGCGGCGGCATCCTCGACCAGCACGCGCAGGCCGTGCGGCACGCCGAGAAGCACCAGCTCCTCGGTGGCAAGGTCGGCCATCCGCACGCTGTCCGCCCCGCCCACGCGCGGTGCATCAAGGGCAGAGATCAGGAACATGTCCTCGAACAGCAGGTGTTCGGCACCCAGCAGCGCGCTGGCCTTCATTTTGTAAAGCACGGCAAGGTCGACCTTGCCCGCCGCCAGCCAATCCGCGACATGGCCGCTGAACCCTTCCAGCACGCGCATGCGGATGCGGGGATGGTCGGTCCTGATCTGGCGCAGAAGCGGGGCCAGCAGCACCAGCCCGACCGAAGGCGGCACGGCCAGCTTGACCGTGCCGTCCAGTTCACCTGCGGCGCGGCGCATCTCCTGACGCAGGCTTTCGCGCTGGGCCAGCATTGCGCGCGCCGCGGTCAGGAAGGTTTCACCTGCCTCTGTCAGCACCACGCCGCGCCCGTTGCGGTAGAACAGCGCGGTGCCCATCTCTGTCTCGATGTCGCGCACCCGACGGCTAAGCGCCGATTGCGCGACATTGTTCTGCAGGGCGGATTTCGTGAAGCTGCCGGTTTCGGCAATGCTGACGAAATATTGCAGATCGACGAATTCCATCCGCCCGGTTCCTTGATCTGTGACCGTCAGGCCGCCCGCATCGTGGCGCGAAGCGCCTCGGTTGCGGGCAGGTCGAGGCCCCACTTGTACCCGTTGGACACGGGCGCCAGCACGACGCCATAGACTTCGAGCGCGTGCTCGGGCGTGATGAACTCGTCGAGCAGGTCATCCAGCACCTTGGCGGGATCGCGCTCCAGCGGGTTGCCGAAGCCGCCGCCGCAGGGCGACAGGTAGCTGACCACATCCCCCAGTTCCGCCCGCATGCCCGAGAATTTGGCATAGACGTCGCGGGGTTCCTCGGCCCGGGCCGCGTTGTGGATGCGGACCCGCGCGGGAATGCCATCCTGCCCGCCGAAGATGCCCCAGGGCGCATCCTCGTTGCGGTCGCTTTCATGGGTCATGAAGCCGGGCGTCAGGAAGCGCTGCGATTTCACCACACCCATGCCGCCACGATACTTGCCCGCGCCGGGAAAGACGTCGTCGCGGATCTCGTAGCGGTCGCAGATCATCGGCAGATGCATGCCAAGATCTTCAAGCGGGTTGTTGCGGGTGTTGCGCATCAGCTCTTCGATCGTGTCGGGCCCATCAGAGTTCGGGCGCCCGCCCATCGCGGCCTCGTTCACCTCGATCAGCACCCAGTAATCGCCCGTCTCGCGGACGCCGGAATAGCTGGCGAAGGACAGGCAGGCCGCATTGCCCGCAGTGCATTTGTCGGGCAGCACCGGCGCCAGCGCCTTGATGATCAGGTCGACGACGCGCTGGATCTGGTTGAAGCGCGCCTCGCAGGCGGCGGGCGGGATCGGGTTGAAGATCGACCCGAGCGGCGCCGTCACCTTGACAGGGCGGAAGGACCCCTCGTTCTGCGGGATGTATTCCTGATTGGTGTAGGTATCCAGCAGCAGTGCCCGGAAGGCGAAGTAGCAGGCGACCTTGGTCGATCCTTCGAACGGCACGTTGAAGGCGGTGGGAACCTGCGGCGACGATCCGGTCAAGTCCACCTCGACGTCGTCGCCGCGCACGCGGACGGTGACCTTGATCGGCAAGCGCACGTCACGGGTGCGCCCGTCATCATCCATGAAGCCTTCGGCGGTGTAGTCGCCGTCGGGGATCTTCGCGATCTCACGCCGCAGCATGTGTTCGGAATAGTCCATCAGTTGCTTCGACGCCTGTTCCACCGTGTCGCGACCATAGGTGTCCATCAGCTCGCAATAAAGCTTCACGCCCAGTTCGGCGGCGGCGATCTGCGCTTCGAGGTCGCGCATCACCAGCCCCGGAACGCGGGTATTGCCGCTGATGTAGCGCCAGAGCGTCTCGTTCCGCTTGCCAGCCTCGTAAAGCTTCAGCCCGTTCAGAAGCATCCCTTCGGCAAAGACGTCGGGCACGTCGATGATCAGGCCTGGAGTCGCGGCGCCGATGTCCAGATGGTGCGCCGTGTTGGCCGAGAAACCGACCAGTTCGCCGTGATAGAAGATCGGCATGACGATGCCGATGTCGGGCGAATGGCTGGCTCCATAATAGGGGTGGTTGTGGATCACCACATCGCCCGGCTTCCAGTCGGTCTTCGGGATGTTCTTCTCGATCCCGTGCAGGTAGCCGGGGATCGACCCGATGTGCATGGGCGTGGAATCGCTTTCGCAAAGCGTGTTGTAGTCAAGGTCGAACAGACCCGCGCCAAGGTCTTGGCTTTCGCGGATGATCGAAGAATAGGACATGCGATACAGCACGTTGCCCATCTGTTCGGCGATAGCATGCAGCGCGCCGCCGATGACTTGCAGGGTGATGGGATCGATTTCCTTGGCCATTCCTCAGCCCTCCTGTCCGACGCGGGCGATCACCAGATCGCCGAGTTTTATCACCGTGGCGGCATAGCCCGGCGGCACGATGGTGGTGGAATTCTGCTGCACGATCACCGCAGGACCGACGACGACATCCTGCGCGCGCAGCTTCATGCGGTCGAAGCGCGCGGTCTGCACCGTCTCGCCATCGTCAAAGGTTGTCGGGCGGGCATAAAGCGCGGCTTCCGATGGGTTGCGGCGGCCGCCCTTTTCCAGCAACGGCAGCGCCAGCGTGTCCGAAGACGACGAGCCGATCACCCGCAGCGTGACCATCTGCACGGCCTGATCTTCAAAGGCGTGGCCGTATTCGGTACGGTGGACGGCGAAGAAGCGCCGCGCCATTTCCTGCGCGCTGCCCGCAGTAAAGGGCCCGTGCGGGACCGCGACACGCAGTTCGAACCCCTGCCCGACATAGCGGCATTCCGCCACCCGTTCGAAGCGTTGGCGGTCGGGCGGGATGCCATCGGCCGCCAGTTGCGCCGCAGCCTCGGCCTGAAGCCGGTCGAAGACGGCGTTCACCGCCTCCAGTTCCGCCTTGCCGGCCGATTGCAGGATCGCCAGCGACGACTGGGTGAATTCATAGCGCGGTTCGGTGACCAGAAGCCCCATCGCCGCCGTGATCCCCGGATGCAGCGGCGAGATCACGTTCTTGGCGGCAATCATCTGCCCCAGTGCCACGCCGTGCAGCGGGCCCGCCCCGCCAAAGGCCATCAGGCTGTAGTTGCGCGGGTCGATGCCGCGCGCCACCGAGTTGGAGGCGATGGCCAGCGACATATTGTTGTTGATGATCTTCAACACGCCAAGCGCGGCTTCCTTGACCGACATGCCCAGCGGTTCGGCCAGATGGGTGCGGATCGCCTGTTCCGACAGGGCCGGGTCGATGGCCAGACCGCCGCCGAGGAAATGTTCGGGGTCAAGCCGCCCCAGCACCACCTGCGCGTCGGTGACCGTGGGCTGGGTGCCGCCCTTGCCATAGCAGGCAGGCCCCGGCTCGGCGCCTGCCGATTTCGGGCCGACGCGGAAGGCGCCGCCGCTGTCGACATAGGCGATGGACCCGCCACCCGCACCGATCGCGTCGATGTCGATCATCGGCACGAGCACGGGCAGATGCGCCACTTCGGTGTCGCGCGGATTCTTGATCGTCAGCGCCCCGTCGCGGATCACGCTGATGTCGGCCGAGGTGCCGCCGATGTCGATGGTGATGATGTCGCGCTGGTCGCAGGCCTCGCCCGTCCAGCGGCCGCCGATCACGCCGCCCGCCGGACCCGACAGCAGCAGACCCACCGGGTTGCGGCTGGCCTGTTCGATGGTGCTGACGCCGCCGTTCGACTGCATGATGCGGACATAGGCGTTCACGCCCGCCTCTCTGAGCCGCGCCTTCAGGTTGTCGAGGTACCGTTTCGTGCGCGGGCCGATATAAGCGTTCATCGCCGCGGTCGAGAAACGTTCGTATTCGCGGATCGTGTTGACCACCTCGGACGAGGCGCAGATGAAGGCACCGGGCATCACGCGGCGCACGATCTCGGCCGCGCGCAGTTCGTGATCGTTGTTCAGGAACGAGAAGAGGAAGCCGATCACCACCGCTTCCAACCCACGTTCGGCGAAGAGTTCCGCCGCCTGTTCGACCTGATCCTCGGCCAGGCGGGTTTCGATCCGGCCATCGGGCGGCAGGATGCGTTCATCCACGACGATCCGGTTGCGACGCTTGATCAGCGGCGCACTTTGCCACGGCACGTCGAATTGCAGCGAAAAGTTGTGCGGGCGCTTGTGGCGGCCCATGTGCAGGATGTCGCGGAAGCCCTTGGTGGTGATCATCCCTACCTCGGCCCCGTTGCGTTCGATCACGATGTTGGTCGCGACCGTCGTGCCGTGGAACAGCGCGTCGATCTGGCCGGGCTGCACGTCCGCGATGGCGCAGAGTTCGACCACGCCCCGCACAACGCCGACCGACTGGTCCCCGATGGTCGAGGAAACCTTGTGCGTGAAGACGCGCCTGCGCCCGCCCGTATCGACCTGTTCCAGTACGAGATCGGTGAATGTGCCACCGACGTCAACTCCTACACGTATCATCTTGCTCTCCCTGTTCCGGCCGGTTAGCGGCACTTGGATCTGACCGCGACGCCACGCGGCGGGCAGATCCTCTTGCTGGATTGAGACATGACCGATGCCCAACTCAAAGAGAATTTTGCATACAGTCTTTGCCCGGCATGACCCACCCGACGATCCCCGCAGAAAGGAATGGTGAGAAAATTTTCCTTAAATTACCAATCATTGAATGCGTCACTATGCTTCTGGCGCAGGTCTGTCGGAATATTCATGCCGGAAACAGATAGCTGGTTTAACTTTGCTGCTCTTCAGCGCACAAGATGCAGTCATGATCCGTCCGTCTCAGGCAGCAGGATCGCCCTCTCACGTTCGACGATCAGGCCGTAATGTCCCGGCCTCCGGTGGCGGGCAAAGTTGAAGATCGTCTCCTTGTAGATGCGCCCCATGTCTAGGTCGCATTTCGCGGTGATCACCTCGTCCTCCATCGTCATCCGCCGGCAGGGCTAGACGGCAAATTTCGAATATATCAAAAGCCCTACAACCTCTGCCATCGTTGTACAGGAGTGGGAAAAGCCATGGACATTCGAACGTCGCGCAGCCTAAATGAGCACTCGGGGCGGCACGAGACCGGGACAGATCCACTTGCAATTACTGCTTTGTCCAGATCGCCTCATGTCCAAGCTTTGCAGCCACCTGACCAAGTTTGTCGTGCAGAAGGCGCATATCGTCGGCTCCTATGCTGCTCCGGCCCGCAATCAACTGACTACCGTCAATGTTTGCAAAAACCGGCATCCGCGCGAGGTTGAGGGCAGACAGTAGATGATCGGCATGACCAGAGGGGTCTGCCACGACATCTTCGATTCGCAGTTCGGTCAGGGATAGTCCCAAGGTTGCATAGAGGCCACGAACCGCGAACCATTGCTCGTAGTAGCTTTGCATCCAAGATGCAGCCGATGACAAAGTATTTGGGGCCCCAGTCTTGCGCCATCAGGGACCATGCCGTTGCCCTGGGATCGCGGATCACATGCACGCACCATGGAAGACCCACAAAATCCGCCAGAAATTGTGGTGCCAAGAGATTGTGCGGTGTTTTTTCCAGGAAATGCGTTGCCCCTGGATTGCAGGCCATGCCCAAATACGCAAGGTCGAAGAAAAAGCAGCGCGCTGCGTCACGATACGCGGCCCGCTTCAGGGGCAACCCCACCCCTTCGGGGGCGATTAGCTTGTAGAAACGCTCAAGCGCGCGATTGACGCCTGAATAGACGCCCGGGCCTGCCAATAATGGTTGGTCGAAGCCACCATTGCGCAATTGGTTCATCAGTGTTCGAAATCGCGCGAGCCCTACCCATGCCCGGTTGGGAGAGAAAGTTTCGCACAACACCCAGCCCAAATCGACCAGACCGTCGCGCTCGAACAGGATTTTCAGTTCCACGCCGGGAAATGTTGCGATTGCAGGATGCGCACCGAGAGCAGCGGCCAGATAGGTGGTTCCCGACCGGCCTGGCATTGCTACACCGTTACACCATATCCTTGCATTCCAGTTTAGGATTTTATACCTGCGTGCCAGCGTGCCTGAAAGTAAAGGCTAGCACATGCAGCCAGTTTATCGTGCCATGTGCTATTATGGCGCACCAGGGCAATTTCCCTTTGCCTGCGCAACTATTCGCTGATCTTTCTGGTCATCGTCGGCCTCCTTTATCAGGTGGAAGCCCTGTATGGGACCGCATCAGACAAACCCGAAATCCTTAAGCAGCCTTGACGCCTTGGGCCGAAAGCACCGCGTGCAGCTTGACCGGGTCATCGTTGGCGCGCAGTTTCGCGCGCAGGTCGGGGTCGCGCAGGGTCCGGGATACCAGGGCCAGCGCCTTGAGGTGATCGACGCCGCTGGTTTCCGGCGCCAGCAGGCCAAAGACCAGATCCACCGGCTGGCGGTCCACCGCGTCGAAATCCAGCGGCTTGTCCAGACGCACGAACAGCCCCACCACCCGGTCCAGTCCGTGCAGCCGCGCATGGGGCAGCGCCACGCCCTGCCCCACCCCGGTCGGCCCCAGGCTTTCGCGTTCCTGAAGCGCATCCAGAACCTCGGACGCGTTCAGGCCGTATTCGGCATGGGCCAAATCGGCCAGTTCCTGGAACAGGCGTTTTTTCGAGGTAGCCTGTCCCAGCGAGCGCACGGCGCCCGGTTTCAGGATTTCGGTCAGCAGCATCGCTTGCGTCTTTCCCAATGCTCAAGCGCCCCCGGCATGACGCCGAGGGCGGCAGGTTCGTTCCGTCAGGCAGGCGCGGCGGCGGCCTCAGCCATTGCCGCGCGGGTCGATCCAGCCCACATTGCCGTCGTCGCGGCGATGGACGACATTGACGCCCCCGTGCTTTTCGTTCCGGAACACAAGCAGCGGCGTCCCGGACAATTCCATCTGCATCACCGCATCGCCGACCGACAGGGTCGGCACGCGGGTTTCCATTTCAGCGATGATGATCGGCTGCAGGCCGCTGTCCTGCGATTCCCATTCATCCTCGTCAGCCGCCAGCACATACATCCCGGCCTGACCGAATTCAACCGGCTCGGACCTGTCCTTGTGGTGATCCTTGAGCCGGCGCTTATAGCGGCGAAGCTGCTTGTCCATCTTTTCGCGGCAGGTCTCGAAGGCGGCATAAATCTCGGTGGCGGTGCCGTGGGCGGTCACGTTCAGCCCGGTGGACAGGTGCACCACGGCGTCGCACAGGAACTGATGGGCGTCCTTGGAAAAGGTCACGGTGGCGTCCGTGGGACGCTGCGAATACTTGCCGACCGTTTCGCCCAGTTCGGTCTTTACATGCGTCGAAAGCGCATCGCCGATGTCGATCTGTTTTCCGCTGATGGTAAAGCGCATCCTGTATCCTTTCGGTTGCCCGTCTTCCATGCGCCGGCCCGTTCATGGCAGCCGGCGCGCGGCGGAAAACGGGGATGGCAAGGCCCTGTTCCAACCGGGCCCGCAAATGTCAATGTGGTGACAGCCAACGGCGTCTGTCAACGGGAACCGGCCCCGCCTGCGACGATTTCTCCAGCCGATTCCAGTCACATCATCCGGAAGCTGTCGCCCAGATAGACCTCGCGCACGCGGGGGTCGGCAACGATCTGCGCCGTGTCGCCCGACATCAGCACATGACCGTCGTGCAGGATATAGGCACGGTCCACGATGCCCAGCGTTTCGCGCACATTGTGATCGGTGATCAGAACCCCGATGCCGCGCGATTTCAGGTCGTGGACCAGTTCGCGGATTTCGCCCACGGCGATCGGATCGACCCCGGCAAAGGGTTCGTCCAGCAGCAGGAAACTGGGGTCCGAGGCCAGACAGCGCGCGATCTCGGTCCGCCGCCGCTCGCCCCCTGACAGGGCGAGCGCAGGGGCCGCGCGCAGATGGCCGATGGAAAAATCGCCCAGCAATTCCTCCAGCCGGTCGCGGCGGTGGCGGGGATCCTCGTGCACGACCTCCAGCACGGCCATGATGTTCTGTTCCACGGTCAACCCGCGAAAGATCGACATTTCCTGCGGCAGATAGCCGATGCCCAGACGCGCCCGTCGAAACATGGGCAGGCGCGTGGCGTCCTCGCCGTCGATCAGCACCTGCCCCGCATCGGGCGGCACCAGGCCCGCGATGCAGTAAAAGCAGGTGGTCTTGCCCGATCCGTTCGGTCCCAGCAGGGCCACGACCTCTCCGCGCGCCAGATCGACGGACACGTCGCGGATCACCGGGCGGTTTCGATAGGACTTGCGCAGGTTGCGGATACGCAGCCCGTCGCCGGTTCGTGCCGCCGATGCGCGCATCAGTTGCCGCCCGGCTGCAGGACCGACCGCACCCGCCCCTGAACCTGTGCCGTCCCTGATCCCAGGTTCACCTCCATCCGGTCGCCCGTCAGAACATTCTGTCCCTGAGTCAGGACCACATCGCCGGTCAGGGTCACGTTGCCGGTTTCCACGTCATAACTGGCGGCCTGTGCCTCGGCCGCGTCTGGGCCGGATACCAGCGTCACATTGCCCCTGGCCTCCAGCGACCGGATCCGGCTTTGCCCGCCTTCGCCATAGACCACCGTCACGCTGTCGGCCGACAGCCGCATCTCGCCCTGCCCGATCACGACATTGCCGGTAAAGACCGCGCTGCCGTCGGCCTGGTTGACCGACAGGCTGTCGGCCGCAACCTCGACCGGCGCGGTGATGTCGGCGCGCATTCCCCCAAAGGCGGTGTCCTGCGCAACAGCCGGGGAAGCGGCAAGGATCAGGGCTGTCAGCAGCGGACGCAGCATGAAAATGTCCTTCCGGAGGGTTCAGGGCTGGTATATCAGACGGACATCGCCCGTGAAATTCAAGATCGAAGCGTCCCTGCCGCTGTCCGGGACGATCCGCATGGTGTTCGCGGACAGGGTGCCAAAGGGGGCCTTGGCCTTGATGCCGCCGCTTGCCGCGATCCGAGAGCGGTCGGTGGCGGCCTCGGCGGTGGCGGCGTCCAGGGTCCAGCCGGTCGAGGTCGTCACCCGGACCCCCCCGTCCAGCCGGATGGTGCCATCGGCAACCCCGACCTGGGGCGCGGTCAGTTCGGCCCGCAGCCCGTCGGCCCGCTGCCAGTCCAGCCGCATCCGGCTGGCCCGCCCGCCGCCGCCATCGGCAGGCATGGCCTCGTCTGCGCGCAGCGAAAGCCGGGCGCCGTCATCGGTCACACCCGCATATTCCGGACCCACCAGACGCGGGTCGCGGGCCATCGATTCGGCATCGACCTCGGCATAGGGGATTTGCGATTCGCTGTCTCTTTCGCGCGAAAACAGGAACAGCGTTGACAGCATCGCCAGGGCCGCCAGCGGCAGCAGGACACGCAGCCAGCGGACGATGCGTGTGCGGTTCATGAACGGTTGCGGCGCATCGGTCAGACGATCCCGGCGCGAAGGCAGTCGTGGATATGCAGGATACCCTGAGGCATCTCGTCGGTCACGGCAAACAGGCAGGTGATCTTGCGGGCCTGCATCTGCGCCAGCGCGGATTCGGCCAGGGCATCGGGCGCGATGACCCGGGGGCCGGGGGTCATCACCTCGGCCGCGCGGCGATCCAGCAGTCCGTCCATATGGCGGCGCAAATCGCCATCGGTGATGATGCCCACCAGATGGCCGGCCGCATCTGTTACGCCCGTCACGCCAAAGCCTTTCTGGCTGATGACCAGCAGCGCATCCGACATCGGCGCATCCTCGGGCACCAGCGGCATGTCGCGGTGCATCAGGTCGCCCACCTTGGCCAGTCGCGCGCCCAGCTTGCCGCCGGGATGAAAGGTGCGGAAATGCTCGGGCGTGAACTGCCGATGCTCCATCAGCGCCACCGCAAGGGCATCGCCCAACGCCAGCGTCATGGTCGTGGAGGTTGTGGGCACGATGCCGTTGCCGCAGGCCTCGGGCGCCGCGGGCAGAACCAGCGCCACGTCCGCCTGCCGCAGCAGGGTCGAGCCGGGGCGCGAGGCCACCCCGATCAGCGGAATCCCGAACCGTTTGGTATGGGCGATCAGATCGGCCAGTTCCGGCGTCTCGCCGCTGTTGGACAGGACCAGCGCCACATCGGCGCGCGTGACCATGCCCAGATCGCCGTGGCTCGCCTCGGCCGGATGGACGAATTGGGCGGGCGTTCCGGTGGATGCCAGCGTCGCCGCGATCTTGCGGCCGACATGGCCCGACTTGCCCATGCCCGACACGATCACCCGGCCGGTGGCCCCCAGGATCAGATCGACCGCGCGCGCAAAGCCATCGTCCAGTCCCTCGGCCAGCAGTTCCAGGCCCTGCACCTCGGTCAGGATCACCCGCCGCGCCGTGTCCAGATAATCGCTCAAACCCGTCTGCCTTTGCCTTGGTTCAAATATCCTCGGGGGGTCCGGGGGGCGAAGCGCCCCCGGTCCTGGACGATCTAGTGCCGGAAAAGGTCGTTTTCATCCCCCCAGCCCAACAGGTCCAGATGGGCGCGGGCAGGAAGGAAATCGAAACAGGCCTGAGCAAGTCCCATGCGGTTTTCGCGGCGCAGCCGCTCCTCCAGCCCCTCCTTCAATTTATGCAGGTGCAGAACGTCCGAGGCGGCATATTCCAGTTGCGCGTCGGTCAGATCCGCCGCACCCCAGTCGCTGGTCTGCTGCTGCTTCGAAACGTCGACACCGACCAGTTCGTTCAGCAGGTATTTCAACCCGTGCCGGTCGGTATAGGTCCGCACCAGCTTGGATGCGATCTTCGTGCACCACACAGGCGCCGTCACCACCCCAAAGGCATTCTCCAGCGCGGCGATGTCGAAGCGACCGAAATGGAACAGCTTCAGCACCTTGGGATCGGTCAGAACCCGGCACAGGTTCGGCGCCTCGGTCTGGCCACGGTCGATCTGGACCAGATGGGCATCGCCGTCTCCCGACGACAACTGCACCAGACACAACCGGTCGCGTCGTGGATCAAGCCCCATGGTTTCCGTGTCGATGGCCACCACGGGGCCAAGGGTCAGATCGTCGGGAAGGTCGTTGGGGTAGAGATGTATGCTCATCGCGTCGTTCATCCAGGCCAGGCTGCGCTGGCGCCTGTCTCATCAGAAACAGGTCCGGCATTCCAGTCCTTATTCGCCATGACCCGACAGAACCGCGGAATGGCCGGGGGGCCTGCCCCCGGCCGAGCGAACAATCAGGCCGATTCCGCGGCCTCGATCGCCTTCATGCAGGTTTCCTCGTCCCCGGCGGCAAGCGCGTCGCGCGCGGCCTGGATATGGACCTCGCGGGTGGACTGGCTGTCTGTGGCACCCTCTGCCGCCTGTTCGGCGGCTGTGGGCTCGCCCTCCTGCTGGGCCTGCGCATCGGCGCCCGACATGGCGACGCCCGGTTGCGCCCCGCCCGCGGTTTCCAGCGGTACATGCGATCCATCCTTGGCAATGCCCTCGCCGCCCTCGGCACTCGCGCCATCGGTCGGCGCCGCGCTGTTCATGCCTGCGGCCGCAGCCGTTTCGGTCGCCGCCGCCGCATCTGCCGCAGCGGTCGTATCCATGGCCGCTGCATCCGTGTCCGATGCGGTATCCGACGCCTCTTCCAAGGGGGCAAGCGAGCCGTCCTTGGCAAGGCCGCCCCCGGACGTCTCGCCGCCTGTCGTCAGGCGCGCAATCTCGGCGGCACAGTCGGCCTGTGCGGCCACCGTCGTCAGGGCCAGCAGCGCAGCACCGACAACCCCTGTGAACATGGGTTTCATCTGAGTTCTCCCGGATTGTGTGACACGCCATCCCCTTTGGCGCATCGCCACAAACGCATAGTCTTTGGGCAATGTTCCCTTATCCCCCAAAGGGACCAGACCGGCCGAATACCCCGCAGTCCCTATTCCTCCAGCGCCCGCCAGGCTGCCATGAAATCGCGTGCCCGCGCACCCGTGGTTTCGGCAGGCTGGCCGGGCCTGTACAGCGCCGATCCCAGCCCGAACCCGTCCGCCCCCGCCTGGCGGTATGCCGCCATCCTGGCGGGGTCGATACCGCCCACCGGCAGCAGCCGGGTCTGGCGCGGCAACACGGCGCGCATGGCCTTGACGGCGGCGGGGGGGATCATCTCGGCCGGGAACAGTTTCAGCGCGGCGGCCCCCGCCTCCAGTGCCGCAAAAGCTTCGCTGACGGTGCCGACCCCCGGGCAATAGGAAAGACGCAGCCGCCGCGCCTCGGCCGCGACGCGAGGGTCGAAGTTCGGGGCGATGATGATCCGTCCCCCCGCATCCCCAACGGCGCCCACCTGTTCGGGGGCCAGCACCGTGCCCGCGCCGATGACCGCATCGGGGACGGCCGCCACCATCCGGGCGATGCTGGCCAGCGGGTCGGGAGAGTTCAGCGGCACCTCGATGATGGTGAATCCCGCGCCGGTCAGGGCGGTGGCCGTATCGGCGGCCTCGTCCGGGCGCAGGCCGCGCAGGATCGCGATCAGCGGATTGGCGGCAAAGGCGGTATCGAAATCGGTCATGCAAGTCCCCTCAACCGGGCGATTTCCCAAAGGCCCTGCCGCGCCATGCCCGGCGGCGCGATCTTGGCGGCGATGCCCATCTCGGCCAGGGCCATGCGGTATCGCACGGCCAGATCGCCGCGCCCGATGATCGTGACCGGCCCGGCTGCCGCATCCTGCACGCCGTGGGCAACCTCGTCCCCGATCAGCAGGCCCGACAGGTAGTCCGCGATCTGGTCGGGCGCCAGCCGGTCCATCAGGGCCAGCGTCCGCGCCGAAAAGATGCGCCCCAGCAGCGCACCGTCCTGCCGCCCAGCCTGCACGCCCCGGCGAAAGGCCGACTGGCTGTCCGGTCCCGGCTGGATCAGGCGGCCCAGGATGGTGTGGTCGCGCAGGGCGGCAAAGACCTCGCCCGTCATCACGGTGCGAAAGGCCACCAGCCTGCCGCCTTCGGCCCGGGCCCATTTGCTGTGCGTGCCGGGCAGCACGAACAGACCCTCCCCGCCTCCGGCCGCCAGGTGGCCGATGATCTCGGTTTCCTCGCCGCGCATCACGTCGGGGGCAGGACCGTCGGGGTCGCTGACGGCGCCGGTCACGAAATGGATGCCGTCGTGCAGGGTCAGGCCGGCCGCCAGGGCGTTCGCGTCCAGGGGCAGGGGCAGATAGGGCGTTTCCACCCAGCCGTTGCGGCTGGTGATCATGCCGGAGGCGATCACCGGCGCGCCGTCCAGCCAGCCGCCGATCCGGTCCCGCAGGGCCTGGGCAAATCCGCCCGGCAGGGCGCCTGCGGCCAGGATGCCGGGGCCATCGGAAACCGTCTCCAGAACCTCGCCCCCCGGCCCCATCCGCCAGGCCCGGAACGAGGTCGTGCCCCAGTCGATGCCGATCAGCGCGGTCATCGGCCGAACCGATAGGCTGTGCGACGCCGCCAGGTTCGACCCGGGCGCAAGATGGAATCGGGGTAATGTGGCCGGTTCGGCGCATCGGGCCACCCTTGGGTTTCCAGCGCCACCCCGGCAAAGGGGCCATAGCGGCGGCCGTCCAGTCCCGGCAGCCCCCTGAAATGCGCGCCGTCATAAACCTGCAAGCCGGGCTGGTCGGTTTCGATCCGCATGGAAATCCCGCTTTGCCCGGTCAGTTCGGCCACAATCCGACTGGCGACCGGGCCATCCGACAGGCACAGGTTATGGTCGTATCCGCCGGGCGCAAGGGCGCGCGCCTGCCGGAAATCGAAGCGCGTCCCGTCCACCGGCGCAAGACCGGGCAGCGGGATCAGGTCGTCATCGACGGGCAGGTAACGATTCGCCGCGATGTGCAGACGGTGGCTGCGCACATCGTCACTGCCATCAAGGTTGAAATACCCGTGATGCGCCAGATTGCAGGGGGTGGGGGCATCGGTCCAGGCCGAAAGGGCAAAAACCAGGGCCTGATCGCGCAGGGCGATGTCGGCACGGATCGACAGGGTGCCCGGAAACCCCATCTCGCCATCCGGCAGGGTCAGCGACAGGGCGGCGCTGTCCTCGCCCGCGTCCTCGACGGTCCACAGATGCCAATGGGTGCCGTGCGATCCGCCGTGCAGCGTGTGGCGGCCGCGAAAGTTCGGGTCGCTGCGGTATTCCTGCCCGTCCAGCGCAAAGCCCGCGCCGCCGATGCGATTGGCAAAACGACCGACAATGGCGCCCATATACAGACCCCTGTCCAGATAATCCGCCGGATCGGGACAGCCAAGGACCAGGGGATGGTCCACCCCCTCTAACCGCAGATCCTGCACCGTCGCGCCCAAGGTCAGCAGATGCGCGGTCAGCCCGCCGCCGCCCAGGGACAGGCGCTCGACGCGGCGCCCGTCCGGCAGCGTCCATCGGCTCACAGGATCACCCTGGGTTCCGGCAGGCCGGACAGGCCGGCATCCAGCAGCCAGGTCTTGCCCTGCGCGTCGTCGGGATTGTCGATCCCGTCGCGCGCAGTCGTCACCAGCAATTGCGACAGGCCGGGACCGCCAAAGGCGGGGCAGGACGACTGCCTGCCGCCGACATCCCAGCGATGCGTCTGCCGGCCATCGGCATCGAAACGCACCACCGCGCCCTGCCCCCAGATCGCGCAGCAGAACCCACCCGCCGCGTCGATCACCGCGCCATCGGGCGACCAGCCCTGCGCGGACAGATCCAGATAGACCTGCCGTTCGCCGATCGGCCAGCCGTCTGCGTCCAGGCCCTGCCGCCAGACGATGCGGCGGTCGGTATCCGAATAATGAACCGTTCCCCCATCGGGCGAAAAGCAGATCGAATTGGGGATGGTGATGGTATCGACCAGCGTGCGGATTTCCCCCCGATGGAACCGATGGATCGCCCCCGCTCCGGGTTCGGCCTTCTTGCCCATGGTGCCGATCCAGAACCCGCCCTGCCGGTCGGCGCGACCGTCGTTGGACCGGGTCGCGGCATTCCCTGCTTCCAGATCCGCGATGCGGTCCAGGTCGCCGCCGCGCAAGTCCATCACGGACAATCCGGTTTCGGTCGCGATCAGCAGCCGGTCCCGGTCGCTCCAGCCTGCCGCCGAGGCCATGCGGTCGAATCTCCATTCCAGCGGCCCGCCGCCGTCATCCTGCGACAGCAGCCGCCTGCCCAGAATGTCGAACCAGAAGAACTGCCCCCGTTCCGGGTGCCACAGCGCCCCTTCGCCCAACTGGCAGATGCGGTGATCGTGGATCATCGGAAATCCTGCAGATCCTCGGGCAGCAGCGCCTCGGGGATGTTCTGATAGCTGACCGGGCGCAGGAACCGGCGGATCGCCATGGTCCCGACGCTGGTCGCCCCGAAATTTGTGCTGGCGGGATAGGGTCCGCCATGGACCATGGCATCGGCGACCTCGACCCCGGTGGGCCAGCCATTGGCCAGAATGCGACCCGCCTTGCGTTCCAGCACCGGCATCAGCCGGCGGGCCAGATCGATGTCGCCATCGTCAAGATGCAGCGTCGCGGTCAACTGGCCTTCCATCGCCTGGGCCACGTCCAGCATCTGATCCTCGCCCTGGACGGTGACGATCAGGCCCAGGGGACCGAACACTTCCTCGGACAGGGTGTGATCGCGCAGGAACTCCTCGGCCGTGGTCTTGTAGACGGCGGGCAGGGCGTTGCGGCCCTCGGCGATACCTTCAAAGATCGCGGTGGCGATGCCCGCCGCGCGGTTGGCCCCGCTGCGATAGGCGTCCGCGATGCCGTCGGTCAACATCATCTGCGGGCCGACCCTGGACAGCGCGTCGCCGGCCGCCTTGGCAAAGGCATCGGCCAGCACGCCCCTGGGCATCACGATCAGGCCGGGATTGGTGCAGAACTGGCCCGCGCCCATGGTCAGGCTGCCTGCCCAGCCTTCTGCCAGCTTGGCGCCGCGCGCGGCCAGGGCCTGCGGCAGGATGAAACCGGGGTTGATGCTGCCCAGCTCGCCAAAGAAGGGGATCGGCTCGGGGCGGGCGGCACAGAGGTCGAACAGGGCGCGCCCCCCGCGCAGGCTGCCGGTGAAACCCACCGCCTTGATCAGTGGATGCCGGACCAAAGCCGCGCCGACGGCATGGCTGTTGCCATGAAGAAAGCTGAAGACGCCCGCGGGCATTCCCGTGGCCCGGATGGCCGCATGGATTACCTCGGCCACGATCTCTCCGGTGCCGGGATGGGCGGGGTGGCCCTTGACCACGACCGGGCAGCCTGCGGCCAGCGCGGAGGCCGTGTCGCCGCCCGCCGTCGAAAAGGCCAGCGGAAAGTTCGACGCGCCGAACACCGCGACCGGACCGATGGGGCGCTGCATCAGGCGCAGGTCGGGGCGCGGCAGGGGCTGGCGGTCGGGCAGCGCGGGGTCATGGCGGCGGTCCAGATAGTCGCCCGTGCGGATATGGTTCGCAAACAGCCGCAACTGGCCGGTGGTCCGACCGCGCTCGCCTTGCAGCCGGGCCTCGGGCAGGCCGGTTTCGGCGGTGCCGATGGCGGTGATCGCCTCGGCGCGGTCCTCGATTTCTTCGGCGATGGCTTCCAGAAAGCGGGCGCGCTCGTCGCGGCCGGTCGCGGCATAGGCGGCAAAGGCATCCTCGGCGGCTTCGGCGGCGCGGTTCACCAGATCGACGGTGCCGCCGCTGAAGTCGTGCGGGGCGCCATGCGCCGGGGCCGACTGGAACACGCCCTCGCCCGTCAGCCATTCGCCCGCGATCAGATGTTTGCCATGAGGGGTAAAGGTCATTGCGTGCTCCTCAGAAATGGAAATCCGCGACGATGTTGCGCCGCCCGAGGGTGAAGGCATCGGCCACCAGAACCATGGGCGCAAGGTCCGCATCCGATTCCCCCGCGGCGACCAGCGCCGCCATCCGCGCATAGAGCGCGGGGTATTCGCCCATGATGTCGTCGCCGCCCTGCACGGGACGCCCGTCGATTTCCAGACGGTTGCCGCCCATGCGCAACGCCATCCGGCCCCCGTCGGTCCGGAACTCCATGTCCCAGGTCTGCGGGCCTTGCTGGCGAAAGTCGAAATCGGCGGCGATGTTCTGACTGAACTGCAACCGCGCGGCGATCGGGGCCTGACGGTTGGCGGGATAATCCAGATCCGCAGACAGAAGGCGAACGGGCTGGGGCAGGATTTCCGTCAGGATCGACAGGGCATTGATGCCGGGGTCAAAGACGCCCATCCCGCCCGCCTCGAAGATCCAGTCCTGGCCGGGGTGCCATTTGCGCACGTCCTCGCGCCAGGTGATGCGGCCCTCCTGCACGGTCCTGCCCGCCAGCCAGTCGCGCGCGGCACCCACCGCCATCGCCATGCGCGAATGCCAGGTGGCATAGATCGTGACGCCTTGGGCGCGGGCCAGATTGCACAGGGCGTGAACCTCGGCCAGGGTCGCGCCGGGGGGTTTTTCCAGCATCAGGTGGCGGCCCGCGCGCAGCACGGCCTGCGCCGCATCAAAGCGCGGCACCGGGGGCAGGCACAGGCTGACCGCGCCGATGTCGGACCGGGCCTCCAGCATGGTGGTCAGGTCTGTGAAGGCCTCGACGCCATCCACCGTGCCGCGACGGCTGACGGTCGCGGCCAGGTCCCAATCCGGGCTGGACTTCAGCGCGGGCAGATGCTGGTCCAGGGCGATCTTGCCGATGCCGACGAGCGCGAGTTTCATCAATGGCTGTCCCTTCCGACCGGACTGCCCCGGCAGCCTTTGAGAAAGTCCAGATCCGCCCCGGTATCGGCCCCTTCGACATGGGCCTGATGCAGCCAGGCGTAGCCGCTGGCCGGTTGGTCGGGCAGCGGCTGCCAGTCGGCAAGGCGGGCGGCCAGTTCGGCGTCGGAAATGTCCAGATGCAACCGGCGGTTCGGCACGTCAAGGTCGATCATGTCGCCGTCGCGGACCACGGCCAACGGGCCGCCCGCCGCCGCCTCGGGACTGGTGTGCAGGACCACGGTGCCATAGGCCGTGCCCGACATGCGTGCGTCGGAAATGCGCACCATGTCGGTGATGCCCCGGCGCAGCACCTTGGGCGGCAGGCCCATGTTGCCCACCTCGGCCATGCCGGGATAGCCCTTGGGACCGCAGTTCTTCATCACCATCACGCAGGTCTCGTCGATATCCAGCGCCTCGTCGTCGATGCGCGCCTTGTAGTCGTCGATGTCCTGAAACACGACCGCGCGGCCGCGATGCACCAGCAGATGCGGGCTGGCGGCCGACGGCTTCAGCACCGCCCCCCTGGGCGCCAGGTTGCCGCGCAGCACGGCAATGCCGCCCTGCGCCGTCAGCGGACGGTCGGCAGGCAGGATCACGTCCTCGTTCCAGTTCACGACATCCTTGACCTCGTCCCAGATCGTGCTGCCGCTGACCGTCAGCGCGTCCTTGTGCAACTGCCCGGCCTCGCCCAGCCGCTTCAGGACGACGGGCAGCCCGCCGGCATAGAAGAACTCCTCCATCAGATACTGACCCGAGGGCATCAGGTTCACGATCGTCGGCACGTCGCGGCCGCAGCGGTCCCAGTCGTCCAGAGTGATGTCCACGCCCACCCGGCCGGCGATGGCCAGAAGGTGGATCACCGCATTGGTAGACCCGCCAATCGCGCCGTTGGTGCGGATGGCGTTCTCGAACGCTTCGCGGGTCAGGATGTCGCTGGGTTTCAGATCGTCCTTGACCATCTGCACGATCCGCCGCCCCGAAAGCTGCGCCATCACGCGGCGGCGCGAATCCACCGCCGGAATCGCGGCATTGCCCGACAGGGCCATGCCCAGGGCCTCGGCCATGGAGGCCATCGTGGACGCAGTGCCCATGGTGTTGCAGGTGCCCGAGGACCGCGACATCGACGCCTCGGCCTCCAGAAACTCCTCCTGCGTCATCTCGCCGGCCTTCACGGCCTCCGAGAACTTCCACAGATGCGTGCCGGACCCGACCCGCTCGCCGCGGAAGTATCCGTTCAGCATCGGCCCGCCGGTGACGACGATGGACGGGATGTCGGTGGAGGCCGCACCCATCAGCAGCGACGGCGTCGTCTTGTCGCAGCCGACCAGCAGCACCGCGCCGTCGATCGGCTGGCCGCGCATGGTTTCCTCGACCGCGAGCGCGGCGAGGTTGCGAAACATCATCGCGGTCGGGCGGAAGGTGTTTTCCGACGCGGAAAACACCGGCACCTCGACCGGAAAGCCGCCGGCCTCCCAGACGCCGGCCTTCACCTTTTCGGCCAGTTCGCGCAGGTGGCCGTTGCAGGGGGTCAGGTCGGCCCAGGTGTTCAGGATGCCGATTACCGGGCGGCCGTCGAACAGGTCGTGGGGCCAGCCCTGGTTCTTCATCCAGCCGCGATGATAGATCGTGTCGCGCGAGGTGCCGCCATACCAGTGCTGGGATCGCAGCGGACGCGGCCAGGGGGCAGGTTTGAACGTCATGATGGCCTCAGAGAGTGGTGACGGCGACGGGGATCTCGCCGGTCTGCTGCTGGTCCAGCGGGTTCGAAAGCGGCAGCCCGAAGGCGGGCGATTCGATCTGGAAGACGTCGCCGGCCTGCGCCTTGATGCCGTCGGCGAAGGACAGGGTGGCGGTGCCGAAGAAATGGACATGCACATCGCCGGGATGGCGGAACAGCGCATACTTGAAGTGGTGGTGTTCCAGATTGGCCAAACTGTGGGACATGTTCGCCTCTCCGGACAGGAAGGGCCTTTCCCAGATCACCTGGCCCCTGCGCAGGATGCGGCTGGTGCCCTCGACATGCGGGGGCAGCTCGCCCACCAGCATCTCGGGGCCAAAGCTCGCCGGACGCAGCTTGGAATGCGCCAGCCACAGATAGTTGCCGCGTTCGGTCACATGGTCCGAAAACTCGTTGGCCAGGGCAAAGCCCAGCCGATACGGCGTGCCGTCGGGCCCGATCAGGTACAGGCCCGCGATCTCGGGCTCTTCGCCCGCATCCAGCGCAAAGCCGGGCGAGACCAGGGCCGCACCCGGCGGCACGGCGGCCAGGCCGTTGCCCTTGTAGAACCATTCGGGCTGCACACCCACCGCGTGGCCCTGCGGCTTGCCGCCTTCCAGGCCCATGCGGAACATCTTCATGCTGTCGGTCAGCGTTTCCGCGTCCGCCGTGGCGTGCATCGAGTTGCGGGTGGCAGCGCTGCCCAGATGCGTCAGCCCGGTGCCGGTCAGGTGCAGATGCGCCGGGTCGTCGTGGTCCAGCGGCAACAGCATCCTGTCCTCGGCCAGGGCGGCGGCCAGATCAACGGTTTCGCCCTGCCCGCGCGCCATGACCTCGGCCTCGAGGCTGTGGCCTGCGGCGATGGCGGCCTGCGCCAGGTCGCGGGTGGACCGCGCGGCCGGCACGATCCAGGCCCGGTCGTTTTCGCGTGCGGCGACAGCCCGGTCCCCACCGGGGCTTTTCAGTTGCGACAGAAACATGGTTCAGCCTTGCTTGGTCTTGTTGTAGACGTCGAAGATCACGGCAGCCAGCAGCACCAAACCCTTGATGACCTGCTGATAGTCGATGCCGATGCCCATGATCGACATGCCGTTGTTCATCACCCCCATGATCAGCGCGCCGACCACGACGCCGATGATGCGCCCCACGCCGCCCGACATCGACGCCCCGCCGATGAAGACCGCGGCGATCACGTCCAGCTCGAACCCGACGCCGGCCTTGGGCGTGGCGCTGTTGAGGCGCGCGGTGACGATCATGCCCGCCAGGGACGCCAGCACGCCCATGTTCACAAAGGTGAAAAACACCAGCCGCTCGGTCTTGATCCCCGACAGCTTGGCCGCCTTTTCATTGCCGCCCAGGGCATAGATGCGCCGCCCGGTCGTCGTGCTTTCGGTAAAGAACGCATAGAGCACGATCAGCACCGACATGATCAGCAGCACGTTCGGCAGACCCCGGAAGCTGGCCAGTTTCCAGCCGACGAACAGCAGCGCGACCACCACCACGGCGTTGCGCGCCCAGAAGAACCCGGCGGGTTCAGGGGCGATGCCGAACTCGGCCTCTCGGGTGCGGGCACGGATGCCGGACCAGACAATCGCGGCGGCGGCCAGGGCCACCAGGGCCAGCGCGGTGAAGTTGGGCTTGTCGGCGCCGAACAGGTCGGGGATGAAGCCGGTGGAGAGCGACTGGAAGGACCGTTCGAACGGGCCGATGTTCTGGCCGCCCAGCAGCCACAGCGTCAGCCCGCGGAACACCAGCATCCCGGCCAGCGTCACGATAAAGGACGGGATGCGCCAATAGGCGATCCAATAGCCCTGCGCGGCCCCGATCAGCCCGCCCACGACCAGCACCATGGGGATCACCATCAGCACCGGCAGGTCCATCCGCACCAGCAGCATGGACGCCACCGCCCCGGTAAAGGCCGCGACCGACCCCACCGACAGGTCGATATGGCCCGCCACGATCACCAGCAGCATCCCCAGGGCCATGATGATGACATAAGAGTTTTGCAGGAACAGGTTGGTGATGTTCTGGGCGGACAGGAAATCGACGCCCTGGGTCGCGCGCACCATGATGAAGAAGAACAGGACGATGGCGATCAGCGCCAGCATCATCCCGTTTTCGCGCAGGTGGCTGCCCAGATGGGCGCCGATACCTGTCGTCGCTGGCTTGTTGGTTTCGGCGGTGCTCATGCGGCCTCCCCTTTCATTCCGTCTTGCAGGATCAGGGCCATGATCCGTTCCTGGCTGGCCTCGGCCTGGGTCAATTCACCGGCGATCCGGCCTTCGTTCATGACGTAGATGCGGTCGCACATGCCCAGCAGTTCGGGCATTTCCGAACTGATCATGACGACGCCGTGGCCTTGGCCCGCCAGTTCGTTCATGATGTTGTAGATCTCGAACTTGGCGCCCACGTCGATGCCGCGCGTGGGCTCGTCCAGGATCAGCACCTTGGGGTCGGTGAACAGCCATTTCGACAGCACCACCTTTTGCTGGTTGCCGCCCGACAGGTTCACGACCCGCTGGAACACCGATGGCGTGCGGATGTTCATGGCCTTGCGGTATTTCTCGGCCACCTGCTGTTCGCGGCCCCGCGACAGAACCGCGCCGCTGGCGATGCCTTCCAGATTCGCCAGCGAGATGTTGCGCAGGATCGGCTCGTCCAGGATCAGACCCAGGGCCTTGCGATCCTCGGTCACATAGGCCAGCCCGGCGTCGATGGCCTTCGATACCGTCGAAAGATCCGGCCGGGCGCCCGCCAGCGTCACCTCGCCCCTGATGTCGCGGCCATAGCTGCGGCCGAACAGGCTCATCGCAAATTCGGTGCGCCCCGAACCCATCAGGCCCGCGATGCCCACGATCTCGCCCTTGCGGACGGTGATGGACACGTTGCGGATCACCTGCCGGGGCTGTTCGGGATGCATGACCGACCAGTTCCGCACCTCCATCAGCACCTCGCCGATCTTGGGCGTACGGTCGGGATAGCGGTGGGCCATGTCGCGGCCCACCATGTCGCGGATGATCCGGTCTTCCGAGATTTCGGCGCGCGTCAGGGTGGACACGGCCGATCCGTCGCGGATCACCGTCACGCGGTCGGCCACGCGGCGAATCTCGTTCAGCTTGTGGCTGATGATGATCTGGGTGACGCCCTGGGATTTCAGTTCCAGCATCAGATCCAGCAGCTTCTGGCTGTCGTTTTCCTGCAAGGCGGCGGTCGGTTCGTCCAGGATCAGCAGGCGCACGTTCTTGGCCAGCGCCTTGGCGATTTCCACAAGCTGCTGCTTGCCCACGCCCAGCTTTTCCACCTTGGTGGTCGGCGCTTCGGTCAGCCCGACCTTTTTCAGCAGGGCTTCGGTTTTCTGATAGGCCAGCGGCCAGTTGATGACGCCGCCGGATGCGACCTCGTTGCCCAGAAACAGGTTCTCGGCCACCGACAACAGGGGCACCAGCGCCAGTTCCTGATGGATGATGACAATCCCCGCCTGTTCGCTGTCGCGGATGTCGCGGAACCGCGCGGGCTTGCCGTCATACAGGATCTCGCCGTCATAGCTGCCGTGGGGATAGACGCCCGACAGCACCTTCATCAGCGTGGACTTGCCTGCCCCGTTCTCGCCGCAGATGGCGTGGATCTCGCCCTCGGCCACGGACAGGTTGACATTGCTCAGCGCCTTGACGCCGGGAAAGGTCTTGGTGATGTCCTGCATTTCCAGGATGGCCGTCATCGCGTTCCCCCCTTGCGGATGCGGCCCCGGACACACCGGGGCCGCACAGGCATCACTTCAACTGGTCTTCGGTATAGTAGCCGGAATCGACCAGGATCTCGCGCCAGTTCGACTTGTTCACCGGCACCGGCTCCAGCAGATAGGACGGCACGACCTTGACGCCGTTGTCATAGGTTTCGGTGTCGTTGATTTCCGGCTCGGTCCCTTTCAGCACGGCGTCAACCATGCCGACCGTCACGCGGGCCAGTTCGCGGGTGTCCTTGAAGATGGTGGAATACTGTTCGCCCGCCTCGATGGACTTCACGGACTGAACCTCGGCGTCCTGGCCGGTGACGATGGGCATCTCCATGTCGCCCGACCCATAGCCCACGCCCTTGAGCGAGGACAGGATGCCGATGGACAGCCCGTCATAAGGCGACAGAACCCCATGGACCTGCTTGTCGGCATAGTTCGTGGACAGCAGGTTGTCCATGCGCGACTGCGCCACCGCCGGATCCCAGCGCAGCGTGCCCACGGTTTCCATGCCGGTCTGGCCCGACCCGATGACGATGGACCCGTCGTCGATCAGCGGCTGGATCACCGACATCGCGCCGTCATAGAAGAAGAAGGCGTTGTTGTCGTCGGGGCTGCCGCCGAACAGTTCGACGTTCCAGGGCTTCACGTCGGGGAACCGTTCCTTCAGCCCCTCGACCAGGCTGGTGGCCTGCTGGACGCCGACCTCGAAATTGTCAAAGGTCGCGTAATAGCTGACATGCTCTGACCCGCGGATCAGGCGGTCATAGGCGATCACCTTGATGTCGGCGGCGGCGGCGTTTTCCAGAGCGTTCGACAGGGTGGTCCCGTCGATGGCCGCGATCACCAGCACATTCACGCCCTTGGTGATCATGTTCTCGACCTGGGCCAACTGGTTCGGGATGTCGTCCTCGGCATATTGCAGGTCGGTCTGATAGCCGGCTTCCTCAAGCTGCTTGACCATGTTGTTGCCGTCGTCGATCCAGCGGGCCGAGGATTTCGTGGGCATCGCAATGCCGATGGTCTGGGCCATGGCGCCCGTCGCAAGCCAGGAAACCCCGATCGCCAAGGCGACCGCAGCGGTTTTGAACATCATGAGTAATCTCCCCCTTGCGCGGCGGCAGGGCCACGCATCCTGTTTTTCGTTCAGCCGGTGTAGCAAAGAGACGTCATGCCCGTAAAATGATAAAATCGACAATCCGAATACCGGAAACGCCATGTCCATCCGTACGCTTAAGCCATCGCAACTGCGGCTGATCCATGAAGTTGCGCAGCAGGGCCAGTTGCAACTGGCGGCTGATGCCCTGACCATGACCCAGCCGGCCGCGTCCCGGATGCTGGCCGAGGCCGAACGCCAGATCGGCGCGCTGCTTTTCACACGCCAGCCCAAGGGCATGGAGCCGACCGAGATCGGGGCCAGCGTGCTGCGACGGGCGCGGGTAATCCTGCGCGAACTGGCCAGCATGGAATCCGACGTGCGCGCGCTGCGCGGGGGGCTGGCGGGATCGGTTCGGGTGGGCGCCGTCACCGGGCCTGCGATCAGCCATCTGGTTTCGTCGATCCGGCAGATCAAGCAGCAAAGCCCTCAGGCCGACATCACCGCCGAGGTGATGCCCTCGCGTGAGCTTCTGTCCCAGTTGTCCGCCGGAGCGATGGATTTCGTTCTGGGCCGGCTGCTGCCCGATTTCGACAATGACAGTTTCAACATCCTGCCCATGTCCGGGGAAACGGCCGTGCTGATGGTCCGGGCCGATCACCCGCTGGCACGGGCACGGGTCGTCACGCTGACCGAACTGGCGGGCCAGGAATGGATCATGCAGCAACGCGGCTATCCGATCCGCGAAGCGGTGGCCGCAGCCTTTGCCGATGTCGGGTTGGCGGCCCCCCGCAATGTCGTGAACAGCCCGTCGCTGCTGCTGACGATCGCCTATCTGGCCCAAACCGATGCCGTCACCGCGGTATCGCAAGAGGTGGCCGACCTGATGATCCATCCTCCTGTCAAGGCACGCCTGACCGTCATTCCGACGCCACGACCGATCCGCGTGCCGCCCTATTTCCTGCTGGACCTGAAGCGCCGCCCCCTGTCGCCCCTGGCCCGGCAATTGCGCGACGCCGTGGCGCAGATGTCGCAAAGCCCGATCACGACTGCGGGGCTTTTGTGACATGGCGACGCCGCGCGATTTCCCAAGCGATGGCGCCGATCACGGTGGCCGCGATGACGACCAGCGCCAGGGCGTTGACGGCCGGGGTCAGGCCGGTGCGCACCTTGGTCGCGATGAACACCGTCAGCGGGGTTTCAAAGCCGCGCACGAACAGCGTGGTGTTGTAGTTTTCCACCGATTGCAGGATCGCCAGCCCCCCCGAAGCCAGCAGCGCGGGCCGCAGGAAGGGCAGCAGGATCCGGCGGAACACCATCAGCCGGGATGCGCCCAGGCCCAGCGCGGCTTCTTCCTGCGTGCGGTCGAACCGTTGCAGCCGCGCCATCACCATCAGCATCACATAGCAGATGATAAAGGTCGTCTGCGCCACCACGATCAGGGCGATCCCGCCGCTCACGCCCACCTGCCGCCACAGGATCAGCGTGGAAATCCCGATCACCACCCCCGGCGTCAGCAGGGGCGAGACCATCACCGCATAGGCGAAACTGCGCGCCCGCGCGTGCAGCGTCGTCAGCACCAGCGCGGCGGCGGTGCCCACCGGCAGCGCGACCAGCACCACCAGCACCGCGACGATGGCGGATGTCCACAGCGACCGCCACATCGCGGCGTCCGCCCACATGGCGGAAAACCAGTCCAGGGTCGTGCCCTGCCAGGGGATCACGGTCGGAAAGCGGCTTTCGTTGAAGGCCGCCGCCGCCATGACGGCCAGCGGCGCGAACAGATAGACAACGAAAACCAGCAGATAGAGAACGAACAGCCCGCGAAAGATCCGGTCGGCCGCCGTCATTTCGCCACATCCGTCAGGTTGACGCGGAACAGTCGCAGTGTGACCAGCACCACGGCCAGGCACAGGACCAGCAGCGTCAGCGCATAGGCCGCGCCCCGGTTCCAGTCGCCGCCCTCGAAGAACCAGTTGTAGATGATCTCGGTGAACCAGCGGCTGCCGGGGCTGCCAAGCAGCGCGGGCGCGACATAGGACCCGGCCGCCAGCATGAAGGTGAAGACGCAGCCCGTGGCGATGCCCGCCTTGGCATGGGGAATCACGATGCGGCGATGGGTACGCACCGTCGATGCGCCCAGGTCGCGCGCCGCCTCGATCTGGGATTTGTCCAGGCTCTCGATGGCGTTGTAGATCGGCAGCAGCATGAACAGGATATAGGCATAGACCATGCCCGCCAGCACGCCGCCGTCCCCCTGCCAGCGGATCGGCGCGTCGATCACACCCAGGTTCAGCAGAACCGCGTTCAAGGGCCCGCGATAGGCCAGCAGGATGAACCAGGCCAGAGTGCGCAGCACCTCGTTGATGAAGAACGGGATGATGACCAGCATCAGCGCGATGGACAACTGGCCGGGCGTGGCGCGCTGCGCCATCCAGAAGGCAATGGGATAGCAGACGATCAGGGTCAGGCCCGCGACCAGCGCGCTGGCCCAGACCGTCTTGAAGAAGATCGCGCGATGCACGCCTTCGTTCGCCAGATACAGGACATTGTCCAGCGACCGGACATCCAGCGGCCCGCCCTGCTGCGCCGGCGGCAGGTTCGGGCGCAGGGCATAGTCGATCATCATGAGGTTCGGCGCCAGCACCATCGCCGCCAGCCAGACCAGCACCAACGACAGAAAGACCGTCGCCAGGCCCGGTCCGAAGCGGTGATACAGATCACGCATCGGCCAAGACCACGGCATGTTCAGGGGCAAAGGAAAAGCTGGCCCGACTGCCCGGCGCGGGTGCTTCGGCCAGCCGGGTCGAGGGCACCGCGGCGGCCAGAGCGGCCCCGTTCGCAAAACGGCCATGGACCATGGCAAAGGCCCCTTCGAAATCGACCCGCTCGACCTGGGCGGACAGCACGTTCCTGCCCGCGCCGGGCACCAAAGCCTCGGGCCGGACATAAAGCGTCGCGCCCTGCCCGATGGCAAGATGCCGGTCCGCACGCCCGTGCAGCGGACCCATGGCGGTATCGACCCGCGCCATGCCGTCGCCGATGGCGCTGATGCGGCCCCCGATGGCGTTCGTTTCGCCGACAAAGCGGGCGACAAAGGGCGTGGCCGGGTTGTCGTAAAGCGCACGGGGCGTGGCTGTCTGTTGCAGCAACCCGTTGCTCATCACCGCCACGCGGTCCGACATGGCCAGCGCCTCGGACTGGTCATGGGTGATATAGATGAAGGTGACGCCCGTGCGCTTCTGCAGGTCCCGCAACTCGGCCCGCATGTGCTGGCGCAGCTTCAGATCCAGCGCTGACAGAGGCTCGTCCAGCAGCAGCACGCCCGGCTCGACCGCCAGCGCGCGGGCGATCGCGACCCGCTGGCGCTGTCCGCCCGACAGTTCGCCGGGCATCCGGTCGCCGTAACCCTCCAGCGCGATCAGGCGCAGCAGGTCGTCGGCGCGCCTGCGGCGGTCGGTGCGGCCCATGCCCCGCGCCTCTAGCCCGAAGGCGATGTTTTCCCACACCGGCATCAGCGGGAACAGCGCCAGCGACTGAAAGATCATCGCGGTGGGCCGCTGGTTTGGACCCAGGCCGCGCATGTCGCGCCCGCCGATCAGCACGCGGCCCTCGGTCGGTTCCAGGAACCCGGCGATCATGCGCAGGATGGTGGTCTTGCCGCAGCCGGACGGCCCCAGGATCGAGAAGAACTCGCCCGCCTGAACGGTAAAGGACACGTCGCTGACCGCGCGGGTCGTCCCGAAGGTCATCCCGATCCCGTCCAGTTCCACCGAATGCGACATCCGTCCCCCGTTTGTTGGTGGGGACAGGGGGCGCCCCCTGCCCCGGCTGCCGTCAGGCCGACAGGAAGCGGTCCTGGTATTCGTTGCGCTTGGTGACGTACCAGCTTTCCTGGATCGGCCACCACCACAGCTTGTCCAGCGCATCGCCCGGATAGGCGGCGGCGAAGAAGGCCTTGGCCTCGTCCGACAGCAGGTCGGCCGATCCCACCGCGGTCGAATTGATCGCGGTCGCGTTGGTGTACATGGCCCCGGCTTCGGGGGTCAGGAACCAGTTGATGAAGGCATAGGCGTTGTCCAGGTTCTCGGCCCCCGCCGGGATCGACAGCCCCTCCATCCAGGCCAGCGCCCCCTCCTTGGGGGCAATGAAGCCGATAGGAAGGCCCTCCTTGGCCAGCGCGGCCGCGGTCGAATCCCAGGTCTGCCCGATGGCCGCGCCGTTCAGGCGAAAGGCACCCTGGGCCTCGTTCTCGTTGTTCCAGAACTGGATGATGTTGCCCTTGCGGGCCACGGCCTCGGCCAGGATCACGTCGAAAACCTGGGTCTGCGCCTCGGGGCTGGCAAAGGCATCCCGCAGCGGACGGGGCAGCTTGCCCTCGGCTTCCAGCCACAGGCCCAGGCCCACCAGGGCCGAATGAGCGCGCACGGTTGCCTTGCCCGCCGCCGATTCACCCCAGATATCGCCATAGGAGGCGCTGCCGTATTCCAGCGGCATCTGGTCGCGGTCAAAGGCCACCGCCTCGGTCCCCCAGTCGGTCGGAACCTGGTAACGCTGGCCGTCCACCACCGCGCCCAGGTTGGTCGAGTTTTCCCAGGCGCTCGGCAACACCTTCGCCACCTCGATCTTCGATTCGTCCAGCGGCTGGACCAGGCCGAACTCGACATAGTTCGGCACCCGGTCCACGGTCGGCCAGATCAGGTCGAAGCCCGCGCCGTTGTTGGCGCGCAACTGGTTCAGCAATTCGTCGTTGGTGCCATAGGGGGTATAGTTCGGCGTGATCCCCGTGGCCTGCTGGAAGGCGCCCAGGATCTCGTCGTTCAGATAGCCCGCCCAGGCAAAGATGTTGACCGTGCCCGATCCTTGGGAAAATCCCGGCCGCGCGATCCAAGGCGCGGCCAGCGCCAGCCCGGCGGTTGCGGTCGCGCCCTTCAGAAGCCCGCGGCGATCAAGTCTGTTCATGCGTCATCCCCCGATTGGACCGCCGGGCGGCATCCGCCGGGCGGTATGGTCCGTGATCGGCGGCAGCATATCCACGCCCCGTGACAGGTCAAAGACTTATCGGGCCGCCGAACGGCCTTCGGCCTTCACCCGCGCGACAGCAGGGCAGCGGGCCGGGACCGGGCCAGGGCCTGCACGATCAGGCCGGTCAGTACCGCCTTGATCAGGTCCCCCGGGATGAAGGCCGTGACCAGCAGGGCGCATTCGGCCAGGGTCTTGTCCAGCGCGATCGACATGCCGACGATGCCGAAACCATACATGACGACGATGCCGCCGATGATCGAGGCCATGGCAACCGTCAGCGCCAGCGGGCCCTTGCGCCAGCGTTCGACGATCAGCCCGGTGACAAAGGCCGCCACCGGCCAGCCGAGGAAGAATCCCGACGTGGGTGCCACGAAGGCCCCAAGGCCGCCGCGTCCCCCGGCCAGCAGGGGCAGACCCAGTGCGACCAGCGCCATGAACAATAGCACCGCCAGCGCCCCGCGTTTCGCGCCCAGAACCGCGCCGGCCAGCATGACGCCCATGCTTTGCGCGGTGATCGGCACGCCGAAGGCCAGCGTCAGGCTGGGGATCAGCCCCAGCGCGGCGATCAGCGCGGCAAACAGCGCGATCCGGGTCATGTTGTGTTCCATCACTCAATCCTTCCCTGCATCCCTGTCGTTCAGGATTCCGCCCCGCGCACGCAGGGCCTCGGCCACATGATCGGCGTCGTCCAGCGCCAGCGCCACCATCGGCATCACGATCCGCCATGAAGGCCGCCTGGGGGACCGCGCGCGCCAGGACATTGCCAGCCTGCGGCCGTTTTCCGTCAGCATCGGTGTAAAGCGCAGCACCATCGCAATGGCAAGCTCTACCGCGCGCGTCTGCAGGCCCATTCCCCGCAGGGGTGCCAGCAGGCATGTCAGCACCGCGATCATGTCT
Source organism: Paracoccus subflavus (assembly GCF_004310345.1). Classification (GTDB taxonomy): domain Bacteria; phylum Pseudomonadota; class Alphaproteobacteria; order Rhodobacterales; family Rhodobacteraceae; genus Paracoccus; species Paracoccus subflavus. The sequence goes on along the minus strand of NZ_SISK01000002.1, from coordinate 298,056 downwards.
GTCAGACGCGAGGTCATGGTCACGACATTCGCCAGCGCCAGCGCCGTCAGCAGCCGCAGGGCGATGACCAGCCCGGCCTGCCACTGGCCCGTCGCGCCGTGCCACAGTGCGATCAGCAGCAGGAAAGGCCACAGCATCCGCAGGTGGCGCAGGCCTTGGCGCAGAAAGACCGGCCCCCCCGACAGATACAACCCAAAGACCGCCAGCAGGGCCGCGCCCAGGGCACCAGGCCGGTCGGTCAGGAACAGTGTCACGGTCAGGCCCGACAGCGCCGCCAGCTTGATGCCCGCAGGCAGGCGGTGCGCCCAGGTTTCAACCGGCGAGGTGAGCGAGATCATCCCCGTTCCCCCAATCCTCCATCCGCTGCCGGAATGCGGGCAGCACCGCATCCGGCGGACCGTCGGCCACCAGCCGACCTCCGTCCAGCCACAGGATGCGATCAAAACCCCTGACCTGTTCGGGATCATGGGTGATCAGCACCAGTTGTGCGTCGATGCAGGACAAATGGCGGGCGATCTGCATCCGGGTGGGAATATCGAGCCCCGAAAAGGGTTCGTCCATGACGATGGTCCGTGGCCGCATGGCCAGAACCGTCATCAGGCACAAAAGCTGCTTCTGCCCCTGCGACAGGGCATAGGTGGCGGCTGCTTCCCAATGTGCCTTGCCGAACCGCGCCAGAATGGCGCGTGCGGCATTCTGGGCCTCGTCCCGACCCAATCCTTGCTGGGTCAGGCCGAAGGCAATCTCCTCGATGACGGTGGGAAAGATGATCTGGTGATCGGGATTCTGGAAAATGATCCCGACGGCTGCCAGGGCCGCCCGGCGGTCGCGCGCCATGTCCTGACCGCCGATCCGCGCCTGTCCCTGATCCGGTTCAATCAGCCCGGCGATGACCCGCGCCAGCGTGCTCTTGCCCGACCCGTTGCGGCCGACGATGCCGATGCGCGGCTCGGTCAGACTGGCCGAGATGGCGTGCAGCACCCTCTGCCCGTCGAGCGAAACGCCGACATCGCGCAGATCGACGCTCATCGTCCGGCAGTCCGGGCGGGACATCCCTGTTCTGGTGCTGCCATCGCCATGGACCCTTTTCGCGCGTTCGGCCCGCCTCTGCCTTGGAACGATGCCCTTGCGCAAGCCCGAAGGCAGGGGTCACTGGTAACTGCGCACCAACGCGCCCGCAATCATCGTCCAGCCGTCCACCGCGACGAAAAAGGCCAGCTTGAAGGGCAGCGAGACGACGACCGGCGGCACCATCATCATGCCCATCGACATCAGGACCGCCGACACGACCAGGTCGATGATCAGAAACGGCAGCGCGATCAGAAAGCCGATCTCGAAGGCGCGTTGGATTTCGGACAGCATGAAGGACGGGATCAGAACCGAAAGCCTGCCGCCCGGATCGCCCGCGCCCGGCGCGATCTCGGCCAGGCCCGCCAGGGTGTCGGGATCGGTGCGCGCCGCCATGAAATCCTGGAACGGAACGATGCCGCGGCGGATCGCCTCTCCCAAGGGAATGGCTCCATCCTGGAGCGGCGCGCCCGCGACGGCCCAGGCTTCGCGCAACACCGGGTCCATCACGAACCAGGTCAGAAACAGCGAGAGGCTGACGATCAGCATGTTCGGAGGCGAGGATTGCAGCCCGATCGCCTGGCGCAGGATCGACAGCACCGTGACGATAAAGGGAAAGCAGGTCACGGTGATGGCGATGCCCGGCGCCAGCGACAACAGCGTCAGCGCCCCCACCAGCAGAACGGCGTTCTGCCCCAGCCCCTGATCCAGACCCTGACCCAACTGGTCCGCGATCTGGCCCAACCCGTCCTGAGCCAGAGCGGCAGCCGGCAGCACGGCCAGGATGGCAGCCAGGGTTGTGACGGGGGCTTTCCGAAAGGTCATGCGGCGCCAGGTGCCGGCAGGATGCGCACGCACAGCCGGTCCTCGGCCGTGCCGTCCGCCGTCAGTTCGCCCCGTGCGATCACCTTGTCGCCCACGCAGATTTCGACCCCTTCGTCGATGTTCTGGTCCAGCAGCAGGATATCGTCGGGCCGCAGCGCGGAAAGCTGTGCGACGGTCTGGCGGGTGCGGCCCAGCCGCACCGTGACCTCGATTTGAATGGCGTCCGTGTCGATAAGATGACTCAATTCGTCCATGATGCGTCGTTTCCGTTGATTTCAGCGATAAGCGACCGGATGTCCCGGGCGGTGTCGGCCGGGTTCAGATCGATCCGGCCACCGTGAAGCGACAGTGCGATCCGCTCTGAATCGGCTTCGGTAAGCTCGATTTCCGAAAGCCCGCATTCGGCAAGGCAGCGTTCGACCATCGCACGCAATGCGGGGCCGCAGGCGATTCTGGCGCGCAGGGGCTTTGCCATGCGCGACAGCCGCAAAAGCTCCTCGGTCAGCGCAGCCTCGAGGCGACGCGACTCGGCCGCGGGGGCCAGGCAATCGAGGATTTGGATCAGGATCGGGGCCAGTGCGTCGATCACGTCGCGGCGCAGCCCCGCCAGTCGGGCCTCGTCGTCGTCCAAGGCCCGGACCAGCCGGTCGAGTCCGGCATTCAGGGTGCGGATCTGTTCGTCCTGCTGGCGCGCCAGTCCATCGGTCAGACCGTCGGCATAGGCCTGGTCCAGCGCCTCGCGGCTGAAGGTCGGCTGCGCGTCCTGAGAGGCACTCAACGTGCTAAAGGATTCAAGCTTGAGAACGGCGAGGCTCAATGGGCATTCTCCTTGTTGTCGATCCAGCCGGTCAGGATCTTGACGCTTTCGTCATGGCGCTCGCGCATCATGTTGCGCAGCCGCGCCACCGGATCGCCAGACGGCAGCGCCAGATGCTCGGGCAGACGGGGGGCTTCCGGCGCGACAACCGGTTCGGCCATGACCTCTGTTTCAGAGACAATTGTCCCGGTCAGGGCAGGCGCCCCGGGGGCGGGCAGGCTGTCGTCCAGCGCCGACCGGGCCGAACGCGAACGCAGGACGGGACGCAGGACCAGCATCGTCAGCGCCAGGGCGAACAGTCCCACCAGCAGGATGCGGGCCAGCCCGTTCAGCTCCAGCCGATCCAGCAGGCCCGGCGCGGCGGCCGTGCTGCCCTGGTCCAGGCCCGCGAAGGGCAGCGACTTGACCGTGATCTGGTCGCCCCGCGCCTCGTCATAGCCCACGGCCGAGGCGACCAGTTCGCGCAGCACGTCCAGTTCGGCCTGCTGGCGAGGCACCATCTGCGTCTCGCCCTGGGCGTTTTCCTCGGACACGCCATTGACCAGCACGGCGACGGTCAGCCGCCGGGTCGATCCGGGCTGGCGCGACACCTCGCGCGTCACACGTGTCACCTCGAAATTGGACTGCTGGCGGGTTTCCTGACGGTTTGCCTCGGACCGGTCACCCTGCGCGGCCTCGTTGTCGGGCAGGTTCGACGCCGCGGTGACCGCGCCGGAGCCGGTCGAGTTGCTCTGGTCGGTCGTTTCCTCGGTCACTTGCGAGATCATGGCACGCTGATCGGGGTCGAACCGGTGTTCGGTCAGCAGTTCTGTTTCTGTCACCACATCGAGGTTCAGTTCGACGATGGCGTTGCCGAGGCCGACATGGGGCTCCAGGATGCGTTCGACATTGCGCTTCATCTCGGCTGCCCGGTCGGCGCCTGCCTTGTCCTCTCCGGCCGAAACGATGCCGTTGCGGGTATCGATCACGGTCACGGCCTCGGGCAACATGCCCGGAACGCCAGAAGAGATCAGGTATTTCAGCGCGGCCGCCTGGGTGCGGTCGATCGGCTGCCCGTTGGTGGCGATGGTGACCGATGCGCTGGCCTGGCCGTCGCGGCGATAGCCGCGACCGGTCTGGATCGCCAGATGGACCCGCGCGGTCTGCACGTTGGGCAAGGCCAGAATCGTCCGCGCCAGTTCGCCCTCCTTAGCACGCCAATAGGCGGCGTCGAACATCTGCGAGGTGGTGCCGAATCCCGACATGCCGTCCAGCAGCTCGTAGCCCGCGCCGCCTGCGGCGGGCAGGCCCTGCGCGGCCAGATCCATGCGCAGCTTGTCGCGGCTGGCCGAATCGACCCAGATCGAATCGCCCCGCACCTCGTATGGGACGCCGGCGCGCTCGATCCCGGCCACGACCTCGCCCGCCTGGGCGGAATCCAGACCTCCGTAAAGCAGGCTCATCGAAGGGCGGTTCGCCAGCCAGGCAAAGCCTGCAATAGCCAGAAATGTTGCCAGAAAAGCCGCCGCCAGGACGGCTTTCTGCTGAGAGCTTCGCTCTGTCCAATAGTCCTGCAATTTTTGCAAAACCGGCCCTTTCGAATCAGCGTCAGGTTCCTTTGTCCCGACGGTGATCGCATGAACGGCATTAAGAATTGGTTAGTCGCGCGGTGCTATTCCCGTCTTGTCACGACGGAGAATCACAATGACCGATGCGACCCTCGATCCGCCGCCGAAAACCTCGGGCAGAAAAAAGCTGATCCCGATCCTCGCGGCCGTTCTGCTGGCCGGTGGCGGGTTCGGATCGACCTATCTGGGGCTGTGGTCGCCTTCGGCGATGCTGGCCACGCAGCCGAAAGCCGCGCCGGCTGTCTCGGATGCCGTTTTTATTGCGGTCCCGACCATCGAGCTGGCGATCCCCGGCGGGTCGGGGCGCAGCATCGTGCTGTCCGCCAGCCTCGAGACGGACCAGGCACATCAAGCCCAGATCGCGCACCTGATGCCGCGCATCCTGGACGCCTTTACCGCTTTCCTGTCGGGCATCGACCCCGCCGCCTATGACAAGCGTGGCGTGCTCGAGATCATCCGGGCCGAATTGCTCACCCGGTCCCGCTATGTCCTGGGCGCCGAGGCGCTCAAGGATCTGCTGATTACGGAGTTTCGCTTCAAATGACACTGGAACATGCTTTTCAGGCTGCGCTGCTGGCGGCATCGCTGGGCCTCGGTACCTTTTGCCTGATTCTCTCGCGCCGTCTGCGGCGGCTGAACGATCTGGAAACGGGGCTCGGCGGCGCCATTGCCGTCATGGCCGCCGAGGTGGACCGGCTGGACCGGGCCATCCGGACAGCGCGCGCCGAGGCCACGGCCGCGGGCGAGGCCCTGTCGGCCGAGATCGCCGCCGCGCGCAAGGAGCGCGCGCTGTGGGATCTGCGTCAAAAGATCACGCAGGCCCAGACGACGACCGCCCCGCCCGCCCCCGTCATTCCCCTGCGCCGGCTGCGCAAGCGCATGATGGCCGCCGATGCGTAGATCCCCGCTGCTGATTCTGACGCTGGCCTTTGCGGTTCCGGCGGGCGCGGCGGTCTGGCAGGCGGGCGATCTGTCGCGGTTCTTCGCGGCCAGCGCAAGTTCGGCCGACCTGCTGCAAGGCTGCACCGATGTCCCCGAGGCCGTGGCGCTGGCGACAGAGCTGCGCGACCGCGCCCTGCGGATCGAGCGCTATATGGAAGCCCTGGACGCACGCAAGGCCGAGATCGCCACCGCCGAAGCGGCCCTGCGCGCCCGTGCGACCGAGTTGCGCCAGCAAAAGTCCGGCATCCAGACCCGCCGCGATGGCGCTTCCCAGGCGGTGCGCGAGGACATCGACCGGCTGGTCGCCGTCTATGACCAGATGAAGCCCGCCGAGGCCGCCGCCGTCCTGACCAACCTTCCCCCCGATTTCGCAGCCGAGATCCTGATGCGCGTCCAGCCCCAGACCGGCGCCCGCATCATCGCCTCGGTCGAGCCGCGTCAAGCCGCGCTGCTGACCGCCCAGATGGGCGCGCGCAGCGTCAGCAACGATCAGGAAAGATAATCCATGTTTGGCATCGTTGGCATCGTCGTTACGTTTGTGATGGTCTTTGGCGGCTATATCCTCGCCGGGGGCAAGATGGGAGTGATCCTGTATTCGCTGCCCTTCGAAATGATGATAATCATGGGCGCCGCCGTGGGGTCCTATCTGTTGTCGAACGACAGTTATGTGCTGAAACACACGCTTTCGGGCATCGTCCAGGCCTTCAAAGGCCCGAAATGGACGGAATCCGACCATCAGGATGTGCTGTGCCTGATGTTCCAACTGCTGAAGATCGCCCGCGAAAACCCTGTGGGTCTCGAGCAGCATGTCGAGAACCCGCAGGAATCTTCGATCTTCACGGCCTATCCCCGGCTTCTGGCCGATCACGAGGTCGTATCGCTGATAACCGATACCCTGCGCTCGGCCAGCCTCAACTACGATGACCCTTACCAGGTCGAGGAAATGCTGTCGCGCCGCCTTGCCACCCTGCGCGAAGAAGCCATGCACGTGCCCCACGCCCTGCAGACCATGGCCGATGCCTTGCCTGCCCTGGGCATCGTTGCCGCCGTGCTGGGCGTCATCAAGACCATGAGTTCGATCGACCAGCCGCCCGCCGTGCTGGGCAAGATGATCGGCGGGGCGTTGGTCGGCACCTTTCTGGGGGTGTTTCTGGCCTATGGCTTCGTGGCGCCCCTGGCAAGCCGGCTGAGCGGCGTCATCAAGCAGGATCTGGTGTTCTTCGACGTGATCAAATCGGTTCTGATCGCCGGTCTGCACCAGCACGCCACCACCCTTTGCGTCGAGGTTGGGCGCCAGACCGTGCCTGACCATGTGCGGCCCAGCTTCGACACCCTGGAAACCGCGCTTCGCGACCTGAAGAAGGCCGCCTGATGATCGGCGCCATGATCCTGACGATGGCCCTGGCAGACGCCGCAGCAGCAGATACCCGGCTGTTGCCCGACGCCGCAGCCCTGGCCGAGGAGGCGACCGCCTGGCTGCTGGCGGGCGAGCCCCTGCCCCCCGATTACCGGACGCGGCTGATGCAGATGCCGCCGGAGGCGCGGCTGCAAGCGATTGTCTTTCTGCGCCGGGCGGGTCTGCTGACTGCCGGCGCTTGGCCTCTGGCAGATATCCTGGACCCCGCTCCCGCAGGACCGGACCGGCCATGAGCGTTTCCGCAGCGAGCCGCCTGAGATCCTTCGATGCCTCGGTGCTTGTCACGGGCGGGCTGGTGCTGATCGTCATCTCGATGGTCATTCCGCTGCCGGCCGCGGTGCTGGACATGGGCTTTGCGCTGTCGATCGCCGCAGCCACGCTGGTGCTGGTCATGGCGGCCCTGGTCGACAGGCCTACGGATTTCCAGGCCTTTCCCATGCTGCTGCTGGTGACCCTGGTGATCCGGCTGTCGTTGAACGTATCCTCGACCCGGCTGATCCTGACCCAGGGCCATACCGGAACCGAGGCTGCCGGCCAGATCATCAACGGCTTCGCAAGCTTTGTGGCGGGCGGGTCGTTGATGGTGGGACTGACGGTGTTCGCCGTCATCTCGATCGTGAACTTCATGGTCATTACCAAGGGCTCGGGCCGGATGGCCGAGGTCGCGGCGCGATTTGCCCTGGATTCGCTGCCCGGCAAGCAGTTGGCCATCGACGCCGACCTGAATGCCGGTGCTATCGATCATCAGGAGGCCAAGCGGCGGCGCCTTCGCGACCAGCAGGAAATCAACTTCTTCGGCTCCCTGGACGGGGCGTCGAAATTCGTCAAGGGCGATGCGGTGGCCGGCATCGTCATCACGCTGATCAACCTGCTGATGGGCCTTGGGATCGGCATCATTGCCCATGGAATGCCGGCAGGCGAGGCCCTGAAAACCTATTCCCACCTGACGATCGGCGATGGTCTGGTCAGTCAGATTCCCGCCGTGATCACCTCGATGGCCGCGGCCCTTCTGCTATCGCGGGGCGGGGCGAGCGATACGACGACGCGGCTTCTGTTTGGTATGATGACCCGCTGGCAGCCCGCCGCCGTGGTCGCCGCCGCCATGCTGCTGATGTCCTTCGTGCCCGGAATGCCGCGTCCCCTGTTCCTGGGGATAGCCGCGGCCCTGGCCCTGGGGGCATGGCGCCTGCACCGGAAGGCCTTGCAGGCCGCCCCCGCGGAACCGGCGGACAAGCCCATGCCCCAGCGTCCCGCCGCGCGCATCGGCGACGTTCTGGACACGGACGAGATCAGCGTCGAGATCGGGTCCGATCTGGTTCTGATCGCGCTCGACCAGGCGCGCGGCCTCGGCAGCCGGATCACCAACCTGCGCATCCATATCGCCCGCGCCTATGGGTTGATCCTACCCGACGTGCGCATCACCGACACCGACGACCTTCTGCCGGGCGACTATCAGATCCGCGTCCATGGCGTCGTGCGCGGACGCGGCAGCCTGCGGGCGAATGCGATTCTGGCGCTTGGCCCCGACCCCGTTCTGCACGCCCTGCCCGGCGATCCGGTGCGCGAGCCCGTTTATCACAGTCCTGCGCGTTGGATCGACCGGGGCACCCAGGACGATGCCGCCACCCGGGGTGCCACCGTCGTGACCCCGATGGAGGTGCTGTCCACCCACCTGATGGAGGTGGTCAAGGCCAATCTGTCGGCGCTTCTGACCCTTGGCGCCATGCAGCGCCAGATCGAGGAGTTGAAAACCCTGACCGACACGGCCCGGGCCGAACGCAACCGGCGCTATTTCGACGGCATGATCCCTGACAAGGTGGCCCCCGAAACTCTGCTGGCCGTGCTGCGGGCGCTTCTGGACGAAAAGGTATCCATCCGCAATCTTCCCCTGATCGTCGATGCCATGAGCGAGTTCCGCAGCGTCGAATCGATCGAAACGGTCTATGAACTGGTGCGCAAGCGCCTGCGCGGCCAGATCACCCAGCAGTATACCGATCCTGCGGGGGCCATCTCGGCCCTGCAACTGCACCCCGCCTGGGAGGCCGAGTTCGTGCGCGCCGATGCCGAAACCGGGCGGGCCGGCGGCGGTGCGCTGACCCCGGCCCTTTCGCGCAAGCTGCTTGAGGCGACGCGCCGGGCCATGACGACGGTCGAGCCTGCCCTGAACACGGTGCTGGTGGCGCCCGACCATCGGCGGCGGATGCTGCGCGCGGTTCTGGGTTCGAACGCGATCGCCCTGCCGGTGCTGGGGCTCGAGGAAATCGACCCCGCCGCAGAACTGCATCTGGTCGGCACCATCGAGGTCGGGTGATGTGGGATCAACTGACCCGTATCCTGCCGGACTTCAATTGGGCTTGGGTGCTGGTCTATCTGCGCGTACAAGCCTTCGTGGTGGTGCTGCCCGGACTTGGCGAGCGGGTGATTCCCGTACGCGTGAGGGCCGCCGTCGCCCTGGCGGCGACGCCGCTGCTGGCGGGGACGGTATCGCCGCTGCCGTTGCCGACGGGTCCGATCCCGATCATCGGACAGGCCCTGGCCGAAACGGTGATCGGCCTTGCCGCTGGGATGGGCCTGCGCCTTCTGGTCTTGTCTCTGGACATCGCAACCTCGGCCATCGCGGCAACCACCTCGCTGTCGCAGCTTGTCGGCGGCCAGAACGAGGCCGCGCCGCATCCCATCGGCAATCTGCTTCATCTGGCCGGTCTTGCCGTCCTGATGGCCATGGGGCTGCCGGTCATGCTGATGGATCTGATGGCCGACAGCCTGACCCTGTGGCCCAGCGGCAGTTGGCCCGAGGCGGAAGGGCTGGCCTTGGGGGCAATCGGGCTGGTGGCGCGCAGTTTCTGGATCGCCCTGCTGCTGGCCGCGCCCTTCACATTGGGAGGGTTCATGTTTCAGGCCCTGTCCGGGGTGATAAACCGCGTCATGCCAGCCTTGCCGGTGGTCTTCATCGGCTCGCCCGCCGCGATTCTTCTGGCGCTGGCGGCACTGGCCATCCTGGCGCCGATGATGATCGCCCTGTGGGCCGATGCCGTCCTGGGCTACATGCTGCCGGAGGGGCCATGAGCGAGGAAGACAACGACAAACCCTTTGACGCGTCCGAGCAGAAGCTGCGCCAGGCCCGTGAAAAGGGCGACATCCCGCGATCGATCGAGCTGAACACCGCGGCCATGTATCTGGGCGCCTGGCTGGCGCTGACCCTGGGCGCGGGCCTGGCCGTCAAGGCCTGGATGACGATGGCGACCCGGGCCCTGGGCGCCGAGGGCTGGGCGCCCGGCAGCACCAGCACCATTGCCGCCGCCCTTGGACACTTCGCGGGCTGGACGACGCTGGCCCTGTCGGCGATTCCGGTCATGGTGCTTTTTGTCGTGCTGATCGCCGGGCGGGGATTGGTCTTTGCGCCGCAAAAATTGGCCTTCGACATCAACCGGATCAATCCCTTCAAGACTGCCGGGCAAAAGTTCGGGCGGACCGGCCTGGTACAATTCGCCATTTCGCTGGGCAAGGCGGCGCTGGTCTGCGCGGGGGGCTGGTTCCTGTTCAGGGCGCTGCTGGACCATCTGGCGGCCAGCCCGCTGGCGGGGGATCGCTGGATTGCGGACCTGGGCGTGCTGATGGGGCGGGTGCTGGCGCTGGCGCTGGCGATCTCGGTCCTGTTCGCGGGCCTCGACATGGGCTGGCAATGGTTCGACCATCGCCGCAAGAACCGCATGAGCCGCAAGGAGATGGAGGATGAATTCAAGGATTCGGAGGGCGATCCCCATTTCAAGGCTGCCCGACGCCAGCGGGCCATCGACATCGCCACCAGCCAGATGCTGTCAGATGTGGCCCGCGCCGACGTGGTGATCGTGAACCCCACCCATTACGCCGTCGCCCTGGAATGGAAGCGCGGCAGCGGGCGCGCGCCGGTCTGCCTGGCCAAGGGCACCGACGAGGTCGCGGCCCGCATCCGCGAGCGCGCTCGCGAGCACCGCGTTCCGATCTTTCCCGACCCCCCCAGCGCGCGTGCGATCCACGCCACGGTCCAGATCGGCCAGGAAATCCGCCGCGAACAGTTCGCCGCGGTCGCCGCCGCGATCCGGTTTGCCGAAAAGATGCGGGAAAAGGCGCGTGCGGGATGGTAGGCAAGGCCGACATGCTGGCCCAGTTGGAACGTCTTGCCCGGATCAAGGCCGAACGCGAACTAAAGCGTTTCGCCGCCTTCAGCCTTCATATGAAGCAGGCCCAGGGACAGGCCGATGCCATGCGCACGGCCTTGGACCAAAGCTATCGCAGCCAGGCCCCCCTGTCCGTGGCCGAGGCGCGGATCGCCAGTGCCCAGGCAGGCCGAAGCGCACGCGATCTGCACCAGGCCGAACAGAACCTTGCCCGGATGCTGCCCCGGTTCGAGGCGGCCCGTCTTGATGCCGCGCGGGAATTCGGCCGGGCCGAGGTTCTGTTGAGCTTGTCGGCCCAGTCCCGCGCCAAGAGCAATTCCGAACGGTATTGAGGTCCGGCCAGGATGGCCGTGATTGCGTCCGGCAGACTGCCCTGGTGTTCCGTAACTAATTATTCCGCAGTGTAACCAATTATTCCGCAATCGATATGCGAAGACCTATAGAGGTCTTGCGCTTATCGGAGATGGTCGCGCGTCGTCGCGGACGGGTCAGCGGCGCTTCTGGGACCAGCGGTGAATGGTCGATTGATGCAGGTGCTGATCGGCCGGGAAGTGCCGGGCGATGTCGTCCGCGATCTCCTTGAACGTCAGGCGGTCGAGGCGCGCGACGATGAATGCTTGCAACACCGGGTTGCTGTCGATGACCGGCGGGCGGCCCGAGCGATGCTGGCGGCGATGTTCCGTTATGGGCACGGTGCAGGGTGGCAGGGCCACGGACTGGCCTTGAACGGCCCTTTCACGCAGGGCTTCAAGGGGTCTTTCAGGCGTCACCCACGCGAACATGTTGGCGGCGTCCATCCAGGCGATTAGCCGGACACGGATAGGCTGATCGCCTTCCTCGACCAGCATATCCACATAGTGGACGTCGCCGATCAGCAGCCCCATGGGAGTATCGTGCAGATCGCGGCGAACACGCGGGACCGCCTTGTCCTGCCATGTCTTGTGATCCTTGTCGTGCACGAGCCGGAACCGGTCCAGACCGACCCGCTTGGCCCATTTGGGGTTGAGCGCGCACATGCGGCGCAACTGCTTCACTGGCAGAGGCGAGCCGACCTCGGCCGAAGCGCGGGCCAGATGATCACTGCACAGCCGCAGCACCTCGCGTGTGGATGTCCAATCGTTGGTAACCATGCTGCGCGCCAGTCGCTCGATCTCAGCCGCCAGCTTCTCTTGCGTGGCCTCGTCCAGGCCGATCGCACTATCCCATGCGCGGGTGATCTGAACGCGCCGAACTCCGCGATCCTTTCGGGCCTTTGGAAGCAACGCAGCCACGCTCTTCCGCTCTGTTTCGTTGACCCATTCGCGCAGGGTCCGTTCAGCCACCGGGCGCAACGTCCCTGCAATCTGGTGAGCGGGCTGTGCTGCGGTTTCGCGGAACGCCTGAGCGCGCTCAGGCGAGCCGGAGGAGGTCTTCAGGATCGGAGCGATGATCCGCTGCCGGTCGCGCGCAACCGCAACCTGCTTATTGTCAAGAGGGGTGTGAAGGGTACCTTCAATAGCCGTTGAAACTGCCAGTTCATCGCCCGCCAGAAGCGCACGCAGTTCGGGCGAGCATAGTTCTGCATGTAGACCCCAGCAGGCTCCACCCGCACCGCCACGTCTGTCTTGGAGCTGCGTGACTGGCAGCTTGTGGCCCCGCCATTCTGCCTTGGCGAATGCGTTGCGAGCCGCTCGATCTGTTATGTGCATTCGTTGGGCAAAATCAGCACAAGTGATGAGGTTCATTTCCTCACTCCTTGAGGCCGAGCGCCGCAGCTATCCGAAAGCTCTGGCCCCGCAGACCTTTGTTATGGCCGTAGAGCACAGCCCGAACAGCCCGCGCAGGAAAGCCATTGTCCTCCGCCCACTGCGGTATCGACTTGCCTTGGCGGCGCAGTTCTTCGCGGGCGAGTTCAAGTTCGGTTGCCATGCCAAAGCCTTTGTGCAAACATACACAAGTACACAGTTTATACACAAAACAGCACATGTCAACACAGATCAGCACAGACAGCGTTGCTGCCCGCTTGCGTGCGCTGAGAGGCGATGAAAGCCAAGAGGCTTTCAGCCGTCGTGTTGGCATCACGCGGTCTGCTCTTGCGAATTATGAAACTGGTCGAACAAAGCCCAAACCAGCAGTACTCCGGCAGATTTGCCAGAAGCTGGGGATTTCAGAGGCTTTGCTACCACAAGGTAGACTGTCAAATTTAGGAGACCTGGTTGCAGCGTTGGGGATCCACGAGGAAGGGGGAACGCTTCCAGGACTCACGGAAGACGAAAAAGCTATTATTCGAATTTTGCGACTTTGCAGCACTCCGGTTGTCAACCGCGTCGTCACTGCCATGATCTCGGGTGTGGAAGCGCAGGATTTCGACCGGCGCTTGGCCGATCCTGCCACCGCGCCCACGGATGTTGCGCGCCTATACCAAATTGCGAAGAACGATGGTGCCTATGAGCGCGGGGTTACCCCTGACGCACTTGCTGCCATAGTAGATGTGCTGTCGAAACAGCGTGAGTCGAAGAAGCTTCCGCAATCGTTGCCGCAATAAGCGCCGAACTTAGCAAAAACAATGACTTACGATCAAAGCGCCATGTGACTAATTATTCCGCAATCAGGAAGGATAAGCATTTGACGGTGCTTGATATTATCCGAAGGGAAAGATCCTCAATGGGCTTCCGCTCGTTGCGGAATAATTAGTCGCGCGTCACTGGACCATGCTTTCCATTGGCGGGCGGCCCCCCTGCCCTGCACGGGTCCGGGCGGCGATCCGCAAGGCGGGATCATCCTGCCGTCATGGCCGATCCGACCATGTCCAGAGGTCCAATGCGGCCTTGCCGACCGCCTATGGGCCTTCCTGCATCGCCGCCAGCGACCGGGGGTCGATATCGACCCAGACAAGCCGGTGGTTCGAGGCGGCCTCGACCGCCGTGGCAAGGGGATCGTCGGGCGCGGGCCAGAATACGCCGCTGTCCGTGACGCGCAGCGAAATGGCCGGCAGGACGTAATCCACACGCAGGTTTCCTGGCCCCGCTTCATCGAAAACGCCGGTATCCAGCGCCGGGTCGCCACGATGGGATGCATTGGCCCCCGCCTGTTCGGGCTGGAACGCGCCCCGGGGCCGGGGGTCCTGCGCATGGTCGAGCAACGCGGTCATCGCCTGGGGCCGGCCCTCGCCATCCACCAAATCCAGGTTCGGATTGCCGATCAGCACAAAGGACGCCGAGGGCAGGTGGTGCAGCCAGAAGGCCGCCTCGTCGTGATTGCGGCGGCCGTTGCGATCTTCGGGTCCGTCAAAGACCGGCGGCGTCGCGGACCAGGCCAAGAGGTGCAGCGGCCCCCCGTCCGTCAGAATCGGCACGTCCCAATGCGCGGTCGATGACAGGCGCTGCGCCTCGGCCACGCCGGGCCCGGCGGGGGGCATCAGGTTGCCCGGCAGGTCGCGCCACAGGGTCGCGGAATGATCGGTGACCGGCCCCAGGGGCAGCCGCGACAGGACCGCCATGCCGTTCTGCCCGGAAAACTGTCCGAACCCCTGCGCGTCCTCTGCCCCTCCCGTCCGGCCATCGCCGTCCAGATCAAGGCCCGTCGCCATGCCGCTGTTCGGGCGGCCGGCAAATCTGTGCGGCATCGGATGGCCCGCAGCCCCCAGAACCTCGGCAAAGGCCGCCAGCGCCAGACCGTCGTGATCCCAGTCCAGTCCGGTCAGGACGATCACATCGGGCGCCACCGCAGCGATCACCTGCGCCGCCGCCAGCACCTGCGGATCGGACCGGCGGATGTCGCGCAGCAGCAGGCCGGGCCCCTTGCGCGACAGGCCGGGATCATAGGTGGCAATGCGCAGATCGCGGGCCTCCGCCCCGGTGGCCAGGCAGATCGCCATCATGCAGACAGATGCTTTCATCCGCCAGATGTCGCATGGCCGGCCGGATCTGCCAAGGGCCCAGGCAGGACGGCGGACCGCCTTGAGCCGCCTCTGCATTCTGCCCGTCGCCCTGGCCATCATGGCTCTGCAGCACCGCGCCGTCCGCGACGATGCCTAATTCTTGCCAAGATAAAGATCGGCGAACCGTTCGCGCAGCAGGTTCTTTTGCACCTTGCCCATGGTGTTGCGCGGCAGTTCATCGACCGGCAGCACCCGCCGGGGTTGCTTGAACCGTGCAAGCCGACCGTCGAGGGCCGCGAGAACGGCGGATTCAGACGCGGCATCCGGCGCGTCGGGCACCACCACGGCCGTCACGGCCTCGCCCAGGTCGGGATGGGGCAGGCCGATGACGGCGGATTCGGCCACCCCCGGCAGGGCATCGATCGCGTCCTCGATTTCCTTGGGATAGACGTTGTAACCGCCGGTGATGACCAGATCCTTGGCGCGCCCGACGATATGAAGGTAGCCCCGGTCGTCGAAACGTCCCAGATCGCCGGTTATGAAGAACCCGTTTGCGCGCAGTTCGGCAGCGGTCTTGTCGGGCATCCGCCAATATCCCTTGAACACGTTGGGGCCCCGCACCTCGATCATGCCGATCTCGCCCCTCGGCAGTTCCCGACCCGAATCGGGATCGGTCACGGCGATCCGGACCCCCGGCAGGGGCAGGCCCACGGTGCCCGCGATCCGGTCGCCGTGATACGGGTTCGAGGCGTTCATGTTCGTCTCGGTCATGCCGTATCGTTCCAGGATCGCGTGGCCGGTGAGGGCCTGCCAGGCGCGATGCGTGTCGGCCAGCAGCGGCGCCGATCCGGAAATGAACAGCCGCATCCGGGCGGCCCGGTTGCGGTCCAGCCGGTCGTCGCCCAGCAAGCGGGTGTAAAAGGTCGGCACCCCCATCAGCACAGTCGCGCGGTCCATCAGCGCCAGGATGCAGTCGGGGTCGAAGCGCGGCAGCAGGATCATCGAAGCGCCGGAGAACAGCGTCACGTTGCTGGCCACGAACAGCCCGTGGGTGTGAAAGATCGGCAGGGCGTGGATCAGCACGTCACTTGCCCCATAATGCCACGCCTCGCGCAGCGCCGCCGCATTCGAGACCAGGTTGCCATGGGTCAGCATCGCCCCCTTGGACCGCCCCGTCGTGCCCGAGGTATAGAGCAGCGCCGCCAGATCCTCGGCCTCGCGCGGCACGGTGGCGAAATCGGCGGGCGCCCCGGCGGCAAGATCCGTCAGGCTGCCCTGCCCCGCGGCGTCCAGCGTGACGATGCGCGTTCCCGCCCGGCCTGCCGCATCCGACAGCCCGTCTACCCGCACCGGATCGCAGACCAGCACGGCAGGCTGCGCATCGGCGACGAAATAATCCATCTCGGCGGACGTATAGGCGGTGTTCAGGGGCAGGAACACCGCGCCGGCCCGGACGGTCGCCAGATACAGGACGATGACCTCGGGCGATTTCTCGACCTGGGCCGCCACCCGGTCGCCGGGCGCGACGCCAAGCGCCACAAGCGCATTGGCCATCCGCCCGGATCTTTCCACAAGATCGCCATAAAGGAGGCGCCCGCCCCCGACCGTCTCGATCGCCAGGGCCCCGAAGTCCGGAATGGCGTTGTGCAAGATGTCGAACAGGTTGGCGTTCATGACGACATGGTCCCCCGGCCGTTGATCGGCGATGCCTGGTTCCCGGATAGCATCAACCTCGCCGCCGCTGCCAGTGGCGGATCAGGCGGAACAGGATCGGCGCGGCGGTCAGCACCAGAACCATGCGCGTCAGGTGGTGGGCAACCACGAACCCCAGATCGACCCCCGCGATCAGGGCCAGCATCGACATTTCCGCCTGTCCGCCGGGGATGAAGGCCAGGAAGCCCTCGACCGGCGGGGCAAGGCCGGTCACTGTCACGACCTCGGTGACGGCCCCGGCCACAATGGCCAGGATCAGGACAAAGGCCACCCCGCCCGCGACGGTTTCGCGCAGCTCGCGCAGCGTGATGCCCGCATAGCTGACGCCGATCTCGATCCCGATCAGGAACTGGGCCGCCAGCAGCGCCTCGCGCGGGGGGCGCATGTGCAGGATGCCGGACAACGACAGGACGGCGGCCAGGATCAGGGGACCGACGATGGCTGCGCCGAACAGGCCCAGACGTTCAGCCCCTTTCCATCCGGCCAAGGCGGCTGCCGCCATGATCGCCAGTTCGGACACGGGAATCTGGGTGACGGGCAGGCCGATGGGGCGGGACAGTTCCACGCCATAGGCCAGAACCAGCAGCAGCGGCGCGACCACCATGATGACCAGCAGCCGAGTGACATGCACCAGCGCGA
Organism: Paracoccus subflavus; assembly: GCF_004310345.1. GTDB lineage: Bacteria > Pseudomonadota > Alphaproteobacteria > Rhodobacterales > Rhodobacteraceae > Paracoccus > Paracoccus subflavus. The sequence goes on along the minus strand of NZ_SISK01000002.1, from coordinate 281,012 downwards.
TCTGGCGCATGTTGCCCCCGGCTTCGGCACCGAAGATGGCCATGTCGGTCGCCCCGCCCGGCATCGCCGCATAAAAGGCCGTCACCGGATCAAAGCCGCAGACCCGGCAAAAGAACGGCACGCCGATCAGGCCGATGATCGCGGTATAGACGGGAATGATGGCCAAGGATGCCAGCATCGACGGCAGGACGGCCACCAGCGCAGGCGTCACCGACGCGCCGATCGCCAGCCCCAGCACGGCGCGGGCCGCGACCGAAACAGGTCCCAGACCCGTCAGGCGCATCCCCGCCAGCGCCGCCGCCAGCGCGGCGATCATGGGGCCGAACAGGAATGGCAGCGGCAGCCGCAACATCCAGAACGCAGCCACCCCCGCCAAGCCGACCAATACCGTGGCCATCTGTCCCTTCAGCGTGCTGCCCGACATTGCGCCTGAATCCTTTCCGGGCCGCCGTCACGCCGAAGGGGCGGCCATCCGCAATTCGGCCTCGGCCAGCTTGGTCACGACATCGGCGGCGCGATACGGCTTGCTGACGACCGGAACGGCGGAAAACAGATCGGGTCTGGCAAAGTCGGCCCCATAGCCCGTGGCAAAGACGAACGGAATGCCTTCTGCATGCAGCCGTTCGGCCACGGGCATCGAAAGCTCTCCTGCAAGATTCACGTCCAGCACCGCCAGATCGGGCAGGTCGCGGTCGATCAGCGCCAGCGCGCCCGCGACCGTGGCCGTCCGGCCGGCGATCTCCATCCCATGATCCTGAAGATCGGCTTCCAGCGCCATGGCGATCAGGGTTTGATCCTCGACCACAAGAACGCGCCGCCCGGCAAGCCCGGTGCCGGGAACACGCGGCTGTTCGGGGGTCGGGCGGTGGCCTGGGCCTGCGGCATCCGGGCGCAGACGGCGGACGAACTGGGCAGGCAGGATGAATTCGGCCTGAACGCCGGACGGGCGGAATTCGATCCGGCTTTGCCCGCCCAAATCGAAGGGCAGCGACTGTTCCACCAGCGCCGAGCCGAACCCCGTGCGGGTGGGCGGGGCAAGGTCCGTCAGGCCGGTTTCGGTCCAGTCGATGCGGCAACGCCCGTCGTCATCGACCTGCCATCGGACCGTCAGCGTTCCGTCGGGATGCGACAAGGCCCCATATTTCGCGGCATTGGTCGCCATTTCATGAAAGATCAGCGCCATTACCGAAAAGGCCCGGCCATCCAGCGCAACGGCAGGCCCGTCCAGCGCCACAGTGCCCCCCTCGCCCAGATAGGGGCCAAGTTCGGCGCCCAGCAGGTCGCCCAGCAAACCGCCATGTTCGTCGCGGATCACCTGGTCATGGGCATGGGCCAGCGCACGGATCCGCCCGCGCAGTGTGCGGATGTAGTCGTCAATAGAGTGACCCTCGGGGGGCCTGCGGCTGACAAGCGACTGGATGACCGCCAGGATGTTCTTGACCCGGTGGTTCAGTTCCCGGTTCAGAACCCTTTGGCGCACCGCCGCGCGGCTGCGTTCGTCGGCCAGGACTTCGTTGTTGAACAGAAGCACCTCGACCACGGCAATCCGCAGCGCCTCGGCAAAGCGGCGGTCAGAGTCGGTCCAGGGGTGGCTGGTGTCGCGGACGGTTTCCTTCCAGATGGCAAAGCTCTTGCGCGGGGTCAGGCGGTCGCCGAATCGGCCGGTGTCATAGGTCTTGTTCGGGTCGCCCGCCCAGTCCAGGGTCAGCACGGCCTCCTTGCGGAAATAAAAAAGGAAATCGCGAGGCCGTTTGGACAGGGGCACGATCATCACGCCGGCAGCAAGCGCGGTCAGGTCGGGCGCATCCGGCAGCAGGCCGGACAGGCGGGCGGTGTGAAAGACCTGCCCCTCGGCCAGGCCGCAGGCCAGCGCCAGCAGGGGCGCAGCCTGGTCCTGGGTCGGCGCATGGCCGATGGGGGACCAAGCTCCGTCAAACCAGATCGCTGCCCCGTCCGCCGGGATCAGCCGCGACAGTTGCGGCAGCCGTGTCCGAAGGGCGGGGCCCGCATCCTCGGACCGGGTGGCATTGACAAGCAGATCGTCCAGTGCGGCGCGAGCGGTCAGTTCCCCTTCGCGTGCCTGCCGCCTGTTCAGCGCGTCGAGATGCATCGATAGGAATTCGCCCACCATCTCGGCGGCGGCGCGTTCCGCCATGGTCAGCACCTTTGGCGCATAGTGGTGGCAGGCCACCATCCCCCACAGCGCGCCATCGATGATGATCGACACCGACATCGAGGCCGAAACCCCCATATTGGACAGATATTCGCAATGAATGGGGGACACGCTGCGCAGATGGGCGTGGGACAGATCCAGGGGGGCGTGGTTCGAATCGGCGCCCCCAATGGGAACCGGCGTAAAGGCCGCGTCGCCGATCACCCGGATGGGGTTGCGCAGATACAGCGCCCGCGCCTGCCGGGGAATGTCGCCCGCCGGGAAATACTGGCCGCGAAAGCTTTCGTGGTGGTCCAGCTTGGCCTCGCTGACGACCTTGCCCGAGCCGTCCTCGCCCAGTTCATAGACCATCACGCGGTCGTATCCCAGTTGCGCCTGCATCAGCATCGCGGTCTGCTGGACTAGCTGTTCGACTGTCTGGGTCGCCTTCAGCCGTTCGATGACGATGCGGGACAGGCTGATAACCTGTCCAAGCCGGGTCGATGGGGGTTCGAACTCGATGATGGTGCGATTGTCATAGCGGTGGATCGTGGCATCCAGCCGGCGTCCGTTGACCTCGATGTCGAAAACCAGCGACGGGTGCGGGCGATTGCCCGTCACCGCCAGGGCATTCAGCAGCGCATGGGCCGCATCCCCGCCGATCACCTGCGACAACGGCATGTCCAGCGGGTCGCCGGTCAGGCCCAGCATGTCGCAGGCATTGTCCGAACGAAAATGCACTATGCGGGCCGCGTGGTCGCAGGCCAGCAGGCAGCCGTGCGGCTGGATGCTGCCGGGAATATGGATCGGCTCGCGGTCGCAATTCGTCAGGTCGATCGGCTTGCCGGCAAGATCGGCGTCAAAGGCCGCGTTCCGGGTCATGCCGCAGCCTTCGCGCCATAGGCCCGCAGCGCAAGGGCAAAGATGCCTCGCGCGGCCCGAACAGCCTCGGGGTGCGGCACATCGGCCTGTTCCAGCCAATCCAGGAACCGGGTCCAGCGCCGCCGCTGGGCGGTTTGCGCCGCCAGATGCCGCGCGCCATGATCGCCGGTATACCCCAAGGCCGCCGCCCGTCGTGCCAGAAGCCTTGCGCCCAAGGCCGAACCTTCCAGCACATAGCACGCCCCTGCCCGTGCGGCGCGGCTTGACAAAAGCGGCCCGGAAACCGGCGGGGGACAGGGCTTGCCCAGATCGGCAAGATCCTGCCCGATCAGGTCCGCCAAGGGCTGCACCGGCCATTCCCGCATGGAAACAAGCTGCGGTTCGATCGCCGCCCGGAACGCATGGCTGCCCGCCAGAAAGGCGCCGTATCCTGCCGCATCCGAAAAGGCGCCGACCTGCCGGTCCAGTTCGTCATGCAGATCCCGCGTTTCCGTCAGCAAAACGCGGCGAAGTGTGCCATCCTGCCCTGTCATCGTCCTGTTTTGCCTATTGTCCATATTCGTTTAGCCGCAATCGCCTGCAACGCTACAGCAGTGCGCCGGGGTCAGCATCCTGAAAAAAGTTAACTTCCCTTGCGTCAATAGCCTTTGCGCCTGTCCACCAGATGCAGGACGGGCCGACCGTCCAGGGCGCGGCGGATGTTGTCGATGGCGACGGGTGCGGCTGTCTCGGGGCGCGTATGGGCGGCGATATGGGGGGTGACGGTGATGCGCGGCTCGGACCAGAAAGGATGGTCGGGGGGCAGCGGCTCGGTCCGGAAGACGTCCAGAACGGCATGGGCCAGATGCCCTGCCTCGATCGACGCCATCAAGGCCGCTTCGTCCAGAACCGTTCCTCGGCCCGGATTGATGAGCCATGCCCCCCGCGGCAGCCATGACAGGCGATCCGCATCCAGAAGGTTCCGGGTCTGCGGCGTGTCGGGCAGCAGGTTGACCAGAATCTCGGCCCCCGACAGGGCTTGGCGCAGATCGCCGGGGCCAAGAACCTCGACCCCCGGAACCGGGCGGGCCGAGGCGCTGACGCCCGTCAGGCGGAACCCGATCCCGCCCAACATGGCCGAAACGCTGCGGCCCAACTCACCCATGCCAAGGATGGTGATCCGGCGGGCATCGGCCAGGGGCGGGGACAGATCGTGGCGCCACACGCCGTCCTGGGCATAGGCATCCATGCCCAGATGCGCGCGCAGGCACCAGCCGGTGCAGAATTCGGCCATGCCGCGCGCCAGGCCCGGATCGACCATGCGCGCCAGGGGCTGGGTCAGCGTGGGATTGGTCACGATCCGCTCGACCCCGGCCCACAGGCTCTGGACCAGACGAGCGTTCACATAGGGCGACAGATCGCTGACCGGGCCGCCGGGAGCAAAGACGATGGCATCGATGCTGGCCGGATCGGCCTGATCGTCGGCGCGGATCAGTTCCATCTCGGGGGCAAGGCGCGTCAGGGCGGGCGCCCAGTCAGTCCACAGCGTGTCGCGGGCGGCAAACAGGACGCGCATGGTCATCGCGGCCTGTGGACATGGGCCGCCTGCACAAGACCGAAGCCCAGCATCAGGATCATCAGCGAGGTTCCGCCATAACTGACCAGCGGCAGCGGCGAGCCCTTGGCGGGCAGCATCCCCATCACGGTCGCCATGTTGATGGCGAAATACAAAAAGAACGTCCCGCTGATGCCGATGGTGATCAGGGCGGCAAACCGGTCGCGGTTGGTCAGCGCCGAATACAGGCAGAACCCGATGATCAGCGTGTAAAGTCCCAGCAGCGACATGGCGCCGACAAAGCCGAATTCCTCGGCCAGAACGGTAAAGATGAAGTCGGTGTGCTTTTCAGGCAGAAAGTTCAGCCGCGACTGCGTGCCCTGCATGAAACCCCGACCCGACCAGCCGCCCGATCCCAGCGCGATCTGGCTTTGAATGATGTTGTAGCCTGCGCCCAGCGGATCGGCGGCAGGGTCCAGGAACGTGTCGATGCGGCGGAACTGATAGTCCTTGAGCAGTTGCCAGTCGGTCCCGCGGCTTTTCATCACCGCCGCCACCAGCCCCACGGCGGCGGCGATCACCGCGCCGAAATACCACAAGGACACCCCCGCCGCGAACATCACGATGCCGCCCCCGGCCACCAGCATGATCGAGGTGCCCAGATCCGGCTGGATCAGCACCAGCGCGGTCGGCGCCAGGATCAGCACCACCGGGATCAGCACCCACAGCGGACGCGATACGCGGTGCGGGGCCAGCCAGTCGTAATAGGCCGCCAGCAGGAGCACGAGCGCGATCTTCATCAGTTCGGACGGTTGCAGTCGGATCGGCCCGATGTCGATCCAGCGCTGCGCGCCCATGCCGATTACCCCCACCATATCGACCGCGATCAGCAAGAGAAAGCAGCAGACATAGGCCGGAATGGAAATCCCGCGCCAGAACCACATCGGCACAAAGGCCAGACCCAGCATGATGACCATCCCGGCGGCAAAACGGTACATCTGCGGTTTGGCCCAGGTATCCACCTGTCCCCCGGCCACGGATACCAGCATCAGAAACCCGATCGAGGCCACGGCGGCGATCAGAAAGACCAAGGGCCAGTTCAGATACAGGATCTTGCGAAGGCCGGTGGGGGTATGGGCGACGTTGTAGTCAAGATAGGACATCGCCTCAGGCCCGCGTCAGTCGGGGCGCCTCGGGCGCGAACAGGGTCATGGCATTGTGGCGCTCTTCCATCGCCGCGCGCTGATCGTCGGGCACCGCGTCCAGGGGCGGCAGTCCGCCCGCCAGCGCAAACAGCAGGATGTCGCGAGCCACCGGCGCAGCCACGGCCGATCCGCCGCCGCCATGTTCGACCACCACCGACACCGCATAGCGCGGCGCCTGGACAGGAGCATAGCACACGAACAGTGCATGATCGCGCCGGTTCCAGGGCAGTTGATCGTTCGAGATGACACCGCGGGCGCGTTCTGCGGCGGTGATGTTGCGGACCTGACTGGTGCCGGTCTTGCCCGCCATGCGCCAGTCCTCGCGCAGGATGCGCGACCGCCGGGCGGTGCCGCGGGCGCCGTTCATCACCTCGTCCATGCCCAGCCGGGCGATGCGCAGATTTTCGGGCGACAGCCCCAGATCCGGGAAATCGGGCTCTGGCTGAGTTACGCCGTCGATGGCCCGGACCAGGCGGGGACGGACCTCCCTGCCCGAGGCGATGCGGGCGGTCATCACCGCCAATTGCAAGGGAGAGGCCAGCACATAGCCCTGCCCGATCGAGGCGTTGAGGCTGTCGCCCACCTGCCAGGCCTGGCCGTAGCGCGCCTGTTTCCAGGCACCGTCGGGCGCGATCCCGTCGGCCACGGCGGACATGGGCAGGTCATGGCGCTGTCCCAGGCCCAGCCTGCGGGCCATGTCGGCGATGCGGTCGATACCGATCTTCTGCGCCAGTTCGTAATAATACACGTCGCAGCTTTGCGACAGGCCGTTGACCGCGTCCATGCTGCCATGTCCGCCCCGGCTCCAGCAGTGGAACCTGCGGCCCCCGGCCGTGGTATAGCCGGGACAATAGAACCGCGAACCGGGGGTGATCAGTCCCGATTCCAGCCCGGCCAGCAGCGTGATCATCTTGAAGGTCGAACCGGGCGGATAAACGCCCTGCACCGTCTTGTCGGCCAGGGGGCGGTGATCGTGGTTCATCAGCGCCTTGTAATCTGCCGACGAAATGCCGCGCACGAACTTGTTGGGATCGAAGCTGGGCGACGAACAGATCGTCAGGATGTCCCCGGTCTGGGCATCCATGACCACGGCGGCAGCGCTTTCGGCCCCCATGCGCTGCGCGGCATAGTTCTGCAACTGCGCATCCAGCGTCATCTGCACCGTGGCGCCCTGATCGCCCTCTTGCCGGGACAGTTGGCGCATCTCGCGCCCGGCGCTGTTCACCTCGACACGGCGCTGGCCGGCCTTGCCGCGCAGCACATCCTCCATCCGGGCCTCGAAGCCGACCTTGCCAAGCTGGAATTCGGGCAGCATCAGGACGGGATCGGGATTTTCGATCTTGGACAGGTCGTAATCGGATACGGGGCCGACGTAGCCCAGCACATGCGCCAGATCGCCCGCGCGCGGATAGGCGCGCGACAGGCCCGCCTCGGGCGTGACACCCGCCAGGGACGGCGCGTTGACGGCAATCGAACTGAACTGTTCCCAGCTCAGCCGGTCGGCCAGAACGATGGGCGTCACGGCGCTGCGCTTTGTGAATTCCTCCAGCAGTTCGGCCATGCGCGCCTCGCTGATGGGGATCAGGCGTGCCAGACGGCGCAGGACGGGTTCGACATCGCCGCCCGCCTCCTCGCGCGTCAGGGTGACGCGATAGTTCTGTTCGTTGCCGGCGATGATGATGCCGTTGCGGTCATGGATCAGCCCGCGCGCGGGCACCAGAAGGCGGATCTTGATGGAATTGCCGTCGGCCAGCAGGCGGAATTCCTCGGCCTGTTCGACCTGCATCGACCGCAGCTTCAGCGCCAAGGTCGTCACTACGCCCAGTTGAAGGCCCGCCAGCATCAGGCCCCGGCGCGTGACCGAGGAACCGGCCTCGTCTCCGGGACGGGCGGCGTTCCGGGTCATCGCGCAGCCCCTGTCATATCGACATCCAGCGGCATGGCAGGACGCAATCCCAGCAGAAACCGCGCCGCCAGCACCACCAGGGGATAGGCGGCGACGGTGGCGATGAAATGCAGGATCACCTGACCCAGGGCCGGAACCGGCATCATGAACAACACCTGCACGATACGATATGCCAACATCATCAAACCGATCAGCGTGGCGATGCGCAGCCATTCAACCATGAACGGCTGGTCGCGCCAACGCCCCTCACGCAAGCGTGCGGTCTCGGTTCCCAGCAGCACGATGGCCGGCCACAACCCCAGCGGGTGAAACAAAAGGATATCCTGGACCAGAAAGGCCAGCGCGATCACCGGGGCCGCAAGCTGGTCGGGCCTGCGCAATACCCAGGCCATCGCGAGACACAGCGCCACATCCGGGCCGGGCAGCCGGACGACCCCCGCCGACAGCGGCAGCAGGCGCAGGAACAGCAGCGCCGCCATGGCCGCGCCGAACAGCAGCGTGCCGGTCACGACCGGGCGGCGCATCATTCCGTCCCTGTGGACAAGGGGTCCGAGGCGACAGCCGCCTCGACCGGCGAGACGGGCATCTGCGGGCCGATCAGCCCCTTGTCGCCCACCGGAATGACCGCCCCCGAATCCGCCACCGTTTCCGCCGGATGGGACCGCAGCACCCGCAGGAATTCCAGCCGCCCGTAATCGGCGGCCATGTGCAGCCGCATCCGGCCGTCCCTGCCCTGCACCACCTGTCCCGCCAGCAGGCCCGGCGGGAATACCCCCCCGTCGCCCGAGGTCACGACCCGGTCGCCCGGCCGCACGTTGTCAGGCGTCTCGATGAAGTCCAGAAACGGCAGGGAGGTATTATCGCCCTTCAGCAGCGCGCGTTCGCCCGAGGGCAGGACAGAAACCGGAATGCGCGAGGACGGATCGGTCAGAAGCACCACCCTGCTGGTCCGGCGTCCCACGCCCGAAATCCGCCCCACCAGGCCCAGCCCGTCCATGGTCGCCCATCCCTCGACGATGCCGTCGTCAGAGCCCACGTTCAGCAGCACAGACTGACGAAAGGCCGACCCGCTATCCACCATCACCACGCCCGTCACGCTGGTCAGCGCCGGGTCGATGCGGACGTTGTTCAGCGCCATCAGCTTGGAATTCTCCTGCTCCAACTGGACGGCCGCCTCTTTCCAGGCCTGCATCTTCTGCAACTCGCGCCGCAGTTCCTGGTTCTGCTGATAGATCCGGGCATAGGATTGAAGCCCGCCGATCATCTGGCTGACCTGCGTGACCGGCGCCAGCGCCCAGTCAAGACCGGGCACCATCCGATCGACGATGGCGATGCGCATCCGTTCGGCACGCGGGCTGTCGATGCGCCAGAACAGGAACAGCCCGATCAGCACCAGAGCCAGCAATCCGATCAGCACGCGCCGGACAGGGGTCGCGAAATCCGGTCCCCTGCGTGCCATTCAGGCGAACCCCGTATGGGCAGCCATAAACCGCCGCTCCTTAGCTGTCGTAGTCGATGACGTGGCGAAGCTGCTTTTCATATTCCAGCGCCTTGCCCGTGCCCAGCGCCACGCAGCTCATCGGCTGATCGGCCAGGGTGATCGACAGGCCCGTCTGTTCGCGCAGCGCCAGATCCAGGTCGCCCAGCATCGCCCCGCCGCCGGTCAGGATCACGCCCCGATCGACGATGTCGGCGGCCAGATCGGGCGGCGTCGCCTCCAGCGCGACCATCACCGCCTCGCAGATGGCCTGCACGGGCTCGGCCAGCGCCTCGGCGACCATGGCCTGGCTGATCTCGATCTCTCGGGGGATGCCGTTCAGAAGGTCGCGGCCCCGGACCATGATCGTGGCGCCGCGCCCGTCGTCGGGCATCCGGGCGGTGCCGATGCTGGTCTTGACACGTTCGGCCGTGGATTCGCCGATCAGCATGTTCTGGTTGCGGCGCAGATAGTTAATGATCGCCTCGTCCATGCGGTCGCCGCCGATGCGGACCGACCGGGCATAGACCACGTCGCCCAGCGACAGGACCGCAACCTCGGTCGTGCCGCCGCCGATATCCACGACCATGGATCCGGTGGGTTCGGTGATGGGCATCCCCGCGCCGATGGCCGCCGCGATCGGTTCGGCGATCAGGCCCGCCTTGCGGGCGCCCGCCGACAGCACCGACTGGCGGATCGCCCGCTTTTCGACGGGCGTCGCGCCATGGGGCACGCAGACGATGACCTTGGGCTTGGAAAAGCTGGTGCGCTTGAAGACCTTCTTGATGAAATGCTTGATCATCTGCTCGGCGCTGTCGAAATCGGCGATGACGCCTTCGCGCATCGGGCGGATCGCCTCGATGCTGCCGGGCGTGCGGCCCAGCATCAGCTTGGCATCCTCGCCCACGGCCAGCACCTGACGCTTGCCGTCCTTGACGTGATAGGCCACGACCGAGGGCTCGTTCAGGATGATACCCTTGCCCTTGACATAGATCAGCGTGTTCGCCGTCCCCAAGTCGATTGCGATGTCGGTCGAAAACAGACCACCGAATGCCATGCCCGTTATCCTTTCGCGCCGGTTTCTCCGGCCCTGCCCGTTCTTGTTCGCGTCGGATCGCTCGCGCGGAATCGCCGCGCAGGCCGTGACCCCGTATAGAAGCCTCGGTTGCAACACGAAAGCCCCGTTCCCGCAATGGGCGGAACAAGGCACATATTGTCATCATCGGGCAAGACGGGCCGCTGACATGAAAAAGGCGCCCATGACCGGCATGGGCGCCCTTGCAATCGTGTCAGACAGCTCTCAGGCGGCCTTGCGGCGACGGCGCAGCAAGGCCAGGCCCGCCAGACCGGCCGGCAGCAGGGCCACACCCGCGGGCAGCGGAACCGGCGCCGGGGCCGTGTCGCCCGAGAAATAGACAGACGCGTGAGACAGGCCGCCGGTGCCTTGGCCCGGACCGAACGTGTTCCAGATCCCCGAGAGAGGCGCCGTGGAATCCAGCAGGAAAGCCGCAAACGACCTGCCCTGCTTCAGCGTGACCATGATGCTTTCATAGCCCAGCGGGTTCACGACCGACCAGGTCCCCGCGCCGAACTGGCTGAAACCGCCATCCAGATAGGCATCATTGTCATCGGTCTTGTCCGCCAGCATCCAGTTGCTGATGCCGCCAATGGCAAAGCTGGCGTCGATAGTATTCGTATCGTTGTTCGAATAGCAGTCCGCAACCACAGTGGCGCTGCCCTGTTCCAGCATATAGGTCACAGACTTGGTTTTTCCGTTTCCGTTGCCGTTTTGATAGGTGGACGTGCAGGTTGCTGCCTGTGCCACGCCACATGTCAGCGCCAGGATCGACGCCGCGATAACCATCTTCATCGTTAAAATTCCCTTTTCCACCGCCAGTCCCATCCTCGGGCGACCGTATATCCGTTTAATATGGGACCGACGCGATTGAAAGAAAATTACGCTTCATGGGCTGGCGAACTGGGATCTTTATTCTCCAGCATTCACCGGCCGCAACCGGCAGGCATGGTCCAGTTAAGCTGCCGGTTGCAAAAGCCAGACCCATGCCGTTCTGACCGAATCACCCCCGTCGAATGACATGCCCGACCCCGGCAAGCAGGGGGCCGGGCCGGACCGGTCAATGCGAATACATGCTGATTTCCTTGCCGTCCCTGCCTGCGCGGGTGCGGCGGACGATCAGGTGGTTCAGCGCGCCCACATAGGCCTTGACCGAGGCAAGGATCGTATCGGTGTCGGAAGCCTGGCCGTTGACGATGCGGCCGTCCTCCTCCATCCGCACAGAGACGGTGGCCTGCGCGTCGGTGCCCTCGGTCACGGCATGGACCTGATACAGCTTCAACATCGCAGTATGCGGGAATATCTGCTTGACCGCCCTGAAGCAGGCATCGACGGGACCGTCGCCGGTCGCGTGAACGGTCTTTTCCTGCCCGTCCACGATCATGGTCAGGTCCGCCGACTGTCCATCGCTGCCACAGACGACACGCAGATGCTTCACTTGCAGGAAATCGTCGCCCGTGTTGGCCGAGGCGTCCTGGACAAGGGCCACGATATCCTCGTCATAGACCTCTTTCTTGCGGTCGGCCAAGGCCTTGAACCGCACGAAGATATCCTTCAACTGGTTGTCGCCCACGTCATATCCCAGATCGGACAGCTTGGCCCGCAGCGCGGCGCGGCCCGAATGCTTGCCCATGGCGATATTGGTTTCGTTCAGGCCGATATCGGCGGGGCGCATGATCTCGAAGGTTTCGACGTTCTTCAGCACGCCGTCCTGATGGATGCCCGATTCGTGCAGAAAGGCATTCTTGCCGACGATGGCCTTGTTGAATTGGACCGGGAAACCGCTGACCTGCGCCACCCGGCGGGAAATGCCGATGATCTTGGTGGTGTCGATGCCGGTGTCGAAGGGCATGATGTCGTGGCGCACCTTCAGGGCCATCACGACCTCTTCCAGCGCGGTGTTGCCGGCGCGTTCGCCAAGGCCGTTGATGGTGCATTCGATCTGGCGGGCACCCGCCTCGACCGCGGCCAGGGCGTTGGCGGTCGCCATGCCCAGGTCGTTGTGGCAATGAGTTGCAAAGACCACCGTGTCGGCGCCGGGCACGCGTTCCAGCAGCATCCGGATCAGCGCGGCCGATTCGCGGGGCGCGGTATATCCCACGGTGTCGGGGATGTTGATCGTGGTGGCGCCCGCCCTGATGGCGATTTCCACCACCCGGCACAGGTAATCGTGTTCCGTCCGGGTCGCATCCATGGGTGACCACTGCACGTTGTCGCACAGGTTGCGGGCGTGCGTCACGGTCTGTTCGATCCGTTCAGCCATCTGGTCCATGTCCAGGTTCGGGATCGCCCGGTGCAGCGGCGATGTGCCGATGAAGGTATGGATGCGCGGGCGTTTCGCGTGACGCACCGCCTCCCAGCAGCGGTCGATGTCGGGAATTTGCGCCCGGGCCAGGCCGCAGACGACAGCATTCCGCGCCTGCCGGGCGATGGCGCTGACAGCGGCAAAATCGCCTTCCGAGGCGATGGGAAAGCCCGCCTCGATGATGTCCACGCCCATCTCGTCCAGCAGGGACGCGATTTCCAGCTTTTCCTCGTGGGACATGGTGGCACCGGGCGATTGCTCGCCGTCGCGGAGGGTGGTGTCGAAGATGACGACGCGGTTCTTGTCGGACATGGGATACTGTTCTCTTGCGGGTTCTGTCGGGGATGAACCGGGCACTTCCTGGCTGAGCGGCGGCCCGGAAGACCCGCTCAGCGCAGCGTAAGAAGCAGCAGACCGCGAAGGGTCACGGCCAGACGCGCGCCACGGGGCGCGGTCGGGGCGGCGGGAATGTCCAGCATCCGGGTCATGGCGCGGACTATGCCGCGAGGAGGGGCAAATGAAAAGCGGAAATCACCCTGTTTGCCCGTCCTCTTTCATGTCGTCCGTCAGCCGCCGCAGCCGGTCCTTGTCCGGACCGGGCAAATTCTCGGCTCCCCGTGCGCAGGCGATGTGCAACTGCTTGGCTGCGGCCTGCCGGGCAGCTTCGGGTCCGATGCGGGTCAGTGCCGCAAGAGCCTTGATCGCCCGGGTCAGCACGTCGATCTGTCCGGCCGCGTCGCGCCCGATCAGATGAAAGGCATCGTCGTAAAGGTCGTCGTACCGCAACGGCGGCAGGCGCAGCCGGGGATAGTCGGGCTTGTGCAATTCGGTCTTGTGCCAGCCTTCGGACAGAAGCGACAGCAGCCTGGTCTGGCGGCCGATCACGTCGATGGCGGTGCCGGGGTCGTTCATGGCGGGCGACAGCGCACGCAGAGCGACCTCGGTCAGGGCGATGATGCCGAAACGGGGATCCTGGTCAAAGGACCGCGCCCTGTCGATGGTGAAGGCCTCTCTTATTTCGGCTGCCAGATCCTCGGCAAAGGTTTGGTCCCGGATCACGACAAGGGGGCTGCCGTGATACAGAAACGTCCCTGGCAAAACCAAGATGTCCAGGTAAAGCCCTCGCTTTTCGCACAGGTCGGACAGCGCGGCGGTATCGATGAACTGGACATAGCCGACCTGATCGGACAGCACAGCGGGGCCATCGGGGGCATCCTCGGGCAAGGCGAGCCCGCCCAGAAAGGGCAGATCCAGCCGTGCCCTGATCGACCGGGCGGTGGCCTGTTCCAGCCTGTCGATGGTGTCGCCGACACGCCCCAGCTTGGTCAACTGGTGAATCCAGCGCAGCAGGGCCAGCACGATCAGGATGATGACCAGCACCGTGACCACGAACAGCAGCGCCCGGCCTTGCGGGCCATAGATGCTGACGCGCAGCGCGACCAGGCCCACGACGCTGAACAGGAACGATCCGATAAAGGTCGCCAGCACCGATTGGATGAACGCATCCTCGGTCAGCAGCGTCGTCGCGCGCGGCGTCGCGTTCGACGTGGCCGACCCATAGGCCGAGGTCAGCGCCGTGACCGAAAAGGTCGTGACCGCCAGCATCGACGAGGCGATCACGTTCAGCAGGCTGTCGATCGCCTCGGCGCTGATGTCGATGGGCAGGGGCCAGGGCAGGAACGATGCCAGGCTTGCCGCAACCGCCGCCGCGACGCCCAGAAGCGCATAGAGCGACACACGCACCCACAGGGTCCGGCGCAGGCGCGACAGAATCCAGCGCAGCCGTGACATGCTATCGAACCCGCGGTATCTGGGCCAGGCCATCGCCCCGCCTGTCTCTGCGCAGAGTGATCGTCCGGTCGATCCCCCGGAAAAACGCCTTCGCCACGTTCATGGGCATCCCCGTCAGGTGCGTTCAGGCATCAGTTGCTGCGCGGCCCCCGCCAGCATCAACCACAACGATGTCGGCACAAGACCCCAGTTGGCCCAACTGTCGGGATGGAAATCCACCCAGGCGGCACGGGCGGCAAAGACGCACCACAGGATCGCGATGGGCAGCGATACCACGCGCCAGCGTGCGGTGCGGACCGGATGGATGAACTTGATGGGCAGAAACATCGCCACGGTCAGCGCGACCACGATCAGCAGGATCACCGTCCAGTGCGGGTCGGTCGCGAACAGCACCAGCACGACCATGTTCCAGCAGCCGGGAAAGCCCGAAAAGGAATTGTCCTTGGTCTTCATGCGGCTGTCCGCGAAATAGATCACGCTGCCATAAACGATGACAATTATGGCGAACCAGCCCGTCCAGCCCGACAGCAGCCCCGACTTGAAAAGGGCATAGGCCGGGATGAAGACATAGGTCAGATAGTCGATGATCAGGTCCATCAGCACGCCATCATAGTTCGGCGAATTGACCTTGACGTCGTATCGCCGCGCCAGCGGGCCGTCGATGCCGTCCACGACCAGGGCCACCACCAGCCATAGGAACATCAGCGACCATTCTCCCTCGACCGCGGCAAGCATGGCCAGCATGGACAACACGGCGCCGGTTGCGGTCAGAAGATGGACGGACAGGGCTTTGTGACGGTTCTGCATCATGCGGTTCTTGCAGCTTGGCGCCCATCACGCAACCTTGCTTGGACCCTCAGCGCAGAATTGGCGGGCCTTTCGGACGCGGTTGGGATGCAGGCTCGTCGGGGACCGACAGGTCGAATTGCAGCACGGTCGCAGGCAGCGCGGCATCGGTGAAGCTGACATCGACCCCGCCCGGCTGAAAGGGCAGAAAGGCCAGCGTTTCGGCCAGGGCCTTGGCGATGGCGGGCTGGCGGGCGGGATCGGCCCCGGCGATCAGGACGACATGGCCGGCCCCTGTCCCGGCAAGCGCGGCACCTGCGATCAGCCCGCGCATGTCGCCCAACCGTTCGGCCAGGGGCTGCGCCAGTGCCTCGACCACCGAGGGCGCGGGCGGGGTCAGGCGCAACCGGGCATCGGTCGCCTGGGGCGCGGCGGACAGCGCGGCGGTCAGCCAGTCCAGCATGGCCGGATCCAGCAGCATTTCCGAGGGCTGGCCCGGATTGACCAGCAGACCCGAGCCCTGCGTTTTCAGCAGCCCGGCCAGAACCCGCCCCGGCATCGCGGCATAGGCCACGGGGCCGCCCAGGAAACCGGCCAGCCGATCCTCGGCGTCGCAGGCCAAGGCTACCGGCCCGCCTTCCAGCGGGAACATGCGCAATTCGATGGTGTCGCCTGCGGGCTCGGCCACCAGGGCAACGGCCAGTTCGGTATCGGCCAGCCGCGACAGCATCCGGGCACGCTGCCGGGCATCGGCGTCGTGAAAGGGAACCGGGGCAAGGTCGTCAAGCGCGGTCATGGCAGGCCTTCGTGCTGCTGAAATGGGCGTCCCTGCCCTAATGGCGCCAGGGCGGCCCGGCAAGTCCGCACTGACGCAACCGTGATTCCCCTAGCGGGGCCGGGTGGCACATATAACCTGCATGTACCGACGCACCCTTCTTTTGACCGCCGCGCTGTCCCCGCTGCTTGCCGCCCCCGCGCTGGCGCAAGCCGACCTGACCGCGATCCTGTCCGAGGCCGAGCGCCTGGAGAACCTGCGCGCCATCGCCGTCTGGTCGGACGGGTCCGAGATCGCCGCGCGCGGTTATGGCCGCTTTAGCACCGACAGCCCGACCAATATCAAGTCGGCGTCGAAATCCATCGTCTCGGCCTTGGCGGGCATCGCCATTCGGCAGGGCGACCTTGACGGTCCGGACCAGCCCATTGCGCCGATCCTGCAAGCCGACCTGCCCGCCGATCCCGATCCCCGGCTGGCCACGGTGACGCTGGGCCATCTGCTGTCGATGCAGGCGGGTCTGGAACGGCAATCGGGCGCAAATTACGGCGCCTGGGTCAGCAGCCGCAACTGGGTCCGGGCCGCGCTGGCGGCGCCCTTTACCCAGGATCCGGGCGGGCGGATGCAGTATTCGACGGCCTCTACCCATCTGGTGTCGGCGATCCTGACGCGAGTGACGGGCCGGTCCACGCTGGATCTGGCGCGCGACTGGCTGGCCGATGTGCCCGGCTTTGCGATCACCGGCTGGGAACGCGACCCCCAAGGCATCTATCTGGGCGGCAACCAGATGGCGATGAGCACGCGGTCCCTGCTGGCCTTCGGCGCGATGTACGCAGACGGTGGCCGTGCGGGCGGTCGGCAGGTGGTCCCCGCCGACTGGATCGCGCAAAGCTGGCAGCGCCGCACCGCCTCTATCTTCAGCGGGCAGGGCTATGGCTATGGCTGGTTCCTGGGCCAGGCCAGCGGCCGGCCGGTGCGATACGGCTGGGGCTATGGCGGGCAGATGATCTATGTCTTTCCCGCAGCCGGGCGCCGGCCCGCAGTGGCCATCGCCATGACCTCGGACCCCGACCAGCCGTCGGCGCGGACCGGCTATCGCAATGACCTGCACATGCTGGCGGACCGGATCGTACAGGCGGTATAGCCGCCCGCATGTCCTTGTCAGTCGATGATGTCAGCCGCCTGGAAATTCCCCAGGTTGCCCAGCAACTGTCCGATCAGCGAGATTTCGGTCACGCTGCCTTCGGTCACGCGGCGCGACAGGGTGACGACGCGCCCGCGTTCCAGACCGAAGCGTTCCACATTCGTCACCACACCGTCCGGCGCAAAGGATACCGCGACGACCTGGCGCTCCACCTCGCGCGGCTGTGTGGGGCCATAAAAGCGCCAGCGCGATCCGACATAATACCAGCCCGACCCCGTCAGAAGGCCCTGGGCCGAGGGGCGCCCGATCAGTCCCTCCAGTTCGTCCACGGTGGTCTGGCCGACGATGACCTGCGACAAATCCTCGGGCGCGGGGATGAAGCCGTGGTTGCGGTAGACCGGCGAACAGGCGGAAAGGCCCAGAAGGGCCGCAAAGGCCAGAACGACGATCTTTCTCAGGGCTGTCATTCCGTATTTCCTTTGCAAGGGGCTGTTGACGCGGCCCGCCCGGCTTAGCAAACTCGGGAACCGCGCTCAAGAATGACAATCCCGCCACGGGTTTGGCGCCGCCTCACAGGCCCAATCCCGCCGGCACCGCCCCGAGGCCCGCCATGTCCGCCCCCCCGACCCCGCCCGCACAGCAGCCCGAACGCCTGCGCGTCGCCCATCTGAACCCGCGATCCCCCACCCCCTTTCGCCTGGCGCCCGACGCCGGGCGGATGGCGGCCATTGCCGGCGAACTTGGCATCGACGCCCTGTCAGCCCTGGTTTTTCAGGGCGAACTGCGCGCCGAGGGCGGCGAGGCCTGGACCTTGACGGGCCGGCTGCGCGCGCGCGTCACCCAGCCCTGCGTCGTGACGCTGAAACCCGTCAAAACCAGCCTCGACGAGGCGGTGGAGCGGCGGTATTCGCCCCATGTCCGTCCCCCCGAGGGCGACGAGATCGAGATGCCAGACGAGACGCTGGAGCCCTTGGGGCAATTCATCGACCTCGCCGCCGTGATGATCGAGGAACTGGCCTTGGCCTTGCCCGAATACCCGCGGGCGCCGGACGCGGAATTCGGACCAGCGCCGACCGAGGCTCCTGCCGATACCCGCCGCCCCTTTGCGGCGCTGGACCGCCTGCTGCGCGAACGCGACGCCGACTAGGCCCAGACCGTTGCCACGGCGCCACATCGTCGGGGCGCTGCGCACCGGTCAGGGGATCGGGGCTGGCGGAAACCGCTGTCCTTGGTGCAATTCATCCTGCCTGCCCCGTCACAAGGGGTTGCGGGCGGGGCCGTCCTGGCGTATCTGCGCGGTTCATTTGAATTCCAAACCTGTGGTGCGCAAGACTCCAGTCCGTCCTGCCCCCTACAAACCCGAGGTCGAGACATGGCTGTCCCTCAGAATCGCGTCACCCGGTCCCGCCGGAACATGCGCCGGTCGCACGATGCCCTGGTCGCAGGCAACCCGAACGAATGTTCGAACTGCGGCGAATTGAAACGTCCCCATCACGTCTGCCCGTCCTGCGGCCATTACGCCGATCGCGAAGTGATCGCGCAGGCGAACGAGATCGACCTGGACGACGACGCGGCCTGATCGGGCCTGCGATCTGCGCCCGATGACCGACCGCGACGTGCCCCCATCCGCAGCGCCCGCCCCTGACCCTGGGGCCGGCGTCGTGATTTCGGTCGATGCCATGGGGGGTGATCGCGGCCCGGCGGCGGTTGTCGCAGGCATGGCCGAAAGCGCGTCCAAGAACCCCGATATCCGGTTCATCGTCCATGGCGACGAGACCGAGCTTCGTCGTCTTGTGGGCAGGCGCAAGGCCTTGGCCGGACGGTGTGACATCCGCCATGCGGGTGGCGTCGTGACCATGGACGACAAGCCCAGTCAGGTGCTGCGCAAGGGCGATGGCACGTCCATGTGGTCCGCCATCGAATCGGTCAAGACGGGCGAGGCCGGGGCTGCCGTAAGCTGCGGCAATACCGGGGCGCTGATGGCCCTGTCGATGCTGCGGCTGCGCAAGTTGCCGGGCGTGAACCGCCCCGCCATCGCCTGCCTGTGGCCGTCGCTGAACCCGCAGGGTTTCAACATCATGCTGGACGTGGGCGCCGACATCCGTGCCGACGCGCATGATCTGCTGCAATATGCGCTGATGGGGGCGTCCTATGCCCGCAACGGGCTTGGCCTGTCGCAGCCCCGCGTCGGCCTGCTGAACGTGGGGACCGAGGAACACAAGGGCCGGGCCGAACTGAAGCAGGCCCAGGATCTGATCCTGGCCGCCACGGATGCGGGGAAGTTCGACTATGTGGGCTTTGTCGAAGGGGGCGATCTGCCCTCGACGCGCGTGGATGTGATCGTCACGGATGGCTTCACCGGCAACATCGCCTTGAAGACGGGCGAAGGCACGGCCAAGCTTGTCGGCACCCTTCTCAAGGACGCCTTTGCGAATTCCATCATGTCCAAGTTTGCCGCCCTGCTGGCGATGACCTCGCTCAAACGCCTGCAAAAGCGGATCGACCCGCGCCGGGTCAATGGCGGGATCTTCCTGGGCCTGAACGGCACCATCGTCAAATCGCACGGATCGGCCGATGCGACGGGCGTGTCGGCGGCGATCAAGCTGGCCTTCACGCTGGCCAGTTCGGGGTTCCAGGATCGACTGGCCGCGCGCGTGGCGCAGGCGGCCGCATCGGCGCCCGGAACCGAGGCCGCATCGTGACCCTGCGTTCCGTCGTCCTGGGGACCGGCCACTACCTGCCCGACCGCGTGATCGAGAACAGTTGGTTCGAGGAACGGCTGGATACCACCGACGAATGGATTCGCGCCCGCACCGGGATCGAGCGGCGTCATTTTGCCGCCGAAGGGCAGGCCACCAGCGACATGGGCATCCGCGCGGCGCGCGCGGCCCTAGACAAGGCCGGACTGCGGCCCGACGATATCGACGGGATCATCCTGGCGACTTCGACACCCGATCACACCTTTCCCGCCTCGGCCACGATGATCCAGCATGGCCTGGGAATGACCCACGGCTTTGCCTATGACGTGCAGGCCGTCTGCGCGGGCTTCGTCTTTGCGCTGGCCAATGGCGATGCCATGATCCGCAGCGGCATGGCGCGCCGTGTGCTGGTGATCGGATCGGAAACCTTTTCCCGCATCCTCGACTGGTCGGACCGCGGCACCTGCGTCCTGTTCGGCGACGGTGCCGGCGCGGTCGTGCTGGAGGGTCAGGAGGGTGCGGGCGCCAGCGAGGATCGCGGCATTCTGGCCAGCGACCTGAACAGCGACGGCCAGTATCGCGACCTGCTGTATGTCGATGGCGGCGTGTCCACCACCGGAACGGCGGGGCAGTTGCGGATGCAGGGAAATCTGGTGTTTCGCCATGCCGTCGAAAAGCTGGCCAAGACCGCCCATACCGCGCTTGATAAAGCCGGACTCACCACGGCCGATGTCGACTGGCTGGTGCCCCATCAGGCCAATGCCCGCATCATCACGGCCACAGCGCAGAAAATGGGCCTTTCGATGGACAAGGTCGTTCTGACGGTGGCCGATCACGGCAACACCTCGGCTGCGTCCATCCCCCTGGCGTTGTCGGTGGCCGATGCTCAGGGCCGGTTTCGCCCGGGCGACGTGATCGTGACCGAGGCGATCGGCGGCGGACTGAGCTGGGGTTCGGTCGTCCTGCGCTGGTAAGACGCCTATTTCAGTTGCGAATCCTTACTGCCGCGCCGGTTGATGCCGCCGGCCGGCTGCCAAGCCCGGTCGCGCCCGGACTGGCAGGCCACGCATAGCTGCACGCCCGGAACGGCAAGCCGCCGCGCCTGGGGAATCGGCTCGTCGCATTCCATGCAGGCCAAGGCGCTTTGTGCCGCGACCGCAGGCCGCGCCGCGCGCAACCTTGCGCGGGCCACGGCCTCTGCCGTGCTGATGTCGATCTGGTCGTTCACCGCGTCGTCGCGCGCCCATCCCCCGGCCATGGCTGTCCCTTTTCCCGTCCTGCCTGCTAGATGGGATGCCCCGGTCATTTTGCAACGTCTGCAAAAGCCAGCCGCCGCCCGCGGCGGCCCCTCACCGGAACGAAAAACCCCCGCAACTCGTTGACAGGCGCAAGATTTGCAACCATCCTAGTGAAATCAAAAGGGAAAAATCATGAGCGACAAGACGCTGACTCGGATGGACCTGGCCGAAGCGGTCTTTCGAGAGGTAGGCCTGTCCCGTCACGAATCCGCCCAGTTGGTCGAATCGGTTCTGGACCACATTTCCGATGCCCTGGTGCGGGGCGAACAGGTCAAGATCTCGTCCTTTGGCACCTTCAGCCTGCGCGACAAGAACAAGCGCATCGGCCGCAATCCCAAGACGGGCGAGGAGGTTCCCATCACCCCCCGCCGCGTGCTGTCCTTTCGTCCGTCCCATCTCATGAAGGACCGCGTGGCGGCTGGCAACCAAGGCTAAGGTGGTTCAGGGGGAATGACAAAGGGCGCTGACGCATTCCGGTCCATTGGCGAGGTCGCAAGGCTTCTGGGTGTGGCGCCCCACGTGCTGCGCTATTGGGAAACGCAGTTTCCCATGCTCCGCCCCATGAAGCGGGCGGACGGCAGGCGTTATTACCGCCCCGAAGATGTCCGCCTTGCCGCCGGGCTATGCACGGTGCTGCGGGACGAAGGCCTGACGATCCGGGGCGCGCGCAAGCTTCTGGCCCGCGACCGTGGCGCATCGGTGCGTGAGCGCGGCAGTGTCCGGCTGTCGGCGATCCTGGCTCCGTTGCCGGAGGATGCCGACCAGGCCGCCGTCAATTCCACCGAATTCGAGTTTGTCGACGATACCGCCGATCCAGACCCCCATCATGCGCCGCGATCGCGCCTCCGGCGGCGCCCCCCTGCCCCGACGTCCCGGCGCGACCAGTCGCCGGCGGGATGGCTTGCGGACGTGGCGGTCCTGACGGCCCGCCTGCGCGCGCTGGGCACCCTGCGCCCCCTGTCCGAAGGCGATCGTGCCACGCTGGTCCGGCTGCGCGATACCCTGGCCCGGATGTGCTGAAGCAGGCTGTCGGGGCAACGCAGATTTCTGCCTGGCAGCCCTTGTGCAGGGCGGTCCGATCACTCTATACGATGCGCGTCGGGCCGTGGCGCAGTCTGGTTAGCGCGTCCGTCTGGGGGGCGGAAGGCCGCGAGTTCGAATCTCGCCGGCCCGACCATTCCGAAAACGCCCATCCCCTTAAGGGGGTGGGCGTTTCCGCATGAAAGGGTTCGGCATGAACGGCGTTCTTCCCGACAGCGGTATCCGCGACCTGGTCCGGTCGGGTGCGATCACGGCCGATCCGGGGATCACTTCCGAACAGATCCAGCCTGCCTCTCTGGATCTGCGGCTGGGAACGGTGGCCTATCGCCTGCGCGCCAGCTTTCTGGCCGGCCGGGGCCGGCGCGTGGCGGACCGGCTGGACGATTTGCAGATGCACCAGATGGATCTGGGCGCAGGCGCCGTTCTGGAGCGGGGCTGCGTTTATCTGATCCCCCTGATGGAACGGATTGCCCTGCCCTCCGGGGTGACGGCGGTGGCCAATGCCAAATCCTCGACCGGCAGGCTGGACCTGCTGACCCGGCTGGTCGCCGATGACGGTATCGAATTCGACCGCCTTCCCGAAGGCTATGACGGCCCGCTTTACGCCGAAATCTGCCCGCGCAGCTTCTCGGTCCTGGTGCGCCCCGGAATGCGCCTGAACCAGTTGCGCCTGCGGCGGGGGCAGGCGGTGCTGTCGGACCCAGAGCTGCGCGACCTGAATGCGCGCCAGCCCCTGGTCGGGGGCCAGCCTCTGATCGACCAGGGACTTGGCTTTTCCGTGGATCTGCGTCCGGCGGCGGGCGATCTGGTGGGCTATCGCGCGCGTCCGCACAGCGGGGTGATCGACCTCGACCGGATCGGCGCCTATGACGCGCGCGACTTCTGGGATGAATTGCGCACCACCCAGGGCCGGCTGATCCTGGACCCCGGCGCCTTTTATATCCTGGTCAGCCGGGAATCGGTGGCAATCCCTGCGGATTACGCGGCTGAAATGGCACCCTATCTGGCGATGGTGGGCGAATTCCGGGTCCATTACGCGGGCTTCTTCGATCCAGGCTTCGGCATCGGCGCGGCGGGCCAGGGCGCGCGCGGCGTGCTGGAGGTGCGCTGCCACGAGGCGCCCTTCGTGCTGGAACATGGTCAGGTGGTGGGCCGCCTGGTCTATGAGCGCATGGCCGCGCGCCCGGACATGCTTTATGGTGCCGGGATCAGGTCCAATTACCAAGGACAGGGCCTGAAGCTTGCGAAGCAGTTCCGCTGACACCCTTTTTCTTGGTCAAAGGAACCGGGGGATCGGGGGACAAGCACCGCGCTTGCGGGTTACAGCGGTCCCGTCCGCCACAACCGCACCTTCAGCCCGCCATGCGCCACCACCGGCCCGGCCTTCAGCGGCAGGCCCGTCGCCTTGGCCAAGGCGCCCTCACCCGTGACGATCCCCACCTGCCAGCCGGAAAACCGTTCGCGAAACACCTGCCCCATGGCGGCGTACAGGCCGAACAGCGGCCCCTTGTTGCCAATGCGCGCGCCATAGGGCGGGTTGACGATCAGAATGCCGGGCAGGCCATCCTGCGGTTGCAGATCCTTGATTGCACGGCACTCGAATCCGGTCAGGGCCGCCACCCCGGCCCGTTCGGCATTCGCCAGGGCCATGCGGACGGCGCCCGCGTCCCGGTCGCTGCCAAGAAACCTTGCCGATACGGGATGCCGGGTATCGGCCCGGCGCATCGCCTCCCAGGCTGCGGGATCGAAGCTGGCAAGCTGCTGGAACCCGAAACTGCGGCTGCGGCCGGGGGCCAGTCCGGCGGCGATCTCGGCGGCCTCGATGACAAAGGTGCCCGACCCGCACATCGGGTCCAGCACCGTCTGGCTGCCGTCGAACCCCATGTCGCGCAGGAACATCGCGGCCATGGTTTCGCGCATGGGGGCCTTGGCGACGGCTTCCTTGTGGCCGCGCTTGTGCAGGGACTCGCCCGTCGTATCCAGGCTGATCGTCACCAGGTCATCGTCGATCCGCGTCTTGACGACCAGGGTGGCGTCAGGGGCCAGCGGTGCGCCCAGTTCCTCGGCAATGGCGCGTTCGATCCGCTGGGTCGCGGCACCCGCGTGATAGATGCGGCTGCCCTTGCAGGTGGTTTCGACCCGCACCGCCACATCGGGCCGCAGAACCGATGCCCAGGGAAACCGGCGCGCCCGCTTGTCCAATTGCGCCAGATGCAGCGCGCGAAAGCTGCCGACACGGGCAAGCACACGGGTCGCCCCGCGCAGCCACAGGTTCGCACGCCACACATCGGGCCAGCCGCCGGCAATCGTCACCCCGCCCGGCTGCACCACCGGCTGCCAGCCCAGTTCCGCAGCCTCGGCCGCCAAGGGCGCCTCCAGCCCCGGCGTCGCCACCAGGAAAATCTCGAATGTCTCGTTCATCGTGCAGCCCTAGCCTGGCTGCGCGACAAAGGCCATGCGTCAGCGGCCGATGCGCCGGGTCAGCCTGGCGGCCTGGCGGGCGCGCTTGACGGCGGCGCGCATGTCCTTGGCCTGCTTGGCGGACACACTGGCGGGCTTGCCGCCGGTCCTGGCGATCCGGTCGATGCCCTTGTTCACGCCCCAATGCAGAAGGCGCCGGCCGACCATGTGGGTCAGAGCGGAAAGGATCCGGTTCAGAATCATGGTCGGTCGTCCTTGGACAGGTCAAAAGCATCGTGAACGACAGCGATATCGTCATCGCCGTCCCCGGGAACAAGAGGCATATGCAGCCCGGGGGCGACCGGGCGCGAATCCAGAAGGCCGGCGGCGCGCAACTCGGCCAGGCCCGGCAAGTCGCGGGCCGATTCCAGGCCGAAATGATCCAGAAAGACTTCCGTCACCACAAAGGTCGCGGGCCGGCCGGGGGTCATGCGGCGGCGGCCGACACGGACCCAACCCATCTCGATCAACTGGTCCAGCGTGCCGCGGTTGACGGCGACGCCGCGGATGTCCTCGATCTCGGCGCGGGTGACGGGCTGGTGATAAGCGATGATCGCCAGGGTCTCGATGGCGGCGCGCGACAAGCGGCGCTGTTCGACCGTCTCGGCCTGCATCAGAAAGGACAGGTCTGGCGCGGTGCGAAAGGCATAACCGTCGCCGACCCTTTCCAGAACCACCCCGCGCCCGGCATAGGCGCGGCGCAGTTCCTCGACCGCCCCGAGGGGGTCGCAGCCGGGCGGCAGGCGGGCTTCGATCTCGCGCAGGGTCACAGGCTGGCCCGATGCGAACAGGATCGCCTCGACCATGCGCATCTGCTGCGGCAGGGGCGGGGCGTGATCGGCGGGGCGCGGGGCGGGATCTGTCACGGCGGGTCGCTGTCCAGCGGCTTGCGGCGAAGACGGATCGGCGCAAAGGCATCGGTCTGTCGTAGCTCGATCCGGCCTTGCCGTGCAAGTTCCAGCGAGGCGGCAAAGGTCGCCGCCGTGGCCGAACGGCGCCGCCCCGGCTGGGATTGCCAGCCATCGGGCAGATAGGCCGCCAGATCGGTCCAGTCCGCTGCCTCGCCCACCAGACCGCGCAGGCGGTCAAGGGCCTGTTCCATCGTGAAGACATCGCGGCGGTCGAAGGCATAGGGACGGAATTCGTCGCGCGTCCTCAGCCGGGCATAGGCGCGCATCAGGTCGATCAGCCCTGCCTGCCATTCCATGCGCCGTGTCCGTGCCACGGTTTCCGGCATCCCGCGCGCAAACCGGTCGATCCCCAGCCGGTTGCAACCCATCAATCGCGCCGCTGCCTGCCGCATCGCGCCCAGCCGCTCCAGTTGAAAGGCCAGATGCGCTGCCATGTCCTCGGCCGAGGGGCCTTCGGTCTCAGGGTCGGGAGGCAGCAGCAGGCGCGATTTCAGGAACGCGAGCCAGGCGGCCATCACCAGGTAATCTGCGGCCAGTTCGATGCGTAGGGTCCGGGCCTGTTCCACAAAGTCCAGATACTGCTGCGCCAGTTCCAGGACCGAGATCCGCATCAGATCCACTTTCTGCGTGCGCGCCAGCGTCAGCAGCAGATCCAGCGGCCCTTCGTAGCCGTCCACATCGACAATCAGCAATTCGTCCGCTTGCCGCCGGGCAACGGTATCGGCATCGGGCACCGGACGCAGATAGGGGATATCGGCGGGCAGACGGGCCACGGGGTTCCTTTTTTGCTGTCGGCGCGGCAGGATCAGGCCGGACAGGATCGAAGTCAAGCGAGGCCCAGCCTATTGCAGGGGCTGTCTGCCCCAAGGATTCCCCGCGGATACGTGCATGAGAAAAAGGCCGCGCCCTCAGACCTGGGCTGTGGTCAGGCCGCGCCATTCCGCCATCAGGGCGGCGCGGTCCGAATCCTGCGGCGGCGGCCCGCGCTGCGCCAGGGCGGCATCGGCCCGGCGCTGCGCCGGGGCCGACAGGAATCCTGCCGCGTCCATCACGGCCTCCATCTCTGCAAGGGTGCCGTTGCAGTGCAGCACCAGATCGCAGCCTGCGGCGATCGCAGCCGCAGCGCGTTCCGCCTGGGTCCCCGACAAGGCGCTCATGGTGATGTCGTCGGTCATCAGCAGTCCGCCGAAACCGATCCGGTCGCGGATCAGGCGGATCAGCGTCGGCGAAGCCGTTGCCGGAGCATCGTCCAGTTCGGCAAAGCGGATATGCGCGGTCATGCCCATCGGCAGGTCGTTCAGCGCGCGGAACGGGGCAAAGTCCACCGCCTCCAGATCCTCGACTGTGGCGGTGACGATGGGCAGGTCATGATGGCTGTCGGCCACGGCCCGGCCATGGCCGGGCAGATGCTTCATCACCGGCAAAACACCCGCGGACATCATTCCCTCGGCAGCGGCGCGGCCAAGCCTGGCGACGGTTTCGGCGTCGGCCCCCAGACACCGGTTGCGCAGAAAGGGATGGGTTTCGGCCTGCACCACGTCCAGCGTCGGGGCGCAGTTCGAATCGATGCCCACGTCGCGCAACTCCCTCCCGATCAGATGATAGCGCAGCCACATCGCGCGTGTCCCGGCCCCGGCCTGATCCAGCGGGGCGGGCCAGTCGCTCCAGTAAGGGCCGCGCAGACGCTGCACCCGTCCGCCTTCCTGATCGACGGTGATAACCGCCTCGCGGCCTACCGCATCGCGCAGATCGCCCGTCAAGCGGCGCAGCTGATCGGGGCTCTCGACGTTGCGGCCGAACAGGATGAACCCCCAAGGGTCCGCCGCGCGAAAGAAATCGCGCTCGGCTGGGGTCAGTTCCGTCCCGGCGATGCCGCCCACAATCGTGGCGTTCGACGCCATCAGTTCAGGGCGAGGCAGTCGGTGCCCGCCGATTTCAGCGCGGCGCAGAACTGACGCGCCTCGGACAGCGATCCAAATCCGGCGACGCGCAGGCGCCAGAAGGTGCGGCCATTCGACTGATGCGGTTGGATCACCTGCTGCTTGCCGGCAAAGACCACATGCTTGTTCATCAGCCGGTTCCATTCGCCGGCCGCGATGGCGTCGCTGTCGAAGGCGCCAAGCTGCACCTGCGGGCCGCTGGCCTGAGACACCGGGGCCGATGCGGGACGAGCCTCGGGCGCGGCCTCGGCGGCAGCCACCGGGCGGGCGTCGGTGGCGGTGGTTCCGGCCGAGGCGATGCGCATGCTGCGCGGGCGCGGGGCGGGGCGGGGCGAGGCTATCAGGACGCCCGGATCGGCCTCGGCCTGTGCCAGGACCAGGGCCTCGGCAATGGCGGCGGCCTGGGCCGGGGCGCCGTTCTCGTCGGTCAGCGCCTCGTTCACGGGACCTTCGCTGGCCGGAGCATCGCTGATGGCCGCGTTCTGCACGGTGCTGTCTGCAAAGGCCAATCGTTCGGCTGCGGCGGCAGCTTCCGCTTCGGCCAGGGAACGGGCTTCGCTGTCGGACAGGGGAACGATCGGATCTCCGGCAAAGCTCAGCGGCACTTCAGAGGTCGAGGCGGGTTCGCGGGCGGTCGCCCCCAGCCGCCCCATGGCCACGTCCTCGTCGGACAGGCCGGTAGGCGCGGGCGCAATGGCGACCTGCTGGGTCGGCTGCGTTTCGGCACCCTCGGCCACATCGTTCACGGCATAGCCGGTATAGCTGGTCAGTTCGCCCCCCGGTTCGGTGGGGGTGGTGCGCGCATCACCCACAATGGCCCGGATTACCGGCACGCCCGACACATCGCGCGATACCAGTTGCCAGCCCCAAACCGTCAGTCCGACCATCAGCGCCACCGAGGCGACCGCGCCCAGATAATGCGACAATCGGGCGAACCGCGCGGTCAGACCGCCGCCGCCCTGCTGATCCCCGGCAGAACCGGGGGGGTGGCCCTGCGCCCGGTCGTCCCGGCCGCCGCCTTCATACGCAAATTCACGCTTCACCTTGTGACGCGAGAACACATAGCCGCCTTCGCGGTAATCCATCACTGCCATAGCCTGCCTGCCTGCCGGTTGATCCGGCCTGAACTTGACTGCCCGTTCCGACCGGCGGGGACGCTTTGTAAGATCAGCGCATTTCCTTGACCGGCGTAACACCCAGAATAGCGAGGCCACTTGAAATAACAACGCCAACTGCACGAACCAGCGCAATTTTTGCTTGCGACGTGGCCGGATCGCCATTCTGGACGAATCGCAGCGCAACCTCGTCATTGCCCCGATTCCATAACGAATGCAGATCGGACGCGATTTCGTAGAGGAAAAAGGCGACCCGGTGCGGTTCGTGCGCGCGCGCCGCATTTTCCACCAGGCGCGGCCATTCGGCGACCTTTCGCGCCAGATCCAGTTCCGCCGGGTGCGACAGACCTGTCAGATCCGCGCAGGCCAGAGACGAATCACCCACGTCGATGCCTGATTCGGTCGCCCGGCGCAGCACGGAATGCACGCGCGCGTTGGCATACTGGACATACCAGACGGGATTGTCCTTGGATTGTTCCAGCACACGCGCGAAATCGAAATCCAGCGCCGCGTCGTTCTTGCGCGTCAGCATGATAAAGCGGGTGACATCGGCCCCCGCCTCCTCGACCACATCGCGCAGGGTGACGAAGGTGCCTGCGCGCTTGGACATCTTGAACGGCTCGCCGTTCTTGAAGAGCTTGACCAACTGGATCAGCTTGATGTCCAGCGGCACACGCCCGTTCGACAGCGCCGCCACCGCCGCCTGCATCCGCTTGACATAGCCCCCATGATCGGCGCCGAACACGTCGATCAGCGCATCGAACCCCCGGTCGATCTTGTCCCAGTGATAGGCGATGTCGGGCGCGAAATAGGTCCAGGCCCCGTCCGATTTCTGGATCGGCCTGTCCACGTCGTCGCCATGCGCGGTGGACCGGAACAGCAGTTGCTCGCGTTCCTCCCAATCCTCGGGCAGCTTGCCCTTGGGCGGTTCCAGCACGCCGCGATAGATCAGGTCCATGGACCGCAATCTCTCGATCGCGGCCTCGATCCGGCCGGTGCCGTAAAGCGCCTTTTCGCTGGAATAGACATCCATGCGCACACCCAGCACCGCCAGATCCTGCCGGATCATTTCCATCATCGCCTCGGTGGCGAAATCGCGGACCTCGGCCAGCCAGTCGGATTCCGGGCAGTCCAGCAGGCGGGTGCCGTACTTCGCCTTCAGCGCCTCTCCCACCGGGATCAGATAGTCGCCGGGATACAGCCCCTCGCGGATCTCGGGCTCCAGCCCATTGGCCTCGCGGTAACGCTCATAGGCGGACCGGGCCAGCACATCGACCTGCGCGCCGCCGTCGTTGATATAGTATTCGCGCGTCACGTCATGGCCCGAGAAGGCCAGCAGGTTCGCCAGCGCGTCGCCAAAGACCGCGCCGCGGACATGGCCCACATGCATCGGGCCGGTCGGGTTGGCACTGACGAATTCCACGTTGACCCGCTGCCCGGCGCCGATGTCGGACCGGCCGAACTCCGCACCCTCGCGGATGGCGGTTGCAACAACGTCCTGCCAGACGGCGGGCGACAGGCGCAAATTCAGGAAACCCGGTCCCGCGACCTCGGCCGCGCTGATGCGCGGATCGGTCAGACGACCCGCCAGCCTGTCAGCGATGTCACGCGGCTTCATGCCGGCGGGCTTGGCCAGCACCATCGCGGCATTGGTCGCCATGTCGCCATGGGCGGGATCGCGGGGCGGTTCCACCGCGACATTGGCGAAATCCAGACCCGGCGGCAGTTCGCCCGCTTGCGTCATTTGCTCCAACGCGGCCAGAACGACGCCGCGCAGATCGGTGAATAGGTTCATCATCGCTTTCCTGACTGTCCGCTGCCGGTTATCCCCTGGGGCGGGGTTCGGTCAACACAAAGCCCGGAAACCGGCATTTTTCGCAACGTTTTCGGGCCGAAACATTGACGCGGCCGTCCACTTGGTCTAACGCAATGCATGGTTCGCATCCGGCGGGCCGACTGAAGGGGCGTGCGAGTCTGCGTCCCATTGCAGGCCGCACCAGCCATCCGGGTCTTGCGGCGATGGAACGCATGGCGTCGAAGGATCGACGCGTATCTCTTGGAAAGCCCTGAATGACGAAATTCTCCGATCTGAAGCTTGACCCCGCCGTATTGAAGGCCATTGGCGAGTCCGGGTACGAAACGCCAACGCCGATCCAGGCAGGCGCCATTCCCCCCGCGCTTGAAGGCCGCGACGTGCTGGGCATCGCGCAGACGGGCACCGGCAAGACCGCCAGCTTTGTGTTGCCGATGATCACGCTGCTGGGCCGTGGACGGGCGCGTGCGCGCATGCCGCGGTCGCTGGTTCTGTGCCCGACGCGCGAACTGGCGGCCCAGGTGGCCGAAAACTTCGACACCTATGCCAAGCACACCCGCCTGACCAAGGCGCTGCTGATCGGCGGCGTCAGCTTTGGCGAACAGGACAAGCTGATCGACCGGGGCGTCGATGTGCTGATCGCCACCCCCGGCCGCCTGCTGGATCATTTCGAACGCGGCAAGCTGTTGCTGACCGGCGTGCAGATCATGGTTGTGGACGAGGCCGACCGGATGCTGGACATGGGCTTTATTCCCGACATCGAACGCATCTTCCAACTGACCCCCTTTACCCGCCAGACGTTGTTCTTTTCCGCCACCATGGCGCCCGAGATCGAGCGGATCACCGATACCTTCCTGCACGCCCCCGAACGGATCGAGGTCGCGCGCCAAGCCACAGCCAGCGAGACGATCACCCAGAAGCTGGTCGAACTGGTGCCCACCCGCCGCGACATGGCGGCCAAGCAGAAACGCGACCTGCTGCGCGCGCTGATCGACGCCGAGGGCGAGGGCCTGAAAAACGCGATCATTTTCTGCAATCGCAAGACGGATGTGGACATCGTTGCCAAGTCGCTGGCCAAGCACGGCTATGACGCCGCCCCGATCCACGGCGACCTGGACCAGAGCCACCGCACCCGCACGCTGGACAGCTTCCGCGATGGCACGCTGAAACTGCTCATTGCCTCGGACGTGGCGGCGCGGGGCCTGGACATTCCGGCAGTCAGCCATGTCTTCAACTATGACCTGCCGTCCCATGCCGAGGATTACGTCCACCGCATCGGCCGAACCGGTCGCGCGGGCCGTCTGGGCAGCGCCTTCAGCATTGCCACGCCCTCGGATGAGAAATATCTGGCGGCGATCGAAAATCTTGTGAAAAAGACCTTGCCGCGCACCGCCTTGCCAGAGGGATTCACCTTGTCCGAAACCGACCGCAGCGCAGGCCGCGACGACCGCCGCAATGGCCGCGACAAAAAGCGCGGCCAGCGCCGCGACGATGAACGCCGAGAGGATCGCGCTTCCGAGCCGCGCCGGGAGGATCGCGCGCCCGAGCCGCGCCGGGAGGAAGCCCGGCGCGAGGACGTACGGCGGGAAGAAGTACGGCGCGAGGACGTACGACGCGAGCCCGCAAAAGAAGAATACCGCGAGGAGAAGCGCGAGGATCGCCGCGATCCATCCCGCGACCGGCGCGGGCGCCGGGACGAGGTTCGCGGCCCGGCGGTCATGGGCATGGGCGATCATGTTCCCGAATTCATGCTGGTGGAACTGCGCCCGGCGCTTGCAGCCATTGCTCGGGATTCCGGGGAAACCCCCGAACAGCCGGTCGAATCGGTGCCGGCTGGCGAAACTCTTGCCGACAAGCCGCGGCGGGGACGCAACCGGCGCAAGAAGTCCGAAGCGATGCCCGACACCTCGTCAGAAACTGCGGTGACCGACGCCCCCATCGTGCTGCCGGACGAATCCATTGCCCTGGAGACCGCCGCTTCCGATCCTGCGGGAAATGCCGCACCTGAGGCCATGCCCGAATCCTCGGTCGAAGCCCCTGCACAGGAAACGGTGGAGAAAGCGCCCAAGCCGAAGCGCACTCGGCGCAAGAAGGCAGAGACCGAGGCAGAAGCAGTACCTGACGCATCCGCCCCGGCCGAAAAACCGAAACGCACCCGCCGCAAGAAACCGGACGAGGCCGCCGAGCCAACCCCCGAGGACGCGCCCAAACCCAAGCGGACCCGCCGGAAAAAGACCGACGAGGCCCCCGCCGAACCGCAGGTCAGCGCCGACGCGGACGCCTGAACGTCGGGCATGAACGGCCGTTCGTCCTTGCGGCAGTTTGGGATTGATCTCGCCTTGGGTGGGATCGCCGCCCTGGGGTTGGCACCCTTCGGCCTTTGGATCGCCACGCCCTTGGCCCTGGCGCTGCTGGTGGCCCGTGCGGCCGGCGCCAGGGGGGCATTCTGGCCGATGCTGGCGGGTGGCCTGGGCTGGTTTGGACTGTCGATGCACTGGATCGTCGAGCCGTTTCTGGTCGAGCCTGATATTTATGGCTGGATGGCGCCCTTTGCCCTTGTACTGCTGGCTGCAGGAGGCGCGCTGTTCTGGGCGATCCCCGCCGGGCTGGCCGCGCGCCTGGCCTTGCCCGGCCCCCGCCGGGCCGTGGCTGTCGCGGCCGCGCTGGTGCTGTCGGACTGGATGCGCGGCTGGATCTTTACCGGATTGCCCTGGGCGCTGACGGGCCATGTCTGGATCGACACGCCGGTGGCCCAGGCCGCGGCCTATGCCGGCGCCATCGGCCTTTGTCTCGTGACGCTGACCCTGGCCGCGCTGCCATCGCTGTTGCGCCCGCTGGCCGCGGTCATGCCCGCCGTCGCGCTGACCGGAGGGCTGTGGCTGGCCGGCGCGGCGCGTCTGGCGACCCCCCTGCCCCCGGATACGCCAACCCTGCTGCGCATCGTTCAGCCCAATGCCGAACAGCATCTGAAATGGGACCCGGAATGGGCGGCGGTGTTCTTTCAACGGCTTCTGGATCTGTCGGCCGCGCCTGGTCCGCGCGATCTGGTGATCTGGCCGGAAACCGCCGTGAACTTCCTGCTCGAGGATGCGGGTCCGGTGCTGCCAGCCATGGCACAGGCGGCAGGTGCGCCGCTGGTGATGGGCATCCAGCGGCGTGAAGGCAGCCGGTTTCACAACAGCCTTGTCACACTGAACCCCGATGCGACGGTCAGCGGCACTTATGACAAGTTTCACCTTGTCCCGTTCGGCGAATACATCCCCTGGGGCGATGCCTTGGCGCGAGTCGGGATCGGCGCCTTTGCGGCCCAGCAGGGCAACGGCTATTCCCCCGGCCCGGGCCCTGCTGTCATGACGGCCCCCGGCATCCCCGATTTCCAGCCGCTGATCTGCTATGAAGCGATCTTTCCCCAGCATCTGCGCGGGCTGGACCGCCGGCCTGCCTGGTTGCTTCAGGCCACGAACGACGCCTGGTTCGGACAGTTCTCTGGCCCCTACCAGCATCTTGCCCAGGCCCGGTTGCGGGCGATCGAATCGGGTCTGCCGCTGGTCCGGGCCGCAAATACCGGCGTCAGCGCCGTCATCGACCCGCATGGAACCGTCCGGCAGTCGCTGAGCCTTGGCGTGTCGGGCAAGATCGACGCGGCCCTGCCGGCCGCCCTGCCCGAAACGCCTTGGATGCGATGGGGCAATATCCCTGCCGTCCTGCTGGCGGTTCTGGCGCTGGCCGCAGCCCTCCTGCGGCGCAGACGCTGAGACAGGTTCGTTCTCTCCCTATCCATAAAGGACAGGGCGGCAGCCCCCTGACAGGGTGTCAGTCCTTGAAATACCGGCTGTCCTTGACCTGATCCCAGGCCCAGACCACCTCGGCCAGCCGATCCTCGTCGGAGCGGTCGCCGCCGTTCATGTCGGGATGCAGATCCTTGACCAGGGACTTGTACTGCTTGCGAATCTCGGCGCGGGTCCAGGTGTCCTTGGCTTCCAGAATATCCAGTGCCTTGCGCTCGGTCGGGGGCAGCTTGCGGTTGGCCTTGGCCCGCGCCTCGGGGGCGGTGCCGTTGGCGCCCAGGATTTCCAGCGGGTCGCTGATGCCGTGGCGGGCCCATTTCCCCTCTTGCGCAGCCCGGCCAAAGGGCTTCGTGGGACGTTCCCACACGGTCGCATTGTCGATGAACTGCTGGAACTCTTCCTCGGACTGACCCTGGAAGTAATTCCAGTTCGCGTTGTATTCGCGTACGTGTTCCTTGCAGAACCAGAAATAGTCATCCAGATGCCGCGGGTTTTTCGGCGCGCGGTACTGGCCCGGCTCGTCGCAATCCTGCTTGTCGCAGATCCGGGTCGAGGTTTCGAAGGCGCCGGACATGCCGCGACGGCCCTTGGTCTTGCGCTTTTTGTCCTTTGCGGCCGAAATATCAAAGCCGAACGGGTCGTTTTTGCTCATTCCGGGGCACCTTTGCGACTCGAAGGCAGCAGTTTAGGGTTTTTGTCGCGACATGAAAGGTCTTGACGGATGATTGCCGATGAAATGCGCGACAAACTGTCCGCCCTGCACCCCACCCGGCTGGAGGTGATCGACGAAAGCGAAAGCCATCGCGGCCATGCCGGATACCGCGACGGGGGCCAGACCCATTTCCGAATCCGCATGGCAAGCCCTGCCTTTGCCGGGCTTGGCCGTGTCCAGCAACACCGGCTGGTCCACCGGACCCTTGGCGACATCGTGC
Source organism: Paracoccus subflavus (assembly GCF_004310345.1). Taxonomy (GTDB): domain Bacteria; phylum Pseudomonadota; class Alphaproteobacteria; order Rhodobacterales; family Rhodobacteraceae; genus Paracoccus; species Paracoccus subflavus. The sequence goes on along the minus strand of NZ_SISK01000002.1, from coordinate 245,986 downwards.
CGCGCATCCATGCCCTGGCGCTGGATCTGTCCGAGACCTGAGCTTTGGCCCCCTCGGGCTTGCCGCCGCGCCGGGGGGGGCGTAGAAACCGGGCGGACCTGCGTCAAAAAGGGATGGACATGACCGCGCCCAAGGATTTCAACGACCGGATGCTTTCGCTGGGCCTGGCCCGCGTCAGCGAGGCTGCGGCCCATGCATCGGCCCGATTGATCGGACGTGGCGATGAAAAGGCCGCCGACCAGGCCGCCGTGAATGCCATGCGCGACCAGTTGAACATGCTGGACATCAAGGGTGTCGTTGTGATCGGCGAGGGCGAACGGGACGAGGCGCCGATGTTGTACATCGGCGAGGAGGTCGGCACCGGCGAAGGCCCCGAGGTGGACATCGCCCTTGACCCGCTGGAAGGCACGACCCTGACGGCAAAGGATATGCCGAACGCCCTGACGGTGATCGCCATGGCACCGCGCGGCACGCTGCTGCACGCGCCGGACGTGTATATGGAAAAGCTGGCAATCGGGCCGGGCTATCCGGTCGATGTGGTCAGCCTGGAGATGACGCCCTCCGAGCGGGTGCGCGCCCTGGCCAAGGCGCGCGGCTGCGAAAACAGCGACATCACCGTGTGCATCCTGGAACGTCCGCGCCACGAGGATCTGGTGGCCGAGGTGCGGTCCACCGGCGCCGCGATCCGGCTGATCACCGATGGCGACGTGGCGGGGGTGATCCACTGCGCCGAGGCCGATCTGACCGGCATTGACATGTACATGGGCTCGGGCGGCGCGCCCGAAGGTGTGCTGGCGGCATCGGCGCTGAAATGCATGGGCGGGCAGATGTGGGGCAAGCTGCTGTTTCGCAACGACGACGAACGCGGCCGGGCCCGCAAGGCAGGCATCGCCGATCTGGATCGCATCTATGCGCGGGACGAACTGGTCACGGGCGACGTCATCTTTGCAGCCACCGGGGTCACGAACGGGTCCATCGTGGCCGGGGTCAAGCGCGAGCCCGGCTATCTGACGACCGAAACCATCCTGATGCGATCCAAGACCGGATCGGTGCGCCGGATGATCTATCGCAACCCGCTGAAGTAAGGGGGCTTCGCCCCCGCCGCGCGTGCCGCGCGCGCCCCCAAGGGTATTTGGGCAACAAAGAAGGTGCAGGCGTGACGTTTCTGGGCATCGAGCGATCGCTGACGGGTCGGCGGTGGGTCGGCCCGGATGCCGCTGCCGACCGTCTGGCAGAAGGGCTGGCCCAACGTGCAGGCCTGCCCCTGGCCGTTGCGCGCATCCTGGCCGAACGCGGGGTCGAGGCCGAGGGTGCTGAAGGCTTCCTGACGCCCCGCCTGCGCGAACTGCTGCCCGATCCGCTGTCGCTTCGCGACATGGGCGTCGCGGCGGAAAGGCTGGTGGCGGCCACGGTCAATGCCGAGCGCATCGCCATCTTTGCCGATTACGACGTGGACGGCGGCAGTTCGGCGGCCCTGCTGCTGGACTGGCTGCGCGGACAGGGCCGCGACGCGACCCTGTATATTCCGGACCGCATTGACGAGGGCTACGGCCCGAATGGCCCTGCGATGGCGGCGCTTGCGGGGGATCACGACCTGATCGTCTGCGTGGATTGCGGAACGCTGAGCCATGATGCCCTGACCGATGCGGGGGGCACCGATATCATCGTTCTGGATCACCATCTGGGCGGCGCGATCCTGCCTCCTGCCCTGGCGGTCGTGAATCCCAACCGCGCGGATGAGGACGGCTCTCTGGGCCACCTGTGCGCCGCCGGCGTCGTGTTTCTGACGCTGGTGCAGGCGGGCCGCGTGCTGCGCGGCATGGGACGGCCCGAACCCGATCTCATGGCACTGCTGGATCTGGTGGCCCTGGCGACGGTGGCCGACGTTGCGCCCCTGATCGGCGTCAACCGCGCCTTTGTGCGGCAGGGCTTGGCGATCATGGCCCGCCGCAACCGCCCCGGTCTGGTGGCCCTGTCCGACGTGGCGCGTCTGGATGGCCCGCCGGGCGCCTTTCACCTGGGTTTTCTGTTGGGGCCGCGCATCAATGCGGGCGGCCGGGTGGGTCGTGCCGATCTGGGCGCGCGGTGCCTGGCCTGTCGCGACCCACGCGAGGCGGGGCGACTGGCCGCCGAACTGGACGCGCTGAACCGCGACCGCCGTGCCATCGAAGCCGCCGTCCGAGACGAGGCCCTGGCACAGGTCGAGGCGCGGGGCGATGCCGGCCTGTCCTGGGCGGCGGGCCAGGGCTGGCATCCGGGCGTCGTGGGCATCGTCGCCGCCCGGATCAAGGAGGCAACGGACCTGCCCTCGGTGGTGATCGGCATCGAAAACGGGATCGGCAAGGGTTCGGCCCGCTCGGTTCCGGGCGTCGATCTGGGTCGCGTCATTCACCGCCTTGCGGACGAAGGCCTGCTGATCAAGGGCGGCGGGCACATGATGGCCGCCGGGCTGACCGTGGCCGAGGAGAAAATCCCCGCCGCCATGGCCCGCCTGTCGGACCTGATCGCGGCCGATCTGGCACAGCGCAGCGGCGCGCGCGACCTGCGCATTTCCGGCCTGATGGAATGCGCGGGCGCCACGCCGCAGCTCTATCGCCAGATCGAGGATGCGGGCCCTTTCGGCCAGGCCGCCCCGGCGCCGCGTTTCGCCTTTGCCGACCAGATGATCCACAGCGCCGGCACCATGGGCGACAGCCACCTGCGCCTGTCGTTCCGCAGTGCGGGCGGTCCGGCGTTGGAGGCCGTCGCCTGGGGCGCCATGAACGGCCCGCTGGGGCCCGCACTGATCGGTGCGCGGGGGCGGCGGTTCCATCTTGCGGGAAGGCTGGATCTGTCCACCTGGAACGGGCGCGAACGCCTGCGCCTGCGGCTGGAGGATGCGGCCCCCGTCTGACCCGTCTGGTCAGCGCCCGGCCCCGCCGCTAACCTGTTCCCGACACCCGCAGGAGGACGCGATGAAACTGTTCTGGCTTGGACATTCCGGCTTTCGCCTGGAAATCGAGGATGCTGTCATCCTGATCGACCCCTGGATTTCCGGAAACCCGGTTTTCCCCGAGGATCGGCGAGACGAGGCTGTCCGGGGCGCGACCCACATTCTGCTGACCCACGGCCATGGCGATCATTCCGGCGACGCGCTGGCCATTGCCAAGGAACTGAAGATCCCGGTGGCGGGCATCTATGACCTGATCAACACCTGGGCCACCCATCACGACATCGTCGGCATCGGCTTCAACAAGGGCGGCACCGTCGATCTGGGCGGGGCGCAGGTGACGATGGTGAATGCCAGCCATTCCAGTTCGATCGAAGGCGCCGACGGGCCGATCTATGCAGGTCACGAATCGGGCTACATGATCGCGGGCGAAGGCCATGTGATCTATGTTTCGGGCGACACTGACATCATGGCGGACATGGCCTGGATGGGCGAATACCACCAGCCGGATATCGGCATTCTCTGCGCGGGCGGGCACTTTACCATGGACATGAAGCGCGCGGCCTGGGCGGCCAGAAAGTATTTCGACTTCAAGTCCGTGATTCCCTGCCATTACAAGACCTTCCCTTTGCTGGAACAATCAGCCCAGGCGCTGATCGAGGGTTTGCCGGGCGTTCAGGTGATCGAACCCGAGGTGATGAAGGCGATCACGTTGTGAGCTTTCAGACCTTCGACGACGCGCCGGTCCGGGCCGATCACGCCGCCCGCCTGGCCAGCTTGCGCGTGCAGATGGCGGCCGACGGCCTGGACGCCTTCATCATACCGCGCGCCGATGCCCATCAGGGCGAATACGTGGCCGATGCCGATGCGCGGCTGGGGTGGCTGACCGGGTTCACCGGCAGCGCCGGCTTTGCCATCGTGACCAGGGACCGCGCGGGCCTGTTCATCGACGGGCGTTATCGCGTTCAGGTCAAGGGGCAGGTTGATCCGGACCATTTCACCCCGGTTGCCTGGCCCGAAACCAGGCCTTCGGACTGGCTGAGGGATGCGTTGCCCGCTGGGGGACGTGTCGGATTTGATCCCTGGCTGCACACCCGGCAGGAGGTTGAAACCCTGGACAAGGCCCTGATCGACAGCGGCATCGGCCTGATCGCCGTGGACCGCAATCCCGTCGATCAGATATGGACCGACCGCCCCGCCCCCCCGGTGGGCCGGGCGCGCATCCATGACGACAGCGTTGCGGGTGAAACGGCGGCCGACAAACGCGCCCGTCTGGCGGCCCAGTTGCGCAAGGACGGGCAAGCGGCGGCGTTGCTGACGCTGCCCGATTCCATATCCTGGCTGTTGAACATCCGGGGCAGCGACCTGCCCAAGAACCCGGTGGTGCAGTCATTCGCGGTCCTGTCGGACGATGGCCATGTCGCGCTGTTCACTGACCCGGCCAAGTTCGACGACGCCTTGCGCGCCCATCTGGGCAATCAGGTCGCGATCCTGCACCCCGAGGGCCTGGCCCCCGCCCTGCTGGATCTGGAGGGGCCTGTCCGCATCGACCCCGCCACCGCACCCGAGGCCGCCTTTCGCCTGCTGGAAAGCGCCGATACCCAGATCGCCCGCGCCCCGGATCCGGCGATCCTGCCCAAGGCGCGCAAAAACCCCGCCGAACTGGTGGGGATGCGCGCAGCCCATCTGCGCGACGGGGTGGCCATGGCGCGGCTGCTGGCCTGGCTTGATGCACAGGACCCAGGCAGGCTGACCGAGATCGACGTGGTCGAAAAGCTGGAATCCCTGCGCCGCGAGGCGGGTATCACCGATATCAGCTTCGACACGATCTGCGGGGCAGGCCCGAACGGCGCCATCGTCCATTACCGCGTCACCCGCGCCACCAACCGCCGCCTTGCACGGGGAGAGGTGCTGCTGATCGATTCCGGCGGGCAATATCCCGACGGGACAACCGACATCACCCGCACCGTGCCGCTGGGCGATCCGCTGCCCGATGCCGTGGTTCCCTATACCGCCGTGCTGCGGGGCATGATCGCCCTCAGCCGGACACGCTTTCCGAAAGGCGTCGCGGGCGCGCATCTGGACGCGCTTGCGCGGCAGCATCTCTGGGCGCAGGGGCTGGACTATGACCATGGCACCGGACACGGCGTCGGCGCGGCACTGTGTGTCCACGAAGGCCCGGCACGCATCAGCCGCGTCAGCACCCTGCCGCTGGAAGCGGGCATGATCCTGTCGAACGAACCGGGCTATTACCGCGAAGGCAACTTCGGCATTCGTATCGAGAACCTGGTCGCGATCCGCCCGGCAGAAGCAGAGGCAGGCCGCACCATGCTGGGATTCGAGACGTTGACCCTGTGTCCCATCGATCGCCGCCTGATCGACATGGCCGCGCTGTCGCGCGATGAAATCGACTGGCTGGATGCCTATCACGCGCAGGTGCGGGATGCGCTTTCGCCCCATCTGGATGACGACACGCGTATCTGGTTGCAGCAGGCAACCCTGCCTCTCGGATCGTCTTCGTAAAAATCTCCTTGCAGGGGCCCGGGGTCAAGGCATCCCTGGCCGGCACGGGACGCCAGCCTATAATGCGTCCAGAATCCGCACCGCCTCGTTCTTGCAGGGCGTCAGCGTCGTCCGATCCTCGCCCGGAAAGAACCGCGCCCGCACGGCGGTGGGCATCGGGGTGGGTTCGGCAATGACCACGCGCGGGCCAAGGGAGGCGGTTTCGGCCTGCCAACTGCGGGCAAGCGCGATCTGGCCCGCCTTGGTCGCGCCATAGGCACCAAAGAATTTTTGTCCCGCACGCGGATCGTCGAAAAACAGCGCCGTGCCGCCTCGTGCGCGCAGCAACGGCTCCAACAACGCGATCAGTCCCCGCGTCACGTCCATGTTGACCAGGACCGACCTGGCCCAATCCTTGCCGTCGACATGCGACGCGGGGGCCAGCGGGGCGGCGTGGATCGCGCAATGCGCCCACATGTCCAGCCCGCCCCAGCGGTCCAGGATCGCCCGGGCCAGTTGCTGCATCGCAGGCGCTTCGCTTACGTCCATGGGCGCGAGCGTCGCGACGCCGCCCTTGCGGCGGATGCGGTCGTCCAGTTCCTCAAGCCCCCCGACCGTGCGCGCGACCGCCAGAACGTGATAACCCCGCGTCGCCAATTCCTCGGTCAAGGCGGCACCCAGGCCGCGTGATGCGCCCGTCACAAGCGCGATTTTTGATGTTTCCGTCATGCCCGCTCCCTTGCCATCGGCCCGGCACCTTCGCAAGGGGCGTCATGAAAAAGGCCCCCGAAGGGGCCTTTCATCCGGTGCCGCAGGTCAGCGCGCCTCGACGTCGATATAGTCGCGGCGATCCTGTCCCACATACAACTGGCGCGGGCGGCCGATCCTGTTCTGCGGATCGCCGATCATTTCCTTCCACTGCGCGATCCAGCCAACCGTGCGCGACAGGGCAAAGATGGGCGTGAACATCGAGGTCGGGAAGCCCATCGCCTCGAGAATGATGCCGGAATAGAAATCGACATTGGGATACAGCTTCTTGGACACGAAGTATTCGTCCTCGAGCGCGATCCGTTCCAGTTCCTTGGCAACCTGAAGGGTCGGGTTGTCGTGGATGCCCAGCAAATCCAGAACCTCGTCGGCGGATTCCTTCATCACCTTGGCGCGGGGATCGAAGTTCTTGTAGACGCGGTGGCCAAAGCCCATCAGGCGGAACGGATCGTCCTTGTCCTTGGCCTTGGCGATGTATTCGGGGATCCGGTCCACGGACCCGATCTCGCGCAGCATCTCGAGGCAGGCCTGGTTGGCCCCGCCATGCGCCGGACCCCACAGACAGGCGATGCCCGCCGCGATGCAGGCAAAGGGGTTCGCCCCCGACGACCCGGCCAGCCGCACGGTCGAGGTGGACGCGTTCTGTTCATGATCGGCATGCAGGGTGAAGATGCGATCCATGGCGCGGGCCAGGGCGGGATCGACGTTGTATTTCTCGGCCGGAACCGAAAAGCACATGTGCAGGAAGTTGGCTGCGTAATCCAGTTCGTTCTGCGGATAGACGAAGGGTTGGCCGATCGAATATTTATAGGCCATCGCCGCGATCGTGGGCATCTTGGCGATCAGGCGGATCGCCGCGACCTCGCGCTGCCAGGGATCGTTGACATCGGTCGAATCGTGGTAAAAGGCCGACATCGCACCCACCACACCGACCATGGTCGCCATCGGGTGCGCATCCCGGCGGAATCCGCGAAAGAAATTGTGCATCTGTTCATGCACCATGGTGTGCCGGGTGATGCGGCGTTCGAAATCGGCCTGCTGTTCCGCCGTAGGCAGTTCGCCGTAAAGCAGCAGATAGCAGACCTCGAGATAATGCGATCTTTCGGCCAGTTGCTCGATCGGATAGCCGCGATACCACAACTCTCCCTTGTCGCCGTCGATATACGTGATGGTGGAATCGCAACTCGCGGTCGAGGTGAAGCCGGGATCATAGGTGAACACGTCCGCCTGCCCGTATAGCTTGCGGATATCCAGCACCTTCGGCCCCTGCGTCGGGCTGAGGACGGGCAATTCGTAGTCGGAACCATTGATCCTGATCGTGGCGGTCGTGTCGGCCATTCAAAGCATCCTTTCGGCTGGGCCGGGCCGGCCCTCGTCTGTGCGCGGCCGTCCCTGGCAAGTTGAGGCAGGCCTTCAGCCTGCCGAATCCGTCTGGTCCTGCAGCCGGGCCAGCGACTCCTCGCGGCCTAGCGCCGTCATCATGTCGAACACACTGGGGGTAGACGTCCTGCCGGCAAGCGCGGCGCGCAGGGGTGCCGCCAGCTTGCCCAACCCGACGCCGTGTTCCTCGGCAACCCGCTTGGCCGCCTGCTCCAGCTCGTCTCGGGTCCAGCTAACATGCTGCATTGCGGCAGTCAACGCGGACAGCATACCACGGGATACCGTATCCAGAGACCCGGATGCTTTCTCATCAATGTCCACGGGACGGTCGATCAGCGCGAAACGGGCTTGCTCCAGCAGTTGCGGCAGCGTCCGTGCCTTTTCCTTCAAGACGGAAAGCGCAGGAGCCAGCCGGTCCTTTTGACATTGCGTCAGGGGCTGGCCGCCTGTTTCAGCCAGGAACCCGTCCAGTGCGCCCAGCAGGTCGGCATCCGGCATCGTGCCGACATGATGCCCGCTGACATGCTCCAGCTTCTTGAAGTCCAGACGCGCGGGTGCCCGCCCGATACCCCCCAGGTCGAACCACGCGCGGGCCTGTTCGTCGTTAAACAGTTCGTCGTCGCCATGGCTCCAGCCCAGTCGCGCAAGATAGTTGCGCATTGCCGCCGCCGGATAGCCAAGGGCCGCAAATTCGTGCAGGCCGACCGCCCCATGCCGTTTTGACAGCTTCTTGCCGTCTTCGCCGTGGATCAGGGGGATATGGGCAAAGACCGGACGCGGCCAGCCCATCGCGTCAAAGATCTGGACCTGCCGGAAGGTGTTGGTCAGGTGGTCGTCGCCCCGGATCACATGGGTCACGTCCATGTCGTGATCGTCCACCACCACCGCCAGCATATAGGTGGGCGTGCCGTCCGACCGCAGGATGACCATGTCGTCCAACTGGTCGTTGGCCACCCGGACCTGGCCCTGCACCGCATCGTCGATCACCGTTTCGCCGTCGCGCGGCGCCCGCAGACGGATCGCATAGGGCGCGTCGGGCAGGTCGGTCGCGTCGCGCCATGGGCTTTGGAACGGCTGGCGGGGGTTTTCCTCGCGCCAGGCTGCGATCTCCTCGGGGGTCGAAAAGCATTTATAGGCCGTCCCGCCGGCCAGCATCTGCCGCGCGACCTCGGCATGGCGGTCGCGGCGGGCGAACTGGCTGATCGGATCGCCGTTCCAGTCAAGGCCCAGCCAGGTCAGACCCTTCAGGATCGCCTCGGTCGCTTCGGGGGTTGATCGGGCGCGGTCGGTATCCTCGATCCGCAGCAGGAACCTGCCTCCCCGGCCGCGTGCGAAAAGCCAGTTGAACAGCGCCGTCCGCGCGCCGCCGATATGCAGGTATCCCGTGGGCGAAGGGGCAAAGCGGGTGACGACGGGGCGGTTCTGGGACATGGCGGCCTTTGCAAGATGAGGCATGGGACAGAGGCTTTTAACGCTTTGGTAAGCACTCCATGCCAATGTCGGGCAGGAATAAAGAAGCCGGGGGGAAAGAACAAGAATGGCCGCCATGACAGGCGACAGGGTGGCGATGCCAGGATTTTCGGACGCGCGGCGGATGTCTCGCCACGCCGATGTCCGCCCTGCGCGGTTGGCGGCATCGCTGCGGGCCGGACTGTTCGTCTGGGTGCCGGTCTGCCTTGCCGCGGGAATTGCCGCCTGGTTCGCCCTGCCCGCCCCTCCCGGCCCCGGCACATGGCTGGCCCTCGCTGTTCTGGCCGCCTGCCTTCTGGCCGCACGACGCCTGGCGCTGCCTTGGGCGGGACGGGGGCGCATCGGCTGGCCGATGGCCGACGCGCTGCACACGGGCACGACGGGACTGCTGCTGGTCATTGCCGGATTCGGACTGATCGAGCTGCGCTCGGCCAGCGTGGCCGCGCCGGTGATGGAATGGCGATACTACGGTCCGGTCGAGGGGCGGCTGGTGGAAATCGACCGATCCGCCCGCGACCGCATCCGGCTGACGCTGGACCGGGTAGTGCTGCGCGACACGGCCACCGACCGCACACCTGCCATGGTCCGCCTGTCGCTGATGGACAATACCGACCCCCTGCCGCCTCTGGGCCAGCGGGTGATGCTGACCGGCCATCTTGGCCCGCCCCCTGCCCCGGCATCACCCGGCAGCTTCGATTTCCGCTGGCTGGCCTGGTTCGAGGGGCTTGGCGGCGTCGGCTATTCCCGCACGCCCATCATGACCGTTGCCCCGGCCGAAGGGGGCCTGTGGGCGATGCACCGCGCCCGCATGGCGATCAGCCAGGCCATCCAGACGCGCATCGGCGGACAGGAAGGCGCGGTCGCCGCCGCCCTGACCACCGGCGACCGGTCGGGCATCGCCGAGGCCACCAACGAATCCATGCGCGCCTCGAACCTGTACCACATCATTTCGATTTCCGGGCTGCACATGTCGATGCTGGCCGGCTTCGTCTATACGGCGCTGCGCATGGCGCTGGTACTGGCGCAGGGACTGGGGGCTCCTCTGCCGCAGGGCATCCACAAGATCGCGGCGCTGGGCGCGCTGCTGGCATCGGGGGCCTATCTGTGGCTGTCGGGCGGCGGTGTGGCGACGGAACGCGCCTTTGTCATGGTGGCGGTGATGCTGCTGGCCATCATCGCCGACCGGAGGGCAATTTCGCTGCGAACGGTGGCACTCGCCGCGACGATCATCCTGATCTATTCGCCCGAGGCCGTCACCCATCCCGGCTTTCACATGAGCTTTGCGGCCACCGTGGCGCTTATCCTGTCCTATGGACCCTGGTCGCGCATCTCGCCGCACATGCCGTTCTGGTTGCGGCCGGTGGCGATGCTGCTGGTGTCGTCGCTGGTGGCCTCGGTCGCGACCTCGCCGCTGGCCGCGGCGCATTTCAACCGGATGTCGCAATACGGGCTGCTGGCAAACCTGCTGGTCGTGCCGGTGATGGGGGCGCTGGTGATGCCTGCGGGCGTCATCGGGGCGCTGCTGGCGCCCGTGGGTCTGGCGGGACCGGCGCTGTGGGTGATGGGTCTTGGCACACGCTGGATGCTGTGGGTGTCCGATTTCGTTGCGGGGCTGGGCGGGGCGGTCACGGCCCTGCCCCTGCCCCCCGGCCCGGTGATTCCGCTCATGTGCTTTGGCGCGACGCTGGCGGTGCTGTGCTGGCGGGGCAGCCTGCGCATCCGGCCCGCCACCCCCGCCGGGGCCGGCATGGCGGCGGGAATTGCGATGCTGGTGGCCTCGGCCCTTCTCTGGGCCACGGACCGCCGCCCCTTGCTGCTGATCGCGCCCGAGGGCGAGGCGGTGGGGCTGATGACAGCCATGGGGCGGGCTGCGTCCAAGCCCTCGGGCGGGGCCTTCATCGTCGGGACATGGCTGCAAGAAGACGGCGATACCGCCACGCAAGAGGAGTCCGCCGCCCGTCCCGCCTGGCAGGGCGACAGGCGCGACCGCATGGCCGCATTGCCGCAGGGCTGGGAAATCTGGCATTTCACCGGCAAGGGCGCCGCGGACCGCGCGCCCGCCGCCTGCCAGGCGCAGCGTATCGTCGTGGTGTCAGAGCGGCTGGAAGGGGGAACCGACTGGCCCTGCGTGATGCTGGATCAGAGCCGGCTGCGTCGGACCGGCGCGGTCGTGGTGGACATGGGCGAGAACGGCCCGGTGCTGCGCGGCGTGAACGACCTGCTGCGCAGTCCGGGCTGACGCCCCGATCAGATGCCCGCGTCGATGATCGCGCGGGCCAGCACGGGCACGGTATGGCGGTTCAACCCGGCGATGTTCAGCCGTGAATCGCCCACCATATAGATCGCCGCATCGGATTTCAGCCGCTGCACCTGTTCCGGCGTGGCCCCCAGTCGCGAGAACATGCCGCGATGATTGCCGATGAAGTCGAACCGGTCGCTGCCCGACAGATCGCGCAGGTCCGACGCAAGCTGCGCACGCAAGCCCAGCATGGTGTTGCGCACCTCTTCCAGTTCGGCGGCCCAGTCGGCGCGCAGCGCGTCGTCGGTCAGGATGGTGCTGACGATCCGGGCGCCATGATCCGGCGGGAACGAATAGTTCTGCCTGTTCAGGAAGGCCATCGACCCCTGCGCCAAATCGCGCGCCGCCGCGTTTTCGGCTAGGGCGAACAGGATGCCCGTCCGTTCGCGATAGATGCCGAAGTTTTTTGAACAGGATGCCGCGATCAGCACCTCGGGCAGGCGCTGCGCGATCATCCGCGTCGCGGCCGCGTCCTCCTCCAGCCCGTCGCCGAAGCCCTGATAGGCCAAGTCGATCAGTGGGATCGCGCCCGATGCCTCCAGGATCGCCGCGACCTCCTCCCACTGGGCCATGGTCAGGTTCGCGCCGGTCGGGTTGTGGCAGCAGCCGTGCAGCAGCACGATGTCGCCCTTGCCCGCCCTGGCGATGTCCGCCTTTAGCCCGTCGAAATCGACGCCGCGCGTTTCAGCGTCGAAATAGCGGTATTCCACAAAGGGCAGGCCCATGAACTTCATGATCGACAGATGGTTCGGCCAGGTCGGGTTCGAGACATGGACCGTCACCCCCGGATTGGCGAGCCGCGCCAGTTCCAGCGCCTGGCGGATCGCACCGGTGCCGCCGACGGTGGCCAGCGAGGCCAGACGGTCCGCAGGCACATCCTTCAGCACCATCTGCGCCATGGCATTGCGATATTCGGGTTCCCCCGCCAGACCCGTATAGGCCTTGGTCGTCTGGGTTTCCCAGATCCGCCGTTCCGCCGCCTTGACCGCCCGCATGACCGGCGTCACCCCTTGCGAGTCCTTATAGACGCCGACCCCCAGATCGATCTTGCCCTGCCGGGTATCGGCCTTGAATTCCTCGATCAGCTTCAGGATCGAATCGGGGGTTTGGGGTTGCAGGCTGGACAGCATCAGGCGTCTCCGGTTGCGATGGGCAGGTCCGGCAAGCTGCCCCATTCGGTCCAGCTTCCGTCATAAAGCGCGTGGTTGCGGTGCCCGATCCGATCAAGTGCAAGCGACAGCACGGCGGCGGTGATGCCGCTGCCGCAACTGGTGATGACGGGCTTTTCCAGATCCACCCCCGCGGCTTCGAATTCCGCGCGCAGGAAATCCGGCGCCTTCATCGTGCCGTCGGCGTTCAGCAGCCGGTCAAAAGGCAGGTTCCGTGCGCCGGGGATATGACCCGACCGCAGGCCGGGGCGCGGCTCCGGTGTCTCGCCGCGGAACCGCCCGGCCGCGCGGGCATCGACAATGGGGGGATCGCCCGCCGCACTGGCTTGGGCGACCTGGGTCCGGTCACGGAGCCGGTCTGGTTGCGGTCGTGGTGTGAAACGGGCGGGCTGGACAACGGGGGCCACATTGCTGACGGGCCGCCCCTCGGCGCGCCATTTTCCGAAACCGCCATCCAGGACGGCGACATTCGTCTTGCCCATCAGGCGGAAGGTCCACCAGACCCGCGCGGCGCTGCGGACATCGGAATGGTCATAGACGACCACCTGATGGCCGTCGCCGATGCCAAGGCCCTGCACCGCCGTGGCGAAATCCTTGGCCGAGGGCGCCATGTGCGGCAGGGGGCTGGACGGATCGCTGATCGCCTCGATGTCGAAGAACACCGCACCCGTGATATGGGCAGCCTCATATTCGGCGCGGGCGTCGCGCCCGGCAGCAGGCATGTGCCAGCTTGCATCCACAAGGCGGAGGTCCGGATCGTCCAGCCGCGCGGCCAGCCATGCGGTCGAAACCAAGGTCGTCGGATCGTCCTGCATGGCGTTTGCTCCCTGGATCGGGGACGCATCTAGCGAACGGGACGCCCCCGTGCAATGGGCCTCAGCCCTGTTTCAGCAGCCGCTGCTTTTGTCGGCTCCAGTCACGCTTGGCGTCGGTTTCGCGCTTGTCGTGATTCTTCTTGCCCTTGGCGACGCCGATCTTCAGCTTCACGATGCCGCGGTGGTTGAAATACATCACCAGCGGCACCAGGGTCATCCCCTCGCGCCCGATGGCCTGCCACAGCCGCGCAAGCTCCTTGCGTGATACCAGCAGCTTGCGCCGTCGCCGTTCCTCGTGCCCCCAGACGCCTGCCTGCTTGTAGGCGGCGATATAGCCGTTGATCAGCCACAACTCGCCCCCCTCGACCGAGGCATAGCTTTCGGCGATGTTCGACTGTCCGGTGCGCAGGGACTTGACCTCGGACCCCGTCAGGATGATTCCGACCTCGAGATCGCTTTCGATGAAGTAATCGAACCGCGCCCGCCGGTTTTCGGCGATGATCTTGTAATTCTTGTCGGGTTCACTGGTCATGACGGGGGTAGATAGGGGGTGGCGGCTGGCCTGTAAAGAGAGCCAGGCCTATCCGGCTCCGCGCCGTGGCAGGGACATTCAGAAGGCTTGGGGGACGCATGTTCGTACAGTTCGCGCTGGGATCGGTCTTGATGCTGGGAAGCATCGTCATGGGCGCAATGCTGATCTGGCTGCTGGAATGGGCCTATGCCCGCAGCGAGACATGGCTGCTGCGCGCGCCGCACCGGCCCAAGCTGGTCCTGATCGTGCTTGTCTCCAGCCTGGCCGTCATGGTCATGGTCACCGTGTCGGTCTGGCTCTGGGCGGCGGCCTTTCACCTGCTGGACGTGTTCGACACCTTCGAGGAGGCGATGTATTTCACGCTCGTGACATTCACCACGCTGGGCTATGGCGATGTGCTGCTGCCCCAGGACTGGCGCCTTCTTGGGGGGATAGCGGCGGCGAACGGCCTGTTGAGCTTTGGCCTCACCACGGCGCTTCTGATCGAATCGCTGCGCCATGTCCGCGTGCGCCAGATCGAGTTCATGAAGGAATGACCGGCAAGTCCCCGCGAACCGGCCGGTCATGAAGGGTCGCCCGGATCAGGCAGCCTTTTTCTTGCGGCGGACCGCGGCAAGCCCGCCCAGGCCGGCAAGCAGCAGCACCGCCGATGCCGGCAGCGGGATCGGCGCTACATCGACCTCGATGTCATCGACCCGGCCGTTTCCGGCCTGCCCCTGACCGCCGGTCTGCATGATAAAGCTCAACAAGGTGATGTCCTTGAAGATCCCATCCGACGCGATAAAGGTCTGGCCGCCATTGTTGTGGCCATAGACCGCCTCGGTCAGAAGCACAGAGCCCTTGTTGGTCGTCACCAGCAGGTCGTCCATGTTGCCCAGAAGCTGGAACCAGAACGACGAGATCGAGAACGTGTAGCCCGTCTCGACCGTCAGGGACGCGGCGCCCTGGGTATTCACCCCCAGGCATTGCCCATCCGCGCAAGGACCGCCGACGATGCCGGGACTGTCAGGGTCCAGGATCAGGGGCGCCGGAACCGGACTGAAAAAGTCCAGGGTCGCGGCATGGGTTTCAGGGACACCGAGAATTGCAAATGCCGAAACGGCATAAGCCGCCAGAACAGTTTTGATACCAAGCACAGTCAGCCTCCTCTAAACAGTTCGCGCCACGACAGAGTGAGGCAAGCTCCGGAGTTCACCAAGCATGGAAGGTTAACCGGGAACATTTTGCAATCGGCAGGCATTCCCGACAGATTGAACGTTCTCCCTCCAGTGGATTTAGGGCGATTATGTAACCTCATATCAATTGCTGACTTGCCCCTGACGACAGGCGCTGCGAATCACACGGTCATAGCCTTGGAGATTGTCTTGATCGCTTGCGGCCAAAGCCATGCCGACACCCCCTCGTCTGCTGGTCATCGGACCCGGCAGCGAACTTGTCGGGCGTGCTGGATCCTGCGCGGAAGGTCTTGACGCCATCATGATCCCCGGTCCGCGCAACCTGATCAGCGATATCCCCGGCCTGCGGGTCGGCCATGCCGCAGAGCCGAAGCTGAAATCGGGCGTGACGGTGCTGACCGCCGATGCACCCTTTGGTGCAGCGGTTCACGTGATGGGAGGCGCGCCGGGCACCCGCGAAACCGACCTGCTGGCCCCCGACAAGCTGGTGGACGGGGTCGATGCCCTGGTTCTGTCGGGGGGATCGGCCTTTGGGCTGGCAGCCTGCGATGGGGTCATGGCCGGTCTGCGCATGGCGGGACGGGGCTTTGCCGTCAGATCGGCGCGGGTGCCCATCGTGCCGGGGGCCATCATTTTCGATCTGCTGAACGGCGGGCAGAAGGATTGGACGGAAAACCCCTATCCTGCGCTTGGCCAGAGGGCGCTTGAGGCCGCAGCCGAGGATTTCGGGATCGGCACGGCAGGCGCGGGAACAGGCGCCATGACGGGCAACCTCAAGGGGGGCATCGGGTCGGCCTCGGCCTTGCTGGAAAACGGGCTGACGGTCGGGGCGCTGGTCGTGGTCAACGCCCTGGGCTGCGCCACCGTGGGAAAAGGGCCGCATTTCTGGGCCGCCCCCTGGGAACTGGGGGCGGAATTCGGCGCCCTCGGCCTGTCCTCGACTTTTGCGGCCGGGCATGAGCCCGCCCCGGCCAAGCGGTTGGGCGAGGCGACGACCATTGCCATCGTCGCCACCAACGCCGCATTGGACAAGGCCTCGCTTCAACGGCTGGCCGTTGCGGCCCATGACGGCATGGCCCGCGCGCTTGTGCCCAGCCATACGCCCCTTGACGGCGACCTTGTGTTTGCGGTCTCGACCCGATCACGGCCCCTGCCCGATCCAGTTTCCGATGCCTTTGCGCTGGGCCATGCGGCAGCTTGTGTTCTTGCGCGCGCGATCGCACGGGGCATCCATGCGGCCACGCCCGTTCCCGACGATCTGCAACCCTGCTGGAACACCTTGCATCGTTGAAGGAAAAAGGCGGCGTGCCGTCGGCACACCGCCCCGTCCAGAGAGAGTCGCCAAGAGGGAAGGCTTAGCGATGTCGGCTCAACGCGGCCGCATCCTACTGGTTTCACCCACAAAGCGACTTTCCCCCGCCCTGCACGTCTTCAGGCGGATCGTCGCCGCTTTGACATCGCCCCGCCCGCGTGCTGATCTTGCCCCGACCTTTCAGGAGCCAGCCATGACCAAGCATTCCACTGACCTACAGACCCTGCTTCGCGATCCGTCGCTGCTGGAAACCCGCGCCTTCGTCGCCGGCGAATGGGTCAAGGCGTGCGACGGTGCGACCTTCGACGTCGTCAATCCGGCCCGCGGCGACATCATCGCCAAGGTCGCCGACATGGATCGAAAGGATGCCGCCCGCGCCATCGAGGCCGCGGCCGAGGCGATGAAGGGCTGGGCCGCCCGCACTGCCAAGGACCGCGCGCAGGTGATGCGCAAGTGGTTCGACCTGATGATGGAAAATCAGGACGACCTTGCCCGCATCCTGACCGCCGAGATGGGCAAGCCCTTTCCCGAGGCCAAGGGCGAGATCGCCTATGGCGCCAGCTTCATTGAATGGTTCGGCGAAGAGGCCAAGCGCGTCTATGGCGAAACCATCCCCGGGCACCAGCCTGACAAGCGGCTGACCGTGATCCGCCAGCCGATCGGCGTGGTGGGGTCCATCACCCCCTGGAACTTTCCCAATGCCATGATCGCCCGCAAGGCAGGGCCGGCGCTGGCGGTGGGCTGCGGCTTTGTCGCCCGCCCCGCCGCCGAGACGCCGTTGTCGGCCCTGGCGATGGCGGTGCTGGGGGAACGCGCGGGCCTGCCCAAGGGCATCCTATCCGTGATCACATCGTCGCGGTCCTCGGACATCGGCAAGGAGTTCTGCGAGAACCCGCTGGTTCGCAAGCTGACCTTCACCGGCTCGACCGAGGTGGGACGCATCCTGCTGCGCCAGGCCGCGGATCAGGTGATGAAATGCAGCATGGAGCTGGGCGGCAATGCGCCCTTCATCGTCTTTGACGACGCCGATCTGGATGCGGCGGTCGAGGGCGCGATGGCGTCCAAGTTCCGCAACAACGGCCAGACCTGCGTCTGCGCCAACCGCATCTATGTCCAGGCGGGGGTCTATGACGCATTCGCCGAAAAGCTGGCGGCGGCGGTGGACAAGCTGCGCGTGGGCGACGGGCTGGAAGACGGCGTGACCACCGGACCGCTGATCAACAAGGATGCGGTCGAGAAGGTCGAGGAGCATATCCGCGACGTTCTGGACGGCGGCGGCGAGGTCGTCACCGGCGGCGAACGGATGGAGGGGCTGTTCTTTCAACCCACCGTCGTCACCGGAGTCACCGACCGCATGAAGGTCGCGACCGAGGAAACCTTTGGCCCCCTGGCCCCGCTGTTCAGGTTCGACACCGAAGAGGAAGCCGTTGCCAAGGCCAACGACACGATCTTCGGCCTGGCGTCCTATTTCTATGCCCGCGACATCGGCCGCATCACCCGTGTCCAGGAGGCCTTGGAATACGGCATCGTCGGCGTGAACACCGGCATCATCTCGACCGAGGTTGCGCCATTCGGGGGGGTCAAGCAGTCGGGGCTGGGCCGCGAGGGCAGCCGTCACGGGATCGAGGATTACTTGGAGTTGAAGTACATCTGCCTGTCGATTTGACAGATTGCAGCAAAATCCGTCGCTTGCGGGAACGCATGGCGGGAGTTGTGCATTGACTGGCGAAGGCCCCGCCGTTCCGGTTCCATGGGGGTCATTTGGAAAAAGGGGAAGTGCATGGAAGGTTTTGGCTGGATTATGTCGATCATCCTGGGGGCTATTGCCGGATGGATCGCTGAAAAGATCATGAAGACCGATACCGGCCTGCTGATGAACATCATCATCGGCATCATCGGCGCCCTGGTCGGTAACTTCATCTTCGACATGCTGATCGGCACCAGCGCCGAAGGCAGCATCATCGGGCAGCTTATCGTGGCCGTGATCGGTGCCTGTCTCCTGATCTGGATCGTGCGGATGGTGCGTGGCCGCGCCTGATGGCGTTCTGAAACAGAAAAGGCCGGTGCGCATCGACGCACCGGCCTTTTTCATGAACCGCCATCAGCGGTCCTCGTCGTCCTCGTCCCGATCGGGCAGGTTGAAGAAGCTGTCGGCATCCAGATTGGGTTCTGGCGCCTTTTCCTCGTCACGGGTCAGCGAGAAATTCTCCAGCCCCGCAATGGACGACGGCAGGCGCGGTTCGTCCGGCATGGACAGCGAGGTTTCGGTGCTGACCAGCTTGCGGCGTTCGTCGTCGCTCATCACCTCGCCATTGGCAGCGGCCTTTTTCGCGGCTTTCTGGACGGCCGCATCCAGTTCGGTCTGGCGGCACAGGCCCAGGGCCACCGGGTCGATGGGCTGCATGCTCTGAATGTTCCAGTGCGTGCGTTCGCGGATCGAGGCGATGGTCGGTTTCGTCGTTCCCACCAGCTTGGCGATGGCCGCATCGGGCA
The DNA here is from genome assembly GCF_004310345.1 of Paracoccus subflavus. GTDB lineage: Bacteria > Pseudomonadota > Alphaproteobacteria > Rhodobacterales > Rhodobacteraceae > Paracoccus > Paracoccus subflavus. The sequence continues at coordinate 227,142 of NZ_SISK01000002.1, read as the reverse complement.
GTTCCGGGTGGAACTTGACCAGCCACAGGATCGCATTGGGACGGTCCTGTCGCTTGGACAGCGGCGTATAGCGCGGCCCACGGCGCTTTTCCTCGCCCTCGGCGGCGGGATTGTGCTTGAGACGCAGGCTGTAGGCTGGATCGGCCTCGCCCTTGCGGATTTCCTCGGCATCCAGTTGGTGCGAAGCCACAGGGTCATAACCCTTGACCCCCGCAGCCACGTCGCCATCGGCGATGCCCTGCACCTCGAGTTCGTGCAGACCGCAGAAATCGCCGATCTGCTTGAAGCTGAGCGTGGTATTGTCCACCAGCCAGACGGCGGTCGCCTTGGCCATCAGTGGCTTGCTCATGTCAATCTCCTTCGCGTGTCTGCCCCGAACAGCAGGTTTCAGGCCGGGAAAACGGCTTTCGGCGGTTGCCATTCCTCGTTTTCGGGGGGAATTGGCAGCCGCTATAGCGATTTTGATGCGTGCAGAAAAGAGGATTCGCACAGGTCTGTGGACGACAGTCATAAGGGAGGGCATTCTGCCGCCATGAGTGCCCTTCGGTTCCTTGCCCTGATCCTGCCCCTGTGGCCTGCCGCCGTGCCCGCGCAGGACGCAGCGGGGGATTTCGACTATTACGTTCTGTCGCTGAGCTGGCAGCCCGCCTGGTGCCGCACGACCGGCGACCGGCGCGGTGCCAGCGAATGCAAGCCGGGTAGCGGGATCGACTTCACCGTTCACGGGCTCTGGCCGCAATACGAACGCGGCTATCCCGAATATTGCGACACCGGTGAACGCGATCCTTCGCGGCGCGAAACGCAGGCCGTATCCGACCTGATGCCGGCCGGACTGGCGCTGCACCAATGGCGCAAGCATGGCCGATGTTCGGGACTGTCGGCAGCCGATTATTACGCCGCCCTGCGCGAGGCCGCCCGCAGTGTGGCGGTGCCCGCCCCCTTCGACGATCTGGCCCGCGACATCACCCTGCCCCCCGCTGTTGTCGAGGAGGCCTTTACTGAGGCCAATCCCCGCCTGTCGCCCGATGGCGTGACCGTCACCTGCAAGGCCGATGCCCTGCACGAGGTGCGGATCTGCCTGACCCGCGACCTGGCGCCGCGCGACTGCGCCCCGGACGTGCGGCGCGATTGTTCCCGCCCGCGACTGCTGATGGAAAAAATCCGATGACCGCCGCGCAAGAGACCGAACTGAAGCTGCAACTGACCGAGGACGCCGCCGAATCCCTTCGCGTCTCGGGCCTGCTGACGGGCCGGCCGAAAACCGCCATGCAGCGGTCGGTTTATTTCGACACGCCCGGTCATGATCTTGCCGCGGCCAGCCTGTCGCTGCGCATCCGCAGGACCGGCAGCAAGCGCATCCAGACCATCAAGCAGGCAGATCAGGCCGCCGTCGGGGTTTTCTCTCGGCCGGAATGGGAAATTCCGGTCAGGGGCGACACCCCTGTCCCTGACGACCGGACGCCCCTGGCCGATGTCCTGGGCGAACAGGCGGCGCAGCTTGCCCCGGTCTTTGCCGTGGCCGTGACGCGCCGCACCTGGGAAGTGTCCCATGACGGCGCCCGGATCGAGGTTGTCATCGACCAGGGCGAGATTTCCGCCGCCGACCGCCGCTGCCCGATCTGCGAATGCGAGCTGGAACTGGTGTCAGGTTCGCCGCAGGCCCTGTTCGCCCTGGCCCGCCGGATCAGCGCAGCCGCCCCACTATCGCTGGGGGTGCTGTCGAAATCCGAACGCGGCTATCGCCTGATCGGCCCCCTGCCCCAGGCGGCAAAGGCCGAAGCGATCCCCCTTACAGGCGACCTGACCGCCGCCGAGGCCTTTGGGCGTATCGTCCTGTCCTGCCAGCGGCAGTTCCGCCTAAACGAGGATCTGCTGCTGGCTACGCGATCCCCGGAATCCCTGCATCAGGCACGGGTCGCGTTGCGCCGTCTGCGATCGGCCCTTGCGATCTTTCAGCCGATGCTGGGCGATCACGGGGCCGCCTTGCGCGAGGAATTGCGCTGGCTGGCGGGGGAACTGGGCGATGCCCGCGATCTGGACGTGCTGTTGGTACGCAGCCCGGACGGCGCCCTGCGCGACCGCCTGCGTACCGCACGCGCGAAAGCCTACGACAGGATGACAACCGCCCTGCTGTCGGGCCGCACGCGCGGATTGATGCTGGATCTGGCCGAATGGATCGCCATGGGCGACTGGCAGTCCGATCCGGCCACAGCGGATGCGCGCGGCATGTCCGCCCACAACTTTGCCGCCAAGGCCCTGTCGCGGTTCCGGCGCAAGGTCAAGGCGGGCGGGCGGAACCTGGCCGCCCTGAACGACGAGGCCCGTCACGACCTGCGCAAGGACGCCAAGAAACTGCGCTATGCCGCGGATTTCTTTGAACCCCTGTTCCAGGACGACCATCGCAAGGCCCACAAGCGCTTTGGCGCCGCGCTGAGCGATTTCCAGGACCGCATGGGCGCGCTGAACGATCTGGCCGCCGCGCCGCTGGTGCTGGAACGCCTGGGCCTGATCGACATGCCCCAGGCGGATCGCCTGACGGCCACAGCCGACCGCGATGCCCTGATGAGGGCGGCGCAGGATGCCCATGACCGGCTGGCCAGGGCCCGGAAATACTGGGCCTGACGCGGCGGCCGGTCAGCCGGGATCGCCTGCCACCTTCAGGACGATCTTGCCGATATGCTGGCTGCTTTCCATGCGGCGGTGGGCGTTTGGCGCATCGTTCAGGTCGAATTCGCTGTCGATCGCGACCTTGACCGTCCCGGCCGAGATCATCGGCCACAGCCGTTTGCGCAGCGCCTCGGCGATCTCGGCCTTGGCGGCGTCCGATTGGGGGCGCAGCGTCGATCCGGTCAGCGTCAGGCGCTTGACCATGACCTGCGCAAAGTTCAACTCGACCTTGGGTCCGTCCAGAAAGGCGATCATCACCAGCCGCCCGTCATCGGCCAAGGCACGGACGTTGCGCGGGATATAGCCGCCGCCCACCATGTCCAGGATCAGGTCGGCCCCGCCCTCGGCCTCCAGCACCTTTACGAAGTCGGCATCGCGATAGTTGATGGGCGTGGCCCCCAGGGCGGCGATGGCCGCGCATTTCTCGTCGCTGCCGGCCGTGGCAAAAACCCGCGCGCCCAGGCCGCGGGCCACCTGGACAGCCATCATCCCGATCCCCGAGGTGCCGCCGTGAACCAGAAACCGCTCGCCCCCCGCCAGGCGGCCGCGAGTCACCACATTGGACCAGACGGTAAAGGCCGTTTCGGGCAGGCAGGCGCCCTCGCGCATGGTCAGGCCATAGGGGATGCGCAGCGCGTGGTCGCCGTTACAGGCAACGTATTCGGCATATCCCCCGCCCGGCACCAGGGCGCAGACCTGTTCGCCCTTGCGCCAGCGCGTGACGCCCACGCCCATGCCCACGATCTCTCCCGACACCTCCAGCCCCGGCAGGTCCGAGGCATCCGCGGGCGGGGCATAAAGACCCTGGCGTTGCAGCACGTCGGGCCGGTTCACACCGGCCCAGGCGACGCGGATCAGGATCTGGTCGTGACGCGGCACCGGCACCGGGCGCGTCGTGGGACGCAGCATCGTGGCATCGCCGGGGTCTGCGATCTCGATCGCGTTCATGGCATCGGGGAACATCGTTTCTCCTGTGGTCAAGGGCAAGGCTCAGGGCCGGATTCGGCCGGGCAGATCGCGCGGCTGCGGGGCGCGGACCCAGCCAAAGGCCAGTCCCGCCAAGGTTTCTGCACCCGGCAGCTTGCGCAAGCCTGCCTTGACCTGCTCGAACCGCATCACGCCGTCGATGCGCCGGTCGAGAAAGGCGCGCGTGTCGGCATGGTCGGGCGAATGATCGCCCAGCCAGAACAGCACCGTGGCACTGATGACCGCCGACAGGGTGGCCCGCTTTGTGTACCAGTTCACATCGTCGGATGTATCGCCCAGGCCCGTCCAGATCACATCCGCCGTTTCCCAGACCAGGCGTGCGGCAAGGGGCGCGTGCTGCGGCAGGGACAGGGTGGCGGCACCGGCGCGCACCAGTTCGGGATCGACCAGCATCAGCCGGCGCCAGATCGCCTCGGCCACGCGGTCGCGGATGCGCCCGCCCGGCGGGGTCTGGACCATGCTGTCGCGCAGCATCCGGTCGGCACGGCGATGGTAGGCTGCGGCAAGCCCCGCACCGCCATTCGGGAAATGCACCCGCGCCAGATCGCGCGACATGCCCAGATCGCGCGCGCCCGCCATCAGCGCGCGGTCGTTCATCCCGTCGAAGGGCACATGGTTCAGGGCGGCATCCAGCAGCGCCTCGCGGTCGGTTCGTTTCATGAAACAGCCTCCGGTCTGGACAAGGACGCCCTGCCTTGGTAGGGGGGCGCATCCTGCAATCTTGCAACTCTAACCTAGGAAGGTGGTGACAACCACATGCAGGTCAACGTTCGCGACAACAACGTCGAACAGGCGCTTCGTGCCCTGAAGAAGAAACTTCAGCGCGAAGGCGTGTTCCGCGAAATGAAGCTCAAGCAGCATTTCGAGAAACCGTCGGTCAAGAAAGCCCGTGAAAAGGCAGAGGCCGTGCGCCGCGCCCGCAAGCTGGCCCGTAAAAAGGCACAGCGCGAAGGCGCGCTGTAAGGCGACGCGAAGCGTTGTGACAGACAACGCGAGCTGCATTATATGTCAAACCCCCGCAGAGCATTTCTGCGGGGGTTTGCATGCCTAGTTATCGGGTGATTTCACAACGACAGAAATACTGCTGATTGCTTGTTCCTGCATCCTGTGTAACAGTTTTGTAACTTAAGGGGTGCGATGTATGAAAAATGGAACTACTATCGCTGCGGTGGCCGACAAAAGGTGGAGTTTTTCCCTTTCTGCCGTCCTTGGCATCTTTGATCGGCGCGTGACGCGGGGACTGCTGCTGGTCGATGTCCTGCTGATCTTGGTGCATGTCGGCGTTGGCGTTGCTACGGTTGCAGGAGTGATTGGCAAATCCCCCAACGCTTTGCGGATTGATCGCGACTGGGGTATCGGCGAGACGACAAATTATGTGAAATGGCTGTTCCTGATCGGCATAGCATTGGCCTTGAATAGCAGACGGAAACAGCCTGTCTTTCTTGGGATCGCCCTTCTGGGCCTGCTAGCACTTCTGGATGACAGCCTTCAATTGCATGAATATTTCGGTGATGTGATTGCCCCCTCGCTGTTCCCTGAGTTGCCCTTGGGGATTGGCGAAATAATGTTCATGGCCATGGAGGGCATCATAATCGTCCTGGCATTCGCTTACGGCTGGAAACATTCGTCGCCCTCTGCCCGGAGTCAGATGGTTCCCCTTTTGCTGCTGTTCGGAGGGATGATATTCTGCGGGGTCGTGATCGACTTTCTGCATACCTACACGCCAGGAGCAACACGGTTGGAAGACCTGATGGCCATTCTGGAAGACGGTGGCGAAATGATTTTTCTGTCTCTGATGGTTGGTTATGCGGCCGGCCTGCCGTCCCGGCAGCCCCGGACAACCTGACACTTTAGCGTTTCAAATGCCAATCCAGTGCATCGCCTGTTGAGGGCCCTACCAGAGAGCCGTGGCTTTCCTGCGGATAGGGCCGATACAGAACCTCCAACCCTCCAAGGCCCGACAGAATCCGCACAAGGGCTGTCGGATCATGGGGATGGTTCTGCCGTGTACGTCCCGCCTGTGCGATCATCAGCCGGACGCCGGGTCTGATCGTCCCGCCTGCCGCTCTGACGCCTGCAACAAAAGCCGCCGCCTCGCGTTGCGATTCGCCGGCGTTCCACCAGACCGAGGGATCGGCTGCCGCATAACGGGCGAACAGGCCCGGCCGTGACAGCAGCGCGTGAACCACGAACAATCCGCCCAGCGAATGCCCATAGATCGTCATGTCGTCCCGATCCAACGGATAGCGGAGGGCCAGTTCGGGCAGAAGCTGGTCGGCGATCATCGCCAGAAATGCCTCGCGCCCGCCTGTCAGGCGATCGGCGGGCGGGGCGCGATAGAACAGGATGGGGGCGATGGGTTTCATCGCGCGCGATGTCAGGTCGTACCAGCGACGGTTGGCACCTTCGTAGCCGATGGCGAACAGGATGACGGGCGACTGCGCTGCGCGTTCCTGCCGATGCTGCCAGAAATGCGGAAAGGTCGTTGCGCCGTCCAGCGACAGGATCACCGAATAGCCCTGCGCCGGGGGCGGAACGGCAGGCAACCCGACAAGGATACGCCACTGCCTGCCTTCGGGGCCGAAGGCGAAATGACTGGAACGGGGATCTGCCACCTCGGGCGGCGGATCGCGGCGCGGCTGGCCCAGCGCAGATCCCGCCGAGGCGGCGGCCAGCAGGCCCAGCAGGGAACGGCGACCCATCGCCATGTCAGACCGGGATCGCGGTGGTGCGGAACACCGTGCGCAGCGCGAACGACGAATGCATCTGCGCCACGCCCGGCAGCCGGGCCAGATGCTGACGATGGATGCGGGCGAAATCGTCGGTATCCTCGACCACGATCTTGAGCAGATAGTCGGCGGTCCCGGCCATCAGGTGGCATTCCAGCACATCGGGAATGGCGCGCACCCCCTTTTCGAATGCCTCCAATACCTCATCCGTCTGGCCGGACAGGGTGATTTCCACGAAAACCGTGGTCTGGCGGCGCAGACTGCGCGCGTCCAGCAGCGCCACATAGCCGTTGATGACGCCCGCCTCCTCCAGCCGCTGGACCCGCCTGTGGCAGGCCGAGGGCGACAGATGAACGCGCAGTGCCAATTCGGCATTGGTGATTCGCCCCTCTTTCTGAAGAAGGGCAAGGATCCGGCGGTCTATTGCATCAAGATCGGACATGACGCGATATTCTTCGACGCATCCCCGCATTTCCAGCAATTTTTGCCATGCTGGCCTTTGTTCCACAGGCAGCTTCGCAGCACCTTGCTTTCGCGTCATGCCACACTTGCGGCAGCAGGGAAGGATGGAGCCATGAAGATAGGTTGCCCAAAGGAAATCAAGCCGCAGGAATTTCGTGTGGGCCTGACGCCCGCTGCCGTGACCGAGGCCATCGGACGTGGCCACAAGGTGGTGATCGAAACCGGCGCGGGCCTGGGTGCGAGCTTTGCCGACCGGGATTACAGCGACGCGGGGGCCACGATCGCGCCCGATGCAAAGTCCGTCTTCGATACGGCCGAGATGATCGTGAAGGTCAAGGAACCGCAGGCCGCAGAGCGTCGGATGCTGCGCAAGGGTCAGGTGTTGTTCACCTATCTGCATCTGGCGCCCGATCCGGACCAGACACGCGATCTGCTGGACAGCGGCGTCACCGCCATCGCCTATGAAACCGTGACCGATGTACGGGGCGGCCTGCCCCTGTTGGCCCCCATGTCCGAGGTCGCAGGGCGGCTGGCCCCGCAGGTCGGATCATGGGCGCTGCAAAAGGCCAATGGCGGACGCGGCGTGCTGATGGGCGGGGTGCCGGGGGTGCAGCCCGCGAATGTTGTCATCATCGGCGGCGGCGTGGTGGGCACGGCGGCCGCGCGGGTGGCGGTGGGCATGGGGGCAAACGTCACCGTCACCGATCGGTCGGTGCCGCGTCTGTCATATCTTGACGACATTTTCATGGGCCGTCTGACCACGCAATATTCCAGTGCGGCGGCTACCGCCGACCTGATCCGCGTGGCCGACATGGTGATCGGCGCTGTGCTGATCCCCGGCGCTGCCGCGCCGAAACTGGTGACGCGCGACCAGCTTGGCATGATGCGGCCCGGTGCGGTGCTTGTGGATGTCGCCATCGACCAGGGTGGGTGCTTTGAAACCTCGCGCCCGACGACCCACGAAAACCCGATCTACGATGTGGACGGGATCGTCCATTATTGCGTGGCCAACATGCCGGGCGCCGTGGCCCGCACCTCGACCCAGGCGCTGGGCAATGCGACGCTGCCCTTTGTGCTGGCCCTGGCTGACAAGGGCTGGCATCAGGCCGTCAGCGACGATCCCCATCTGCGGGCGGGGCTTTCGACCCATGCAGGACGCCTGACCTCGCGCCCGGTGGGGGAAGCCTTGGGAATCGAGGCGATCACGCCCGACGAGGCCTTGGCGGGGTGACACCCCTCAGGCGCGCGGGTCGCGAGGGTCGGCCCAGATGGCACGGTCGGCCAGAAGATCGCGGATCTGCGCCAGCAGTTCCTCTTGGGTCGGTGCGGCCACCACCTCATCGGGCCTTGGCCGGGTTGCCAGCCGTTGCACGCGGTTGACCGCCTTGACCAGCAGGAAAACGGCCCAAGCAACCAGAAGAAAGTTCAGCACCGCCATCATAAAGGCCCCATAGGCAAGGATCGGCGCCCCGGTGTCGCGGGCAGCCGCAAGGCCAGCCCCCTCGGGCACGGCGATGTCGGTGGGCAGCACGACATACAGGTTCGAAAAATCGACGCCGCCCGTCAGCACGCCCAGGATCGGGGTAATAAGGTCGGTCATCACGGAATTCACGATCGCCGTGAAGGCCGCGCCGATGATGATCCCGACGGCAAGGTCCATGACATTGCCGCGGGCGATGAATTCCCTGAACTCTCGGATCATGGCCACGATTTTCCCTTGCGCGCGTCACGGTGACGCAGGCGCAACATCGGGCCGAACGGGTCGGAAATCAAACCCTGTTCATAAAGGGGAACGAATTTCGGCGTCGCATGGCCCGCCGGCATGGCAGACGGGCCACGCTAGCTTCAGTTGGCAGCCTCGGCCTTTGCCAGTTCGGCGTCGATGACTTCCTTCAACCCCTCCCAGGGCTGGTTCTGGACCTTCTGCTCGCCGATGATGAAGGTGGGTGTCGCCTCGATCTCGTCAGCGGCGGCGTTTTGCTGAAACGTCGTGATCAACTGCTCGGCCTTGGCGGTGTCTTCCCAGCAGGCCGTCATCTGATCTTCGGTCATGCCGGCCTTGAGGCCGATCTTGCGCAGGTTGGCGGCGATCTCCTCGCCCGTGCCGCCGGCCAGCCATTCCTGCTGTTCTTCCAGAAGCATATCCGAAACGGGATAGAACTTGTCGTCGCCGCCGCAGCGCGCCAGCACGCCCGCCCACAGGCCCGGCTGGTCAAAATAGACATCGCGCTGGATGAAGCGGACCTTGCCGGTGTCGATGTATTCCGCCTTGAGGGCCGGAAAGGTATCCTTATGGAAATTGGCGCAATGCCCGCAGGTAAAGCTGGCATATTCGATCACCGTCAGCGGCGCATCCTCGGATCCCAGCGCGATGTCGGGAAGGGTTTCGGACTGAGCGGCAGGGGTATCCTGGGCCATGACGGCAGGCGCCGCAAAGGCGATCGCCAGCGCGGCGGCGGCAGAACGGATCAGCATGGAAAATCCTTTCGGTGGTTCCGGTGTCGTTTGGTTGCGATGTTGGTCGCCAGCCGGGCCATGGCCAAGGCCAGCGCAGGGTCGTCAAATTGCATGGCGATCCGGTCGGCCGCCTCGCGGATTGCCGGATCGGGGGGATCGTTCCGGGACAAGGGGGCCGGGGCAAAGACCGCCTGGCCTTCGGCAAATCCGGTGGCGGCGGTCTGGGTCAGCACGATCCGCTGGATGGCGTTGTATCCATAGCAGGCGTTCACCCGTTCGCGCAGGTGGGGCAACTGCATTTCGACCAGAGGGGCGGCGGGTCCGGTGGTCAGCAGGGTCAGCGTCGCGCCGAATCCCCCCCGGGCATGGCTGATGCGGATGGGCCGCGTCACCGATGCCAGTTGGGGCCCTGCGATCTCTGGCCAATGGGTCAGCAGGCGGGCCACGGCAAAACCCCGGCGCGCGGCCGCATTCTGCACCCGGTCGGCCAGCAGGGTGGCGGCCTGCCGAAAGCCGTGCCGGCGGCGGCTGGCAGGATCCGGGAATCGGTTAGGGTGGCGGTTCTGCGGGTCAGCCATCTTTGCCTGATCGGTCGTTGTCCCCATATCCTTAGTCAGCCGCCGAACATTAGGAAAGTGCGGCGCCGAGACGAGGGATTGATAATTGCGTGACAACCGGGTGATCGCCCCGCAACTGCTGGACTGGTACGACCGCCATGCCCGCGTCCTGCCCTGGCGGGTTCTGCCCTGCCGCGATCAGGACAGCCCCGTGCGCGCGGACCCCTATCGCGTCTGGTTGTCCGAGGTGATGCTGCAACAGACCACCGTCGCCGCAGTGAAATCCTATTTCCATCGTTTCGCCGCGCTGTGGCCCACCGTGCAGGATCTGGCGGCAGCAGACGATGCGCAGGTGATGGCCGAATGGGCAGGGCTGGGATATTATGCCCGCGCCCGCAACCTGCTGGCCTGCGCCCGCGCGGTTGCGGCCATGGGCGGGTTTCCGGACACGCGCGAAGGGCTGCGGGAACTGCCGGGCATCGGGGCCTATACCTCGGCGGCGATCGCGGCGATTGCCTATGACGCGCCGGAAACCGTGGTCGATGGCAATGTCGAACGGGTGGTCGCACGGCTGTTTGCGGTCCAGACCCCCCTGCCGGTCGCCAAACCGGAATTGGTGGCCCTGGCAGAGGCATTGACCCCCCGCGAAAGGCCCGGCGATTACGCGCAGGCGATGATGGATCTGGGCGCCACGATCTGCACCCCGCGCAATCCTGCCTGCGGCATCTGTCCCCTGATCCACGACTGCGATGCCCGTGCCCAGGGCATTGCCGCCAGCCTGCCCCGCAAGGCGCCCAAGGCTGCCAAGCCCGACCGGACCGGCATCGCCTGGGTCGCCCGCCACGGCGAGGCGGTGGTGTTCGAGGAACGCCCGGCCAAGGGCCTGCTGGGCGGCATGCTGGCCTTCCCCTCGGCCCATTGGGACGGGCGCGACCTGCCGCCGCCCGGTGCGGCCGCGTGGCGAGAGATCGGACATGTCCGCCATGTGTTCACCCATTTCAATCTGTCCCTGCGGGTGATGGCAGGCGACCTGGACGCGGCTCCCCGATGGGGCCATCTGGTGCCGCTGAGCCGGATCGACCGCGATGCGCTGCCCGGCCTGATGCGCAAGGTCTGGGATATGGCGCGGGCCGACCTTGCCTCGTGACATCGCGGCATCCCGATTCGTCGTCCCTGAACCTCTTTCGATGCCAGGCGGGGGCGAGCAATTGCAACAAGGGGCGCTGCCGGAACGGCCATCGCCATTGCGGCAAGGGCTATGTCCGCACGATAAGCCTTGTTCCCGGCACCGCCCGCCGGGCGATCCAGATCAGGTCGCGCCGGGCAAAGGCGATACACCCCTCGGTCCCGTATCCCGGCCTGCGCCACTGGTGCAGAAAGATCGCCGAACCGCGCCCCGGAACGGCATCAGGCCAGTTCCAGTCGGTCGTCAGGATCAGGTCATACAGCGGGTCGGACCGCCGCAACCGTTCGTGGCTGGCGGCCAGCGGCGCGCGGGCGTGGTGGTTATAGGCCGGGTGATCGGGCGCATCGCACCACAGATCGCCCGGACCTATGGGCCGCGCCCAGGGGGCGGGCCGCGCCAGCCGGTCGGGACGATACCACAGGCCGGTGATCCGCATCACCCCGGCCGGCGTGGTCCCGTCGCCTTCACGCTTGTCCCGCGTCACGCCCCGCTTGCCGATGCTGCATGGAAACAGGCGCCCCCGGTAGCGCACCCCCTGCGGCGTCAGGACCAGATCGCCGGGCGTCACAGCAGGTGCCCCGACTTGTCGGCCTTGGTGTCCAGATAGGCCGCGTTGAAACGATTGCGGCCAACGACCAGCGGCACCCGTTCGGTCACGCGGATGCCATGGCCCTCCAGCATGGCAACCTTGCGGGGGTTGTTGGTCATCAGCCGGGCCGCCGAAAACCCCATTCGCCGCAGCAGCGCCGCGCCGATGCGGAAATCGCGCTCGTCGTCCTCGAACCCCAGCCGGTGGTTGGCCTGTACAGTGTCAAAACCCTGGTTCTGCAGCGCATAGGCGCGCATCTTGTTGGCCAGCCCGATCCCCCGCCCTTCCTGGTTCAGATACAGCAGCACCCCCTGCCCCGCCTGCCCCATGGCTGTCAGCGCCGCCTGAAGCTGCGGCCCGCAGTCGCATTTCAGGCTGCCCAGCACATCGCCGGTAAAACAGGCCGAATGCAGGCGCGCCAGGACCGGGGCATCGCGGGGCGGGTCGCCGATCTCGATGGCGTAATGCTCCGCCCCCCCATCGTCGGGACGAAAGATGTGCAGGCGCGATTTCTCGGCCGCCAGCAGCGGCAGGTTGGCGGCGGCAACCGGGGCCATGGCGGCCTCGTGCGCAAGCTGGGCCAGCAGCGATCCGGGCGCGATCCGGGTCAGGCCGGGCAAGGGGTCTGCCGCCACCACCAGCACCGCGGGCAGAAGCTGAGCCGATTTCGCCAGCGCCAGCCCGGCCAGATGCGGCGTGGCGTCCCCATCGCGTTCGGTGAACAGCGGCCCCTTCATCGGCGTCATCAGATCGCCCGACGGATCGGCCAGCGCCCGCAGCCAGGCGTGATCCGCGTCCCCCGGCACGATCACCCGGGCCAGCCCGTCGTCATAGGCCCGCGCCTTCAGCGTCTCGGCCCGCCGTTCGGTCAGGGCCAGCACCGGGCGGCCCAAGGCGCGGATGTCGGCCAGACGGGCGGGCCCCAGCGTTTCCACCGCCGCGACCAGATGGCCCCCGATCATCACGGGCAAACCCAGCCGCAGGTCATTGCGCGCCCGCGACACGGTTTCCGCCAGGGTGGGGATCAGGCTCATGAACGGTCCCGGTCATTTGAAACATATTGAAACATAAGCGTCCTTGCCGACAACTCCATGTGAGATTTCCGACATGATGCTGGACGGAATGGCTGCGCCACCCCACTCCTTCACGCAACATGTGACAGGAGGCAACATGCCCGGACTGAAAAAAATCCTGCTGATCGATGACGAGGAAGATCTGCGCGAGGCACTGGCCGAGCAACTGACGGCCACCGACGAATTCGACGTGACCGAGGCGGGCAGCGGCGCGGGCGCCGTCGAGGCCACCAAGGGGGCGCTGTTCGACCTGGTGATCCTGGACGTGGGCCTGCCTGACACCGACGGGCGCGAACTGTGCAAGAAACTGCGCAAGCTGAACGTCAAATGCCCGATCGTCATGCTGACAGGCCATGATACCGATGCGGACACGATCCTGGGCCTGGACGCGGGCGCCAACGATTATGTCACCAAGCCGTTCAAGTTTCCGGTCCTGCTGGCCCGCCTGCGCGCCCAGTTGCGCACGCACGAGCAGTCCGAGGACGCGATCTTCCAGCTTGGACCCTATACCTTCAAGCCGGCGATGAAGATGCTGATCGACCAGAAGGACCGCAAGATCCGCCTGACAGAAAAGGAAACCAACATCCTGAAATTCCTGTATCGCGCGCAGGACGGCGTGGTGGCCCGCGACGTGCTGCTGCACGAGGTCTGGGGCTACAATGCGGGCGTGACCACGCACACGCTGGAAACCCACATCTATCGCCTGCGCCAGAAGATCGAGCCCGATCCCAGCAACGCCCGCCTGCTGGTGACGGAATCGGGCGGGTATCGGCTGGTGGCGTGAGCAGCGCGAAAACGTGCCCCAAGGCCCGGTCTACCGCCGGGCCTTTTTCATGGCAAAGTTCTTGGAGCACACCTCCTGCCGTGTTACATGTAACGAAGCAGGAGGTTCCGATGCCGAACAGCGTATCGACTCGCGTACAGAAACACCGCGACGGCTTGCGGGCAGCCGGCCTGCGCCCGATTCAAATCTGGGTGCCCGATACCCGCCGTCCCGGTTTCGCAGCCGAGTGCCGTCGTCAAGCCGCGATTGCATCCCGGTCCGATGACGCCGATGTCACCCTGAACGATTTCCTGAACACGGCCCTGGACGAAATGGACGGCTGGGATTGAGGCGCGGCGATCTGGTGACGGTCGCGCTTCAGGGCGATTACGGCAAGCCGCGCCCGGCGCTTGTGGTCCAGTCGGATTTCTTTACGGACACGGCTACCGTGACCGTGCTTCTTGTCACCTCGACCCTGATCGATGCGCCCTTGATCCGACTGACGGTGGAACCCTCTGCGGCAAATGGCCTGCGGCTGGCATCCCAGGTCATGATCGACAAGGCGATGACCCTGCGAACGGACAAGCTTGGCCCCTCGTTCGGCCGCCTGGATGATACCGCCATGGTCGAAGTCGGCAGGTCGCTTACGCTGTTTCTGGGCCTGGCAGGCTGATCGCCCAGCTTCAAGTCCCGCGCCGGTTTTTGCTGTGATTGCCGGGAACCGCCCAACCGATTTGGCGTTCACCTCCCGAAGCCCAGTGGCCGGCGGATGCGGCCACACTCTCCCTCCTCTCCCCTCTGATGCCCCGGCGTTTCCCGCGCCGGGGCTTCCCTTGTTCATCCACGCCCGTGCGGCCTGGTCCAGTCCGTATCCGGTCCGACCGGGATGATCCGGTGCGGGTTCACCATGTCATGGCTGAAATAGTAATGCCGCGTGAAATGGTCGGGCCGGACCGTTTCGGCCACGCCGGGCCACTGATACAACTCGCGCGCCCAGCCCCACATCTTCGGATAATCGACGACCCGGCGGCGGTTGCATTTGAAATGCGTGTGATAGACCGCGTCGAAGCGCGCCACCGTGGTGAACAGGCGCCAGTCGGCCTCGGTCAGCCGCTCGCCGGTCAGATAACGGTTCTCGGACAGGATGCCCTCGATCCAGTCCAGGCTGTCGAACAGCGGGTGGACGGCCTTGTCATAGGCGTCCTGCGTGGTGGCGAAGCCCGCCTTGTAGACGCCGTTGTTCACCGTGTCGTAGATGCGGTCGTTCACGGCCTCGATCCGGTCGCGCAGCGCCTCGGGCCAATAGTCGTCGCTGTTGCCGGTGATGCTGTCAAAGGCGCTGTTGAACATGCGGATGATGTCGGCGCTTTCGTTCGACACGATCCGGGCCTGGTCGCAATCCCACAGCACCGGCACCGTCACCCGCCCCGACGCCTGGGGATCGGCGCGCAGATACAGCTTGTACAGATACGGCTCGCCGAACAGCCGGTCGCCGGTGGCGCCGTCGAAGTCGGTGCGGAATTCCCAGCCGTTCCACAGCATATCCGGATGGACAATCGAGACGTCGATGTGATCCGCCAGCCCCTTCAGCGCCCGGAAGATCAGCGCCCGATGCGCCCAGGGACAGGCATAGGACACATACAGGTGGTATCGCCCGCTTTCCGCCTTGAAGCCGCCCTCGCCTGTCGGGCCGGGGGTGGCGTCGCCTGTCACCCAGTTGCGATGCCGCGCCGTGTCGCGGACGAATTCGCCGCCGCTCGACTTGGTATCATACCACTCGTCCTTCCAGACGCCCTCGACCAGTTGGCCCAGGTCCCGCACTCCGTGTGATTCAGGGGCCAACGGGCGGCACAGCCGCCGGGTTTCAGGCGATGGCCTGATCGCGCGTCTCGGTTTTGACCAGCAGCAGGGCCAGCGCCCCCAGCAGCAGCAGGCCCGCAAAGACGCCGATGGCAAATCCGAAGCCCTTGGCAAAGACCACCGCCAGCAGGCTGGGCGCCAGTATCCCCCCAAGCCGGGCCATGGCGCTGGCGGTGCCCATGCCGGTGCCGCGCAAATGGGTCGGGTAAAGTTCGGGCGTGAAGGCATAAAGCGCGCCCCATGTGCCCAGCAGCGCAAAGCTCATCAGGATCAGCGCGCCTGCAACCATGGCCGTGCCGCTGGCCACCGCAAACAACGCGCAACCCACGGCGCTGAGCAGCAGGAATCCCAAGAGCGTCGTGCGCCGCCCCACAGCCTCGACCCCCCAAGCGGCAAGCGCATAGCCCGGCACCTGCGCCAGGGCCAGCACCACCAGGAACGCATAGCCGCGCACAAAGCCGAAGCCCTCGGTGGCAAGCTGTCCGGGAACCCAGACGAACACCCCGTAATAGGACAGCGACACCAGGAACCACACCGCCAGCACCCCCATGGTCCGGGTCCGCAGCAGTTCGGAAAAGATCGAGGTCTCGGCCCCGGTCGGCACTTGCGCGGGAACCAGAACGGCCTGGGCCGGCAACGCCTGCGCGCCATTGGTCACCAGAATCCGGTCGATCACCGCCCGCGCACCCGCCTGATCGCCCTTGCGGATCAGGTACATGGGCGATTCAGGCACCCATAGCCGCAGAACGATGCCGATCACGGCGGGAAAGGCCGCTACCGCAAAGATCCAGCGCCATGGATCAACCGCCCCCTGCGTCGCGGCAATCCAGGCCGTCACCGCCACGACGATGGTGCCGATTGCCCAGAACCCCTCCAGCCAGACCAGCCAGCGGCCGCGGTTCCGGGGCGGCAGAAACTCGGCCATCATCGCGTAATCGACGGGCAAGGTGCCGCCCACCGCCATGCCGGTCAGGAACCGCAACACAAGCAGCATCGTGAAGTCCTGCGCAAAGACCGATGCAAAGCCGAAGACCGCATCCATTGCGACGGTCAGCACCAGGATGTTGCGCCGCCCGATCCGGTCGGCGATCCGGCCAAAGGCGAATGCGCCCAGAAACATCCCGGCAAAGAACACGGTGCCGATCTGAAAGGCCGTCACACGCTCGATCTCGAAGGTGGCCGCGACAGAGGGAGCCGCAAAGCCCACGGCGATAACCTGCATCGCGTCGGCGGCCCAGACCAGACCGAAGATACCCAGAAGCCGCCATTGGAACCGCCCCGCCCCGCCCCGCGCCAAAGCCTCGTCGATCGTCAACTGCATGTTTCCCCCCTGGCCTTGCCGGATGGCATTGCTTAGCGGCTGTTTCCGGCCTCCCCAAGCCAAGATCGCAGGGGCACGGCATTTTTCCTGCCCCTGCGTCAACTCGACACGCCCGAACAGCCTTGTTAGGGTCCGCCCGCCAAAGGAGCCTGCCCATGTTCACCGTCGCCACCTGGAACATCAACTCGGTCCGCCTGCGCGAAGGACTGGTTGCCCGTTTCCTGCGCGAGGAATCGCCCGACATCCTGTGCCTTCAGGAATGCAAGTCGCCGGTGGACAAGATCCCCCTCGATCAGTTCCGGGCGTTGGGCTACCGCTGGATCGTGGCGCGCGGACAAAAGGGCTACAACGGCGTGGCGATCCTGTCGCGGCTGCCGATCACCGATGCGGGCGATCGCGATTATGCCCGGCTGGGCCATGCCCGCCACGTCAGCGCGCGGCTGGAGAATGGCGTGACCGTCCACAACCTGTATGTGCCGGCGGGCGGCGACGTTCCCGACCGCACGGTGAACGAGAAATTCGGGCAAAAGCTGGATTTCGTGGCCGAGATGCGCGACGTCTTCCACGCCGACCGCCCGCAAAGATCGATCCTGGTGGGCGACCTGAACATCGCCCCGCGCGAGGATGACGTCTGGTCGCACAAGCAGATGCTGAAGATCGTCAGCCACACCCCGGTCGAAGTCGATCACCTGCTGGCGGCCCAGGACGCGGGCCGATGGGTGGACATAACCCGTCAGGACATCCCGTCCGGGCTTCTTTATTCATGGTGGAGCTATCGCGCCAGGGATTGGGACACCGCCGACAAGGGTCGTCGCCTGGACCATGTCTGGGCCAGCGCCGACATTGCCGGGGCCGCCCATGCCAGCCGCATCCTGCGCCCCTGCCGAGGCTGGGACCAGCCCAGCGACCATGTGCCCGTGCTGGCCAGCTTCGATCTCTAGGCGCGTCCCTTTGGCCTGAGGCATCCCACCGGAGTCCGGCAGGGGGTCCGGGAAATTTGGGGTTCCCCGGCTTTGGCGACCCGAAACAACCCTTCCCCTGCGGCGCGGCAACCCCCATATTGTCGCCAACCGTTTCGACCCGAACCATCTGGGAATCCCATGACCATGCTTTTCGACACTGCCGACGCCCCCAAGACCGCCGACTTCATCAAGGACGTGACCGAGGCGAATTTCATGGCCGAGGTGGTGCAGGCGTCCATGCAGGTGCCGGTGATCGTGGATTTCTGGGCGCCGTGGTGCGGGCCGTGCAAGACGCTCGGCCCCCAGCTCGAGGCCGAGGTCGCCCGTCACAAGGGGCGCGTCCGCATGGCCAAGGTGAACGTGGACGAAAACCAGATGATCGCCGCACAACTGCGCGTTCAGTCGATCCCGACGGTCTATGCCTTCTTTCAGGGCCAGCCGGTCGATGCCTTCCAGGGCGCGGTTCCGCAAAGCCAGGTCAAGCAGTTCGTGGACAAGCTGGCGGCGCTGTCGGGCGACGACGGCGGGCTGGCCGAGGCGCTGGCCGCCGCCGAACAGATGCTGGAGGAAGGCGCCTTTGCAGACGCCGCCGAAACCTTTGCCGCCATTGCTGCGGA
This sequence comes from Paracoccus subflavus, assembly GCF_004310345.1. Taxonomy (GTDB): domain Bacteria; phylum Pseudomonadota; class Alphaproteobacteria; order Rhodobacterales; family Rhodobacteraceae; genus Paracoccus; species Paracoccus subflavus. Next base: position 208,912 of record NZ_SISK01000002.1, on the reverse strand, counting down.
AGATCCGGCCAGCGCCGAGGCATGGGCCGGCGTCGCGCGAGCCCATCTTGCGGCGGGCGATCCCGACGCCGCGCAGGCGGCGCTGGACAGCATTCCTGCCCCCGCCGCCGCCAGCGCCCCGGTCGAGGCCGTGCGCGCGCAGTTGCATCTGGCCCGCCAGGCCGCGAATGCCGGGCCTCTGGCCGATCTTCAGGCCCAGGTCGATGCCCGGCCCGACGATCAGCAGGCGCGGCTGGACTATGCTCAGGCCCTGCATGCCGCCGGCCGGGTCGAGGAGGCCATCGATATCCTTCTGGACAGCTTCCGGCGCGACCGTGATTGGAACGAGGGCGCGGTGAAGGCACAGTTGCTGACCATCTTCGACAGCCTCAAGCCCAACGATCCGCTGGTGCAAAAGGGCCGCAGGCGGTTGTCCTCGTTGATCTTTGCCTGATCATGCTGTTTCGGTTCGACCTGCCTTCGCGCATCCCGCTGTTCCCCCTGACAGGGGCCGTGCTGATGCCGCGCGCGCGGATACCCCTGCATGTGTTCGAGCCACGCTATCTCCAGATGCTGGACGACACGCTCAAGACCGATCACCGGCTGATCGGCCTGATCCAGCCCGAGGGCGCCGAGGCGACCGGCGGCCTGGCCGCCATCGGCTGCGCGGGGCGGGTGGTGTCCTTTTCCGAAACCGATGATGGCCGGCAGATGATCTCGCTCCGCGCGATCTCGCGGTTTCGGCTGATCGAGGCGAAACAGGGTTTTACCCCCTATCTCGTGGGCGAGGTCGACTGGTCCTCGTTTACCCGCGATCTTCGGGAAAACGAGAATGACCCCGCCATGGACCGCGAGGCGCTGTTTGCGCTGTTGCGCCGCTACATGGCCGCGCACGACCTGTCCACCGACTGGGATGCCGCGGCCGAGGCCCAGGACGAGGCGCTGATCAACTCGCTGTCCATGGTGTTGCCTTTTTCACCGGGCGACCGGCAGGCGCTGCTGGAAAGCCCGACCCTGGCGGACCGGCGCGAGTTGCTGCAGGGCCTGATCGAGTTCGCCCTGCATGGCGGCGACAACGAGGAACGACTGCAATGAACCGACCCGATCATTCCGGGGCCGAGCCCCCCGGTTTCGACCGTCACATGCTGGAATCGCTGGTCTGTCCCGTGACCCACGCCACGCTGTCCTATGATGCCGCGCGTCAGGAACTGGTGTCGCGGGCGGCAGGTCTGGCCTTTCCGATCCGCGCGGGCATTCCCATCATGCTGGTGGGCGAGGCCCGGCAGATCAAGGCCGACTGAATGGTGGCGCAATCCGAAGACCATGTCGCGATCCGATACGGCCAGCCCCCGCGCCTGCCTTTGTGGGTCAGGGGTGTGATCATCCTGTGCTGCACCATGCAGGGACTGGCGATCACGGCCGACCTGATGGGCTGGCCGATCTTTCGGCAGGCGCTGACCTTTCTGGGCGGGTTCTGGTCGGCGATCCTCTGGGCGGGACAGGGCCTTTTTCCGGGCCATCCCCTGACGATGTTCGTGACCTACGGCTTTCTTCATGCCGGGCTGCTGCATCTGGGCATGAACATGCTTTCGCTGGTGGTGCTGGCACGGGAACTGAACCGGCTGATCGGGGCGCGGCGCATGGCCTTGGTCTATGCCGTGACGCAGGTCGCGGCGGCCCTGCTGTTTGCGGTGATGACGCCCGCCGGGGGGCCGATGGTCGGGGCATCCGGCGCGATCTTCGGGCTGGCCGGCGCGCTGGTGGGCTTTGCCGCCGTGACCGGCTGGCGCCGCCGCCGGCCCTTGGGCCAGTTGTGGCGTGGGGTGGCGCTGATGGTGGGGCTGAACGTGGTGCTGACGATCCTGATGCCCGCGATCGCGTGGGAGGCGCATCTGGGCGGCACCTTGGCCGGGCTGCTGATGGGCGCTGCGATGGCCCTGGGCGGCGGGCGGCGCCCTTCAGCCTTCTGAGTCCGCTGCGGCCTCGTCCGGCGACTCGCCCTGGGCGTCGGCGGCGAGGCGACGCAGGTTCTGGCGGAACGGCTCGGCCGGTGCGGTCAGCAGTCCGGCCGCGGTGTCGCCCGGATGATTGGCCAGATGGTCGGCAACGATGCGATGACCGATCCCGGTCCCCGTTCCCCGGCGAAGATCCCCCTTGCCCCCGAACCACCGGGGGTGGTCGTAATCGCGCCGCGCCCATTCGTTCATGGCCTGCCGCATCGCCCCCTGCGCGGGCCTGACGGTATCGACGGCGTCAGGCCCGCCGCCCGTGACCTGCACCAGAAAATGCCCGGCCAGCCCCTCGCTGACCAGAACCTCGCCCAGCGACCTGCCATAGCCCGGTCCGTCCTGGCGGATCAGATGCGCCATCTGCCGGACCAGCGCACGGGTGAATGCGGTGGGATCGAAGCGGTCGGGGGTCACTGCGACCTCGATCACGCCGGGCGCCGGGGAATGTCCCTGGATCGCGCCGTCGGCGGACCGGTCATGATGCGCGCGGATGACGAGATCGAAATCGGGCAAGGCGGCATGGTCCGAGGCACGGGCAACCGCGTCCCGGCTGGCCTGCCGGGCTTCGGACAGGACAGGCGTCAGGGCGTGGCGGGCGTTCAGAAGGTGGATATGCCAGAGGGTCATTGTGATGAAATCATATAGATTGACTTAACAGATTTCCAGCAATCAACCCTGTCGAAACTAACCGTCATATCTCAGGATTTCATGGATGCTGCCGCGATCCATGCCGGGAGATCTGGAAAACATCTGGTGCAATACTGCATAATGCGATCAAAAATATACTGATCGCCCGATTCGTGTGTGCCGAGACAAAGATAATAATTCCTACTACAATGCTTTGCAAAAATTATCCATTCTCCTGTGATTTTTTTTTCTTCTGCTCTTTTCTGGATAGGTTCATGGCTAATCCGGTAAGCCAGTTTTTCTATCATTTCTTTAGTAATTACCGGCTGCGATGGATCAAAAATCTCTTGTACCATGCGTTCTAATCCGTTTTTCCCAATGCCAGACGGATATTTCGAGGAACAAATCGAGCGGAGAAATAGTGCTTATGCCACAGGCCCTTTAATGGTGAATTTTTAAATTGCGTTGCTGCTTTTGTGTTTCCAGATAGTTCGTCTTCCTCTAAGCTCTTCATGGACGCCAGCACTTCTTGGGGAGCAATTCCGGATATCATGTTTAAAACACACATATCAAGAATAATCAAATCGGAAACGCGAGATGAAATCTCCTTCTCCAAGTAAAACTGCCGAAAAGCATCTAACTGTTGATTAGAGACGGCAATTTCACGACCTTCCATTGATGCAATCCATTGCCTCTCCTCTTTATCGTCAGACATACTAACCTCACACCTCGGGCACCAGCACCTCGCGCTTGCCCACGTGGTTCGCGGTGCTGACGACCCCCTGCTCTTCCATCTGCTCGACCAGGCGTGCGGCCTTGTTGTAGCCGATGGCCAGCTTCCGCTGGATATAGCTGGTGGAACACTTGCGGTCCTTGGCCACGATCATCACCGCCTGATCGTACAGGGCATCGTCGCTGCCGTCGCCGCCAAGGCCAAGGATCGCGTCGATGTCGTCTGCCTTTTCATCCTCGACCCCCTCGACCACGCCCGACTTGTAGGACGGGGGCCCGAAGGATTTCAGATGCGTCACGACCTCCTCGACCTCCTCGTCGCTGACGAAGGGGCCGTGGATGCGGGTGATCCGCGCGCCGTTGCCCATGTACAGCATGTCGCCCTGGCCCAGCAGTTGTTCGGCCCCCTGTTCGCCCAGGATGGTGCGGCTGTCGATCTTGGACGTGACCTGAAAGCTGATCCGGGTCGGGAAGTTCGCCTTGATGGTGCCGGTGATCACATCGACCGAGGGCCGCTGCGTCGCCATGATCAGGTGGATGCCCGACGCGCGCGCCATCTGCGCCAGACGCTGGATGCAGGCCTCGATTTCCTTGCCCGCGACCATCATCAGGTCGGCCATTTCATCGACGATCACGACGATATAGGGAAAGGTCTCGGGCTTGAACTCCTCGGTCTCGAACACCGGCTCTCCGGTATCCTCGTCAAAGCCGGTCTGGACGGTGCGCTTGAACATCTCGTTCTTGGACAGCGCCTCGCGGACGCGGGTGTTATAGCCCTCGATGTTGCGCACCCCCATCTTGGACATCTTGCGGTACCGCTCCTCCATTTCCGACACGACCCATTTCAGGGCGACCACGGCCTTTTTGGGATCGGTGACGACGGGGGACAGCAGGTGCGGGATGCCGTCATAGACCGACAGTTCCAGCATCTTGGGGTCGATCATGATCAGCCGGCATTCGTCGGGCGTCAGCTTGTAGAGCAGCGACAGGATCATGGTGTTGATCGCAACCGACTTGCCCGACCCGGTGGTGCCCGCGATCAGCAGGTGCGGCATCTTGGCCAGGTTCGCCACGACCGGATCGCCGCCGATGTCCTTGCCCAGCGCCAAGGGCAGCGGCTGGGTGCCATCGCCAAAGGCGCGGGAGGCCAGGATCTCGCGCAGCAGGACCTTTTCGCGCCGGGCGTTGGGCAGTTCGATCCCGATCACGGTGCGGCCCGGCACGGTGGACACGCGCGCGGACAACGCCGACATGGATCGCGCGATGTCGTCGGACAGGCCGATCACGCGGCTGGCCTTGAGGCCCGGCGCCGGTTCCAGTTCATAGAGCGTCACGACCGGACCGGGACGAACCTCGGTGATCTGGCCCTTGACGCCATAATCGTCCAGCACCGCCTCCAGCAACCGGGCATTCTCGGTCAGCGCCTCCTCGGATACCGGGGGCTTGTCGCTGGCCGAGGGCGCCGTCAGCAGGGCCAGCGGCGGACGTTCGTAGCGGACCGGGTCATCCTCCTGGGGCAAAGCCAGGGGGGCGTCTTGCGCGTGGCGCGGCAGAGGGGTCGGCTTGTTCAAAGACAGCGTCGCAGAACCGTCCTGCGGCGCAGGGGTTTGCGACGGGACGGGCGCCGGCGGGTGCACGCCTTCGCGCGACAGCCGGGCGGCTACGGCGGCCAGCACCGAGGGCTTGCCCGAACGGGTGCGGATCGCGTCGCTGATACGGCCGCTGACCTCCTCGGCCGAGGGGGCGCCGCCGTCGTAATCGGCGTCCCGTTCGATCAGTTCGGGTTCGGGCAGGTCCTCTTCCAGTTCAAAGACAGGCATCGCAGGCTTGCGGCGGGCGGTCACGGTCGGCTGCGGAACCGTCTCGGGGGCGATCCTTGTGTCTCGGCGCGCGGACAGCCGCGACCGCAATGCCGCCGAGGCTCCGACACCGCGGCCCGTGGCCTTTACGGCCAGACCGCGCGCCGTCAGCAGCCCCGTGACAAAGCGCCGCCACAGGATGCGCAGCTCTCCGCGCTCGAAGCCCAGCACGAATGCGGTCATCACCACGGTGCCCAAAGCCACGATCAGGCCCGCGATGCGGATGCCGACCTGTGCCTTGACGGGCATCAGGTTCAGCATCGCGCCCATGATCATGTCGCCGAAATGCCCGCCCAGGCCATAGCTTTGTTCCCAGTTTTCGCCCGGCACTAGCGTGCTGCAATAGACCGAGGTGAGCGCCACCGCGATGGGGGTGAACAGCGCCCGCATGAACCGGTCCTCGCCCCGGTGCAGCATGAAACGCAGCCCCCAGACCAGCAATGCCAGCACCAGAATCCAGGCGCCAAGACCCGCGATCATCATCAGGGGAGAGGCGATATAGGCCCCGAAGCTGCCCAGCCTGTTCTGCGCGGGGGCGTCGGTCGCGGACAGAAAGCTGGGGTCGTCAGCCGACCAGCTTCCCAGGATCAGGGCGATCACGATGCCCAGCACGATCAGCCCGGCGCCCAGCCCCTCCTTGCCGCGCCGTTCAAGCGCCGCCCGGGTGGTCTGGTCGAACAGGGGATCGCGGTGTTTCGCCTGCCAGCTTGCCATGGTGTTCAACCTTCCCCGTCCGTCATTCCGTCATAAAGAACCGCGCGCAGCCGTCGCAGCGCCGCTTCGGTTTCCGCAGCATCCGCCACCAGAGCCACGCGGACAAAGCCGCGGCCCGGATTGAACCCGTCCACCTCGCGCGAAAGATAGGCACCGGGCAGGACCTGGATGCCCGCCCGGGCCCACAGCGTCCTTGCCGCCTCCTCGCCGTCCTCCACGGGCAGCCACAGAAAGAACCCGCCTTGAATGGGACGGTATCCGGGCACGTTGCCCAGCACCCGGTCTGCGATCGCATATTTCTGCTGATACAGCGCGCGGCTGGCTATCACATGCGCCTCGTCGCGCCAGGCGGCCTCGCTGACGGCCTGGGAGGGCAGCGAAAGCGGCGCCCCGGCATAGGCACGCAGGCGGCGAATCTGGGCGATATTTGCCGGGCTGCCCGCCACGAAGCCCGATCGCAGGCCCGGCAGGTTCGAACGCTTGGACAGCGAATTGAAGATCACCACCCGGTCCGCCAGCCCCATGTCGGTGGCAACCGCCAAGGCACCCGGAGGTGGCGCGTCGCGCCAGATTTCCGAATAACATTCGTCGGCAAAGACCAGAAAGTCGTGCCTGTCGGCCAGCGCGATCAAACGCTCCAGATAATCGCGATCCGCAATCGCCCCTTGCGGATTGGCGGGCGAACACAGATAGGCGATGGCCGTCCGGTCCAGAACCGCGGCCGGCAGGGATGCGTAATCGGGCAGATTACCGGTTTCGGGTGTCGCAGGCACAAAGACGGGTTCGGCGGACAGGGCGGCCGCGGCGACCGCATAGACCTGATAAAAGGGGTTCGGGATCAGGATAACAGGCCGCGCACCGTTCTTTCGTTCAGGACACAGCGCCAGGGCCGCGTTGAACAGCCCCTCGCGCGTGCCGTTCAGCGCCATGATCCGGTCGGGCATCACGTCAAGGCCATAGCGCGCGGACAGCCAGCCGCTGACCGCCTCCAGCAGCCCCGGCGTGCCTTCGTTCGCCGGATATTTCGCGAATCCGCCGATATGTGCGGCCATCACCCCGGCCACGAAATCGGGCATGGCATGGCGCGGCTCGCCGATGGTCAGGACCGCCGGAGATTCGCCGTCGTTCAACCCAGGGTTGATGCCTGACAACAGCGCCCGCAGCCGCGGAAACGCATAGTCCGGCAGGTTCGAGAACCGCTCGGGGATTGCCATTCTGCCTCGCTTTCGGGATCTCGGGCCCCGTTTTCCACAGAAAACACTATCGTGAACGCGCCGGTGCGTCCAGCAAAAGCCGGGCCTTTCCGCTGGGCAAAAATGTTTTTGGGACGGATGGGCCGCAGGCCAAGAAAAGGCTGAGAGTCCGCTGCCCGGCGCATCCCGCCCTGTCTAGGCCACCGCAAGAGCCGATTCGACGCCCGCAGCGATGCGCAGCAGATGCAGATCCCGCCCTGCATGGCCCATGACCGAAATTCCGCAGGCCCGATGCCCGGTAGGCAGCGTGCAGACGGGCAGACCCAGCAGATTGCCGATGCGGGTGTTGCGCAGCGTCAGCAGGTTGGCGCGGACGAATTCGGCCCCGTCCTCCAGCAGCCGCGCGGCGTTCGGGGGCATGATGGGCACCGTGGGCAGCAGGATCGCGTCATGGCCTGCGGCGACCTCCTTGACCCATTTTCGCCGGATGCGGACCAGACTTTCCCATGCGGCGACGTAATCGGGGGCGCCGACATCCCCCCCGCCGCGGAACCGTTCCAGAATCGGCGTCCACATCAGTTCCGGCGCATCCTCGATCTGGGCGCGCCAGATGCCATAGGCCTCGGGGGCATAGAGCGCAGGCGACAGCGGCATCGCCCGGTCCACCCAGTCCGACGACCGCCGCACGATCTGCGCCCCCGCGCGGGCCAGCCGATCCACCGCATCCTCGAAAGCGGCGACAGGGCCTTCCTCGGCCTCGGCAAAGGGCACGCCGTCCAGCACCATCAGCCGCAGCCCTGCAACATCGGCACCGGCCAAGTCGGCAGATCTGGCCCCGGCCATCAGCGCAAGCAGTTCGGCGCAATCCTCGACGGTGCGGGCGATGGGGCCGACCACGTCGAACTTGCGGCACAAGGGCACGACGCCCTTTTCCGGCAGCGCATCATGCGTGGGCTTGAAGCCCACAAGATCGTTCCAGGCGGCAGGCACCCGGATCGAGCCGCCCGTGTCCGACCCCACCGCCGCCGCCGCCAGTCCCAGCGCCACCGACACCGCCGCGCCCGAGGACGATCCGCCGGGCGCAAGATCGGGGTCAAGCGCGTTGGGCGGCGTGGCGGTGCGGGGATTCAGTCCCAGTCCGGAAAAGGCCAGTTCGGTCATGTGGGTCTTGCCCAGCAGGATGGTGCCCTGCCGCGCGGCACGCGCCAGGACGATGGCATCCTTTCGCGGCACCCGCCCTTCCAGCAGCCTCGATCCGGCCTCGGTTACGGTGCCGCCGCTGTCGATGTTGTCCTTCCAACTGATCGCCACGCCGTCCAGCAGTCCACGGCGCTGTTCCAGCTTGGCCCGGTCATGGGCGGCAACAGCCTCGGACCGGGCGCGGTCGGGCGTGGTGCGCGCATAGATGCGTTCGCCATCCGGATGGGCCTTGATGGCTGCCAGATAGGCCTCGGTCTGGTCCAGGGGGTCCAGAAGGCCCGCCATGATTGCGCGGCCTTGCTGGGCTGCCGGGACGCGCCGCCAGTCCATGCTCAGAAATCCACCGCGAGGCCGTTCTTTTCGTAATCGCCGAAACGCACGGGTTCCGGTCCGTCGCGGCCGCCGTATTCCCTGGGCAAGGGCTGCGCAGCGGCGGCGGCCTTGCGGCGTTCGGCGGCCTCGGCCAGGGCACGCTGGGCGGCGGGGGGCAGAGCGGCCCGGTTCTTCGGCAGCAGATCGGTCATGGCAAGAGTCCCCGTTTGGACGTAAGGGTCACGGTCAGTCTTTCAGCGGATTTAGGCAAAGGAAAGCGATTTGGCAAAGCATGGCGTGGATTTGGCGCGCTTGGGCGCATTGCGGCTGCTGGCGGGGGTCAGGGACGGGCTGTCGCTGTCCGATCAGGCTGGTGCGCTGAAGGCGCTGGCGCCCGCCGACCAGGCCCGCGCCGGTCGCCTTGCTGCCGCCGTGCTGCGACACCATGACCGCGCGGATACGGTGATCGCGGCCTATGTCAGCCGCAGGCCCACCCCGGCGGTGGCCGACATCCTGCGTCTGGCAGTGGTGGAATTGCTGGAACTGGACGGCGCCCCGCACGGTGTCGTCGATGCGGCGGTCAGCCTGACGCGCGGACTTGGACAAAAAGGGCAAGCGGCCTCCGGCATGGTGAATGCGGTCTTGCGCAAGGTTGCGGTCCATCAGGGCTGGGCCGGCCTGCCACCGCAGCCGATGCCCGCCTGGCTGCGGGGGCCCGTCGCCGACGCCTGGGGCGAAAGCGCGGCACAGGCCATCGAGATCGCGCATCAGGCGGGCGCGCCGCTGGACCTGACGCCCAAGCCGGGAACTGCGGTCGAGGGCGCCGAAGTGCTGCCCACCGGATCGCTGCGCATCCACGGGTCCGCACAGGTATCCGCCCTGCCCGGCTTTGCGGCGGGTGAGTGGTGGGTCCAGGACGCCGCAGCCGCCCTGCCCGCCCGACTGTTGGAACCCCGACCGGCGGAGCGCATCGCCGATCTCTGCGCCGCTCCGGGCGGCAAGACCCTGCAACTGGCCGCGGTCGGCGCACAGGTGCTGGCCGTGGATATCAGCCCCGCCCGCCTGAACCGTGTGGCAGAAAACCTGCGCCGCTGCGACCTTGCCGCCGAACTGGTCACGGCCGATGCCCTGGATTGGCGTCCCGATGCACCGCTGGACGCGGTCCTGCTGGACGCGCCCTGTTCGGCCACCGGCACGATCCGACGCCATCCCGACCTGCCCTTTCTGCGCGACGGGTCGGGGGTTCCGGCCCTGGTGGATCTGCAATCGCGGCTGATCGACCATGCGCTCTCGCTGCTGCCGCCGGGGGGACGGATGGTCTATGCCGTTTGTTCGCTCTTGCCCGATGAAGGCGAAGCGCAGCTCGAGGCGGCCTTGACCCGCCATCCGGGCCTGATGGCAGAAACCCCCGTCCTGCCCGGGATCGAGCGATCCTGGATCACGCCTGGGGGCGGCTTGCGCACCCGACCGGATTTCTGGCCCGAGCGGGGGGGCATGGACGGGTTCTTCATGATGCGGCTGCGCAAGCCGGGATAGGGTGAGAAAGACCTGGCCGAACGCCGCGCGGGGTGCTGGACCTTGGCCGGCAGGGCGGTTATTGGGCGCGAACCCAGATGCGAGGCCCTCATGTCCCGTCCCGTGCCGATCAGACGCGCGCTGATTTCCGTTTCCGACAAGACCGGTCTGATCGACTTTGCGCGCAAGCTGGACGCGCGCGGGATCGAGATCCTGTCCACCGGCGGCAGCGCCAGGACGCTGCGCGAGGCGGGGCTGACGGTGGTGGACGTGGCCGATGTGACGGGCTTTCCCGAAATGATGGATGGCCGCGTCAAGACGCTGCATCCGGCGGTCCATGGCGGGTTGCTGGCGCTGCGCGACAATGCCGAACACCTGGCCGCGATGGAGTCCCATGGCATCGGTCCCATCGACCTGCTGGTCGTCAACCTGTATCCGTTCGAGGAAACCGTGGCCCAGGGCGCCGGATACGACGACTGCATCGAGAACATCGACATTGGCGGCCCTGCGATGATTCGGGCGGCGGCCAAGAACCACGGTTTCGTCACCGTGATCGTGGACGTGCAGGATTATGGTGCCCTGCTGGCGGAACTGGACAACAATGACGACCGCACCACGCTGGCCTTCCGCCAGCGGCAGGCGCAGATCGCCTATGCGCGTACCGCCGCCTATGACGCCGCAGTCAGCACCTGGCTGGCCGACGCCATCGGCGAGGCCACACCGCGCCGCCGCGCCTTTGCGGGCACTCTGGCGCAGTCCCTGCGCTATGGCGAGAACCCGCACCAGCAGGCGGCCTTCTATGTGACGGGGGAAAACCGTGCCGGTGTCGCCACCGCAAGACAGTGGCAGGGTAAGGAACTGTCCTACAACAACATCAACGACACCGACGCGGCCTTTGAACTGGTCGCGGAATTCGATCCCGCTGCTGGCCCGGCCTGTGCGATCATCAAACACGCCAACCCCTGCGGCGTGGCGCAGGGCGCGACCGGGCTGGACGCCTACAGGCGGGCCTATGACTGCGACCGCACCTCGGCCTTTGGCGGCATCGTTGCGCTGAACCGGACCCTGGACGGCGCCACGGCGGAAGAAATCGTGAAGATATTCACCGAGGTCGTGATCGCCCCCGATGCCGACGAGGATGCCAGACGCATCTTTGCCGCCAAGAAGAACCTGCGCCTGCTTACCACCGGCGGCCTGCCCGATCCGCGCGCGCCGGGGCTGGCCTTCCGGCAGGTCGCGGGCGGGTTCCTGGTCCAGGGCCGCGACGATGGCCGTGTCAGCCCGTCCGATCTGAAGATCGTCAGCGACCGCCAGCCATCGGAAACGGATCTGGCCGATATGCTGTTCGCCTGGACTGTCGCCAAGCACGTGAAATCGAACGCCATCGTCTATGCCAAGGACATGGCGACCGTTGGCATCGGCGCGGGCCAGATGAGCCGCGTTGACAGCACCCGCATCGGCCGGCGCAAGTCCGAGGACATGGCCGAAACGCTTGGCCTGTCCCAACCCCTGACGATCGGCGCGGTCGTCGCCTCGGACGCCTTCTTTCCTTTTGCCGACGGCATCGAGGCCCTGGCCGAGGCAGGCGCCCGCGCTGTGATTCAGCCCGGCGGGTCCATGCGCGACGACGAGGTGATCGCCGCCGCCAACCGTCTGGGCCTTGCCATGGTCTTTACCGGCCAGCGGCATTTCCGGCACTGACCCATGCAACAGGAACTGCCCCTTGATCCGCAGCCTGCGACGCCGCCCAAGGCCCGGCGCCCCCGCCCCCCGAAAAGGCCCGCCCCCCCGGCGCGCAGCGACATGCGGCTGGTGATCTGGGTCGCCACGCTGATCTTTGTGGCCGATCAGGTGCTGAAATACTGGGTGGTCCATGTGCTGAGGTTGGACCGGGTCCGGGAAATCGACGTGCTGCCGCCCTGGCTGAATCTGCGGATGGCCTGGAACCAGGGCGTAAACTTCGGGCTGATGGCGTCCGATACCGATATCACCAGATGGATCCTGATCGCGGTCGCCCTGGCGATCGTCGCCTGGGTCTGGGTCTGGATCTGGCGATCCAATGCCAGCGTTCTGGCGCGTATCGCGGCCGGGTCCCTGATCGGGGGGGCGCTGGGCAACGTGATCGACCGGCTGATGTACGGGGCAGTCGCGGATTTCCTGAACATGTCGCTGCCCGGCTGGCAAAATCCCTACAGCTTCAACGTGGCCGACATCGCCATCTTTGCCGGCGCCATCGGGCTGGTCCTGATGCCGCAGAAGAAGGAACCCGAAAGACCCGCGCGAAAGACCCGCACCCGGACCCCGGACAATCCCCGTGACGGCACCGGCAAATCCGGATAGAACGGGGCACAAGAAACAAGGGACGGGTTCATGCAGGCTTTCGTCAGAGGCATCGCCGTGGTGGGCGTGATCGGGCTTTCAGCCTGTGGCAGCAACCAACTGATGAATATCGAGACGGGCCAGAACAGCCCGGACGAATTTGCCATCCTGCCCACCCGCTCTTTGTCCATGCCGCCGGATCTGGCGCTGCTGCCCGAACCCACGCCGGGCGGCGCCAACATCACCGACCCGACCCCCGCCGCGGATGCGGTGGCGGCTCTGGGCGGCAATCCTGCGCGGCTGGCCGACCAGGGGGTCGGGGCGGCCGATCAGGCGCTGGTGGCCCATGCCTCGCGTCGGGGCACCGATCCGGCCATCAGGCAAAGACTGGCGCAGGCCGATGCCGACTGGCGGTCGGGCAATCGCCGTCGCCCTCTGGAAGCCTTGTTCGGCACCACCGTTTATCAGCGCACCTATCGCCCGCTGGCGCTGGATTCGACCGCCGAACAGCAGCGCTGGCAGCGGGCGGGGGCCATCACCCAGACTTCGCCTGCCCCGCAGGACGACTGATCCGGCGGACCGGACCCCCTTCTTTCGACGACACATTCCCGCGAGTCCCGTTGCACATGCGACCGGGGCAGGTCAGATTTCAGGACATGCCCCCAAGGAGCGTGTCCCCGATGCACCGACCGACCCTTTCCGCGCTGCTGGCCTTGACGGTCTCGGCATTCCCTGCCCTTGCCCAGATGCCCGAGGGCGTAACCCATTTCACCCTGCCCAACGGGCTTGAAACCGTTGTGATCGAGGATCCGCGGGCGCCGGTGGTGGTGCAGATGGTCTGGTATCGCAACGGATCGGCCGACGAGCCACCCGGCAAGTCTGGCATCGCGCATTACCTGGAACACCTGATGTTCAAGGGCACCGAAAAGCTGGAGCCGGGCGAACTGTCGCGCACCGTCACGGCGAACGGCGGCATGGACAACGCTTTCACCAGCTATGATTTCACCGCCTATTTCCAGCGGATCGCATCCGACCGACTGCCCCTGGTGATGGAAATGGAGGCCGACCGCATGGCCAACCTGCGCATCGGCGAGGACGACTGGCAGGCCGAACGGCAGGTGGTGCTGGAGGAACGGGCGCAGCGCGTGGACAGCGATCCGGGCGCGCTGTTTTCCGAGGAACGCAACGCCACGCTGTTCTACAACCATCCCTACGGCCGCCCGGTGATCGGCTGGCGTGCCGAAATGGAGGGTCTGACGCGCGAGGATGCGCTGGACTGGTACGACGAACACTATTCCCCGAACGAGGCGATCCTGATCCTGGCCGGCGACGTTACCCCCGAACGCGCCCGCGAACTGGCCGAGCGGTATTATGGCCCCATCCCCGCCAAGGGCGAGTCCGCGCCGCGTATCCGCCCCCAGGAACCGCAGCAGCGCGCCGCGCGGCGGATGCAGATGACTGATCCCCGCGTCGCACAACCGGTCATGACGCGCAGCTACCTCGCACCCGAGCGCAATCCCGGCGACCAGGCGGATGCGGCGGCGCTGACGGTTCTGGCAGAGCTTCTGGGAGGGTCCATGCAGACCTCGGTTCTGGGGCGCGACCTGGCGCTGACCGGCAAGGCGCTGTGGGTCGATGTGGGTTATGACGGGCTGGCCGTCGATCCGACCAGCTTCGGCATCTCGATGGTGCCTGCGGACGGCATGGCCCCCGAGGAGGCCGAGGCCGAACTGGACAAGGCCCTGACGACATTTCTGGAAACAGGCCCCGATCCGGCGGCTCTGGACCGGGTCAAGACGCGGATCGAGGCTGCCCGGATCTATGCCCTGGATTCGGCGCATGGCCGGGCCTACGACTATGGCCAAGGGCTTGCGACCGGGCTGACGGTCGATGACGTGAACGACTGGCCCGACCTTCTGGCGGCCGTTACGGTCGATGACGTGATGCGCGCGGCACGCACGGTTCTGGAAAGCGATGCCGCCGTGACCGGCTGGCTGCTGCCCGCCCCCCCGGCCCCTTCCACGGCCCCGGATGCGCAACCCGCCTCGGCCGCCGCTGTTCCCCCGGCCGCTCCTGCCTCGGCGCCTGAAAGTCCGGCGCCCGGCCCTGCCCCCGCAACCCCAGCCGAGGTCGAAGGATGATCCGAGCCGCCCTTTCCCTGTTCTTCGCCGTGCTGGCGGTGCCGGCCCAGGCCATCGAGATCCAGGAGGTCACGTCGCCCGGCGGCATCACCGCCTGGCTGGTCCAGGACGACAGCATTCCCTTTGTCGCCGTCGAATTCGACTTCAAGGGCGGTGCAAGTCTGGATGCGCCCGACAAGCGCGGCGCGATCAACCTGATGACGGCCACCTTGGAAGAAGGCGCAGGCAAGCGCGATTCGGTGGCCTTTGCCCAGGCGGCCGAGGATCTTGGCGCGCGGTTTTCCTTTGACGTGTCCGACGACGTTCTGACCGTCGGCATGCGCGCCCTGACCCAGAACCGCGACGAGACCGCGGCCCTTCTGGCCGAGGCGCTGACCCAGCCGCGGTTCGACGATGCCGCTGTTGAACGGGTCCGCGCGCAGGTCCAGGCGATCATCCGGTCCCAGGAAACCGACCCGCAGGCCATCGCCGCCAAGGAAATGGCCCGCCAGGCCTGGGGCGACCATCCCTATGCGACGTCGATCAACGGCACGGCGGAATCGGTCGCGGCCCTGTCCCGTCAGGATCTGGTGGCCGCCAAGAACCGCGTTCTGGCCCGCGACCGTGTGGTGGTCGGGGCAGCAGGCGACATCACCCCCGAGGAACTGGGGATGCTGGTCGATACGGTTCTGGGGGGCCTGCCCGAACAGGGCACCGCGCCCTTGCCTGAACCGGCAGATCTGCAACTGACCGGCGGCGTCACGGTGATCGACTGGGACAGCCCGCAAACCGTTGTCAGTTTTGCCGGTCCGGGCTTGCCCATCGACGATCCCGACTATTTTGCGGCCTATGTTGCCAATCACATCCTGGGCGGCGGCGGCTTCAGCTCGCGGCTGATGACAGAGATCCGGGAGAAGCGCGGGCTGACCTATGGCGTGGGGACGGGGCTTGCCACGGGGCTTTACGGCCAGACCTGGCAGGGCGGCATGTCCGGGTCGAACGCCACCACGGGACAGGCGGTGGATCTGATCCGGCAGGAATGGGATCGCATGGCCCAAGGCGTCAGCGATGCAGAACTGGCGGACGCCAAGACCTATCTGACCGGCGCCTATCCGCTGCGCTTCGATGGAAACGGCGCTATCGCGGGCATTCTGGCGGGAATGCAGATCAACGGCTTTCCCATCGACTATGTGGACACCCGCAATGCCAAGGTCGAGGCCGTGACGGCGCAGGATGTGCAGCGCGTTGCCGGACGGTTGCTGAAGTCCGACCGGCTGCGCTTTGTGCTGGTAGGACGCCCCGAAGGGATCGCTGCGACCGATCCTGCCCTGACCGAAGTCCTGCCGGTCGAATAACCGGCCGAATCGCTGGCCCGTCAGGGGGGCCGATGCTAGATTTGGGGACATGAACCACCATGCCCCCAATATCCTGCCCGTCATTCGCCAACTGGACGAGGCGACGGCCAACCGCATTGCCGCCGGCGAAGTGGTGGAGCGTCCCGCCTCGGCCGTCAAGGAACTGGTGGAAAACGCGCTGGACGCGGGGGCCACGCGCATCGACGTGATGATCGAGGACGGCGGCAAGCGGCTGATCCGCGTCTGCGACAACGGCTGCGGCATGACACCCGAGGATCTGCCCCTGGCGGTGTCGCGCCATGCCACCAGCAAGATCGACGGCAGCGATCTTCTGGCGATCCGGTCATTCGGTTTCCGGGGCGAGGCGCTGCCCTCGCTGGGCGCGGTGGGGCGGCTGGTCATCACCTCGCGGACACGGGACGGCGAGGGTGCAGCCATCACCGTCACAGGGGGCAAGGTCGGCCCGGCGCGCCCCGCCGCGGCCAATCCCGGCACGGTGGTTGAATTGCGCGACCTGTTCTTCGCCACGCCCGCGCGGCTGAAATTCCTGCGCGGCGACCGGGCCGAAACCATGGCCGTGGCCGACTGCCTGCGCCGTCTGGCCATGGCCGAGCCCTATGTTGGCCTTACCCTGACCGTCGATGGAAAGGAAATCTTTCGCGCCGATGCCGAGAGCGGCGATCTGTTCGATGCCCTGCCCGCCCGGCTGGCCCGGATCATGGGGCGCGACTTCATCGACAATGCCATGTCCCTCGACGCCGAACGCGACGGCTTGCGCCTGACGGGATTTGCGGCGCTGCCCACCTGGTCGCGCGGGGCGGCGGTGGCGCAGCACCTGAACGTCAACGGCCGCCCGGTCCGCGACCGGCTGCTGATGGGGGCCCTGCGTGCGGGCTACAGCGATGTGTTGCCTGCCGGGCGGCATCCCGGCGCCGTGCTGTTTCTGTCGTGCGATCCGCAGCTTGTGGACGTGAACGTCCATCCCGCCAAGGCCGAGGTTCGCTTTCGGGACCCACAGGCGGCGCGCGGCCTGGTGGTCGCGGCCCTGCGGCACGGGCTGGCAGGCGCCGGGCATCGCAGTTCGACCACCCTGGCCCAGGCGGCGCTGAACGCATTCCGCGCCGAGGCGCCGGCGTCGCGGGCCTTTGTGCCGGAACCAGAACCTCGGGATGGGGCGATGGGGGCAGCGCCACACCTTCACGTCCCGATCCCCGGCTTTGCCGAGGCGCCCTCGGCACGAGCCGATCGTCCGGACGACGCCCCCCTGCCCGGCGACACCCCCCTGCCCGGCGACACCCCCTTGGGTGCGGCACGGGCGCAGGTTCATGAAAACTATATCATCGCGCAGACCCTAGACGGGGTTGTCATCGTTGATCAGCATGCCGCACACGAACGGCTGGTCTATGAACGGCTCAAGGCGCAGGCGGCACGGTCGGGCATCGTGCGCCAGGTGCTTCTGATCCCCGAGATCGTGGAACTGTCCCCCATGGATGCCCACCGCATCCTGTCCATCGCGGAGGATCTGGCCGATCTGGGGCTGGTGATCGAGCCCTTTGGCGGCGGGGCAGTGGTGCTGCGCGAAACCCCGGCCATGCTGACGCACCTGGATGCCCCGGCGCTGATCCGCGACATCCTGGACGATCTGGCCGATCAGGGATCGTCAGACCGTCTGCGCGCGCGGCTGGATGCGGTGCTGTCGTCGGTGGCCTGTCACGGATCGGTTCGGTCAGGCCGGCGGATGACTGTGGACGAGATGAACGCCCTGCTGCGGGACATGGAGCGGACCCCCCGTTCGGGCCAGTGCAACCACGGCCGCCCCACCTGGGTCAAGCTGCGCCTTGCCGATATCGAACGCCTGTTCGGCCGCAAGGATTGACCCTGCTGTGCAACGGCGCGACAGTCGGCCCATCCAAGGAGCCGCGTCATGCTGCAAATCAGTCCCGCCAAGATCGCCCATATCATCATCCGCGCCCGCGAATACGACAGTGGCGTCAATCCCTGGGCGCATTCGGGCAGCCGGCCGCAGCACGGCATTCAAAGCGAGCTTTCCGAATTCATCGGCGTCAATCCCTGGGCGCATTCGGGCAGCCGGCCGCAGCACGGCATTCAAAGCGAGCTTTCCGAATTCATCGCCACCCTCAACGAGGACGAGCAGGCCTCGCTGGTGGCCGTGATGTGGATCGGCCGAGAGAGCTTCGAGCCCGAGGAATTGGAACAAGCCATCGAAACCGCCCGGATCGAGCGGACCACCCCCACCGAAAGCTATCTGATGGGCGAGCCGCGCCTGGCCGACCTGCTCGAGGCCGGGCTGGAAGCCCTCGGCATCTCGCCCGAAGATGCCGAGGATGACGTGACGCGGCCCGTCTGACGTCGATCCCTCCCTACTGCGCAGAGGTGACCCGGATCAATCGGCCGTTATCTTCGTCGGTCAGCAGCATGATCGACCCGTCGCGGGCCACCTCGACCTCGCGCACACGTCCGATGCCCTGCAGGTGGCGCGCCTCGCCCGCGACGCGGTCGCCGTCCATGTCAAGCCGCACCAGAGCCTCGGCCTGAAGACCGCCGATCAGCAGGTCACCCTGCCAGTCAGGGAACATCCTGCCGTCGTAAAACGTCATCTGACCCGGTGCGATCACGGGATCCCAGTAATAAACGGGCTGTTCGGTGCCCGCAAGCTGGGTGCTGCCCTCGTCTACCGACTGACCGCTGTATTCGACGCCATAGGTAACGCGGGGCCAGCCATAGTTGCGGCCCGCCTGCGGAAGGTTCAACTCGTCGCCGCCCTTGGGACCATGTTCGATGGTCCATAGCCGCCCCTGACCGTCCAGCGCGGCGCCCTGGATGTTGCGATGCCCCCAGGACCAGATCTCGGGCAGGGCCTCGGCCACGCCGGGATCACCCATCGGGGCGCCGGTTTCAGGATCGATGCGCACGACCTTGCCCAGCGTCGTGGTGACGTTCTGGGCATACACGCGCGCGTCCTGCACGGACCGTTCGCCCGTGGTCACGATCAACCCGCCGTCATTGTCGAACACCAGAACCGATCCGTAATGCTTGGTGGAATCCCAGGCCGGCTGCTGTTGCCAGATCACCTGCACGTTCTGCAGGCTTGCATTGTCGTCCGACAGCGTGCCCGTGGCCACGGCGGTCGCAGTCTTGCGGTTGTCGCGCGGCTGGGCAAAGCTGATCCACACCCGGCGGGTTTCGGCGAAGTCGTCGCGCACCGCCACGTCCAGCAGGCCACCTTGGTCGCGGGTGTCCAGATCCGGCAGCCCCGCGATGGGATCGGACAGGGTGCCGTCCTGACCGACCATCCGCAGATTGCCCGACCGTTCGGTTACAAGCCAGGCACCATCGGGCAATTCGGCAAGGCCCCAGGGATGGTCCAGCCCTTCGACCAACACGGTCTGCTGCAATTCCACGTCGTCCGCCAGGACAGGCGCGCGGGTCTGGCCTTGAAAGGCCGGCTCCTGACCGGGGGCCTCGGGGGGCGCTGCGTTGAAATCCTGCGCGAGCGCGGTTCCGGCCAGAAGGAAGGCCCCTGCGCTCAGCAGGGAAAGGCGGGACGAATGGCAAGGCAAGGTCATGGACAGGGGCCTTTCGTTAACTAGGGAACACTGGCCGAACCCGCCCTGTCCACTCACGTTCCCCGCACAACCATCACGTCTGTGTCAGTCCAGCCTGTTGGCATGGTCGCGAAACACGGCCGCGGCCCGGCCCCAGGCCCCGTGGTCGATACGGTCGAGGCAGGCAAGAACCGGCAGCAACTGCCGCGCGAAATCAACCGAGCTTTCGCGCGGCAGCATCGAGGGCAGGTTGTCGATCGCCATCACGTCCAGCGGCGGGAGGTCGGCCACGCGCAGAACCGGCTGGCTCCAGGTGGTTACGCGGTCATAGACCTTTATGGGGGAAAAGTCGCTGACCGGATCGCAGGCCACGTCGCCGATGACGCGCAGCGCCCGGCCCGGCGCCACGCCGTCGCGGGGCACAAAGACCGGCGCACCCGGCCGGGCAAGGATCGCGTTGATGAACAGGTCATGCGCCATCACTTCGGGGAACGGGCCTCCATGGGCGGTCTCGGCCATGTCCCAGCGGGTGACGGCCACGCCAAGTTCCACAAGCAGGTCGGCAGCCCCGCTGCCCACGCGACCCTTGGCACCGATCACCAGGGCGTGCGGGCGGTGGCGGCCGGTCGCGTCCATCTGCGCGCGCAATTCGTCCAGCAACAGCGCCCGGTCGGCATAGGCGTGGATGGGGCCGCAGATCCCGCCCCGCTGCTGCGCAACCCAGGCCTTGAGCGTGACCGCCGCGCCTGCATATCCCGCCCAGTATCCGAAGGCGGCCAGACGGCGGCCGTTGTCATCGGTCAGGTATTCCAGATCATAGAGAACCCCGCCCCCCTCGCGAAAGCGGCGCAGCAGGGCCTGCCCTTCAGGCTGACCCTTGTAGGCATGACCGAACATGATGTGGCGATGGCGCAGCGGCGTGTCGTCGGCGGGCAGTTCCTTCACCCCCAAGACGATGGCATCGTCGGGGGCCGTGGTCCAGCTTGCCGCCGGCACGATGGTGGCCCCGGCGCGCGCGTAAGCGTCCGTCGGAAAGACGCGGGTGGGGCTGTCCTCGACAGTGACGGCAAAACCCCGGGCCATCAGGTCGGCCGCACCCTCTGGGGTGATGCCTGCACGATCCTCGTTCGGGCGGCTTTCGGCGCGGATCCACAGATGAGTCATCGTCACCTCGACGGGCTGGTCGGTGCCAGCCTGCCCGCTGCGCCGACCGACGGCAAGGGAACCCCGCAGGCGTGATCCGTGTTCCCACCCGTCCCTATCGTTTCACATGCTTCACAGCGGAGTTCTCGATGATCCTCAGCCGCCGCGCCAGCCTGATGCTGGGCATCGCCGCCCTTGGCGCCACCGTTCTGCCCAGCCTTGCCATGGCCCAGGCGGAAACGCAGTCCTCCTTTTCCTTTCCTGTGGATGGCGGCGACGTGATCTTTCATCCGGTCGATCACGCCTCGATGGTGATCGAGACTCCGGGCGGTGTCATCTATGTCGACCCGGTAGGCGGCGCCGAGGCCTATGCAGGCAAGCCGCAGCCGTCGCTGATCCTGATTACCCACGAACATGGCGATCACTACGACCTGCCGACCCTAGAAGCCCTGCCCCCCGTGGCGATCATCGCGAACCCTGCGGTCCATTCCATGCTGCCCGCCGAGATGCAATCCCGTTCGACCGCCATGGCCAATGGCGACGAGGGCGAAACAATGGGCATGCGGATCGAGGCTGTTCCAGCCTACAACATCACCCCCGACCGGCTGCAATATCATCCCCAGGGCCGCGACAACGGCTATGTGCTGACGATTGGCGGCAAGCGGTTCTATATCGCCGGCGATACCGAGGACACACCCGAGATGCGCGCCCTGGAGGGGATCGAGGTCGCGTTCCTGCCCATGAACCTGCCCTATACGATGACGATCGAACAGGCCGCCGACGCGGTGGCTGCGTTCCGGCCCGTCACGGTCTTTCCCTATCACCACCGCGACAGCGACGTGCAGGAATTCGCCGGTCTGGTCGAGGCGTCGGACGCCGGCAGCCTTGTGATCCTTGCGAACTGGTATCCGACCGGCGCAGCGGGTTGATCCTGCGCCCTTGAACCGGGCGGCAGCGCACTGTCGCGTTGCGGCCCGGTGCCTTGCAGGTTTCATCCCTGGACGGGGGACCAGGCCGGCCATGTCCGGCAGGACCGGTCAGTCCGGATAGCCCCCATCGGCATCGTCGCCGGATTCTTCGGCCAGACGTTCGAAATCGGTCAGAATGATGGCGCGCTTGCCCACCAGTTCGATCACCCCTTCGCGCTTGAGCGTGCTGATCTGGCGGCTGACGGTTTCCAGCGTCAGCCCCAGATAATCCGCCATCGCCTCACGCGTCAGGGCCAGGTCGATCTGCATCCGGCCGCCCGGCTGGCGTTTGTGCAGCGCCGCCTCGCGCCGCGCCAGAAGCGTCAGGAAGGACGCGATCCTTTCGCGTGCGGTCTTGCGGCCCAGAAGCAGCATCCATTCGCGCGCCGCGTCCAGTTCGTCCAGGGTCATTTCCAGCAGACGATGCGCAAGATGGGGCGTGCTGCGCATCATCTGTTCGAACGGCTTGCGGCGAAAGCAGCACAACACAACGCGGGTCGCGGCAACGGCGTTGTAGGGGGCAAGGTCGCGGCTGGGCCGGCCCAGGAAATCGCTGGGCAACAGCAGGCCCACCATCTGCGTGCGCCCATCCTCAAGCGTCTGGGTCAGGGTGGCCACGCCGGTCACGACCGACCCCACGAAATCCATCCGGTCGCCTTCCCAGATGATCGGCTGGCCGGGTTCGAAGCTGCGGTAAAGCTTCATGCCCTCCAGAAGGGCCAGTTCGTCGGCCTCGCAGTGCGCACAGACCGCGCGGTAACGGATAGGGCAGTCCCCGCACCGTTCCCGGCCGTCGCGGCTGGCGGATTTTTCATTGATTTGGGTCAAGGCAATCTCGCGCGCTAAGATGCAATCCTAACCGCATGAGCAAGGTATCGCAACTGAAGCGGCTGGGATTGTTCGATTCGCGCGTTCCGCGATACACCAGCTATCCGCCCGCGACGCAATTCACGGCCGGCATCGATTCCCATATCGTCGCGCCGTGGCTGCACTCCATCCCCGAGGGATCGGCGATCTCGCTGTATGTCCATGTTCCCTTCTGCCGCAGGCTGTGCTGGTTCTGCGCCTGCCGCACGCAGGGCACCCGGACGCTGGACCCTGTTATCGCCTATGTGGACACGGTTCTGGCCGAACTGGACCTGCTGCGCGGCCACCTGCCGCAGGGCCTGCGTCTGTCGCGGCTGCACTGGGGTGGGGGCACGCCGTCGCTGTTGCCGCCCGACCAGATGCGGCGGTTGGCCGAAGCAATCGTTTCCGCCATTCCGATGACCGATGATGCCGAATTCTCGGTCGAGATCGACCCGTCGGAGATCGACGCCCCCCGTATGGCGGCACTTGCGGTCTCGGGGGTGAATCGCGCCTCGATCGGGGTGCAGGACTTCGACCCGAAGATTCAGGACGCCATCGGTCGCCAGCAATCCTTCGAACTTACGGCCCGCGCCGTTGATCTGATCCGCAGCCACGGCATCGCAAGCCTGAATGCCGACATCCTTTATGGACTGCCTTATCAGAATAGCAGCCGCATTTCGGAAACGGTTCAGAAATTGCTGGCCCTGTCGCCGGACCGGGTGGCGCTTTACGGCTATGCCCATGTGCCCTGGATGTCCAAGCGCCAGGTGATGATTCCGGAAGATGCCCTGCCCGGCAACGAGGATCGGCTGTCCCTGTTTCAGACCGCCCGCGACCTGTTCGTCGCGGACGGCTATGCCGAGATCGGAATCGACCATTTCGCCCGGCCCGGCGACGGGCTGGCGGCGGCGCAACGCTCGGGTCGGCTGCGGCGAAACTTTCAGGGCTATACCGAGGACCGGGCACAGGTTCTGCTGGGTCTTGGCGCCTCGTCGATTTCGCGCTTTCCCCAAGGCTACGCACAGAACGCGTCGGCGACCGGGGCCTATACCGCCGCCGTACGCAACGGACGCCTGCCCCACGCGCGGGGCCATGCCTTCACCCCCGAGGATCGCTGGCGCGGCCGGATGATCGAACAACTGATGTGCGATTTTTCGATTGATGCAGAAGAAATGATCCGGGACCACGGCCTGACCCCGGTCCGGTTGCAACAGATCTTCGATCCGGTGATCGCCCGGTTCGGCGGCATGGTCGAGGTCGGCCCCTGGGGCCTGCGCATTGCCCCCGAGGGGCGACCGCTGACGCGGATGATTGCCAACATGCTGGACGCCTATCAGGCGGCCCCGGCCAGCCACTCATCTGCCGTATGAGG
Source organism: Paracoccus subflavus (assembly GCF_004310345.1). Classification (GTDB taxonomy): domain Bacteria; phylum Pseudomonadota; class Alphaproteobacteria; order Rhodobacterales; family Rhodobacteraceae; genus Paracoccus; species Paracoccus subflavus. The sequence continues at coordinate 185,080 of NZ_SISK01000002.1, read as the reverse complement.
GGCGGGCACGAATAATCCGCCCGCCATGAAGCGGGCCTTCTGACGGATGGTGGCAACGCGGCCGGCCGATCCGCTGAACAAAGGCGATTCATATGTCGAAAGGTTGTCGGTTCCTGGGGCTAACTGCTTAATACTCAAGGATCCTCGGGATCGGTCTTGCTAAAATTGAAGGTGTTTTGCGCACACGGATTGGCAAATCCGCGAGTATGTTTGCGTGACGTACAGCAAGACTCATCAAAGGCGCGAATGGATTTGCCCGACCCCTCCTCGATACCTTCCGGCTCTGCCGCGACCTGTGCCGACGACGACCGGCCGAACCTTGGCAACCTCTTGCCCGCCATGGCGGTGGCCTGCCTTGCGTTGCTTTGCCTTGTGGTGGTGAACCTGATGCCGGGCACGGAAGCGTCGGGCCGGTATATCGTGATCGCCGCACCGTCGTTTGACCGCAGGGCCATCACCGAAATGATCCACGATGCCGGCGCCGGGGTGGTGGCGATCGGGATGCTGCCCGGTGTCGCGGTCGCCTGGTCCGACGATCCGGGCTTTGCCGATACCGCGCGCGCCCATGGGGCCTGGATGGTGACCCCGACCTCTGCCTTTGCGGGCTGTGGCGTTTCAAACAGGGTGCCGGAATGAGCGACGAATTGAACCATTTGCGCCTGCGGTTCGGGCATCTGCTGGTATTGTTTTTCTGGCTGCACGTCCCCCTGCTGGGATCCATCGCGTTTTCAAGGGGAACGATGTCCGTTTCGACGGCAGTGTTGATCGGTGCCGCAGTGGCAACCATTTATCAACTGACATGGTATCGTCACGGCACCGCCCCCGTGACGCGCTATGTCAGTGCCGTCCTGCTGGTGGCCCAGCCGTCGCTGCTTCTGGCACTGTTGCAGGGGCATGAATGGCAGATGGACATGCATATGTACTTCTTTACCATGCTCGCTCTCGTCATCGCATGGTTCGACCGCACGACCTTGTTGATTGCCGCGGCGGTGACCGCGCTGCACCATCTGGTGTTGCTTTATTTTCTGCCGCTGGCCGTATTTTCAAACGATGGAAATCTTGCCCGCGTCCTGCTGCACGCCGTGTTTGTCATCTTTCAGATGATGGTGCTGATCTGGGTCCGCGACAAGGTCGTCGGGTCGGTCAACCGGATCGAGCGGATGGGGACCGAACTTGTTGCCAAAGGCGAAATCCTGAAGCAGCGCACCCACGAGGCCGAACAGGCCAGCCGGGCCAAGGGCATGTTCCTGGCCACCATGAGCCACGAGATCCGCACCCCCATCAACGCGATCATCGGCTTTTGCCACCTGATCCAGCGCAGCACGCTGGACAGCCGCCAGCGGGACCAGATCACCAAGATCAAAAGCGCTGGCGTCACCCTGCTGCGGCTGGTGAACGACATTCTGGACCTGTCCAAGAACGAGGCTGGCCACCTGACGCTGGATGAGGTCGTCTTCGACCCCCGTGCCGGTCTGTCCCATCTGGTCCAGATGCTGTCTGAACCGTTGCACAAGAAAAACCTCAGGATCGAGATGCATCTCGATCCCCAGATCCCGGCCCTTCTTGCCGGCGACGCGACCCGGCTGAACCAGGTTCTGACCAACCTGCTGGGAAATGCCATCAAGTTCACTGACAATGGCACGATCACCATCGTGGCGCGCGTGGTCAAGCGCAGCGGCGACATGATCGAGATCGAAACCGCAATCTCGGACAACGGCATCGGCATGACCGCCGAACAGTTGTCGCGCATGTTCACGCCCTTCATGCAGGCCGACAGTTCGACCACGCGCCGTTTTGGCGGAACCGGGCTGGGCCTGGCGATCTGCCGCCAGATCGTTGAACAGATGAACGGCTGGATCCGCGCCGAAAGCGAGCCGGGCCAAGGCAGCACATTCACCATCATGACCCCCCTCCGGGTGCCGGAATACCAGACGCGGTCCAGCGCCATGCCTTCGGATGAGGTTCGGCAACTGCGTATCCTTCTGGTGGACGACAACCCCATCGTGCTGCGGATCATGCAGGAAATCTTCGCGCAATGGGACATGGCGATCGACACGGCGGATTCGGGCAATCTTGCCCTGACGCTGGCCCGGCGCGCACTGCAGACGAACCGTCCCTACGATCTTGTGATCCTGGACTGGAAGATGCCCGGCATGGACGGTGTTGAAACCCTGCACGCCCTGCGGGACGCCTTCGGCACGGTGCCGGTCCCGTTCACCATGATGATGACCTCCTACAACATCGAAGAGGTCAGACAGGACGCCGCAGGCAAAGGAATCGACCTGTTCATCAGCAAGCCGGTCAGCGCGGAAAGTCTTCTCGACGCGCTGAACCAAGTGCCGTTGGCTCGTATCGGTACGACGCATGCCGCGCTTCGGCAAGGGGCGTCCCTGCCGCAGGGGCTGCGCGTCCTGCTGGTCGACGACAACGAGATCAACCGGGAAATCGCCACCGAAATCCTTATCGATGCAGGGTTGGCGGTCGATTGCGCCGCCAATGGCGCGATTGCCTGCCGGATGATCGATGACGCGGCGGCGGACTATGCCGCTGTTCTGATGGATGTCCAGATGCCCGAGATGGACGGCATCACCGCAACCAGACGCATCCGCGAAACCTGGCCGTCCGAACGGTTGCCGATCATCGCCATGACGGCCCATGCCTTTGCCGAGGAACGTCGGAACTGTCTGGACGCGGGCATGAACGACCATCTGGCAAAACCCGTCGATCCCGCACATCTGATCGCCACCCTGAAACGCTGGCTGCGTATGCCCCCCGTTGCCCAGCCGGTTCCGAATGCGGCCGAGGCCGGCATTCTGCCCCCTGCCCTGCCGCCCTTCGACATTCCGGCGGCTCTCAGGCGGGTCAACGGAAAAGAGGCTCTGTTGCGGCGGCTGATCCTGTCGTTTTCCGAAAGCTATGCCGGGTTCTGCAAGGATCTGGCCGGGATGCTCTGGAATGGCCGGGCCGAAGAGGCCCACCGCCTTGCCCATACCCTGCGAGGGGTGGCCGCATCGCTGGAACTGGCGCAGGTTGCCGCATTGGCCGGACAGATCGAACGCGTCCTGTCGGAAGGCAAGGCCCAGGAAGCACCGCCCCTGCTTGCGGAACTGGAACCGCTGCTGGATCATGCCGTGGCTGCGGCCGGACGGTTGCAGTTGACCGATGCGGTCCCCGCAGGCGAATCGCCGGGGCTGATCCCGGTATCCAGGGTTGACCCGGTTCATCTGGCCCAGGCGCTGGCAACGATCCGCGGACAGATCGGGCGCCGCAGCCTGTCGGCCCGGCAAGGCTTTGCACGGCTGGCCGATCTGTTGCAGCTTGACGATGCGGCACGGCTGGCCCACCCCTTGCATCTGGCCCTGCAACGGCTGGACTATGCGACCGCTTCCGCCCTGATCGATCGGGATTATCCCAACAGCACAGAGGGAGCCTTGGCATGACCGTCAAGCCCGTCATCCTGGTTGTCGATGACGAGATCGCCAATATCGAGATCGTCAGCGCCGCGCTGGACGATGATTACGAGATCAGCTTTGCGCTGTCCGGCAATCAGGCGCTGGAGATTGCCCACGCCGCCGGACCGGATCTGATCCTGCTTGATGTCCTTATGCCCGGCCTGAACGGTTACGAGGTGTGCAGGCTGTTCAAGCGGGATGCGGCGCTGTCGGATGTGCCGGTTATCTTCACCACCAGCCTTGATGCGACCGAGGCCGAGGTGCTGGGCCTTTCTGCCGGCGCCATCGACTATGTGACCAAGCCCTTTCAACCCAGCGCCCTGCGGCGTAGGGTCGGCAACCATATCGAGATGAAACGGATGCGCGACCAGTTGGCCGGGCTGGCGATGCAGGACCATCTGACCGGCCTGGGCAACCGGCGCATGCTGGAACAGCGCCTGCAGGGCGAAATGCGCCAGTCAGGCCGGGACGGCAGCGATCTGACGCTGATCCTGATGGACATCGATCATTTCAAGCGCTTCAACGACACCTATGGCCATCTCGAGGGTGATCGCTGCCTTCAAAGGGTCGCCGCCGTTCTGGGCAGCCATGTGAACCGCGGACGCGATGTCGGGGCCCGCTATGGTGGCGAGGAATTCGCCTGCATCCTGCCCGACACCTGCCATGCCGGGGGCATGACCGTGGCCGAGGCGATCCGTGCCGATGTCGAAGCCATGGCGATCCCCCATGCCGGATCGCCCGTCAGCCCGGTCGTAACCGTCAGCCTTGGCGTGACGACAGGAACCTTTTTGCCCGGCATGACGGCCGACATGTGGATCTCGAAAGCCGACCAGATGCTTTACCGCAGCAAGGAGACCGGCCGAAACCGCGTGACCGGCGAGGGTGCCGCCCTGGCGCCGCCGCCGGGCCGCCGGTAATTCACACGACGGCCAGCCTGGGCTGTGGCAGCGATCCCGCCAATTGCCGGGCAGCCGTGATGACTGGCATCGAACCGCCCCTTTCTATCCATCCGTCAGTGCGCTTCGGCCCAGTTCCTGCCGGCACCTGCATCGACGACCAAGGGCACCGACAGCTTTACCGCCGGTTCGGCCGCGGCCTCCATCACGTCTCGGGCGATCGTGATCAGATCCTCCACCGCATCCTCGCGCACTTCAAAGACCAGTTCGTCATGAACTTGCAGCAGCATTTGCGCGGGCAGGTGCGCGACGGCTGCGGGCATCCGGATCATGGCGCGGCGGATGATGTCGGCCGCCGTGCCCTGGATCGGGGCGTTAATGGCCGCGCGCCGCGCCCCGCCCGCCGCCGGACCCGACTGGTTGATGCCGGGCGTGTTGATGCGCCGCCCGAACAGGGTGCGCACGCAGCCGTCGGATTTGGCGTCTGCAATGGTGCGATCCATATAGGCCCGGATTTCCGGAAACCGCTGGAAGTAGGTGTCGATGAAGTCCTGCGCCTCGGCGCGTGGAATGCGCAGGTTGCGCGACAGCCCGAACGAGGAAATCCCATAGATCACGCCAAAGTTGATGGCCTTGGCGCGGCGGCGGATCATCGGATCCATGCCTTCGACGGGCACGCCGAACATCTGGCTGGCGGTCATGGCGTGGATGTCGATGCCCTCGCGAAAGGCCAGCTTCAGCGCCGGGATGTCGGCGACGTGGGCCAGGATCCGCAACTCGATCTGGCTGTAGTCCAGGCTGACCAGCCGGTGCCCCTCGGACGCGATGAAGGCTTCGCGGATGCGTCGGCCTTCCTCGGTCCGGACGGGGATGTTCTGTAAATTCGGATCCGTGGATGCCAGCCGCCCGGTCTGCGCGCCCGCAATTGAATAGCTGGTATGGACGCGGCCCGTATCGGGGTTCACAAAGGTCGGCAGCGCGTCGGTATAGGTGGATTTCAGCTTGGAAATCTGCCGCCAGTCGAGGATGCGGGATGGCAGGTCATGGCCCTCGGCCGCCAGATCCTCAAGCACGTCGGCGCTGGTGGAAAAGGCGCCGGTCTTGCCCGTCTTGCCACCCGCAAGGCCCATCTTGTCGAACAGGATTTCACCCAGTTGCTTGGGGGAGCCGATATTGAACCGCTGGCCCGCAAGGGCATAGATCTCGTCCTCCAGCCCCGCCATCTTCTGCGCGAAGGCGCCTGACATGCGGCGCAGCGCGTCGCCGTCGATGCGGATTCCGGCCATCTCCATATCGGCCAGAACCGGCACCATCGGGCGTTCGGTCAGTTCATAGCTGGTCGTGACCCGCTCGACCGGCAACATGGGCGCAAACTGGTTGTAAAGCCGCAGCGTGACCTCGGCATCCTCGGCGGCATAGGGGGCCGCCTGGTCGATGGCCACCTGGCCAAAGTTGATCTGCGCCTTGCCCGACCCGATCAGATCCTTGATCGGGATGCACTTGTGTCCCAGATACCGCTCGGCCAGTTCGTCCATGCCGTGGTTGTGGGTGCCGGCGTTCAGGGCGTAGGACATCAGCATGGTGTCGGCCAGCGGCGTCATGCGGATGCCCCCCAATTCCGGGATCTGGCGGGCCAGCATCTTCCAGTCGTATTTCAGGTTCTGGCCGATCTTCAGGATCGCCGGATCCTCCAGCAGCGGCTTCAGGGCCGCCAGAACCTGATCCAGGGGCAATTGCCCGGCGACCAGGGCAGACTGGCCGAACAGATCGTCCCCTCCAGCCACATGGCCCACGGGAATATAGCAGGCCCGGCCCGGCGCCACGGCCAGGCAAATGCCCACCAGATCGGCCTGCATTTCATCAAGGCCGGTGGTTTCGGTGTCGATAGCGACCTGACCGGTGTCGCGGATCATCCCGACCCAGCGGTCCAGCCCGGCCTGATCAGTGATCGTTTCATACAGCGCGCGGTCGATGGGCGGCAGATCGGGGGCGGCAGGCGCGTCGCGCAGGGGGGCGGACACGACGGCGGGCGCCTCGGCCCCCAAGCGTTCGGCCACGCGGGCGGTCAGCGTGCGGAATTCCATTTCCGAGAGGAAGGCCAACAGGGCCGGCGCATCTGGCGCCTTCACCTCTAGGCTCTCCAGCGTGAAATCCAGCGGCGTGTTGCAGTCCAGTTCCACCAGCCGCCTGGAAATGCGGATCTGCTCGGCATGATCGATCAGGGTCTGTCGGCGCTTGGGTTGCCTGATTTCATCAGCGCGGGCCAGCAGGTTTTCCAGATCGCCGAATTCGGTGATCAGTTGTGCGGCGGTCTTGATGCCGATGCCCGGCGCGCCTGGCACGTTGTCGGTCGGATCGCCCGCCAGCGCCTGCACATCCACCACGCGTTCGGGCCATACACCGAACTTTTCAAACACCTCGTCGCGGTCGATGGGCTTGCCCTTGATCGGGTCCAGCATCTGCACACCGTCGCCCACAAGCTGCATCAAATCCTTGTCGCTGCTGATGATCGTGACCGCGCCGCCCGCATCGCGCGCCTTGCAGGCAAGTGCCGCGATGATGTCGTCGGCCTCATATCCCTGGGTCTCGATGCAGGCGATGTTGAAGGCGCGGGTGGCGTCGCGGGTCAGCGGAAACTGCGGGCGCAGATCCTCGGGCGGTTCGGGGCGATTGGCCTTGTAGGCGTTGTAGATGTCGTTGCGAAAGGTCTTGGACGAATGGTCGAAGATCACCGCCGCATGGGTGGGTGCATCGCTGCCCCGTTCGTCGCTGACGTATTTCCACAGCATGTTGCAGAACCCGGCGACGGCGCCGACCGGCAGCCCGTCGGATTTGCGCGTCAAGGGCGGCAGGGCGTGATAGGCGCGGAAGATGAAGGCCGATCCGTCGATCAGGTGCAGGTGGCAGCCCTTGCCGAAACCCTCGCTCATGGCCATGTTCCTTTCGTTTCCGATGCCGGTTCTGGCATGATCGCGCGATGGTTTCCAGCCGTGCCCTGAACCCGGCCAGATGTCCCGAGGTGGCGATGCCCAAGATGCGGCGCAAGGGCGACCTGCCCAGCAAGATCTGCGCCTGCTGCGGGCGTCCATTCGCATGGCGCCGGAAATGGGCGCGCGACTGGGATCAGGTCAGATACTGTTCGGACAAATGCCGGGGGGCCAAGGCCGTCAAGCCAGACCCGTGATCCTGGCGTCAGTGATCGTCATGGGCATGGTCGCGGTCGATCACGAAACGCTTGTCGCAATAGCCGCAATCCACAAAGCCGGTAATGGGCGAAATGGCCAGCCAGACGCGCGGATGGCCCATGCCGGCAGCGTCGTCGCCGTCGCAGGCAATCTTCCACTGGGTGACGATCTGCGTTTCGGGCGCCGGCAGCTTCAGTTCGGAGAGATCGGTCTGTTCCGTGGACAGCGAGTTTTCCGGGATCACGTATCGCGTCATGGCTGGCCTTCTTGTGGCGGCGGGCGGCATCTGGTGTTATTCCCCATACCGCAGCGCCGCTTGCCTTCGCAAGCCGTCGCAACCCGCCGGGGGAACCAGACCATGCCGAACGCCATCGAGATCGCGGGATTGCGCAAGACCTATGCCGCCCAGGGGACCGCACCCGCCAAGGAGGCCCTGAAAGGCATCGACCTGACCATTGCGGCAGGCAGCATCTTCGGCCTGCTGGGTCCGAACGGGGCCGGCAAATCGACGCTGATCAACATCCTTGCGGGGCTGGTCAACAAGACCGCTGGCAAGGTCACGATCTGGGGGTTCGACCAGGATGTGAACCCGCGTCAGTCGCGCGCGGCCATCGGGGTGATGCCGCAGGAACTGAACATGGACCCGTTCTTCACCCCGCGCGCCAGTCTCGAGGTTCAGGCGGGCCTCTATGGCGTGCCCAAATCCGAACGCTGGACGGATCAACTGCTGGAGCTGGTGGGCCTGACCGACCAGGCCAATGCCTATGCCCGCAACCTGTCGGGCGGGATGCGCCGCCGATTGCTGCTGGCCAAGGCCCTGGTCCACCGACCGCAGATTCTGGTCCTGGACGAACCCACCGCGGGCGTGGACATCACCCTGCGCGAAATGCTGTGGCAGAACGTCCGGGCGCTGAACCGGCAGGGCATGACCATCATCCTGACCACGCACTATCTGGAGGAGGCCGAGCAGATGTGCGACGAGATCGCCATCATCAACCACGGCGAACTGGTCGTGCGGCAGGACACGCAGAGCCTGCTGTCGCGCGCCGACGGCAAGACAATGGTTCTGGACACAGGCGGGCGCGTGGCCCTGCCCGCGCTGCCCGATGGCGCCCATCCCGAATGGCGGGGCGACGGACGGCTGGCCATCAGCTATCCGCCCTCGCGCATCCGGGCCGATCACCTGCTGGACGCGCTGCGCGGCGCGGGTGTTCCGATCCTGGACGTGGCCACCGAGCAGCCGGATCTCGAGGATGTGTTCGTCGAGATGACGCGCGCCTAGTCGCGCGGGGACACCATCGGCCCCATCATCCGCCCGCCCATGATATGCAGGTGATAGTGCGGGACTTCCTGCACGCCGTGGGGTCCGGCATTGGTAATGGCGCGAAAGCCGGGGTTGCCTCCCTCCAGCCCCACGCCCTCGCTCCGGCAGACCTCGGCGCAAAGGCGGGTAAAGCCCGCGATCTCGGCATCCGAGGCATGGGCCGCGAAATCGTCGAAGCTGACATAAGCACCCTTGGGAATCACCAGAACATGCACGGGCGCCTTGGGCGCGATGTCGCGAAAGGCCAAGGCATGATCGTTCTCGGCGACCTTTGTGCAGGGGATTTCGCCCCGCAGGATGCGGGCGAAGATGTTGGTGTCGTCATAGGCAAGCGGCATGAAGGGGGTCCTGTGCTCAGTCAGTGAACAGATGCGGCGTCCGGGCCAGATCCTGGGCCACAGTTGGCGCGATGTCCAGAAAGCGCGCAAGTGCCTGGGCATTCGCATCCGCCGGGGCATCAGCCGACAAGGTGTCGAACCGCGCAAACCGCATGTCGCGCAGGTGCTGGGCCTCATGGGCCAGATCGCGGGCGACCACGGGCAGCAACTGCCGGATCACCGTATCGGGGGTGCCGTCCCCAGCCAGCCCGGTGCGGCGCAGGTGGCCGCGCAGATAGGCTTCGTCCAGGGGGCTGTCGATGAACAAGATGCGCGTTTCCGCCCGGTCGGCTGCCAAATCGGCGATCAGCGGCACGGCCGCAGGGTCGAGGCACAGAACCAGCTTGCGGGTTCCGAAAGCGTCCATCAGCAAGCGCACCAGCGCACGGCGATGCCGTTCCCGCTTGCTCAGGGTCGAGGCGATGCCGCCCAGGTCAGGCAACGCCGCTTCGCGTTCATTGAACAGGTAATCGACGGCCGGAATGTCAGTTTGCGTCCGGATGGCCGCCGTCAGCCGTTTGGCGACATGCCATTTCTTGGCCACGATCAGACACAGGACATGATGCGGCGCCGCCTGGTCATCTTCCCAGAAGCGGGGGGCAAACCGGCGCCCCGCGCGACCGCGTGCGGTCAGAAAGCGAAACAGCGCCGGGGCTTCGTTGGTGATGACGAACCCAATCCCCTCGGCCTGCCACAACTGGCCCAGACGTGTCCGCAGATCCTGTGCTTCATGACTGATCTTGCGGGCAAAAAGATAATCCTGCCGGATCAGCAGGTCATAATGGTCATTGTAAAACGTCACCGGCATTCCGTAATCGGTGAACAACAGGCAGGTCGGCGACCGACGCCGGATCTCCTCCTTGGGGACGACATGGGCGACAAGGGTCTGGAAAAAGGTTTCATCCGGAATCCAGGTGGTGCGGAAAAAGCGCGGCAAGTCGGGACGCCGATCCAGCAGCGCCAGCATCGATTCGACCGTCGTTCGGCGCAGGCACCACCATTGCGACCCGATCATCACCTGGACGCCCGCAGGTGGCGCGCGTTCGAGACGCAGCGCCTTTTGCAGCCGCAAACCGGCATAGAAAAGCCGCGCGTTGCGACGTTCGTTGAACCAGTGCCGATAGATCAGCCGCTCGGCGCGAAGACCTGTCTTGATCCAATCGCTTTTGAAGAAATCGAAGGATTCGATGTAGTCGGCATCGTCCCGGTCCAGAAAGACCCGCGCATAATCCGCTGACTTGATGGGCATGCAGTCGCCCGACAGAAGATAGAAATGCGTGGCTTGGGGAAACTGCTGTTCGGCCCTGCGCAGCGCCGACAGACTGGCGGCAACCAAAGACCATTCCCCCCAGCCACACCGGTATCGCCGCGAGGCAAAGGCAACCCCTGACTGGCCCGCCAGGGCCTGCCGGATCATCCGGTAATCCTGTGCCGGTGCGTTGCGGTCGTAATGCAGGATAACGTAATCACCCAGGGCCGTCAGCCGTCGGACCTGTTCGACGATGCCCTGCGGATCCTTGTGCGCCAGCAAGATAAAGGCAATGCGGACCATGAGGCGGATTCTTAACCTGTGACGTGCTAATCGAAAGCCGATGCAACTTGTGCTTGAGCAGTATTCTGTGTGTAAACGCCTTTGCCGCGCCACGACAAGCCGGACCGCGTTCAGAAAGGATGGGCGACAATGGGCTATCCCGGCGTCTGGATGACGGAAAGCGAAGGCCTGATCTATCGGGTGGTGCCGAAATGCGCCTGTTCGACCATTGGACAGATCATGTTCTTTTCCGACCACGGCCGGTTCTTCGACGGCGATATCCACGATTCCGCCACGGGGCTGCACAAATGGTCGCAGGACCACAGCAAGCCGGCAATCGAAAACGCCGTAAGGCATGGCAATGCCCTGGCCTTTACCTGCGTGCGCAATCCCTATGCGCGAATCCTGTCATCGTTCTTCGACAAGATCGCCGGCATCCAGCGAAACGGCCGGCGCTATCGCGGCAATCTCGTGCCTCAGCTTGCCCAGCAATATGGGGTGGATGTCGGCAGCCTGGAAAACGGCTTTGCCTTTGACCAGATCGCCAGCTTTCGCCGGTTCCTGCTGTTTGCGCGCGACACGATCCGCTGGCGCAAGCCGATGGAACCCGACATCCATTGGTCATCGATGTCGGGCCATATCGGAACCTTCATCGCGAATGGCGGCCATTACGACCGCATTCTGTTCACCGAAACCCTGAATGACGGCATGGCGCAGATCCTGCAATCGGCCCGCACCCCGGTCGCGGTGGATTTGTCACGTGTTCCCCGCTTCAACGAATCCGAAGGCCACGGCCCCAAGCGCGCCTATCCAGTCAGCGCTTATTTCGATGACCTGTCACGGCATCTGATCTGGGAAATCTACAAGGATGACTTCCAGCTTTTCCAGTACGATTTCGACAACCCCGACAACAAGATGCCCCTGGGCGAGATCGACTTGGACGAGGTTCATGCGAAATTGGGCTGCTGAGGCCAAGGGAAGCCATCACTCCAGATGGCTTTCCATGAACCACAGATCCTTGTCCACGCTGCGCGAGGCGGCCGTGAAGATGTCGGCGGTATCGGCATCGCCCGCCTCGTCCGTCGCGTCGATGGCTGATCGCAGCTTTTCGCCATGGTCGCGGTAACGTTCGCACAAGGCCTTGATATGATCCTCGGCCTTGGTCATATCGGTCGGGTATTCTGCCACGCCGCTTGCGCCCGCCACCTTTTGCACAGTGCCGATGGCTACACCGTCCAGTTGCTGCACCCGTTCGGCCATTACGTCGATATGGCCGCGCAGATTGTCATGGATGGTATCGAACAGTTCATGCACGGCGATGAAGTTTCGGCCCTTCACATTCCAATGCGCCTGCTTGACCGCCAGAACCAAGGCGATCGAATCGGCCAGCCGCCCGTTCAACTCTGAAATCGAGGTCTTGCGGGCATTGTCGGACAGCCCCTTCAGTTCGACAGCCATGACCGGCTCCTTCCGTTGTGCGTGATTTGCCATCCAACGGCTGCGGCCGGGCGGGGTTCCATCAGGGTTCGGGCGGCCGGAAACGACAACGGCGCCCCAAGGGACGCCGTTCCTGACATAACTGTGGGCCGGTGATCGCGTCAGACCGCGCCCTTGATGAAGGTCACGGCATCGCCGACGGTCTGGATCGTTTCGGCGGCGTCGTCGGGAATTTCGATCCCGAATTCTTCCTCGAACGCCATGACCAGTTCCACGGTGTCAAGGCTGTCGGCGCCCAGATCGTCAATGAACGAGGCGGATTCGACCACCTTGTCTTCCTCGACGCCCAGATGCTCGACCACGATCTTCTTCACGCGATCAGCGATATCGCTCATGTCACATCCTCATTCTCGCGGGCATCCGCCCAAAGTTATCCGCGAACGCATAATTCGCTTCGGCACAGGGCGGTTTCCCTGCTGCTCAAGCCGGGGATATAGCACCCGCGAACCCTGTTGCAACCGCTTTTGCTTGGCGTGGCATTGTCAGACCATTGCCATGCCGCCATTCACATGCAGGGTGGCTCCGGTCACATATCCCGCCTCGGGGCTGGCCAGATACAGGACCGCCGCCGCGATCTCGTCCGGGCGGCCCATGCGGCCTGTGGGGATCTGGCCCAGAATCCTGTCCTTCTGATCGTCGGTCAGGCTGTCGGTCATAGGCGTCTCGATGAATCCCGGCGCCACGCAGTTCACGGTGATGCCCCGGCTTGCGACCTCATAGGCCAGCGACTTGGACATCCCCACCAGCCCCGCCTTGGCGGCGGCATAGTTGCCCTGCCCCGGATTGCCCGTAGCCCCCACGACCGAGGTGATGGACACGATCCGCCCCCAGCGGGCCTTCATCATGCCGCGCAGCGCCGCGCGCGACAGGCGGAACACACTGGACAGGTTCACCTCCAGCACCTGCGCCCATTCGTCGTCCGACATGCGCATGAACAGGTTGTCGCGCGTGATTCCGGCATTGTTGACCAGGATGTCCACCGATCCCATCGCCCCGGCCGCGTCCTTGACCAGCCGGGCCGCGGCCTCGGGGTCTGACAGGTTCGCGGGCACCACATGGGCGCGCTCGCCCAATCCGGCTGCCAGTTCCCCCAACGGCCCCTCGCGCGTGCCCGACAGGGCGACGGTGGCGCCCGCCCCGTGCAGCGCCTGCGCGATGGCCCCGCCGATGCCGCCGGATGCACCCGTGACCAACGCCGTCTTGCCTGTCAGATCGAACATGCCTGATCCTTCTTCGTTGTCCAAATACCCGAAGGGCAACCTCAGCCCTTCAGCGCCGCGATATCGGCGGGGACACCCACGTTGCGGACGCTGATGTCCCTGGCGATGCGCTTGATCATCCCCGACAGCGCCTTGCCGGCGCCGATTTCCCAGAACTCGGTCACGCCGGCCTCGGCCATGTTGGCGATGGATTCGCGCCAGCGGACCGTGCCCGTCACCTGTTCGACCAGCAGCCGGCGGATCGCGCCGGGTTCGACCACGGCCTCGGCGCGGACATTGGCGATCAGCGGCACGGCGGGGGGCTGGATATCCACGGCCGCCAGGGCATTGGCCATCACGGCGGCGGCGGGCTGCATCAGCACCGAATGGAACGGGGCCGAGACCGGCAGCATCACCGCCCGCTTGGCCCCCGCCGCCTTCATCGCCTCGGCCGCGCGCTCCACTGCGCCCCTGTGGCCCGAGATCACCACCTGGCCCGGATCGTTGTCATTGGCGGCCTGCACGACCTCGTCGCCCGCGACCTCTCGGGCGATGTGATCGACGGTGGCGAAATCCAGGCCCAGGATCGCGGCCATCGCGCCCTGGCCCACCGGCACGGCCTCTTGCATGGCCTGCCCGCGCAGGCGCAAAAGCCGCGCCGTATCCTCGAGCGTCAGCGACCCCGCCGCGCAGAGCGCCGAGTATTCGCCCAGCGAATGCCCCGCCACGAAATTCGCGTCCTGGATGGTGAGGCCTTCGGATTCGAGCGCCCGGAACGCCGCGACCGAGGTTGCCATCAGCGCGGGCTGCGCGTTTTGCGTCAGGGTGAGGGTCTCGATGTCGCCGTTCCAGATCAGGTCCGAAAGCTTTTCCCCTAGCGCCTCGTCCACCTGGTCGAACACGTCGCGCGCCGCCGGATAGGCCTCGGCCAGCTCGCGCCCCATGCCGACGGCCTGAGCGCCTTGGCCAGGAAAGACGAATGCGCGCATGGGGGCCTCCTAAGGGGGGTTGGTTCAGGAGGGATAGCGCGGATGGGGGTGGTAGGGAAAGGGGATGATTTAGGCTATATGCAAACAACAACCGTGTCAGTAACGGGTGTAAGTATACCTTAACAAAAATATAAAAACTTGTTCGACGTAGTCAGGAAAGTATGATATGATCAAAGTAAGCACCTGGCTTACACTTGCATGCACCGTAGATTCCCGTATACCTAAATGGGGAGTATATTTATGCTGCGTCAAAAATTAGCAGATGGAACTCATTCCCTTGGTGTACTGGCAGCATTACAGATTATTTTTTCAGCTATTGCCGCATCCCCTGGCAATGCCCAGGATTCAGTTTGGCTAGCCTGTGAATTTGTTGACTGCGTTGCGGTCGACAGCCCGCCATGGGATTGTGCTTCTGCAGCGCTTAGGACTAAAATATTTTCATTTGAACCTAAAAATATTTCTGGAAAAAGCGGGAACGGTGATGAATATGTAAATAACTATTCCGAAATAATATCCATAGCATGCGATGAACGTCTTTGCTCTATAAACAGATTAGACAGATTTTCAGGTTTTTTATATGAAACAGCATTTGGTAATTTGCAATTGGGAAAAAATAGAGGTCCACTCACAAAATCTGACATATATAGTATGAGCAAGTACGGCCAGACTCGATACACATATAAGTGCAGCGCTGCGACACAAAAGTTCTAAAAGACGCTGCTCCGGTGAGGTAGGAGATATGGGCAGTAAGTAATTGAAATTTTTCTAGGAATCTTCGAGTGGACTTGCTTAGCCTCTACTAAACCATATCCAATATATCTGCAACAGAAGGGAAAAAGCAATGAGATCAGTTTCACGCTTGGTTACCTTTATAGCCCTCTCCATAACTGTAGGAGTTGGATCGGCCTCAAGCCAAGGTCGCTGTCCAGCTGGTGACTCGGGATGCACAGTTGATAATGCAGGCACTTACATTCAGGATCGAGTGAATCAAGGCTTCCAGGATGTCCAGGAAGCCGACAGTATATCAGAACGTGTCGATGAAGTACAAAATACACTTCAAGACTGTCTCGAATGTGGGATGGATGCAGTCACAAGTGGAATGGATCAAATTACTGGCTTAGAAAACCAGTAATATACCGTTCTTTATAACTTAATCTTATAAAAAGGGAGGGGCCACCCGGCCCCTTCCCGTCTCACCCCAGGCCCTTCAGCCCCTCACCCGACCAGTTCCAGCCCCGAGAAGAAGAACGCGATCTCCTCCCTGGCCGTCTCGGGCGCGTCGGACCCGTGGACCGAGTTCTCGCCCACCGACAGGGCGAATTCCTTGCGGATGGTGCCTTCGTCGGCCTGGGCGGGGTTGGTGGCGCCCATCACCTCGCGGTTCTTGGCAATGGCGCCCTCGCCTTCCAGCACCTGCACCACGACCGGCTCGGACGCCATGAACTCGACCAGTTCGCCGTAAAAGGGGCGGTCCTTGTGGACCTCGTAGAACTTGCCCGCCTGTTCCGGCGACAGCTTGATGCGTTTCTGCGCGATGATGCGCAGGCCCGCGTCCTCGAATTTCGCGTTGATCCTGCCGGTCAGGTTGCGGCGGGTGGCGTCGGGCTTGATGATGGAAAGCGTGCGTTCGATGGCCATGAAGGCGTCCCCTTGCTGTGTCCGGCGGGCCAGCCCCGCCGCGGTCTGAAATCCGCGCCCGGTTATCAGGGATGGCATTGCCGGGCAAGGCGGGCATGATGGGCGCGAAACAGCCAAAGGCCCGCGCATGACCGAACCCCTTCCAAAGCCCCCCGCCCGCCCTCGCCTGCAGCCCGGCCCCATCGCCACCGCCCTTGCCGGCATCCTGTTGCTGGTGGCCTTGTGGCAATGGTCGAACGTGCTGCTGATGGGGTTCGGCGCGATCCTGATCGCCATCGCCCTGCGGGCGGGGGCTGCGTTCCTGCACCGTCACGCCGGGCTGGGCTTCAAGCCGGGGGTGGTTGCGGTCGCGCTGGCGGTGGTGCTGGTCCTGGCGGGGATGGTCGCCCTGGCCGGGCCGGCGATCTCGGACCAGTTCCGCCAGTTGATCGGCAGCCTGCCCGACGCCTGGGACCAGGTGACGACCTGGCTGTCCGAAAGCTCGGTCGGGCAGTTTCTGGAGCAGCGGATGGAGGACGCCGCCCGGACCGAGAACGGAGGGGCGGCGACGGACAGCCTGCCCTCGGTCTTTGGCTATGTGACGGGGACGCTGAGCACGGTGTTCGGCGGGGTGGCGAACCTGATCCTGCTGCTGACCGTGGCGGTCTTTCTGGCGCTGGACGCGCCGATGTACCGCGGCGGCGCCCTGCGGCTGGTGCCGCTGTCCTATCGCGCGCGGACAGGCCGGATCGCCGACGAACTGGCGCAGGCCCTGGCCCGCTGGATGGGGGGGCAGGCGCTGGACATGCTGCTGGTCGCGGTGGCGACCGGCCTGGGACTGTGGCTGCTGGGGGTTCCGCTGGCCCTGGTGCTGGGGCTGATCGCGGGGCTGACCAACATCATCCCGGTCGTCGGTCCGTTTCTGTCGGGCATTCCCGCGGTGCTGTTCGCGCTGACCCAAGGGTTCGACATGGCGATCTATGTCGCGCTGCTGTTCGTGGTCATCCAGCAGGTCGAGGGCAACCTGCTGATGCCCATGATCCAGCGTTACGCGGCCGACCTGCCGCCGGCGCTGACGGTTCTGGCGATCGTTGCCTTTGGCGGGCTGTTCGGCTTTGCCGGCATCGTGCTGGCGACGCCCCTGCTGCTGGTGGCGATCATCCTGGTCAAGCGCATCTATGTCGAGGATGTGCTGGGCGACCGGTTGGGCGACTAGCCCGGCATGGCCGCGACCTGGGGCTTTGACCCGCCAGGGCAGCCGGCAGAATCCGGCTGGCCCCTGCGCAAGGGCCGGTATCTGGCCCGCCTGGCCCGGACGCCGGAAGATTTGCACAGGGCGCAGCGGTTGCGCTGGCTGTGCTTTATCGCCCGGCTGGGGTTGGCCGACGACGGATCGCGCCGCGATGCCGACAGGCTGGATGCCCTGTGCCGCCATCTGCTGATCGAAGACGCGCGGTCCGGAGGGCTGGTCTGCTGCCTGCGATTCCTGCCGCTGGCCAGCGGCGGGGACATCGCCCGCAGCTATTCGGCGCAGTTCTATGATCTGACTGCCCTGGAATCCTTTGACGCCCCCCTGTTCGAGGTCGGACGGTTCTGCGTTCATCCGGCCGTCAGCGACCCCGACATCATCCGCATGGCCTGGGCCGCCCTGACCCGCCTGGTCGAGGAAAAAGGGGTCCAGATGCTGTTCGGCTGTTCCAGCTTTGCCGGGACCGATCCCGCAGCCCATGCCGATGCCTTTGCCGTCCTGCGCCGGCGGCATCTTGCCCCCCGTCGATGGAAACCACTCATCAAGGCACCCGAGGTGTATCGGCTGGCCCGCGCATGGTCCCGCGGCCGGACAGAGCCAAGACAGGGCATGACCGCGATTCCGCCGCTGCTGCGCAGCTATCTGGCCCTGGGGGGATGGGTCAGCGACCATGCCGTGATCGACCGCGCCCTGCAAACGCTGCACGTTTTCACCGGTCTCGAGATGCGCTCGATCCCCCCTGCCCGCAGGCGCCTGCTCAGGGCAGCCTTGGGCTGAGCCGATTTCAGGGCTGCCCTTTTCTTCGGCAATCAGCCCGTTTTTCAATCAGTCGGGCAATTGCTGCGTGAGGGGCAGGCATAAAAGAAATGCCCTGCAATTGACCTTTGCGACCGCGAAACGCCCTGTCGGAGCATGTTCGACAGGCCCGCGTCCCAGCCCTCTCTTCAGCGCAGCCATGGTGCGGCGCGGATCGTCATGGGATCACAGGGATTGGCCGATCTGGCACAGTCGGGATCAGCCAAGGCCATGCTGCCGCGTGTGGCGGCGGGCGTGCCGGAAATCGTGTTTCTGAACACTTCGGGCGGCCTGGCCTCGGGCGACCGGCTGTCGTTTACAGCCATCTTGCGGGGCAATGCCCGTGCCGTGGCCACCACCCAAACGGCCGAGCGGGCCTATCGTGCCGAAGGCATCGCAGCCCGTGCCGAAGTCCACCTGCACGCGGGCGAGAATGGCTGGATCGACTGGATTCCCCAGGAAACCATCCTGTTCGACGGCGCCGGGCTGGACCGCGACACCCAAGTCGATCTGGCCCCCGGTGCCGGATGCCTGCTGCTGGAAATGATCGTGCTGGGCCGCCTGGCGATGGGCGAAAGCCTCTGCCGCCTGCGCCTGCGCGACCGCCGCGTGGTGCGCTGCGCGGGCCGGGTCGTGCATCACGATGCCATGGTGCTGGATGACCGCACCCTGCCCCGGCTGGCTGGCCCGGCGCTGCTGGATGGCGCCCGCGCCGTGGCGACTCTGGCGATGATCGCGTCCCATGCGCCCGACCTTCTGGACCGCGCCCGCGCCTTGCTGGACGAGCCAGGCGTCACAGGGGCGGCCAGTGCTCCACCGGGGCGGCTGGTGATCCGGCTGCTGGCGCGGGACGACTGGCCCCTGCGGCGGCAGGTCAACCGGCTGCTGGCCGCCCTGCGCCCCGATCCCCTTCCCCGTGTCTGGCAGGTCTGACCATGAATCTTTCCCCCCGCGAACGCGAGAAACTGCTTGTATCCGTGGCGGCGATGGTCGCGCGCGGGCGACTGGCCCGCGGCGTCAGGCTGAACCACCCCGAGGCCATCGCCCTGATCACCGATTTCGTGGTCGAGGGTGCGCGCGACGGACGCAGCGTGGCCGACCTGATGCAGGCGGGGGCCCATGTGATCACAGCCGGTCAATGTATGTCCGGAGTGCCCGAGATGATCGAATCCGTTCAGGTCGAGGCCACCTTTCCCGACGGCACCAAGCTGGTCACCGTCCACCACCCGATCCGTCACGAGGCATGAATGAAACACCTTTCCCTCTTTGCCATCGTCTTGCTGCCGCAGGCTGCCCTGGCCCATCCAGGCGATCATCAGGCCGCGTCCTGGACGCACCTTTTGTCCCGGTCCGATCATCTGGGGACCGTCGCGACCTGTCTGTTCCTGCGGGGCCGATTCTTGCGGGGCCGGTCGTGATCCCCGGCGAAATCCTGCCCGCCCCGGGCGAAATCGCCCTCAACGAAGGCCGCGACCCCATCACGGTGATGGTCGCCAATACCGGCGACCGCCCGATCCAGGTCGGCAGCCATTATCATTTCGCCGAAACCAACCCGGCCCTGCGTTTCGACCGCCTTGCCGCACGGGGGATGCGTCTGGCGATCCCCGCCGGAACCGCCGTCCGGTTCGAACCGGGCCAGTCGCGCGAGGTGCGCCTGATCCCCTACGCGGGCAGCCGCGTCGTGCAAGGCTTTCGCAAAGCCGTCATGGGGCCGCTGTGACCCGCCTGTCCCGCGCCGATTACGCCGCCCTGTATGGCCCCACCACCGGCGACCGTATCCGTCTGGCCGATACCGACCTGCTGATTCAGGTCGAGCGCGACCTGACCATCCCCGGCGAAGAGGTCAAGTTCGGCGGCGGCAAGGTCGTCCGCGAGGGCATGGGCCAGTCACAGGTGACGCGGGCGGATGGCGCCATGGACACGGTCATCACCGGCGTCGTCGTCTTTGACCACCAGGGGATCACCAAGGCAGATGTGGGCCTGCGCGACGGCCGCATCGCCGGCATCGGCAAGGCGGGAAACCCCGACACCCAGCCCGGCGTGACCCTGATCATCGGCCCCGGCACGGAAATCATCGCTGGCGAAGGCCGCATCCTGACCCCCGGCGGGTTCGACTGCCACATCCACTACATCTGTCCGCAGCAAGTGGACCATGCGCTCCATTCCGGGGTCACGACCCTGCTGGGCGGCGGCACCGGCCCCGCGCATGGCACGCTGGCCACCACCTGCACCCCCGGCCCCTGGCACATCGCCCGGATGCTGGAGGCCTGCGCGGACCTGCCCGTCAACGTCGGCATCGCGGGCAAGGGCAATGCCAGCCAGCCTGCGGCCCTTGAGGAACAGATCCGCGCCGGCGCCTGCGCGCTGAAGCTGCACGAGGACTGGGGCACTACCCCCGCCGCCATCGACTGCTGCCTGACAGTCGCCGACGCCATGGACGTGCAGGTGATGATCCACACCGACACGCTGAACGAATCCGGTTTCGTCGAGGACACGATGGCCGCCATCGCCGGTCGCACCATCCACGCTTATCACACCGAGGGCGCAGGCGGCGGACACGCCCCCGACATCATCCGCATGGTCGGCATGGCGAACGTCCTGCCCTCGTCCACCAATCCCACGCGGCCCTACACGGCCAATACGGTCGAGGAACACCTCGACATGCTGATGGTCTGTCACCACCTCGACCGGCGCGTCCCCGAGGATGTGGCCTTCGCCGAATCCCGCATCCGGCGCGAGACCATCGCGGCCGAGGACATCCTGCACGACCTGGGCGCGTTCAGCGTGATCTCGTCCGACAGCCAGGCCATGGGCCGGATCGGCGAGGTGATCATCCGCACCTGGCAGACCGCCGACAAGATGCGCCGCCAGCGTGGCAGGCTGGAGGGCGAGACGGGCGACAACGACAACCTGCGCGCCAGGCGATACATCGCGAAATACACCATCAACCCGGCCATCGCCCATGGTGTCAGCCAGCATATCGGGTCGATCGCGCCGGGAAAGCGCGCCGATCTGGTGCTGTGGTCCCCGGCCTTTTTCGGCGTGAAGCCGGACATGGTCCTGGTCGGAGGGCAGATCAGCGTGGCGCAGATGGGCGATCCCAACGGCTCCATTCCCGTGCAACCGATCTTCTCGCGTCCGATGTGGGGGCATACGGGGCGGGCCTCGGCGCTGTTCGTCAGCCGTGCCGGGCTGGAAAACGGTTCAGGAGACGGTTTGGGAAAGACCCTGATCGCGGTCGAAAACACCCGCGGCATCGGCAAGGCCGACATGATGCTGAACGCCGCCATGCCGGCGATCGAGGTCGATCCCGAAACCTACGAAGTCCGCGCCGATGGACAAATATTAACCTGTGAGCCCGCGACGGAACTGCCGATGGCCCAACGCTATTTCCTCTTCTGAGGGAGGACACAGTCATGATTACCGCCACCAGTATCATTCGCAACGCACCCGCGCCGTTCGATGGAGAGATCTCGCTTGACTACGAAGGCCGCCTACTGCGGCGCAAGAAGCTGGCCAGCAGCGCGGGTGATTTCCTGGTCGATCTGTCCGAAACCACCAGCCTGGACGATGGCGACGCCTTCGAACTGTCCGACGGGCGCCAGATCGTCGTGCGCGCGAAATCCGAACCTGTTATGGTCATTCGCGGCCACCTTGCCCGTCTTGCCTGGCATATCGGCAACCGTCACACTCCCTGCCGGATCGAGGCCGACCGCCTGATCATCCGCCAGGACCACGTGCTGGAAGCGATGCTGCGCAAGCTGGGGGCCGAGATCTGTCACAAGACCCTGCCTTTCCGCCCGGAAGGCGGCGCCTATGGCCATGGCCGCACCTTTGGCCATGACCATGGACTGTCGCAGAACCCTTCGCACGGGCACGATCATTCGCCACATCACACGAACGGCCACAGCCATTCCCAAGCCCACGAACACCACCACGCCTGAGGCCGCGCGTCTTTTCTTGGCCCAGGTTCTGTCGCCCGCCTTTCCGGTGGGCGGCTTTGCCTGGTCGCAGGGGCTGGAATGGGCGATGGATCAAGGCATCGTCACCCGCGCCACCTTGCCGCACTGGCTGGCCGATTGGCTGGAACACGGCGCAGGCTGGACCGACGCTGTTCTGGTTGCCCTGTCGCTGCAGGCAACGGACCATGCCGCCTTGGACGACCTGGCCCGCGCCGCCTGCCTGACTTCGCAGCGTCTGGTCGAGACCGTCGAACAAGGCACCGCCTTCGCCGCTACCTTTGCCGCGCTGACAGGGCAGGATCGGCCCCCCGCCGCCCTCCCCGTGGCCTTTGGCCGGGCCTGCGCCGACATGCCCCTGCCCTACCCCGAAATCATCGCGGCGTTCCTGCAAGCCCAGGCCGCCGCGCTGATCAGCGCCGCCGTCCGCTTTCTGCCGCTTGGCGCGGTTCAGGGGCAAGGGGTGCTGGCCGCGCTGCAACCCGCGATCATGGCAGCCGCCGCCCGTGCGGCGCAGGCAACCGCAGACGATCTTGCCAGCACCGGCTGGGGTGCGGACATCGCCGCCATGCGCCATGAAACCATGCCCGTCAGGATATTCCGATCATGAGCAACAACGGACCCCTCCGCGTCGGCATCGGCGGCCCTGTCGGCGCGGGCAAGACCACGCTGACCGAACAGCTTGCACGCGCCCTTGCCCCGCGCCTGTCGATGGCGGTGATCACCAACGACATCTATACCCGCGAGGACGCCGAGGCGCTGATGCGCGCCCAGGTTCTGCCGCAGGACAGAATCCGCGGCGTGGAAACGGGCGGCTGCCCCCATACGGCCATCCGCGAGGATGCCAGCATCAACCTGGCCGCCATCGCCGATCTGAACGCGGCCTTTCCCGACCTCGATCTGGTGCTGATCGAATCGGGTGGCGACAATCTGGCCGCGACCTTTTCCCCGGAACTGGCCGATCTGACGATCTATGTCATCGACACCGCCGCCGGTCAGGACATTCCCCGCAAGCGCGGACCGGGACTGGCGCGGTCGGATCTGCTGGTGGTGAACAAGACCGATCTTGCGCCCCATGTGGGGGTGGATGCCGCCCTGCTGGAATCCGACGCCCGGACGGCACGTGGTGCCCGCCCGGTAGTCATGGCGCAGTTGCGTCATGGCGTCGGCGTGGACCGGATCGTCGATTTCCTGATCGACCAGGGCGGGCTGCAGCCCCGCACGGACTGAAGCAGCCCGCGAAATAGGCAGGTGCCTGCCTGTTTGCCTGCCCGCCGGACACTTTCCGCATCTCCGGCCCTGATCCTGCCCGAAACCTGTTCAGCCCGCCTGAAACCCGTCTTGCTGCACATGCGAAGGCGCCATGCCTTCACAGGGTCAACAGGGAAAACGGGCCGCAGGGCCGGGAAGGTAATCATGAGGAAACTGACCGCAACGCTGATGCTGACCAGTGCGATCTCGTTTGCACCCGGGGCGATGGCGCAGGAAGGCGAGCCGATCAGGATCGGCGTGCTGCATTCGCTGTCGGGCACCATGGCGATTTCGGAAACCACGCTGAAGGATACGGTCCTGATGATGGTCGAACGACAAAATGCCAAGGGCGGTTTGCTGGGCCGCCCCCTGGAAGCCGTGGTGGTGGACCCCGCATCCGACTGGCCGCTGTTTGCCGAAAAGGCCCGCGAACTGCTGACCGTCAGCGAGGTTGACGCGATCTTCGGCTGCTGGACGTCCGTGTCGCGCAAGTCGGTCCTGCCGGTGATCGAGGAACTGAACGGCCTGCTGTTCTATCCGGTGCAGTACGAGGGCGAGGAATCGTCCAAGAACGTCATCTACACCGGCGCCGCGCCGAACCAGCAGGCGATCCCGGCAGTGGATTACATGATGGAGGAGCTGGGCGTCGAATCCTGGGCGCTTCTGGGTACCGACTATGTCTATCCGCGCACCACGAACAATATCCTCGACGCCTATCTGAAGGACAAGGGCGTCGCGGCCGAAGATATCTTCGTCAACTATACCCCCTTCGGCCATTCCGACTGGTCCAAGATCGTGGCCGATGTCGTGGCGCTTGGCGCGGGCGGCAAGAAAGTGGGCGTGGTGTCCACGATCAACGGCGACGCCAACGTGGGCTTTTACAAGGAACTGGCGGCGGCGGGCGTCTCGGCCGATGACATCCCGGTCATGGCGTTCTCGGTCGGAGAGGAGGAATTGGCGGGTCTGGATACCGCGAACCTGGTTGGCCATCTGGCGGCCTGGAATTATTTCCAGACGGCGGAATCGGATGCCAACACCGCCTTCATCGAGGAATGGAAAACCTTCATCGGCGACGACGCGCGCGTGACCAACGACCCGATGGAAGCCACCGTGATCGGCTTCAACGCCTGGGTCGCCGCGGTCGAAAAGGCCGGCACCACCGATGTCGATCCGGTTCTGGACGCCATCGTCGGCGTCGAGGTTCCCAACCTGACCGGCGGCACCGCCACGGTCCTGCCGAACCACCACCTGACCAAGCCTGTGCTGATCGGGGAAATCCGCGAGGACGGCCAGTTCGACATCGTCAGCCAGACCGACCCCGTTCCGGGCGACGCCTGGACCGACTATCTGCCCGAATCCGCCAAGCTGGAAGCCGACTGGCCGGGCAAGGACTGCGGCATGTTCAACACCGAGACGAACACCTGCGTGCAGGTCCAGTCGAACTATTGACCCTTGCGGGGGCGGCGACACCGCCCCCTTCCGTCAAGGAACGCGCCCATGATCCGCCCCCTGACCGTCTTTGTCCTGACGCTGCTGCTGGCGATGCCCGCAAGCGCGAACCCCGCGCTCGAGGCGGTGATCGCAGACAATCTCGACCAGATCGAAAAACCGTCCCGTCGGACGGTGGAACCCGTTGTCGCCCAGATCGCCGCCACCGGCCCCGAGGGGCTTGCGCTGTTGTCCGCCTGGACCAATCGGTCGCTGGGCATGACCGATGACGGGCGGCTGCTGATCGTGGATGGCGACGGCGCCACCGATGCCGTGACCGGCAAGCCGGTGCCCGCCGCTGATCCGAAAATGCTGCGCCCCAACTCTGGCGTGCGCGGCGTGATCGAATCCGCCCTGGTCGCGGGCGAGATTTCCGACCCCGATCCCGCCCGCCGCGCCGCCGCCCTGGCCTCGATCGCCCGCGACGGGACAGCCGAGCATCTGGCGGCCCTGCGGGCGGCGGCGCCAGAGGACGATCCGGCTCTCGCCGTGCAGCGCAACCGCGCCCTATCGCTCTTGACCATCCAGTTCGACGGGGATCCCGCCGCCCGTGTGGCCGCCATCGAAGCCATGGCGGGGGATGTCGGGCTGGATTTCCGGGCCGCGCTGAACCCGCTGCTGGCCACCACGCGCATTGCCGCGCCGGCAGAACCGACGGATGCCAACATCGCGAGAGAACTGGCGGTGGGCGACGACGGCTTCCCGCGCGAGGCTGCGATCGCCCTGCTGACAAGCCAGGGTGTCCTGCAACCCCGCCTGACCCCGGCCGATCAGCGCACCGCCCTGGCCGCGAACATCGAGGGCGGCAGCGTGGGCGGCGTGGCCGTGGCCGACCTGTCAGACCCTGCCGCCCGCGACCGCGCCTACGAGGCCCTCGAGGCTTCGGGCGCCGTCCCCCCCGCCGCGACCGATGCCGAGGCCGAAGCCGCGCTGGCCGCCCATCGCTTCTTCGAGGTCTATGCCGAAGCCGACAGCGATGTCACCGACGCGGCCCGGGCGGCCCAGGTCGGCGCGCAACTGCGGCTGGCGGCGATGACCGGCGTCGACCTGGGGCTGGACGCACTGTCGTTGGCCTCGATCTATTTTCTGGCGGCGATCGGGCTCGCCGTCACCTTCGGCGTCATGCGCGTCATCAACATGGCGCATGGCGAATTCATCATGATGGGTGCCTATACGGGCTATACCGTGCAAACCCTGATCGCCGACCGTACGCTGTCGTTGGTCGTGGCGCTGCCCCTGGCCTTCGCGGTGACGGCCTTGGCCGGGGTGATCCTCTATCGTCTGGTCATCCGCCATCTGGCGCATCGTCCGCTGGAGACGCTGCTGGCGACCTTTGGCGTGTCCATTGCCCTGCAACAGCTTGCCAAGAACATCTTCGGCACCCAGGCCCGCCCGCTGACCGCCCCCGCCTGGCTAGAGGGCGCGATCACGGTCAACGACGTGATCGGGGTCAGTTCGATCCGGGTGGCGATCTTTGTCCTCGCCCTGCTGTTCCTGGGGCTGTTCCTGTTCATCATGAAACGCACCCGCCTGGGGCTCGAGGTCCGCGCGGTGACCCAGAACCCCGGCATGGCGGCCAGCATGGGCATCAACCCCGACCGCATCGCCATGATGACCTTTGGCCTGGGGTCCGGCATCGCGGGCATCGCGGGCGTGGCCATCGGTCTGTTCGCGCAGGTCACATCGGAACTGGGCCAGCAATACATCGTGCAAAGCTTCATGACCGTGGTCGTGGGCGGCGTGGGCAACATCTGGGGCACGCTGGCGGGCGCCGCCCTGATCGGCGGGCTGTCCAAGGTGATCGAGTTCCTGAACCCGGCCAACACGCTGGCGGCCCAGACCTTCATGATCCTGTTCATCATCATCTTCATCCAGTTCCGCCCGCGCGGCATCATCCCGCAGCGCGGCCGTGCGGCAGAGGCGTGACCCCATGACCGACCGTCCGACCCGGCAACCCTTCATCCTGCGCAATCCCTCGATCCTGGCGGTGCTGGCGGTGCTGGCGGTCTTTACCGTCGCCGTCACGCTGTTGAGCCAGGCCTATGGCAGCGGCGTCATCCCGACCTCGACCGTGAAGGTTCTGGGCAAGACGCTGTGCCTGGCCCTGGCTGCGGTGGCGATGGATCTGGTCTGGGGATACCTGGGAATCCTGTCGCTGGGCCAGATGGCGTTTTTCGCCCTTGGCGGCTATCTGATCGGGCAATGGCTGATGTATGCCCGGACCGAAGCCATCGTTGCGGCATCGCTGGCCGGGAACCCGATCCCGCCCACCCCGGCCGAACTGCAGGAGGGCGTCGCCAACCAGATCTTCGGGGTGGTCGGGTCGTCGGACCTGCCGCCGGTCTGGTCCTTTGCCCATTCGCTACCCCTGCAACTGCTGCTGGTGGTGGCGGTTCCCGGCCTGCTGGCGATGGTCTTTGGCTGGCTGGCGTTCCGCAGCCGCGTGAACGGCGTCTATCTGTCGATCCTGACGCAGGCGATGACGCTGGCGCTTGCGCTGTGGCTGTTCCAGAACGACAGCGGGTTCCGGGGCAACAACGGGCTGTCGGGGTTGCAGAACATCCCCGGCCTGGACGGCGTAGATCAGGCCAGGCTGTCGGTCTGGTTCCTCTGGGCCTCGGCCCTGGCCCTGGGGCTGGCCTATGTGCTGGCGGCCTGGCTGGTCAGCGGCAAGTTCGGCAGCGTCGTCCGCGCCATCCGCGACGACGAAACCCGCGTCCGCTTCCTGGGCTATCCGGTCGAGGGATTCAAGCTGGTGGTCTTCACGCTGGCGGCGATGATCACCGCCGTTGCGGGGGCGTTGTATTACCCGCAGGCCGGGATCATCAACCCGGCGGAACTGATGCCCATCGCCTCGATCTATCTGGCGGTCTGGGTGGCGATCGGCGGGCGCGGCAGGCTGTACGGCGCGATCATCGGGGCGGTTGTCGTCTCGCTTCTGTCCAGTTGGTTCACCGGCGGTCGGGCGCCTTCGATCCACCTGCCGGGATATACGGTGAACTGGGTGGATTGGTGGCAGGTGGCGTTGGGCGTCAGCTTCGTGCTGGTCACCCTGTTCGCCCCCAAGGGCATCGCGGGCATCGTCGATCGGCTGGGCGGCATCATGCCCCCACGCCGCCCCGGACGCGACCCTGGCCCCGACCAGGGCGCCCTTCAGGAACAGGAAGCCAAGGCATGAGCGCGCTTCTGGAAGTGGACGGCATCTCGGTCAGCTTCGACGGATTCCGGGCCATCAACAACCTGTCCTTCAGCATCGGCGCGGCGGAACTGCGTGCCGTGATCGGCCCGAACGGCGCGGGCAAGACCACCTTCATGGACATCGTGACCGGCAAGACCCGGCCCGATGCGGGCGACGTAAAATGGGGCACGCCGCCGAAATCCCTGCTGCGCATGAACGAGGCGCAGATCGCCCGCGAGGGGATCGGCCGCAAGTTCCAGCGGCCCACCGTGTTCGAGGACCAGACCGTCGCCGACAATCTGACCATGGCGTTGAAAGCCGCGCGCAGCCCCTTTGCGGTGCTGGGCTGGCGGCCATCGCAGGCTTCGGTCGAAAAGGTGGCCGGACTGGCCTCAGAGGTAGGCCTTGCCGCGCAGGTCGGCCGCAAGGCGGGCGAACTGTCGCACGGCCAGAAGCAGTGGCTGGAGATCGGGATGCTGCTGGCATCCGACCCGCGGCTGCTGCTGGTCGACGAACCCGCCGCGGGCATGACGCTGGCCGAACGCGAACAAACGACCGCGCTGCTGGTGCGGCTGGCGCAGACGCGGGCGGTGGTGGTGGTGGAACACGACATGGATTTCGTGCGCCGCCTGAACTGCAAGGTGACGGTGCTGCACCAGGGATCGGTGCTGGCCGAGGGCAGCCTGGATCATGTGACCCGCAATCCCGACGTGATCGAAGTCTATCTGGGACGATAGGATATGCTGGACGCCAAGAACCTGACCCTGCATTACGGCACCAGCCAGATCCTGCACGGCATCGACATCGCCGCGCGGCCCGGATCGGTCACCTGCGTGATGGGCAACAACGGCGTGGGCAAAACGTCGCTGATGAACCTGCTGGCCGGGCGCCACCCGCGATCGGGGGGCGAGATCGCGTTCGACGGCAGGCCCTTGGGCCGCGTCACCGCCCAGGCGATGGCCCGCCTGGGCGTGGGCTATGTGCCGCAGGGCCGCGCGATCTTTCCCATGCTGACCGTGCGCGAGAACATGGAGACGGGATTCGCCTGCCTGCCCCGCGCCGACCGCCGCATCCCCGACGAAATCTTCGACAGCTTCCCCGTTCTGGCCGAAATGGCCCACCGGCGCGGCGGCGACCTGTCAGGCGGCCAGCAACAGCAACTGGCCATCGCCCGCGCGCTGATCACCCGGCCGCGCGTGTTGCTGCTGGACGAGCCGACCGAGGGCATCCAGCCCAACATCATCGCCCAGATCGGCCGCGTCATCGCCGCCCTGCGCGACCAGGGCGACATTGCGATCGTGCTGGTCGAACAGTTCTTCGATTTTGCCTGGGAACTGGGCGACGACTTTCTGGTGCTGGAGCGTGGTCGCCCGGTGATGCAGGGCGCCAAGGCCCGCCTGCGGCGCGCCGATCTGCACGCCCGGCTGGCCGGGCACGCGGCGGCATGACGGCTTTTCGCGGTCGGCGGGCGGCTGTATAGCCCGCCGGAACCCCGTTTCGGAGACCGCGATGGAACGCCTGATCGAACGCAGCCTTTTCGCCAGCCGCTGGATGATGGCGCCCATGTATCTGGGGCTGGCGGCCGCCCTGGCGATCCTGGTCTGGGTGTTTCTGAGAGAACTTTGGGCATTCGTTCTGATCGTCCCGGTCATCACCGTCAACGACGCCATCCTGGGCGTCCTGGCGCTGATCGACCTCAGCCTGGCGGCCAACCTGCTGATGATCGTGATCTTTTCGGGATACGAGAATTTCGTCAGCCGGATGGAGCTGGACCAGGAAAAGGACCGCCCCGAATGGCAGGGAGAGGTCGATTTTTCTGGGCTTAAGCTGAAGCTGGTGGCCTCGATCGTGGCGATTTCCGGCATCCACCTGCTCAAGGTCTTCATGGATGTCAGCAAATACACGGCCGAACAGATGCGGTGGATGGTCATCATCCATCTGGTCTTCGTCATCTCGGGCGTGCTTCTGGCGGCGATGGACTGGATCGCTAGCAACGCCAAGATCCGCAAGAAGGCCGCCACCCTCCCGGTCGATTAGCGGCTCCGCTGGGCCGGGATCGGATCCGCAATTCCGGGCGCCCTTGAGGGCATCACCGCTTGCGCTCCCACCGCCCCCCTTCTTCGGACCAGTACTCTGCCGCCACCCCGGCACCGGTCAGCATCCGCCACTGGTCGCGCGCCCGCGCGGTCGCAGCCGCGTCGCCGCCGTCGAAAAGGATGCAGGCCCGTTCCATCGCGGCACATTCGTCGGGTGCGACCTCGGCCCCGTCCAGGGCCATCAGGCAGGCGGGGCGGTTGGCGGCCCCCTGCCCGGCCACCGTCAGCAGCACCGGCTGGCGCGCATCATGCGGCCCGCCCGCCAGCCCGTGCGGCAGAAAGCCCTCGGCTTGCCACAGGTGCAGATCCAGCCGCTCCATCCGGGCCGGATCGGTGCCGCGCAGTTCCACCTGCCAGCCCGCCGCCAGCGACTTGCCGATCAGCACCGGCAAGAGGCTTTCGGCGGGCGAGCGGGTCAGGTGATAGAAAAGCGCGTTGCCCATCATGCCTCCGGGCGCGCGGGGTGTTGCGCGGTTCTGCGCTCTCTTTCAATAGTCGGGCCTTTATCCTGTGCGACAGCAACCGCCGCATCGACAAGGGCATCAATGGCCTCGGGGGCCAAAGCCTTTCTTTCACCTGCATCCGGCAGACGCTCGAACCAGCGCCATGCGGTCAACATGCGTTCGCTGGACGTCTGCCGGATGCGGTCCAGCGGGCAGCCATCGGAAAACTCGATCCAGAACCGCAGGTGATCGGCATCCGGGCAGAAAAACGAAACGCGCCGCACCGGCTCGTCCGCCCGCCAAGGGTCGGACCCGATCAGCGCCAGGTGCGATACAGTCTCGGCACGGCTGACACGCTGTCCGCTGTGATAGGCTTGGACATCCTCGGTAGAGACGAGGTGATGGTGGTGCAGGGACAGAACACGTGCGTCATCCAGCACGACATAGGCAGGCTGATTGCCAGGACGCTCAAGCGGTGCGTTGAAACCGAAATCGCACCGTTTCACGAAACCGTCGTGGATATGCACAAGCCCCGTCCGATTCCCGTCCGATTCCCGAAAGAATCGGGTTTCGATCGGATTCTGGTCATTCATCGGACCGGGTCCTGCCATGGCGGTTGCCTGAACGATGGCCTTAGCGATTCTCGTACCGGTCGCGGATCAGGCGGTCCAGGGTCATCACCCCCCAGCCGGTCGCGCCCTTGGGGGCAAGGTCGGTGGCGCCGGGCGGCAGGGTCACGCCCGCGATGTCGATATGCGCCCAGGACTGACCCTTGCGGATGAAGCGTTGCAGGAACTGCGCTGCGGTGATGGACCCCGCCGCCCGGCCGCCCGTGTTCTTCATGTCGGCCAGCCGCGACTTGATCAGGTTGTCATAGGGCTGTCCCAGCGGCAGGCGCCAGGCGCCCTCGCCCTCGGCCTTGGCGGCGGCCAGGATGGTGTCGGCCAGGGCATCGTCATTGGCAAAGACGCCCGCGTTGTCGTGGCCCAGCGCGATGATGACGGCGCCGGTCAGCGTCGCGAGGTCGATGACGGCCGAGGGGTTGAAGCGCGTCTGCGCATACCACAGCACGTCGGCCAGCACGAGGCGACCCTCGGCGTCGGTGTTGATGACCTCGATCGTGTCGCCCTTCATGGATTTCACGATATCGCCCGGACGCTGCGCGCGACCGTCGGGCATGTTTTCCACCAACCCGACCAGCCCCACCACGTTCGCCCTGGCCCGGCGCAGGGCCAGCGTGCGCATCACGCCCGCCACGACGCCCGCGCCGCCCATGTCCATGGTCATTTCCTCCATCCCGGCGGCAGGCTTGATGGAAATGCCGCCGGTGTCGAACACGACGCCCTTGCCGACCAGGGCAAGCGGGGCCTGATCCCCGCCGCCGTTCCAGTGCATCACGACGACCTTGGAGGGGCTCTCCGACCCCTGCCCCACGCCCAGCAGGGCGCGCATCCCCAGTTCGGCCAGGTGGTCCTCCTCCAGCACCTCGACGGTCAGGCCGATCTCCTCCATTGCCTTCAGGCGGTCGGCAAAGTCGGTGGTGGTCAGGACATTGGCGGGTTCGTTGACCAGATCGCGGGTAAAGAACACGCCCTCGGCCACGGCGGCGGCGTCCTGCGCGGCGCGGGCCAGCGCCTCGGGATTCTTGACCATGAACGTCACGCGGGCCTTTTCGCCCACCGGCTCGTCCGCCGTCTCGGGCGCGCTGTCGGCCTGCGCATCGGCCAGGATGGCGTTCTCGGGGCCATGGGTGATGCTTTGCGGGATCGGATCGGCGCCTGTTTCTCCGATTCCGTTCTCGGCAGGCTTGGTCTGATACACGGAAAAATCATAGCCACGCAGCGCAATGCCCAAGGCGACCTCGTTCGACAGCCGATGCCCGCCCGCCAGCACCAAGGTATGCGTGGTGCCCAGCTTGGCGCCGATGGCCGCGCCCGCCTTGCGTGCCTGCGTCACCGAGGCATCGGCGGGCAGCGCCACCAGCATCAGCGCCTCGGCCGCCATGCCTGCCGGAAAGGCCAGTTCCAGCGCGGTGCCGGGCTTCAGCCCCTTGCCCGCCTTGGAGTCCAGCGCCCGCTGCGCCGCCTCGCGCGCGGCGCGCGGCAGCCCCGACGGCAGCTTGCCGCCCGGCGCCACGATCATCGCCACCCGGCCCTGATGGCTGGCCAGCCGGTCGGCGGCGATTTCGGTAAAGGTGATCGGGGCGGGATGGGTCATGGCGTCCTCGTGGTTCTGCGGATGAAAGCCTAGCCCCCCCGCGCACCCTTTTCCAGAGCCGCCCGTGCGGCTAAGCAAGACGTGACCGACGCCCCCGATGCCTCACCAAGGACAGCCCCCGCGACATGCCCCGGATCGACCGATACATCCTTGGCCAGATGCTGACGCTGTTCGGGTTCTTTGCCTTGGTGCTGGTATCCGTCTATTGGATCAACCGTGCCGTCAGCCTGTTCGATGATCTTCTGAGCGACGGGCAGACCGCACTGGTGGTTCTGGAATTCACAGCCCTGACCCTGCCCCTGGTGATCTCGGTCGTGCTGCCGGTGGCGGCGTTCGCAGCCACGGCTTACGGCACGAACCGGATGGCAGGGGAATCGGAACTGGCGGCCATGCAGGCGGCGGGTCTTTCGCCATGGCGGCTGGCGCGCCCGGTGCTGGTCTTTGGCGTCTTCGTGGGGCTGATGGTGGCAGTCCTGGTTCACGGCCTTGTGCCCCTGGCCCGCGCCCGGCTGGCCGATCGGCAGGCGGAGCTGGCCCAGGACGTGACCGAGCGGTTCCTGCGTCCCGGCACCTTCCAGTATCCGGCCGAGGGCATCACCCTGTTCATCCGCGACATCGCCACCGACGGCCGCCTGCTGGATCTGTTCATCGAGGATGCGCGCGATCCCGCCAGCCAGACCATCTATACCTCCGAGGAGGCCCTGGTAGCCCGCGCTGACAGCGGCCCGGTTCTGATCCTGCTGCGCGGCCTGTCGCAGAACCTGCGCCAGTCGGGGGACCAACGGTCGCTGGCGGTCACCCGGTTCGACGAATTCAGCTATGACGTGGGCGCGCTGTTCACGGGGGGTGACCAGAAGGGTCGCGACCTGCGCGATTACGGCACCCTGCGGCTGCTCGGCCCCGACGCGGACCTGCTGGCCGCGACCGGGGCCAGCGCCGCCGACGCCCGGCGCGAGGCGCATGAACGCATCGCCCAGCCGTTGCTGGCGCCCATCGCAGCGATGATCGGTTTTGCGACGCTGCTGATCGGCGGCTACTCTCGATTCGGCGTGTGGCGGCAGATCCTGTGGGCCATCCTGGGGCTGATCGTGGTGCAGTTCCTGACCAATGCCGCCGCCAACCAGGCCGGGCGCGATCCGGCGATGTGGCCGGTGCTGTATCTGCCCGCGCTGGTGGGGACCGCCCTTTGCTGCGGGTTGTTGTGGCTGGCGGGCAGGCCGCGCCGCCTGAAGCACAGGGGCGCCCCGGCATGATCCTGGCCCGCTATGTCGCGCGGCGGTTCCTGCGGTCTTTCCTGACCATTGCAGGGGTGTTCCTGCTGATCCTGCTGCTCATCGACATGATCGAGATGATCCGCCGGTTTTCCGACCGCGACATCGGGTTGGGGGGTGCCCTGGGGCTGGCCGGGTTGAACATCGCCTCGAGCTTTTATGCGATCCTACCGCTGCTGACGGTCCTGGCTGGAATCGCCCTGTTTCTGAACCTGGCACGGACTTCGGAAATGGTGGCAATCCGCGCCTCGGGGCGGTCGGCGCTCAAGGTCGTGACCGCGCCTGCCGTAACCGCCGCCCTGGTCGGCGCGCTGACGGTGGCCTTTGTGAACCCGCTGGTGGCCGTCACCGGCGCCCGTTTCGATCAGGCCGTGGCCGCTATCGACCGCAACAGCCGCCAGACCGTGTCGGTGGGCGACAGCGCCGTCTGGCTGCGCCAGGCCGTGGCCGAAGGAACCCAGGAGGCGGGCCAGATCGTCATCCGCGCCCGCCGCGCCAGCCCGGATGCGACGACGCTCTATGACGCGACCTTCATGGTCTTCGACGACGATCAGGGCCCGGTCCGCCGGATCGAGGCGCGCGAAGCCCGGCTGGTCCCCGGCCTGTGGGAACTGACCGACGTGCGCGACTATCCCCTGACCGATTCCAACCCCGAGGCGGCGGCCATGACGGCCACACGGATGGAACTGGCGTCCGATCTGACGGCGCAGCGTATCCGCGAAGGCTTTGGCCGCCCCGAGGCGGTGCCGGTCTGGCAGTTGCCGGGTTTCATTGCCGGGCTGGAGCAGGCGGGCTTTTCGGCGGCGCGGCACAAGGTGTGGCTGCAGATGGAACTGGCGCGGCCCTTCATGATGGCCGCGATGGTGCTGATCGCTGCCGCCTTTGCCATGCAGCCGGTGCGCGGGCGTAATATCGGGGGGGCGGTGCTGCTGGCCTTCGGGGCGGGGATCGGGCTGTTCTTTCTGCGCAATCTGGCGCAGGTTCTGGGCGACAACGGACAGGTGCCGCCCGCCCTGGCGGGATGGACGCCGCCGCTGGTGGGCGGGCTTCTGGCGGTGGCGCTGATTCTGGCGCGGGAGGATGGATGACACGGCGAACCCTGACAGGCTGGGCAATCGGGCTGGCGCTGCTGCCGGGGATCGTCCTGGGCCAGACCATCCTGTCCCGGGACCCGGGTCTGGGCGCGGGCAGCCTGGGCGGCACCGCCAGCCCCCCCTGGACCGGCGATGCCGCCCTGGCCCCCGCCGCCACGCCCCTGGGCAATGACATCCTGGGCGACCGCACCCCCGGCGCCGCCGCATTGCAGGCCGTGGACCCCGATGCCGATGTGACCCTGCCCGCCCGACCGCTGGACGGGGCGCCCGATGACGCGGCGACCGTTCTGGCCGACAGCATGGTTCTGCAAGGGGACCGGACGCTGATCGCGGCGGGCGGCGTGGTCGTCTGGTATGGGGGCGCGCGGCTGGTGGCATCGCGCATCGTGGTGGACGGCGCGTCGGGAAACCTGACCATCGAGGGGCCGATCCACCTGTCCCGGCCCGGCGCCACCGATCCCGACGACCAGGCCGTCCTGATCGCCGATTCAGGACAGCTTGACCGCGAACTGCAGGACGGGATCATCCGCGGCGCCCGGCTGGTTCTGGCCCGCGAGCTGCAGCTTGCCGCCCGCGAACTGACCCGCACCGGCAACGGCCGGATGACCAACCTGCGCCAGGTCGTCGCCTCGAGCTGCCAGATTTGCGCCAGCGATCCCACCCCCTTGTGGGAAATCCGCGCCCGCAACATCACCCACGACGCCGAAACCCGGCTGATGACCTTTGATCGTCCGCAGTTCCGCGCCTTTGGGGTGCCCCTGGCCGCCGTGCCCTTTACCATCACCGCGCCCGATCCTACGGTCGAACGGCGCACCGGGTTTCTGCGCCCCGAATTCCGCACCACCTCGGGGCTGGGGTTCGGGATCAAGCTGCCCTACTTCATCACCTTGGGCGATCATGCCGACCTGACGGCGACGCCCTATGTCTCGGCCAGCCGGACGCGCACGCTGGAACTGCGCTACAGGCAGGCCTGGAGGAATGGCGTCACCGAATGGAACGGCTCCATCAGCCGCGACGACATCGAACCGGACGAAACGCGAGGATACCTGTTCGGCAACGCGCTGATCGACCTGCCGCGCGGCTATCGGCTGGGGGTGCAGGTGCAGGCGGCGTCGGACCGGGGCTATCTGCTGGATTACGACATTACCGATGCCGACCGGCTGTGGAGCGGACTGACCCTGGAGCGGGTGACCCGCGACAAGCTGTTCTTTGGCCGCGTCGGAAACTATCATTCGCTGCGCGATGGCGAGGACAACCAGACCTCGCCCGCGCAGGTGGCCGATGTCATCTGGCAGCGCCGCTTCACCCCCGACTATATCGGCGGGCAAGGGCTGCTGGAATGGTCAGTCCATGCCCATCGCCGGCCTTCCGACCAGGACGGAATCGGCCGCGACATGGCGCGCGGCTCGATCGGGCTGGATTGGCGGCGCAGCGCGATCCTGCCCGGCGGCGTGGTCGGCGCGGCCCTGGCCGGGATCGATGCCGACATCTATCGCATCGCCCAGGACAGCCGTTATGACGATCTGGAGGCCCGCGCCGACCCGATCCTGGGGGTCGAATTCCGCTGGCCGCTGATCGGCGGCAGCAACGGCGCCACCCACATGGTCGAACCCGTGGCCCAGATCCTCTACTCTCCCTCCGGTCAGGACGACGACATCCCGAACGAGGACAGCCGCCTGATCGAATTCGACGAAGGCAACCTGTTTTCGGACAACCGCTTTCCCGGATGGGACGCGCGAGAGAGCGGACTGCGCGCCAATCTGGGCGTGACCTGGACCCGGTTCGATCCCACCGGCTGGTCGCTGGGCCTGACCGGCGGCCGGGTCTTTCGGGCCGATCCGGACCCGTCCTTTCCCGTCGGGTCGGCCTTGGCGGGCAGGCGTTCGGACTGGCTGCTGGCGGCGCAATACGACAGCGGCAGCGGGCTTGCCATTGCCAACCGGGCACTGTTCGACGACGGGCTGGACATGTCGCGCAACGAATTGCGCCTGGGCTGGCTGCGCCCTGACCTGCAACTGTCGGCGGGCCACCTGTGGCTGGACGCTGGCGGGGGGGACGCCAATGACCGGGGTGCAGACCGGGGAACCACCGTGCAGGCCCCCGATGTCAGCGAACTGATCGCCAATGTCGGCTGGCAGATCCGCGACGGCTGGTGGGGCAGTGCCGAAACGCGCTATGACTTCGTGGCCAACCGCGCGCAGCGTGCCTCGCTGGATCTGACCTATCGCAACGAATGCCTGACGGTGGACATGGGGGTATCGCGCCGCTTTACCAGTTCGGACAGCGTGCGCCCTGAAACAAGCCTTGGCCTGTCGGTCAGGCTGGGCGGCTTCGGTGCGTCCGAGGATTTGCCGGGCACGGTGGCGCGCCGATCCTGCTTGCGCTAATCTGGAACAACGAAACGATGAACAAGGGGCAGCCGATGCGGCATTTTCTTTCCCGACTCGTGCTGGCAGCCGCCCTTGTGGCCGCCGCGCCCGTTCAGGCGCAGAACCTGTTCCAGCCGGTGGTGTATGTGAACGATGCCGCCATCACCCGCTATGAAGTGCAGCAGCGTCAGCGATTCATGCAGATCCTCGGTGCCCCCGGCACCACCGAGGCCGAGGCGCAGGAGGCGCTCATCGAGGACCGGCTGCGCAATCACGCCGCCCGGCAGTTGGGCATCGTGCCGACCGAGGAAGGCTTGCAGAACGGGCTCGAGGAGTTCGCGGGCCGCGCCGGCCTGTCGGCGGCCGAATTCACCGCCGCGCTGGAAGGCGCGGGCGTCGAACCCCAGGCCTATCGCGATTTCGTCAGTGCGGGCCTGGTCTGGCGGTCGGTCATCCGCGACCGCGTGGTGCCCGGAATCCGGGTGTCCGACGCCGAGGTCGATCAGGAACTGCGCCGCGTGGTCGAAACCCCGATCCTGTCGCGGGTTCTGATCTCGGAACTGATCATTCCCGCCCCGCCGGGCCAGGAACAGCAGGCCATGGACCTGGCCCGGCGGATCGCCGGGGCCAACCTGTCATCGGACGAATTCGAGGCCGCGGCGCGTCAGTATTCGGCCGCCGACTCGGCACAGGCAGGCGGGCGGCTGGCCTGGGTGAACATCGACAACCTGCCCCCCAGCCTGCGCCCGGTCATCACCGCACTGCAACCCGGCCAGACCAGCCAGCCGCTGACCGTCGAGGGCGCTGTGGTCCTGTTCCACCTGCGCGACAGCCAGGGCACCTTGCGGCCGGGCGCGTCCGAACAGGTCGTCGATTATGCGACCCTGCGCCTGCCCACGGCTGCGGACGCGGCGACGCTGGCCGCCCGGACCCGGACCTGCGACGACCTTTATGTGCAGGCCGGTCCCCAGGCCGCCCCGCAGGTGCAACGCCAGACCGTACCGCAGGGCGCGATTCCGGCGCTGATCGGGCAGCGTCTGGCCAGCCTGGACCCTGATGAAGCCGGCGTGGTCGATTACGGCAACGGCGCCGACCTGGTGATGCTGTGTTCCCGCCAGCCCGCGCTGGTGGCCGACATGGCCGACGTGCCCACCACCGCCCTGCGCGACGACGGGGTCGAGGCCGCGGTGCCCGATCCGAACGCCCTGCCCACCCGCGATGCCGTGCGCGAGGAGATCTTCAACCGCAAGGCCAATGCCGCAGCCGAATCCTATCTGGCCGAATTGCGCGCCGGCGCCGTTATCCGTCGTCCGTGACCGGCATCATGCTTTCGGGCCGCATCATCCTGACCTGCGGCGAGCCCGCGGGCGTGGGGCCTGAACTGGCGCCCAAGGCCCTGGCCTCGGGCGTGGATTTCGCCTGGATGGGCGATCCTCGTCATTTGCCCGCCAGAACGCTCTTTACAGAAATCGCATCGCCCGGCGACCCGGTGCCCGCGGGACATCTTCCGGTCCTGCGCCACGACTTTGCAGCCCCTGTCGTGCCGGGCCAGCCCGATCCGGCCAATGCGGCGGGCGTCATCGCCGTAATTGCCAGGGCGGTCGAACTGGTGATGCGCGGAGAGGCCGGGGGGCTCTGCACGCTTCCGATCAGCAAGCAGGCGTTGAAGACCGGCGCGGGCTTCGGCTTTCCCGGCCATACGGAATACCTGTCCCACCTGGCGGGCGATGTGCCGGTGGCCATGATGCTGGCCTCGACCACGGTGACGCCGCCCTGCCGGGTGGTGCCCGCGACGATCCATATCCCGTTGCAGGATGTGCCCGCCACCTTCACCGACAGGGCTCTGGAACAGGCGATCCGCATCACCCATGCCGCCCTGATCCGCGACTTCGGCATCGCCGCGCCGCGCCTTGCGGTGGCGGGTCTCAATCCCCACGCGGGCGAAGGCGGCACGATGGGGCGCCAGGAAGCCGACATGATCGTTCCCCTGCTGGACCGCCTGCGGGCCGAGGGGATGGACCTGACCGGCCCCCTGCCGGCCGACACGATGTTCCACGCCCCGGCCCGCGCCCTTTATGATGCGGCGGTCTGCGCCTATCACGACCAGGCGCTGATCCCGATCAAGACGCTGGATTTCGACAGCGGGGTGAACGTCACGCTGGGTCTGCCGTTCATCCGAACTTCGCCCGACCACGGCACGGCCTTCGGCATCGCGGGCAAGGGGATCGCCAGCCCCGCCTCGACCATCGCCGCCCTGCGCATGGCCCGCGACATGGCGGCGGCACGGGCATGACCACCATCGACAACCTGCCCCCCCTGCGCGAGGTGATCGCCCGCCACGACCTGCGGGCGAAAAAGCAGCTTGGCCAGAATTTCCTGCTGGACCTGAACCTGACCGCCAAGATCGCGCGGCAGGCGGGCGACATGTCCCGATGCGACGTGCTGGAAATCGGCCCCGGTCCTGGCGGACTGACGCGCGGGCTGCTGGCCGAGGGGGCGCGGCATGTCCTTGCCATCGAAAAGGACGCCCGTGCCCTGCCTGCGTTGCAGGAAATCGCCGACCGCTATCCCGGGCGGCTGACGGTGATCCACGGCGATGCCCTGCAGATCGACCCGCTGGCGCATCTGACACCGCCGATCCGGGTGGCCGCGAATCTGCCGTATAACGTCGGCACCGAACTGCTGATCCGCTGGCTGACGCCGCCGGAATGGCCGCCCTTCTGGCAGTCCCTGACGCTGATGTTCCAGAAGGAGGTGGCCGAGCGTATCGTGGCCGCCCCCGGCAGCAAGACCTATGGCCGGCTGGCCTTGCTGGCCCAGTGGCGGGCCGATGCCCGCATCGTCATGACCCTGCCGCCCGAGGCCTTCGTGCCCGCCCCCAAGGTTCATTCCGCCGTGGTCCACCTGACCGCGCTTTCTTCCCCGCGCTATCCGGCGGATCCGGCGATCCTGTCGCAGGTGACGGCAGCGGCGTTCAACCAGCGGCGCAAGATGCTGCGGGCGTCCCTGCGGGGACTGCACCCCCGGATCGAAACCCTTCTGGAACAGGCCCAGATCCCGCCGACGGCGCGGGCCGAGGAAATCGATCTGGAACGGTTTTGCCGGCTGGCCCGCGCCGTGCAGGCCGCCCCGACGGCGCCATGAAAAAGGCCGCCGGCTGATCGCCGCGGCCTTTGTTTCTTATTCTTCGCTGGCTGCGGGGGCATCCTCGGGCCGTGCCTCTCCCTCGGGGGTCTTGCGGCGGCGCGGTCGTGCGGCAGGGGCCTGGGACGCTGCGGGCTTGTCCCCACGTGGGGCGCGCGGGGTTCGGCTGCGTGCGGGCTTGGCAGTTGCCTCTGGCGTTTCGACCGGACCTGCCACCGCGTCCTCGGACGTGGTCACGGCGTCCGGCAGGCCCAGGCCCTCGGGCCGGATTTCAGGCACAGTGGCATGGTCGGACTGATGCGCAGGCTGGGGCGCAGATTGCGGAACCGGCTGCGCCTCGGCTGCGGCGGCAGGTTCGAACCGCGGCTGTTCGCGTGCGCCATGATCACGCGGCTGGGCTTCGCGGCCCGCCTGATCGCGCTGCGGGTCGCGGAAATTGTTTTCACGCCGGGAGTTTTCGCGCCGATTATCATCGCGGCGGTTATCGTCACGGCGGGCGTCGTCACGGCGATTGTCATCCCGACGGATGTCATCCCGACGGACGTCATCCCGGCGGACGTCATCGCGCCGGCTGTCGTCGCGGCCATTGTCGTCGCGGGCCTGGTATCCGCCGCCATTGCCGTTCGGCTGAACGTCGCGGGGTTCGTCGCCGTCCTGACGGGGCTGGTGGAATTGCTGGCGTTCGGCCATTTCGCGCTGCGCCTCACCCAGCATCCGGGTATAATGCTCGGCATGTTGCAGAAACGACTGCTCGGCAACGCGGTCGTTCGACAATTGCGCATCCCGCGCAAGAGCCAGATATTTTTCAATGATTTGCTGGGGCGTCCCGCGAACCTTGCCTTCGGGGCCAGAGCTGTCGAAGACGCGGTTGACGACATTGCCCAGCGTGCGCTGGCGGTTCGACTTGTTGCGCGAACGGGATTTCGATGATCTCATCAGTCTGTCTGCTTGTGGTTCCAGGGTGATCGGGGTTTCCGAACGGCTTCGCGGGCGACACCGGCAGCGCGAGGTGGCGCATACCCGTTCAGCCCTTGCCTTGCACCCGAATGAACACAGAGTGGCGTTTCCAGGGAATCGGCTTTTTCCAGGCTGACCCGTGCGTGGGCATCGCTGCCCCCGTCACAATCGCGACTAAGCACGGCGAACGGATGGAAACAAGCGAAATCGACGGGATTGGCCGCTGTTCTGGCCCTTTCAGGCGGAGAACCCCGCCTTCACGACACGGTCGCGCCCATCCATATCGGCGATTATCCGCGTTTCGGCTCCTTGCAGGACCAGCAGGGCCGAGACGGCGGCGGCCTGCGTCGGACCGATCTCGACCAGCAGATGCCCGCCGGGGGCCAGATGCCGGAACAGGCCCGCCGCGATTGCGCGATAGGCGCTCAGCCCGTCGGCGCCGTCGGTCAGGGCTGAGGGCGGCTCCCATTCCCGGACGTCGGGGGCCAAGCCAGCCATCTCGGACAGGGCGATATAGGGCGGGTTCGACACGATCAGATCGAACCGCCCGGCCACACCGTCGAACCAGTCGGCCCGCACGAAATCGGCCATGACGCCAATGGATCGGGCATTGTTCCGCGCCACGTCAAGGGCCGCGGCCGAAATGTCCGTTCCCGTCCCCGCCGTCCCCCGCCGCGCCGCCAGCAGCGAGATCAGGATCGCACCGGTCCCCGTTCCCAGATCCAGAACCCTGCTCCAGGGCAGATCCAGGGCGGAGCGGACCAGAACCTCGGTTTCCGGGCGGGGGTCCAATGTGTCAGGAGTGACACGGAAACGGTGGTCGTAGAAATCGCGGAACCCCACGATCTGCGCGACCGGTTGACGCTTGGCGCGGGCGGCAAGATCGCGGTCCAGCCGATCCTGTTCGTCCCGGGTCAGGGTGCGGTCCATCATGCGCAGGCGTCCCGGCTCGACCCCCAGGATCGCCGCCAGGATTCGGTCGGCGTCGCGTGTCGCGCCCTCGATCCCCGCCGCCGACAGGCGCCGGGCAGCCCTGGCACGCGCCTCGGCCGGTGTCATTGCTGGGACGCCAGTCGCGCGGCCTGGTCATGGGCCGTCAGCGCGTCGATGGTTTCCCCCAGATCGCCCGCCATGATCCGGTCCAGCGCATAAAGCGTCAGGTTGATCCGGTGATCGGTCATCCGGCCCTGCGGGAAATTGTAGGTCCGGATGCGTTCGCTGCGATCGCCCGTCCCCACCTGCGACTTGCGGTCGGCGGCCCGTTCGGCATCGGCGCGGCTGCGTTCCATGTCGTAAAGCCGCGCGCGCAGAACGGCCATGGCATTGGCGCGGTTCTGGTGCTGCGACTTTTCGCTGCTGGTCACGACCATCCCGGTCGGCAGGTGGGTGATGCGCACGGCCGAATCGGTGGTGTTCACATGCTGCCCGCCCGCGCCGGATGCGCGCATCGTGTCGATGCGGATGTCGCCCGCGGGGATGTCGATATCCACCTCCTCGGCCTCGGGCAGGACGGCTACGGTCGCGGCGGACGTATGGATGCGTCCGCCCGATTCGGTTTCGGGAACCCGCTGGACGCGGTGGACTCCCGATTCGTATTTCAGGCGGGCAAAGACGCCCTCTCCCTCGATCCGCGCCACGGCCTCCTTGACGCCGCCCAGGTCGGATTCGGTCAGGTCCAGCATCTGGAAGGTCCAGCCCTGCTGTTCGGCATGGCGGCGATACATCGCCAGCAGGTCGCCCGCGAACAGCGCGGCCTCGTCCCCGCCGGTGCCGGGGCGGATCTCGATGATCGCGGGGCGGGCATCGGCGGCGTCGCGGGGCAGCAGGGCGATGCGCAGGGCCTGCTCCAGTGCGGGCACGTCGTCCTGCAACCGCCGGATCTCGTCGGCGGCAAGATCGCGCATCTCGGGGTCGGCCAGCATGGCCTGGGCCTCGGCCAGACCGTCCTGAGCGGCCCGCCAGCGCGAAACCTGTTCGACCACGGGTTTCAGATCGGCGTATTCGCGGCTGATCCGGGCGATCTGGTCGGGTGCCGCACCGGCATTCAACTGCGCTTCGAGAAACTCGAACCGCTGGACGATCTGGGACAGGCGATCCTGGGGCAGCATGGCGGGGGATTAGCCGGGCAGCGGCCTGCGGGCAAGCACCTTGGCACGCGGAACAGGTCCGGAACATTGCCTGATGCGGGGAATTGTGGATAACTTTTCGTCACCATAGAATGTGGTTTCCCAGGGTCGGTTGCCAAAATCTGCCCCTTCCGTTTCCCTTGGCCGAAAATGCGCCGTCTGATTTCCTCTGCTTTCTATTTCTTCAGATATGCCGTCCTGTCCGCCACGCTTGTCGTGATCGGCGGTTTTCTGATGGCGACCTTCGCCGAAGGCGCGATGGACGGCGGGCGAAAC
Organism: Paracoccus subflavus; assembly: GCF_004310345.1. Taxonomy (GTDB): domain Bacteria; phylum Pseudomonadota; class Alphaproteobacteria; order Rhodobacterales; family Rhodobacteraceae; genus Paracoccus; species Paracoccus subflavus. The sequence goes on along the minus strand of NZ_SISK01000002.1, from coordinate 141,100 downwards.
CAGACCTCGGCCTTTGCGGGGATCGTCCTGGCGGGGCTGCTGCTGCCCGCGCTGCTGCTGCGGCAAAAGACGCCGCCGCGCAGGGGACAGGGGCGGCGCCGTCCTGTCCGCTGCCCCAGGGACGGCCACGCCTTCGAGGAATGGGTGGCCGGCCGGCTGGAGGCGCAGGGCTGGCGGGCCCATGTCACCGCCGGGTCGGGCGACCAGGGCATCGACATCATCGCCCGGCGCAAGGGCCGCAAGATCGGGATCCAGTGCAAACGCTATGACGGCGCGGTGGGCAACAAGGCCGTGCAAGAGGCGTTTTCGGGCCGGGCCTTCCACCGGGTGGATACCGCCGTGGTCATCACCACCGGCCATTACACCGAAAGCGCCAAGGCGCTGTCGCGTCGCACCGGGGTCCATCTGCTGCATGTGCGCGACATCGGGCGCCTGGACCGGCTGATCTGACGATCAGCGCCGGGTCCAGCCATAAAGCGCGATCAGTTCGGTCGCCACATGCGCGCCTGCGATGGCGGTGGCCCCGGTCGTGTCATAGGGGGGCGACACCTCGACCACGTCGCCGCCGATCAGATCCACCCCTGCCAGCCCGCGCAACAGCGCCGCCGCCTGCCAGGATGCCAGCCCGCCCCAGACCGGCGTGCCGGTGCCCGGCGCGAATGCGGGATCCAGCGCGTCGATGTCGAAGGTGACATAGACGGGGCGCCCGCCCACCACACCCCTGATGCGGTCCAGCGTGGTTTCCACCCCGTCGCGATGCAGGCCCGCCGCATCCAGGATGGTCACGCCCAGCGTGTCGGGATTGTCGGTGCGGATGCCGATGCTGACGCTGGCCGCCGGATCCACCAGCCCCTGCCGGATCGCCTTGTAGAGAAACGTGCCGTGGTCGATGCGGTCGGGATCGTCGTCCACCCAGGTGTCGGAATGGGCGTCGAACTGGATCAGCGCCACGGGGCCGCGCCGCGCGGCCACCGCCCGCAGGATCGGCAGGGTGATGAAATGATCGCCCCCCAGCGTGATGGGCGCAGCACCGGCATCCAGGATCGCGCCGACATGCGCCGTGATCCGGTCCGGCACCCCGCGCACGTCGGCGTAATCGAAGGCCATGTCGCCGTAATCCACCACCGACAGCGTGGACAGCGGATCGTATCCCCAGCCATAGGGCGGATCAAAGGCCTGGAGGGTGGACGCCTCCCGGATCGCGCGGGGGCCGAAGCGGGCGCCGGGCCGGTGCGTGACCGCCTGGTCGAAGGGGATGCCGGTCACGGCCACATCGACGCCCGACAGATCCTTGGAATAGCGGCGGCGCAGAAAGCTGGCGGCGCCGCCAAAGGCGTTCTCGAACGAGGGGCCGCGCAGGTCGGTCCGGGTAAACGCCTGATCCACCTGGGTCTTTGCATCTTCCAAGGCCATCGTCATCCCCCGTACCGCTTGGGCCATGGTGGCCCGGCCAGTGCCGGCCCGCAAGGCCCGCCGCCCCTGCGAATCGCCTTGCATCCCCGGCATTTGCCGCTATAAGGCCCCATCCTTCCGCCTGGATATTGCAACCGGCGCAGTCTCTCGTGACGGGCGCGGAAGGATTTGTCCGTCGATGAAATGCGCCTGAAACCGAAAGGGATGCCATGCCTCTGTACGAGCATGTGCTGATCGCCCGGCAGGACCTGTCGAACACGCAGGCCGAAGGGCTGATCGAACATTTCTCGACCGTGCTGGCCGATAACGGCGGCAAGGTGGTCGAAAACGAATACTGGGGTGTGCGCACCCTGGCCTACAAGATCAACAAGAACCGCAAGGGCCATTACGCCTTTCTGCGTTCGGACGCGCCCTCGGCCGCCGTGCAGGAAATGGAACGCCTGGCCCGCCTGCACGAGGATGTCATGCGTGTCATGACCGTGCGCGTTGACGAACATGCCGAAGGCCCCTCGGTCCAGATGCAGAAGCGCGACGATCGCGACCGCGGGGATCGCGGCGACCGGGGCGACCGCCCGCGCGGCGACCGTGACCGGGGTGATCGCGGCGATCGTGGCGCTGACCGCGGCGAACGCCGCGAGCGGACTGAAAGGATCTGATCATGGCCAACAAACCCTTTTTCCGCCGTCGCAAGGTCTGCCCGTTCTCGGGCGAGAATGCGCCCGCGATCGACTACAAGGACACGCGCCTGTTGCAGCGCTACATTTCCGAACGCGGCAAGATCGTGCCCTCGCGCATCACCGCCGTGTCGGCCAAGAAGCAGCGCGAACTGGCCCGTGCCATCAAGCGCGCCCGCTTTCTGGCGCTGCTGCCATATGCCGTGAAGTAAGGAGACAGGGACATGCAAGTCATCCTGCTGGAACGCGTGGCAAAACTGGGCCAGATGGGCGAGGTCGTCCGGGTCAAGGAAGGCTATGCCCGCAACTTCCTGCTGCCCCAGGGCAAGGCCCTGCGCGCATCCGACGCCAACATCAAGGCCTTCGAGACCCGCAAGGTCCAGCTTGAGGCCCAGAACGCCGAAACCAAGACCGAGGCCCAGAAGGTCGCCGACAAGCTGGACGGTCAGGTGTTCGTGGTGATCCGCTCGGCTTCCGATGCCGGGGCGCTCTATGGCTCGGTCACGACCCGCGACGCCGCCGAGGCCGCGACCGAGGCCGGCTTCACCGTCGATCGCCGCCAGATCGTGCTGGGCAATCCGATCAAGGATCTGGGGATGCACGAGGTCACCATCGTCCTGCACCCCGAGGTCGAGGCCACCATCGTGCTGAACGTCGCCCGTTCGGCCGAGGAAGCCGAACTTCAGGCGCAGGGCAAGTCGATCCAGGATCTGGCCGCCGAGGCTGATGCCGAGGCCGAATTCGAGATCGCCGAACTGTTCGACGACATCGGCGCCGCGAACGACGACGGGGACGACGACCGGAACTGATCCGGTTCCCCACGCAAAATTCAGGACCGTGCCGGGAAACCGGCACGGTCTTTTTCGTGTTCCGGTTCAAATTGCTTCCTTCCGGAACCGGACCTATCATGAACATGATCATCGACAGCCGCCCGGGGGCGGCGCTTTCGCATTGCAGGACCAGGGGATTGCAGACGCCCGACCCATTGAGCCAGCTTCTTGCCAGGCGTGACTGGCTGATGGCGGACGGTGCGACGGGCACCAACCTGTTCAACATGGGCCTGACCCCGAACGAGGCGCCGGAACTGTGGAACAGCCGCCATCCCGACCGTGTGCGGCGCCTGTATCGCGACGCCGTGGACAGCGGGGCCGATCTGTTCCTGACCAATACCTTTGGCGGAAATGCCAGCCGGCTGGGCCTGCGCAAGGCCGCCGATCAAGTCCGCGACCTGAACCGGGCTGGTGCGGCACTGGCGCGCGAGGTGGCCGATGCCGCAGGCCGCAAGGTGATCGTTGCGGGCAACATCGGCCCCACGGGCGAGATCATGGCCCCGGTGGGCAGCCTGTCCCACGCCCGCGCGGTCGAGATGTTCCATGAACAGGCGGATGCCCTGAAGGAGGGCGGCGCCGATGTCCTGTGGGTGGAAACCATCGGCTGCGACCGTGAATTCCGTGCCGCAGCCGAGGCTGCGCGTCTGGCAGACATGCCCTGGTGCGGCATGATGAGCTTTGATACGGCCGGGCGTACGATCATGGGCGTGACCTCGGCGCAACTGTCGGCCCTCGTGGAACGTCTGCCCAATCCGCCTGTCGCCTACGGCGCGAACTGCGGCGTGGGCGCGGCGGACCTGCTGCGGACGGTGCGCGATTTCGTGGCCTCGGGCAACGAGCGCCCGATCATCGCCAAGGGCAATGCCGGGGTGCCGCGCCTGGAAGGAGGGCACCTGCACTATGACGGCACCCCTGCGATCATGGCCGACTATGCCTGCCTTGCCCGGGACAGTGGCGTGCGCATCATCGGCGGCTGCTGCGGCACCACGCCCGCCCATCTGCGCGCCATGCGCGAGGCCCTGGAGTCCCGCGCGCCCGGCCCCCGGCCATCGCTTGAGGAGATCGCAGAACGACTTGGCGGGTTCTCGTCATTGGGCGACGGGTTCTGAACTCTGTTTCGGCAAGAGGACTGCCTAACCGATGAAGCCGTTGGATCTGCCGGATCGCAGCGGGATGCCTTTTGAACCGGCACAAGGGTCGCCGCCGGTCATCCCCGCCCCGTTCCGGGCCGTCCGTCCGACAGGGCAGCCCTCAATCCACAGCCCGAGCGCAAGGATCAGGACCATGAACGAAACCCGTCACAGCAAGACCGCCGTCACCAGGGGATTGATGAACAGGTGTCCCAATTGCGGCCAAGGCAAACTGCTGCGGGGATATCTTGGAGTTTCCGCCGAATGCGAGGTCTGCCACGCGCCCCTTGGGCGCTATCCGGCCGCCGATGGCCCGGCCTTCTTTGCCATGACCATCATGCTGCTGTTGCTGATCCCGTTGATCGGGTTCACCTGGGTGCTGTTCCGGCCAAGCCCGGTGATGCTGCTTGTGATCACGGGCGGCATCTCGACCGTTGTGACGCTGATCCTGTTACGGCTCACCAAGGGCGCGTTCATCGGCTATCTTTGGGCTAAGAACGAACAGGACCGCGGCGCCTGAAAAGGGGCGCCTAGAACAGCGACAACTGGTCCCCTGCCCTGGGCGGCGGACCAAAGCGGCTGCAATCCAGCGGCACGCCGCTGTCTTGATAGCCCAGGCGCCTGCGGGCCAGCCGGAACCGTTGCCGGGCGAGGTCCGCCTCGATGCCGCTGCCCCAGAAACGGTGGCCGAAACGCGGGTCGTTGTCGCGTCCGCCGCGCATGGCTTGGACCCGGTTCATCACATGCGCCGCCATGCCGGGACGGTGCCTCTCCAGCCAGTTGCGGAACAGCGGCGCCACCTCCAGCGGCAGGCGCAGGGGGATCATGCTGGCCGTCGTGGCCCCCGCTTCGCGCGCGGCGGTCAGGATCGCCTCGATTTCGGGTTCGGTCAGGACCGGGATGACGGGGGCCACCATGACGCGCACCGGCACCCCGGCGGCGGACAAGCCGCGGATCATGCGCAGCCGGGTTTGCGGCGCAGGGGCACGAGGTTCCATCGCGCGGGCAAGACCTGCGTCCAGCGTGGTGATGCTGACGCCTACCGCCGCCATGCCCTTGGCCGCCAGTTCCGCCCACAGGTCCAGGTCGCGCAGGACCGTATGCCCGCGCGTGACCAGCGTCGCCGGATGGTTCCAGTCCGACAGCACCCGCAGAATCCCCGGCATGATCGCCAGGCGCGATTCGACCGGCTGATAGGGATCGGTGTTCGTCCCCATGGCGATCGGCGCCGGACGATAGCCGGGCCGGGCCAGTTCGCGGGCCAGCAAAAGGGCGGCTTCGGGTTTCGCGGTGATGCGCGTTTCGAAATCCAGCCCCGGAGACAGGCCCAGATAGGCATGGGTCGGCCGGGCATAGCAATAGATGCAGCCGTGTTCGCATCCCCGATAGGGGTTGATCGACCGGTCAAAGCTGATGTCGGGCGAGGTGTTGCGGGTGATGATGCTGCGCGGGCGTTCGAAAGACACCTCGGTCCGCAGCAGGTGCTGATCCTCGGGGATGTCCCAGTCGTCGGATTCGCGGACCCGCTGATGGGGTTCGAACCGTCCATCGGGGCGGGTATCCGTGCCTCGGGCCTTGAGGCGCTCGTCTGGATTGCGGGGCGGCAGCATGGCAAGATCCTAGAACAATCACGGAACATTCGCCAGCGTTTTGACGGTTGATGTTTGCTCGGCCGACCCCCATCCTGCGCCCGACCGATATCAGGAGCTGTCATGACCGAGGACTATACCCCGCCAAAGGTGTGGAGCCAGAAGGGCGAGAATGGCGGCCAGTTCGCCAGCATCAACAAGCCCACCGCCGGCGCCCAGTTCGACCGCGATCTGCCAGTGGGCAAGCATCCCCTGCAGCTTTATTCGCTGGCCACGCCCAATGGGCAAAAGGTCACGATCATGCTCGAGGAACTGCTCGAGGCAGGCCATGACGCCGAATACGACGCCTGGCTGATCCGCATCACCGACGGCGACCAGTTCGGCAGCGGCTTCGTGGCGGTGAACCCGAACAGCAAGATCCCGGCGCTGATGGACCATTCGGTGACGCCGCCGCGGCGGGTCTTTGAATCGGGCTCGATCCTGCTGTATCTGGCCGAGAAATACGGCGCCTTCCTGTCCACCGACCCGGCCGCGCGCACCGAGACGCTGAACTGGCTGTTCTGGCAGATGGGCGCGGGCCCCTATCTGGGCGGTGGCTTCGGGCATTTCTATGCCTATGCGCCCACCAAGATCGAATATGCGATCGACCGCTTTACCATGGAGGTCAAGCGCCAGTTGGATCTGCTGGACAAGCGACTGGCCGAGACGCGCTTTGTCGCCGGGGACGACTATACCATCGCCGACATGGCGATCTGGCCCTGGTACGGGCGGCTGGTCACCGGCGGCGCCTATGGCGACGCGGCGACCTTCCTGGACGCACAAAGCTATCGTAACGTCCACCGCTGGCAGGCCGAGATCGCCGCACGCCCGGCGGTGCAGCGCGGCATCATGGTGAACAACACCTCGGACGAGGATCCGGCGAAGCAGTTGTGGGAACGCCACGACGCCTCGGATTTCCAGACCCGGACACAGGACAAGCTGCAAGCATAAGACAAGGGGGCCCAAAGGCCCCCTCGTTTGTATTCGCGATCCGGTGGCTGCCTGATCAGTTCCGCGCGCGGTCCACCATCTTGCCCTTGGAGATCCAGGGCATCATCTCGCGCAGCTTGGCGCCGACCTGCTCGATCTGGTGTTCGTCGTTGGCGCGGCGCGAGGCCTTGAGCGTCGGCTGGCCGATGCTGTTTTCCAGCATGAAGTCGCGCACGAACTTGCCCTGCTGGATGTCCTGCAGCACCGCCTTCATGCGGGCCTTGGTCTCCTCATAGGGCAGGATGCGCGGGCCGGTGACGTATTCGCCATATTCGGCCGTGTTGCTGATCGAATAGTTCATGTTGGCGATGCCGCCTTCATAGATCAGGTCCACGATCAGCTTTACCTCGTGCAGGCATTCAAAATAGGCCATCTCGGGCTCATAGCCCGCCTCGACCAGCGTCTCGAAGCCGCAGCGGATCAGTTCGACCAGACCGCCGCACAGCACCGCCTGTTCCCCGAACAGGTCGGTCTCGCATTCCTCGCGGAAGTTGGTCTCGATGATGCCCGACCGGCCGCCACCGATGGCCGAGCAATAGGACAGGCCGATGTCCATCGCCTTGCCCGAGGCGTCCTGATGCACCGCGACCAGGCAGGGCACGCCGCCGCCCTTGACGTATTCGCCGCGAACGGTGTGGCCCGGACCCTTGGGCGCCATCATGATGACATCGACGCCGGGCTTGGGTTCGATCAGGCCGAAATGCACGTTCAGCCCGTGGGCAAAGGCGATCGCCGCGCCCTCGCGCAGGTTGTCGTGGACGTATTTCCGATAGGTTTCGGCCTGCAGTTCGTCCGGCATGGTGAACATGATCAGGTCGGCCCAGGCGGCGGCCTCGGCAATGCCCATGACCTTCAGACCCTCGCCCTCGGCCTTTTTCGCAGAGGGGCTGCCCTCGCGCAGGGCGACGACCACGTTCTTGGCGCCCGAATCGCGCAGGTTCAGCGCATGGGCATGGCCCTGGCTGCCATAGCCGAGGATCGCGACCTTCTTGTCCTTGATCAGATTCACGTCGCAATCGCGGTCATAGTAAACGCGCATGGGATAAGTCCTCTTTGTCTCCGATGCTGCATTTCTAGGAACAGGGCCGATTGTATTGGCATCTGATTTTATCGCTTCATACAGCATTCCAGTAATGGCCATGCTCGGTTTTTATTGTTAATGAAATTTTCATGCCCGACAGCACGGACCGCCGGATCCTTCGCCATCTGCTTGCCGACCCCCGGGCCACCAACGCGGTTCTGGCCGAACGCGCAGGCGTGGCGCCCGCCAGCCTGTGGCGGCGTCTGGACCGGTTGCGCGATACCGGCGTGATCGCCGCCATTCAGGAGCGCATCGACTGGCGCGCCCTGGGATACGAGGTGCAGGTCAGCCTGCGTTTCACGCTGGACAAGACCAGCCCCCGCGCCTTTGACGAATTCATCGCCGCCGCGCGCGAGGTGCCCGAGGTCACGGAAATCCAGACCTTCCTCGGCAGCGTGGACCTGCGCCTGTCGGTGATCGCCCGCGACATGGCGCATTGGCAGCAGATCTATCGCGACCGGATCCTGACCCTGCCGCATGTGTCCGACAGCGACGCGCTGATGCTGGTCAGCACCATCAAGGACAGCGGGGAACTGGCGCTGTGACCGGCCTGGATGCGACGGACCTGGCGATCCTGCGGATCCTGACCGGCGATGCCACCCAGAGCGCGGCGGATATCGGGCGCGCCGTCGGCATCGGCCAGCCCGCCGCCTGGCGCCGCATCAGGCGCCTGTCCGACAGCGGCATCCTGGCGGGGCGGCGGGTGATCGTGGACAATGCCGCGCTCGGCTTTGGGGTCACCGTGTTCCTGGGCATCCGACTGGCGACAAAGGGCCGCACAAGCCTGGAGGATTTCGAGCGCGCGGTGACCGCCATCCCCGAGGTGCAGACCGTCCAGCACGTTCTGGGCCAGTTCGACTATCGTTTGCGCATCACCGCCCGCGACATTTCCGATTTCGAACGCATCCTGCGCCGCCGCATCATGACCCTTCCCGGCGTGGGCCAGGTCGAGGCAAACGTGATGCTGTCCGAGGAGCGACGGCCGGGGCCGCTGGGCAGCTTGTGATGGCAATGCGCGCGAATCCGGCTGGTCCCGTCCCGCCCTGCGCGCTAGAAACCATCATGCAGAAGATCACCCTTCCCGAACGACCGACCTGGCGCGATACCGCGCGCGAGGTGGGCTTTACCTTCGCCGACATGCATGGCGAGCCCTATTGGGACGAAAGCTCGGCCTATCGGTTCACGCTGCGCCAGATCGAGGACGATATCGAGGATCCCTCGACCGAGCTGCACGCCATGTGCCGCGACGCCGTGGCCGAGATCGTGGGCAGCGAGCAGATGATGGACCGGCTGGGCATCCCCGCCCCGCATCGCGACCTGATCGCCGATAGCTGGCGGCGGAATGAGCCCGAGATCTATGGCCGGCTGGATCTGGCCTATGATGGCACCGGCCCGGCCAAGCTGCTGGAATACAACGCCGATACGCCGACCTCGCTGTATGAAAGCGCATCGTTCCAGTGGCAGTGGCTGGAGGACCAGTTGGCTGCGGGCGTGCTGCCCGATGGCGCCGACCAGTTCAACGGCATCCACGAGGCGCTGGTGGAACGGTTCCGCACGCTGTTTCCCCCCAACACCGACATCCATTTCACGGCGATGGCGAACAACCCCGAAGATTACGCCACCGTCGAGGCCATGGCCTGGGCCGCGCGCGAAGCGGGGATGGGCGCCCATTACAGCGACCTGGACAAGCTGGGCGTGACGAAACAGGGGCAGTTCGTCGATGCCGAGGATCGGGTGATCGGCACGCTGTTCAAGCTGTATCCGTGGGAGGATCTGCTGCGCGACGATTATGCCCGCCACATCACGGGATCGGGTTGCCTGTTCCTGGAACCCGCCTGGAAGGCGCTTGTGTCCAACAAGGGTATTCTGCCGGTGCTGTGGCAGATGTTTCCGGGCCACCCCAACCTGCTGCCCGCCTTCTTTGCCGACGACGTGGCCGACGCGCTGGTGGCTGGGGGACGTCCGCTTCCCGCTGTGGCCGATGCCTTTGCCAAGGTCGCCGACCAGTTCCGGCGCGCCCATGTGGTCAAGCCGATCTTTTCGCGCGAGGGCGCGGGCGTCAGCATCGTCGAGGGTGGCGAAGTCACCGAGGCCTCTCCGAATACGGATTATGACCAGCACCCGCGCATCGTTCAGGCCTATGCGTCCCTGCCCGATTTCGACGGGTTCAGGCCGATCGTCGGCGCCTGGATCGTGGGCGATCGGTGCGTAGGCATGGGCATGCGCGAGGACAGGGCGCGCATCACGCAGGATCTGTCGCGCTTCAAGCCGCATTTCATCGCGGAGCAGGGGAAAATGCCATGAGGAAACGATCCGGAACCGTTGCGCTGACCATCCTTGGCGCCGCCAGCTTTGCCATCGCCGGCTGTCGCGACGAACAGGTCGATGCTCAGGCCTTTCCTGATCTGGCAAGCTGTCAGGCCGCCGCGGCCGAAGGGGGGCTGTTCACCGCCGCCGAATGCGAACAGACCTTCGCCGAGGCCGAACAGTTGCACGTCGAATCCGCCCCCCGATACGACAGCCTGCAGGTCTGCGAGGAACAGCACGGCGTCGGCAACTGCGGGTCAGAGGATCAGCAGGTGTCGAATGGCGGGTCGGGCAGCATCTTCATGCCGCTGCTGGCGGGGTATCTGATCGGGTCGATGCTGGGGGGCGGCGGATTGTCGCGGTCCCAGCCGATGTACCGCACGGCGGGCGGGGGCTATACCAACGCCGCGCGCACCAGCACCTTTTCCAGCAACACCGGGCGCGCGGCGCTGAATTCCAACCAGTTCGCCCGGCCTGCGCAGACCATGGGACAGGCGCCGATGACGCGGGCCACCGCCGCATCGCGCGGCGGCTTCGGCTCGACCGCCGGCAGCAGGGCGGTCAGCGGTTGACAGGGGCGCGGGCGTAGGAACCTTATTGGCGTCAAGACGTCATGCCTTGACCTTTCCCGTGCAGGAGTTCCCCATGCCCCGTCTCGCCCCGCTTGCCGCCGTTCTGATGATGGCGGCGACTCCCCTGGCCGCCCAGGACATCGTTGTGTCCTCGAAGATCGACACCGAAGGCGGCTTGCTGGGCAACATGATCCTGCTGGCCCTGCAGGATGCAGGCCTGCCGGTGCAGGACAGGCTGCAACTGGGCGGCACGCCGATCATGCGCGACGCCATCGTGGCGGGGCAGATCGACATCTATCCCGAATATACCGCCAACGGCGCCTTTTTCTTCAACGAGGCCGACAGCGAGGTCTGGAAGGACGCGGCCCAGGGCTATGCCCGCGTGGCCGAGCTGGACCGTGAACAGAACGACATCGTCTGGCTGACGCCCGCCCCCGCCAACAACACCTGGGCAATCGCGCTGCGCCAGGATCTGGCCGAGGAAAACGGCCTGACCACCATGTCCCAGATGGGCGAATGGATCGCAGGCGGCGGTGCAATCAAGCTGGCCGCGTCCAGCGAATTCGTCACCTCGCCCGCAGCCCTGCCGGCGTTTCAGGAAACCTACGGCTTTACCCTGACCCCCGACCAGTTGGTCCAGCTTGCGGGCGGCGATACGGCCGCGACCATCGCGGCGGCAGCGCAGCAGACATCGGGCGTGAACGCGGCCATGGTCTATGGCACCGACGGGGCGATTGCCGAGGCGGGATTGCTGGTGATGCAAGATGACAAGGCCGTGCAGCCCGTCTATCAGCCCGCCCCCATCGTCCGGGCATCGGTGCTGGAGGCGCATCCCCAGATCGCCGAGGTGCTTCAGCCGATCTTCGAATCGCTGTCGCTGCAAACCCTTCAGACGCTTAACGGCCGCATCCAGGTCGGAGGAGAGCCGGCGCAGGCCGTGGCCCGCGATTACCTGGAACAGGCGGGCTTTCTGGACTGACCGGCGGTGCCGCGAATCCAGCCGCCCGCTGTCCTGTTTGCCTTGACCGGGCTGGCGGGACTGGCACTGCCGCTGGTGCAGCTCAGGCCCAACCGCATCGTCCCGGGCGAAGGGATCGCGCTGGCGGGCTTGCCAGGGGGCGCCGCCATTACCATTGTAATGGCTGTCGTTCTGCTGGCCGCCTGCCTGCCCCGCTGGACCGCCGACCTGCGGCTAGGCGTGGCGATCGCGGGGCTGCTGGCGGTCTTGCTGCTGCTGGGCATGGCGGCGACCCATTTGCAGCAATCGGGAAATGCCCTGGCACGCGTATCCCCTGCCGTGGGCTTCTGGCTCTTGCTGCTGGCCTTTGGACTGATGGCGGCGGATGCGGTCGGTCGGCTGCGGCTCTCGTTGACGTGGCGCTGGGCGATGCTGGCAGGCGCGGTGGGAATCGCCGCGGCGATCCTTGTATCGGGCATTTTGGACGGCGTGTCGGTGATGCGCGAATATGCCAGCCGCAGCGACCTGTTCGCGCGCGAGGCTCGGGCGCATCTGACGCTTGCCCTGGGCTCGCTGGGCTTGGCGCTGCTGGCGGGCATTCCCCTGGGCATCGCTGTTTACCAGTCTCCGCGCTGGCGCGGCCCGGTGCTGAGCGTGCTGAACATCGTGCAGACCGTGCCGTCGCTGGCGCTGTTCGGGATCATGATCCCTGTTCTGGGGTGGGTCGCCGCGACGGTTCCGGGGGCCGGGGCGGCCGGAGTGTCGGGTATTGGTGCCTTCCCGGCGCTGACGGCGCTGTTTCTGTATGCGCTGCTGCCGGTAGTGTCCAACACCCTGGCCGGACTGACCGGAGTTCCCGTGGCCATTCGGGATGCCGCCGTGGGCCTGGGCATGACCCGCGCACAGGTTCTGGGGCAGGTGCTGATGCCCCTGGCGCTGCCGGTCCTGCTGGCGGCGGTGCGTATCGTGATGGTCCAGAACATCGGGCTGGCTGTGATCGCCGGATTGATCGGGGGTGGGGGGTTTGGCACGTTTGTCTTTCAGGGGCTGAACCAGACCGCCATGGATCTGGTGCTGCTGGGCGCATTGCCGACCGTGGCGCTGGCGCTGGTTGCGGGCATTGCCTTGGACCTTCTGGTGCAGGGAACCCGAAGGCCTGCTCCGTGATCGAAATCCGGAACCTGACCCGCCTGTATAACGGCATTGCCGTGGTCGATGACGTCAGCCTGACGGTAAAGACCGGAGAACTGGTGGTGCTGGTCGGCACATCGGGATCGGGCAAGACCACCCTTCTGCGCATGATCAACCGCCTGATCGAACCGTCGTCCGGCCAGGTTCTGATCGAGGGGGCCGACACAGCCACCCTGCCCGCCCATCTGCTGCGGCGCAGGATCGGCTATGCCATCCAGGGGCACGGGCTCTTTCCGCACTGGACCGTGGCGCAGAACATCGCCACCGTGCCGCGTCTGCTGGGCTGGCCCAGGCCGCAGATCGACGCCCGGGTCGATGAGCTGCTTGCCCTGTTCCAACTGGATCCCGCCCAGTTCCGCAACCGGATGCCACACCGGTTGTCGGGGGGACAGGCGCAGCGGGTGGGCGTGGCCCGCGCGCTGGCGGCGAAACCAGACCTGCTGTTGATGGACGAACCCTTTGGCGCGCTGGATCCGCTGATCCGGGCCAAGGCGCAGGCCGATCTCAGGGATATCCAGCGCCGTCTGGGCACCACGCTGATCCTTGTCACCCATGACATGACCGAGGCGGTGGACCTGGGCGACCGGATCGCCGTCATGGATGGCGGCCAACTGGTGCAATATGCCCCCCCGGCGCGCATCCTGACCGACCCGGCGACGCCTTTCGTGCGCGACCTGATTGGCACGGGCGACCGGGCGCTGCGGCTGTTGTCGCTGACGCCCGTTTCGGACGTGGCTGCCCCCGGCAGGGCCGAAGGCCCCCCCATCCCCGCCGAGGCCAGCCTGCGCGACGCATTGGCCGAATGCCTGTGGAGCGGGCGGGACGCCCTGCCCGTTGCGGGCGGCGGTGTCATCACGCTGGACACCCTGCGCGCCCTGGCCCGCCCGCGATGACGGGGCGCTGGATGATGGCGATTGCGGGAATGGTGCTGGCTGCCTTTCTGGTGGCACCGGATCGCTTTGCCCCGCTGTTCCAGCCCCTGACCCGAAACGGCGCCCCGGCCATCTATCAGCAGACCAGCATCCTGTCGTTGACACTGTCGCATCTGGGGATCGTGACGGTGGCGGTTCTGGCCTCGACGGTGGCGGGCCTTGTGCTGGCTATTCTGGTCACGCGCCGGTCGGGACGCGAGTTCCTGCCGCTGGCGCGGACCGTGACCGCAGTGGGCCAGACGCTGCCGCCCGTGGCCGTGCTGGCGCTTGCGGTGCCGGTGATGGGGTTCGGAACCGGGCCGACGCTGGTCGCGCTGTTTCTTTATGGCATGCTGCCGGTCTTTGAAAACGCCTTGGCCGGGCTGACCGGCCAATCCCCACAGGTGGCCGAGGCCGCGCGCGGCATGGGCCTGACCCCGGTTCAGCGGCTATGGCAGATCGACCTGCCCCTGGCCCTGCCCCTGCTTCTGGCCGGGATGCGGCTGACAGCGGTCATCTCGCTGGGAACGGCGACCATCGGCTCGACGGTCGCGGCCCGCACCCTGGGCGAGGTGATCATCGCGGGCCTGCTGTCCGCCAATACCGCCTTTGTCGTACAGGGCGGGCTGGTGGTGGGCATCCTGGCCGTGCTGATCCATCACGGCTTCCAGGCGCTTGAACGCCGGGCCCGGCTGCGGACGGGACTGGACTAGATCACCACCGGCCGGGCCTGCCAGATATCCTTCATATAGCCCCGGATGGTCCGGTCGGACGAAAAGAATCCCGCCCGCGCGATGTTCAGCGCCGCCATCCGGTCCCAGGCCGCGCTGTCGCGGTAGGCGGCATCGATGCGGCGCTGCGTGGCGAAATAGGCGTCGAAGTCGCTGGCCACCAGAAAAGGATCGTCATTCCAGGTTCGGTCCAGCAGGTGATAATAATTCTCGGCCCGGCCAAAGCGACCCTCGGCGATCAGGTGCAACGCGGTCTTCAGATCCTCGCTCTGCTCGATCGCGTGGCGGGCATGGCCGGGAGTGGCGGCCTCGGCTGCGGCCTTTTCGGCGGTCAGGCCGAACAGGAAAAAGTTCTCTGGCCCGACCAGATCGCGGATTTCGACATTTGCCCCGTCCAGCGTGCCCACTGTCAGCGCGCCGTTCAAGGTGAATTTCATGTTGCCGGTGCCCGATGCCTCCTTGCCCGCCGTGCTGATCTGTTCGGACAGGTCGGCGGCCGGGATCAGATCCTCGGCCATCGAGACGTTGTAGTTCGACGGATAGGCGATCTGGAGGAATTTCGCCGTGACCGGATCGCCATTGATGGTTGCGGCCACGTCGTTGATCAGGTGGATCACCGATTTCGCCAGCCAGTATCCGGGGGCAGCCTTGCCGCCAAAGATCTTGATGCGGGGCGTCCAGTCGCCTTTGGGGTCGTCATGGATGCGTTTCCACAGGGCGATGGCTTCAAGAATATTCAGCAGTTGCCGCTTGTATTCGTGGATGCGCTTGATCTGCACGTCGAAGATCGCATCGGGGTCTGCCCTGACGCCCAGTCCCGCCAAAAGGCCGTTGGACAGCCATACCTTGTTGGCGCGCTTGACGCCGGACAGCGATTCGCGAAAGGCGGCGTCGTCGGCATGGGGCTCTAGCGCGCGCAGACGGTCCAGATCGGTGGTCCACCCCTCGCCGATGGTATCATCCAGAAGCCGTGCCAGCCCGGGGTTTGCCAGCCGCATCCAGCGGCGCGGAGTGACGCCGTTGGTCTGGTTCACGATCCGGTCGGGATGCAATCGGTGCAGATCCGCAAACACCGTGTTCTTGACCAGTTCGGTATGCAGTGCGGACACGCCGTTCACCCTGCTGGCCATGACAAAGGCCAGTTCGCCCATCAGCACCTGATCGTGCTGGATGATGCCCACATGCGGCGGGCGCCCGCTGGTCCGCCGGTGGTCGTCGTCGATCATCTGGATGATCTGCATGTGGCGCGGCAGAACGCGGCCCATCAGCCATGTGGACCATCGTTCCAGCGCTTCGGGCATGAGGGTATGGTTGGTATAGTTCAGCACCCCCCGCGCCAGGTCGCGCGCCTTTTCGAAGGCAAGGCCGTGATCATCCATCAAGAGGCGGATCAGTTCCGGTCCGGCAATGGCGGGATGGGTGTCGTTCAACTGGATCGCCACCTTGTCCGGCAGCATCTCCAGATCGCTATATTCCTGAAAGAACCGGCGCAGGATGTCCTGAAGCGAGGCCGAGGTCAGGAAATATTCCTGTTTCAGCCGCAGTTCCTTGCCCGCGTCGGTCGTGTCGTCGGGATAAAGGACACGCGACAGGGTTCGCGCCAAGGCCTCGGGTTCGGCCGCCGCCGTATGATCGCCGGCATTGAAGCGATGCAGATCCAGCAAGGTGGTCGGATGTGCCCCCCACAGCCGCAGCGTGTTGGCCCAGTGGCCGCCCCAGCCGATCACCGGCGTGTCATAGGCGCGCGCGATCACGCTTTCGCCCGGATGCCAGACCGACCTGCCGCCTATCCGCTCGACATGCCCCTTGAAGCCCACGGTATAGCTGTAGTCGATCTTGACGAATTCCCAGGGGTGGGGCTGGTTCAACCAATCCTCGGGCGATTCGACCTGCTGGCCGCCCTCGAACCGCTGTCGGAACAATCCATGCTCGTAGCGGATGCCAAATCCGAAGGCGGGGCAGCTCAGCGATGAGAGCGATTCCATGAAGCAGGCCGCAAGCCGCCCCAGACCGCCATTGCCCAGGGCCGCGTCGGGTTCGTCGTCCAGAATTTCCTGCTTGTTCAGGCCCAGCATCCCCAAAGCCTCGTCCATCGGCTTTTCAAGGCGCAGGTTGATGATGGCATCGTCCAGAATACGGCCGATCAGGAATTCCATCGACAGGTAATAGACCCGCTTGGCGCCCTGATCGCGGGCGGCGCGAAAGGCGTCGATCCAGGTCTGCGTCATGAGATCGCGGACGGTATGGCTGACCGCCATTCGCCAATCGAAGGTCGTGGCGAATTCCGCCCCCCGCCCCTGGCTGTAGGCCAGATGATGCAGGATGCGATCGTGCAGGGTCTGGGCCGTGGGGGTTGATGTCAAGATCGGGCCTCCTGCCGCAAGGGATCGCACATCGCCATTCTGGCGAACCGCCACCCTAGGATACAAATGTTAATTTTCTGCTGCCAGCTTTGCCGGGTATTGAAAAGCCCTTTGGCACCCGCCTCGCAGCGCGTCATTTCGCAAGGATCCGCCCTGCCGCGTGGGCACGTGTCAGGGCCTGATCGGACCATCGCGCAACACAAAAGCCACCACGCTTTCCGCGGCGATCCCCTCTGTCCGGGCTGCCGGATCGTCCGGCATGGAATCGCAAGCGGTGTCGAACTGGCGCCGCCAGTGGCCATTACGGGTCGATTCGGGCAGGCGGACAACGGTGGCCGGCCCGTTGTTGAACACCAGAAAGATCGCCCCCGGCAGCGCCGCATGGGCGGGTGTGCCCGAGGCCATGCGCAGTTCCACCGCCAGCAGCCGCCCGGCCGGGTCGGCCCAGTCCTGATAGGTCATCGGCTGACCATCGGCACGGCGCCAGAACAGGTCGGGCAGTCCGTCCTGTTCGCGCGGCTGGCTGTGCAGGAACCGCCGCTGGCGCAGGATCGGATGGGCCTTTCGAAACGCGATTGCCGCCCGGCAGAAGTCGAAAAAACCCTGATCGGCCCCCGCCCATGTCACCCAGCCCGTCGGGTTGTCCTGACAATAGGCATTGTTGTTCCCCCCCTGCGACTTGCCCAGCTCGTCCCCGGCCAGCATCATGGGCGTGCCCTGGCTCAGCATCAGGGTGGCAAACAGGTTGCGGCGGCGGCGGATGCGTCGCGCAAGGATGGTCGGATCGTCGGTGGGGCCTTCGACGCCCATATTGTCGGACAGGTTGTGATTGTGGCCGTCGCGGTTGTCCTCGCCGTTGGCCTGGTTGTGCTTGTGGTCGTAACTGACCGTATCCATCAGCGTGAATCCGTCATGTGCCGACACGAAATTGATGGACGAGGTTGCGGCCCGTCCGCCATGGTCAAAGCGCGCCGCCGATCCGGCAATCCGCTTGGCCAGTTGGCCCACATGGTCCGGATCGCCCCTCCAGAAGGCCCGCACGCCGTCGCGGAACCGGTCGTTCCATTCCGCAAAGGGCGCCGGATAGCCCCCCAGCCGATAGCCGTCCGGTCCCAGATCCCAGGGTTCTGCGATCAGCTTGACGCGGTTCAGGACCGGATCCTGCAGGATGGTGCGAAAGAATGGCCCGTCGGGATCGAAGCTGCCCCGCGACCGGCCCAGGACCGTGCACAGGTCAAAGCGAAAGCCGTCCACGCCCATTGTCTCGACCCAGTAGCGCAGGCTGTCCATCACCAGCCGCAGCACGAAGGGATTGTCCAGATCCAGCACGTTCCCCGTGCCGGCATCGTTGACATAGAAACGCCGGTCGTCGGCCAGACGGTAATAGGACGCGTTGTCGATGCCCCGGAAATTCAGCGTCGGGCCAAGCTCGTTTCCTTCGGCGGTGTGGTTATAGACCACGTCCAGGATCACCTCGATCCCGGCCTGGTGGAACCGGGCGACCATCTGCCTGAATTCGGCGATGTCGCCCCCCTCCATGTAGCGCGGATCGGGTGCGAAGAACCCATAGGACATGTAGCCCCAGTAGTTCGTCCTGCCCCGGTCGGTCAGGAAGCGTTCGTCGTGAAAGGCATGAACCGGCAGCAACTCGATGGCGGTGACGCCAAGCCTGGTCAGATGGTCGAGGATCGGGTCCGAGGCCATGGCCAGAAAGGTGCCGGGTCGCGGCACACCGGGATGCAGCATGGTCAGGCCCCTGACATGCGCCTCGTAGATCACCGTTTCCGACAGGGGGCGCCGCAGAGGGTCGTCGTCCCCGCCGGGACCAAGATCGGTCACGACAGACCGCGGCATATGGGCGGCGCTGTCACGACGGTCAAAGGACAGGTCGGCATCGGGATGGCCCGCGCGGTATCCTAGCAACGCGTCATCGGCGCGGGGCCGCCCGCTGAGACGCCGGGCATAAGGGTCCATCAGCAGTTTGTTGGGATTGAAGCGGTGCCCGTCCTGGGGGCGATAGGGTCCATAGACGCGGAACCCGTACCGCTGTCCGGGGGTCAGGCCGGCGACATGGCCGTACCAGATATCGCCCTCGCGTTCGGGCAGGGGTATGCGGGTTTCGCGGTCCTGGTCGTCGAACAGGCACAGAACCACCCGGTCGGCATGGCGCGAGAACAGGGCAAAGTTCACCCCGTCCCCGTCACAGGACGCGCCAAGGGGAAAGGGGCGGCCCCCGGTGATCGCGCCCAGGGCGGCGGCGGGTCGGGTCATCGGGCGGCTGCAAGCCTGTCGTAAAGCGCGGCATAGGCGCGGGCCGACTGGTCCCAGCCGACCGGCTGGGCCATGGCATTGGCCACCAGGCGCGGCCAGATGTCACGGTCGGCATAAAGCTGGCACAGTCGGACCAAGGCGTTGCGCAGGGCGTCGGCCGTAACGGGCGAGAACTGCACCCCCGTCGCCACGCCCTGCGCCAGCGCCGCGGGCGAGGCGTTGATGACCGTATCCGCCAGCCCGCCCGTCAGGCCCACCACGGGGATCGTGCCATAGCGCAGCCCGTACATCTGGGTCAGGCCGCAGGGCTCGAACCGCGATGGCACAAGGATCGCGTCGCCGCCCGCGATCAGGCGATGGGACAGGCTCTCGTCATAGCCGATGCGCACGGCGACATCGGGATGCTGTTCGCCCGCCATCCGGAACCCGTGTTCAAGCGCCGGATCGCCCGATCCCAGCAGGACAAGCTGACCGCCATGGTCCAGCAGCGCGGGCAGCGCCGCCAGCACCAGATCCAGCCCCTTCTGGTGGGTCATGCGCGACACGATCACGCATAACGGGCCGTCGGCATCGGGCAGGCCCATCTCGGCCCGCAGGGCGGACTTGTTCGCGGCCTTGCCGTCAAGGTCACCATAGGGATGGATCGCCGGGTCTGTCGCGGGGTTCCAGGCGTCCGTGTCGATGCCGTTCAGGATGCCGGTCAGGGATTCGCGCCGATACCGCATCACCCCGTCCAGGCCCATGCCGTAGTCGGGGGTCATCAGTTCCTCGGCATAGGTGGGCGACACGGTGGTCAGTGCATCGGCCCCCATCAGCCCGGCCTTGAGCGCCGAGATGCCGCCCCAGAATTCATAGCCATCGACCGTGTAGCGGTTCGGGTCCAGTCGCAGCGAATGCATCCGGCCGACATCGGTCGTGCCGGTAAAGGCGATGTTGTGAATGGTCAGGACGGTGGCCGGACCCCCGCCCATCTGGCGCAGGTATTCGGTCATCAACCCCGCCTGCCAGTCGTGCCCGTGCAGGATCTGCGGATGCCAGCGCTGTGCGCCATGCACGCCCAGATGCGCGCCGATCCAGGACAGGGCGGCAAAGCGTTCGGGATTGTCGGGCCAGTCGCGCCCGTCGGGGCCAAGATACGGGTTGCCCGCCCGGGCAAACAGATGGGGCGCGTCGATCACCAGCAGATCCAGCCCCCCTGCCCGGCCCGCCAGCACCCGGCCCTGTCCGCCGAACAGGTCATCGAAGCGGGCCACCTCGGGCGTCTCGCCCAAGGCCGCCATGACCGCCGGATAACCCGGCAGAAGGGTGCGCATGTCCACCCCCTGCCCGGCCAGGGCGGCGGGCAGCGCGCCCGCCACATCGGCCAGCCCCCCGGTCTTGACCAGCGGCGCGCATTCCGAGGCAACCGACAGAACCCGCATCACAGGCTGGCCGCCCGCCGGTCCAGCATGTCCTGCGTGATCAGGGTGATGCCGCCATCGCTGACCCGGAACCACCGGGCGTCCTCTTGGGGGTCTTCGCCCACGACCAGTCCTTCGGGGATCACGACACCCCGGTCGATCACCGCACGGGTCAGACGCGCATGGCGGTTCACGGTGACATAGGGCAGCGCAACGACGTGATCCAGGCAGGCATAGCTGTTGGTATGAACCTGCGTGAACAGCAGCGAGTTGCGGATTTCCGTTCCCGAGATGATGCAGCCGCCCGACACCATCGAGGATACCGCGACCCCCCGGCGATCCTTTTCGTCATGGATGAATTTCGCCGGCGGCACGCTTTCGGAATAGGTCCAGATCGGCCAGTCGCGATCCCACAGGTTCAATTCGGGCGTGAAATTCGTCAGGTCGATATTAGCCTGCCAGAAGGCATCGACGGTGCCCACGTCCTTCCAGTAGGCCGGGGCGCCCGGATCGCGTACGCAGGACACATCGAAGCGATGCGCCATGGCCTTGCCGTTCTTCACAATGGCGGGGATCAGGTCATGGCCGAAATCATGGCTGGAATTCGGATCCTCGGCATCCTGTTCCAGAAGGTCGCGCAGGAACGGCCAGCTAAACACATAGATCCCCATGGACGCCAGGGCGCTGTCGGGATCGTCGGGTATCCCCGGCGGATCGGCGGGCTTTTCCAGAAACGAGGTGATGCGCCCGGTGCCGTCCACCGCCATCACCCCAAAGGCCGTGGCCTCCATGCGCGGCACGGTCAGGCAGCCGATGGTCACATCCGCGCCGCTTTCGACATGCTGGCGCAGCATGACCTCGTAATCCATCTTGTAGATGTGATCGCCCGCCAGGATGATGATGTAATCGACGTCATAGCTGTCAACGATGTCGATGTTCTGCGTCACCGCGTCCGCCGTCCCGCGGTACCAGTGCTCCTCTGACACGCGCTGGCTGGCAGGCAGGATGTCCATGAATTCGTTGCGTTCCGCACGGAAAAAGTTCCAGCCGCGCTGAACATGGCGGATCAGGCTGTGGGCCTTGTACTGCGTGGCGATGGCGATCTTGCGGATGCCCGAGTTCATCGCGTTCGACAGGGCAAAGTCGATGATGCGGGTCTTGCCCCCGAAATGGACGGCCGGCTTTACCCGGCGGTCGGTCAGTTCCCGCAGGCGGCTGCCCCGTCCGCCTGCCAGCACGAAGGCCATGGCCCGGCGGGTCAATCGTTTCTCGGCCATCACAGTTCCTCCCCTTTGCCGCTTTTGTCTGCCACGAAGATCACCACCGACAAGGGCGGCAGCGTGATCTCCATAAAGGCGGGCTGCCCGTCCTGCGGGCCATCCTTGGCGCGCACCCCCCCCAGGTTGCCCATGCCGCTGCCGCCATAAAGTTCGGCATCGGTGTTGATCGCCTCGCGCCAGTAACCCGCGCAAGGCACGCCGATGCGGAACCGGTGGCGCGGCACCGGGGTCATGTTGCAGGCCACGACCACCGGCGCGTCGCCGTCGTCGCCCCGGCGCAGCCACACAAAGGTCGATTGCGCCGCATCTGTGGCGATCCATCCGAACCCGTCCGGCTCGGCGTCCTTGCGATAAAGCGCAGGCGTCCCGCGATACAGACGGTTCAGGTCGCGCACCAGCGCCTGCACCCCCTGATGTCGCGGCTGTGCCGCAGCCGGCCAGTTCAGCTCGCCATTGTGGTTCCATTCCTCGGGCTGGCCCCATTCGCAGCCCATGAACAGCAGCTTCTTGCCCGGATGGCCCCACATGAAGCCGTAATAGGCCCGCAGGTTGGCAAATTGCTGCCAGTCGTCGCCCGGCATCTTGCGCAGCATCGACCCCTTGCCGTGCACCACCTCGTCATGGCTGATCGGCAGGATGAAGTTTTCCGAAAAGGCATACATCAGCCCGAAGGTCATCAGGTCGTGGTGATATTGCCGATGCACCGGATCGCGGCTCATGTAGCGCAGCGTGTCGTTCATCCAGCCCATGTTCCACTTGAACCCGAAGCCCAGCCCCCCGGCATCGACCGGGGCCGACACTTTCGGAAAGGACGTGCTTTCCTCGGCCACGGTCATGATGCCCGGGCTTTCCGCATAAGCTGCGACATTTGTGTTCTTCAGGAACTCGATGGCCTCCAGATTCTCGCGCCCCCCGTGGCGGTTCGGGATCCACTGGCCTTCGCGCCGGGAATAGTCGCGATACAGCATGGACGCCACCGCATCCACACGCAAACCGTCGATGTGGTATTCCTCCAGCCAGTACAGGGCGTTGGCGATCAGGTAATTCTGAACCTCGATCCGGCCATAGTTATAGATCAACGTGTTCCAGTCCTGGTGGAAGCCTTCGCGGGGGTCGGCATGTTCGTAAAGCGCCGTCCCGTCGAACCGGGCCAGCCCATGCGCATCGGTCGGGAAATGGCCCGGCACCCAATCCAGCAACACGCCCAAGCCCGCCTCGTGCGCGGCCTCGACCAGATCGCGGAATTCGTGCGGCGGGCCAAAGCGGATGGTGGGTGCATACATGCCCACCGGCTGATAGCCCCAAGAGCCGTCGAACGGAAATTCGCTGACCGGCAGAAGCTCCAGATGCGTGAACCCCATGTCCACCGCATAGGCCACCAGATCGCGGGCCAGTTCCTTGTAGGACAGCGGCCGGCCGCCCTGATCAATTTTGCGGCGCCACGATCCCAGATGAACCTCATAGATGCTGATCGGCGCACGGCGATCCTGGATGACGGCGCGGCCGGCCATCCAGTCGGAATCCTTCCAGCCATAGCCCGAAATGTCCCGCACCACGCTGGCCTTTTCAGGGGGATGCTGGCTGCCAAAGCCCACCGGGTCGGCCTTCATCAGAAGGCCGCCTTGGGCATCAAGGATTTCATATTTGTAAAGCGTCCCCTCGCCCAGGCCCGGCAAAAAGATTTCCCACACGCCCGTACCGCCGATCCGCCGCATCGGATGGCGCCGCCCGTCCCAGCCATTGAACGGCCCGACCACCGACACCCGGCGCGCATTGGGGGCCCAGACCGCGAAATGCGTGCCCGCCGTATCCTCATGCGTCATCACATGCGCGCCCAGCGCCTGCCACAGCCGCCGATGCGTGCCCTCGCCCAGCAGATGCAGGTCCATCTCGCCCAGCACTTGCCCGAAACGATAGGGATCGTCAAAAAGCCACTCTATCCCGCCACCTGACCGCGCCTTCAGCCGATAGGGGCCGTCCACCCGTCCCCGGAACAGATCGCCCGCAACCCGGTCCAGCGAAACCTCGCCGCCGGGGGTCACGGCGCTCAGCGCGGCAAGATCGGGGTGATAGACCGTCAGCCAGCCGCCATGGGGTCCAAGGATGTCGAAAGGCCGGTCGCATCGCCCGCCGGACAGAGCCGCGATGTCGTCGTTCGTCAGGCCGGATGCTTGCTTCGACTGTTCCATGAACCTCACTCTAGCCGGCCCGCGCAACAGGGCAATCGATCCCTAACGCCGAAAGCCCCTTTCTGTTGCCACCCCGGTCGTGTTCAATCGACCCGGCACGGACCAGACAGGAGATCCGGATGACGGAATGGTGGCGCGACGCGGTGATCTATCAGATCTATCCCCGCAGCTTTCAGGACAGCAACGGCGACGGCGTGGGCGATCTGCCGGGAATCACTCGCCGGCTGGATCATGTCGCCTCCCTGGGGGTGGATGCGATCTGGCTGTCGCCGATCTTCACCTCTCCCATGAAGGACATGGGCTATGATGTCAGCAATTACTGCGACATCGACCCGCTGTTCGGCACGCTGGCCGATTTCGATACGCTGGTGGCACGCGCCCACGATCTGGGGCTGAAGGTCATCATCGACCAGGTGATCAGCCATTCCAGCGACCTGCACCCCTGGTTCGCCGAAAGCCGCAGGAACCGCGACAACGACCGCGCCGACTGGTATGTCTGGGCTGATCCCAATCCCGACGGCACGCCGCCCAACAACTGGCCCTCGGTCTTTGGCGGCCCCGCGTGGGAATGGGAGCCGCAGCGGCGCCAGTATTACCTGCACAACTTCCTGATCGAACAGCCCGACCTGAACCTGTGGAACCGCGACGTGCAGGACGCGCTGCTCGAATCGATGCGGTTCTGGCTGGAACGCGGCGTGGACGGGTTCCGGCTGGACACCGTGAACTATTACTTCCACGACACCCGGCTACGCAGCAACCCGCCCAATCCCGATCACACCGGGCCGGACACCTATGGCTTCCAGCGCCATGTCTATTCCAAGAACCGGCCGGAAAACATCGGCTTCCTGAAACGGATGCGTCGGCTGACCGACGAATACGACGCCCGCATGATGGTGGGTGAGGTCGGCGACGGCGGCGACACCTCGATCCGCATCATGGCGGAATACACGGCAGGCAGCGACCGGCTGCACATGTGCTATAGCTTCGAGATGCTGAGCGCCGAGTTCACCGCCCGGCATTTCCGCCACACGATACAGGGGGTCCATGACGGTGCGCCCGACGGCCATGCCTGCTGGTCGTTCTCCAACCACGACGTGTTCCGCCATGTCACCCGCTGGCTGCCCCATGCGGAAAGCCCCGAGGCCATCGCCCGGCAGGCGGCGGCGATGCTTTTGTCCTTTCCCGGCACCATCTGCCTGTACCAGGGCGAGGAACTGGGCCAGCTTGAAACCGAACTGGAATACGTCGAACTGACCGACCCCCCGGCCCTGCGCTTCTGGCCCGAGGTCAGGGGCCGCGACGGCTGCCGCACGCCGATGGTCTGGGACGACAGCCCCCATGCCGGGTTTTCCGACGCAAGGCCCTGGCTGCCGGTCAAGGAACCGCAGGCCGCGCGCGCCGTGGCGGGCCAGCAAGGGCGTAACGACAGCGTTCTGGCGGCCTATCGCGCGACCATCGCATTCCGCAAGGCGCAGCCCCCCCTGCGGTGGGGCGAGACATCGTTTCTGGATCTGCCCGAACCGATCCTGGCCTTTCATCGCTGCTTCGAGGACCGGTCGCTGACCTGCGTATTCAACCTGTCCAGGACGGCAGCAAGCCTCAACCTGTCCGGCAATGCGGCCCTGGTCGGGCCATCGCGGGCCACGCTGTCGGGAAAGGTGCTGGACCTGCCGGCCAACGGCTTTGCGTGGCTGGACGGAACGGTCGGCCTGTCGGCCTGAGGTCAATCCGGCCTGCGGCGCACGAACAGCTCGAACGCCAGATACATCCCGGCAGCCCCCGACAAAAGCGCCCAGAAGGGGTTGCCGGTATAAAGCTCGACCCCCGCCCAGGCCAGCGGCACGACCACGCAGAGGATGCGCACCCACAGGCTCCGGAAAAACGGGGCATTCGGATCAACCAGCATCTTTAAACTCCCGCTTTTGCCTTGGTTCAAATTTCACACAGGGTGAAGCGTGCCCGGAAAAAGGTCCACTGGACGTTTTCCCGCGATGAACGCCATGCGGCAGGCCGGGGGTGACGTGAAGTCCTCCGGCCTTGCCCCCTCACAACCCCGCCTGCCAGGGCGGCGCTCCTGCAAATGCCGCCGCCACATGATCGACAAAGGCGCGGGTCTTGCGCGGCATCGGCCGGACCGGCGGCCAGATCACGCTGACGGGCAGCGGGCGCTGCGGCAGGCCGGGCAGCAGGCGCACCAGCCGCCCGTCGCGCAGCGCATCATGGACAATGAACAGCGGCAGCAGCGCCAGACCCAGCCCGCCAATCGCCAGATCGCGGATCGCATCGCCGTTGTTGGCGGTGATCCGTCCCACGGGCGGGGGCAAAATCTCGGCAAAGGGCCACAGATCGCCCATCCGCGCATTCAGATAGCCGATGGCGGGATGCCGCGCCAGGTCGGAGGGCCTGTCGATGGGACCATGCAGCGCCAGGTAGTCCGGGCTTGCCACCAACACGCGCGGATCCTCGCAAACGCGTCGGGCCATCAGGCTGCTGTCCTTCAGATCGCCGATGCGCAGCCCCGCATCGAACCCTGCCCGGCCCAGGTCGGCCAACTGGTCGTCATAATCCAGCACCATCTCCAGCCCCGGATGGGCGCGGGCGAAACCGGCGATCACCGGGCCAAGATGGCGGATGCCGAAACTCATCGGCGCGGCGATGGCCAGCCGTCCGCGCAACTCGACCTCAGCGCCCACGCTTTCGGTGGCGGCGACCAGTTCGGCAAGGGCTGGGCGCAGCCGATCGGCCAGCGCCAGCGCGGCGTCCGTGGGCGTGATCCGCCCCGCATGACGCACGAACAGCGCCACGCCCAGGGCGGATTCGAAATCGCTGATCCGCTTGCTGACCACGGATTTCGACAGGTCGGCCCGCGCCGCGGCGCCCGATATGCTGCCCGCGTCCAGCACTGCCAGGAATGTGCGTATGTCGCTGATCGTCCAGTCCATCGGGGACAGCATAGCGGCCGGACCCCCGTTCGCAAGAATCGAACGCCGCTTTGCCTGCATGGCGGGTGCAACGAACGCCCGCCATGCGCCATATTGGGGCCAACACAGGAGGCGCTTCATGCAACTGACCGGAATCCATCACCTGACCGCGATCACCGCCGACGCGGCCGGCAACAACCGCTTCTACACGGAATCCCTGGGCCTTCGCCGGGTCAAGAAGACGGTGAACCAGGACGATACCTCGGCCTATCACCTGTTCTTCGCCGACGGCGCGGGCACGCCGGGCACCGACATCACCTTTTTCGACTGGCCCACGGCCCGCGAACGGCGCGGCACCCATACCATCACCCGTACCGGGCTGCGCGTGGCGGAAGACAGCCTTGACTGGTGGGCCGCGCGCCTGACCGACCTTGGCGTCTCCACCGGCGCGGTGACGATCCTGGACGGCCGCGCCAGCCTGGACGTGGAGGACCCGGAAGGCCAGCGCCTGCGCCTGATCGCCGCGTCCGACCCCGCGGGCCAGCCCTGGGACCAAAGCCCGGTGCCTGCCGAACACCAGATCCGCGGCCTTGGCCCGATCACCATTTCCGTTCCCGACCTGGCCCCGACCGAAACCGTGCTGACCCGCGTCATGAACATGACCCGCGTCCGCGACTATGCCAGCCCGGACGGGCAAGGCCAGGTCCATGTCTTTCAGATGGGCGACGGGGGCGCGGCGGCCGAACTGCATGTCGCGGTCCAGCCCGGCCTGCCGACGGCCCGCCAGGGCGCGGGCGGGGTCCATCATGTCGCCTTCCGCGTGCCCGATACCGCCGCGCTGACCGATTGGACGAACCATGTGCGGGGCTTCCGCGTCCCCAACTCGGGCGAGGTGGAACGCTATTACTTCCGCTCGCTCTATTTCCGCGAACCGGGCGGCAACCTGTTCGAACTGGCGACCGACGGCCCCGGCTTCGACGTGGACGAGCCGCGCGACACGATGGGCCAGGGCCTGTCCCTGCCGCCCTTTCTGGAAAGCCGGCGCGCCGCCATCGAGGCGGGGCTGAAACCGCTGGACTGAACCCCGCGCCGGGGGCACCCTGTCCCCGTCCCGTCAGGAGTTTCCGCATGACCATCATCCTCGGCCTGTCGGGCAGCCTGCGCCGCGCCTCGATCAACACGGGCCTGCTGCGGGCCGCGCGCGACGCGGCGCCGGATGGCGTGGACGTCGTCATCGGCGACATATCCGGGGTGCCGCTTTACAATGGCGACCTGGAAACCGCCCATGGCACGCCCCCGGCGGTCGCGCGGCTGGTCGAACAGCTTGCGCAGGCCGACGGGCTGCTGCTGGCGACGCCCGAATACAACAACGGCATTCCGGGCGTCTTCAAGAACGCCATCGACTGGATGTCGCGTGGCGACGGGCTGGCGCTGTTCGTGGGCAAGCCGGTGGCCGTTATCGGCGCCTCGCCCGGCGGGTTCGGGACCACGCAGGCGCAATCGCACTGGTGGCCGGTGCTGCGCACCCTGCGGACCCGGCCCTGGTGGGACGGGCGGCTGATGGTGTCGCGCGCAGGTGGACTGTTCGATGCGGACGGCAGCCTGACCGACGACAAGACCCGCCAGATGGTGGCCGATTTCATCGTGGGCTTCTCAGCCAGCGTGGCAGGAAAGGACCGGGCATGACCCCCTCTATTGACCATGTGGCCCTGACGGTGCGCGACCTGCCCGGCATGGCGGCCTTTTATCGCAATGTGCTGGGTCTGACGCCCCTGGGCGGCGACGGCGAAACCGCGCATCTGGGCGCGGGCGACCGGATTCTGCTGGAACTGCGCCGCGATTCCGCCGCCAAACCTCGCGATCCGCGTCAGGCGGGGCTGTTTCACACCGCCTTTCTGCTGCCCGACCGCGCGGCCCTGGCCCGCTGGCTGCGCCATGCCGCAGACAGCGGCACCCGGCTGTCCGGCGCCAGCGATCATGGCGTCAGCGAGGCCCTGTATCTGGACGATCCCGAGGGCAACGGGATCGAGATTTACTGCGATCGTTCGCCCGAACAGTGGAGCCGCCATGGCGACCGCATCCAGATGTTCACCCACCGTCTGGACCTGAACAATCTGCTGGCGGAGGCTGACGCGCCCTGGTCCGCGATGCCCCAGGGCAGCACCGTTGGACATGTCCACATGCAAGTCGGCGACCTGGACCGGGCGGACGGGTTTTTCGCAGGCAATCTGGGCCTGACGCGGACTTTCGACGGCCCTGGCGGGGCCTGGTACGGCTGGAACGGCTATCACCACCATCTTGCGGGAAACATCTGGAACAGCCGCGGCGCAGGGACGCGCGATCCGCAGATGACCGGCCTGGCCGAGATCGTCATCGCCGACCCCGATCACGCGGGCAAAACCATCGCCGATCCCTGGGGCACGCGGTTCCGGTTCGTCTGATCGGGGTGGCGCCCCCCTTCGGACAGGCGCCTATCCGGTAACGCCCATCCAGCCGGTGGCTGCCGTCAGATCATCCGCCGTCAGGTCGTGCCCGGCCTGAACGACCCGCGCGTCCAGATCGGCGCCCGCTGCTGCCAGCCAGTCGTTCAGCCGCGGCGCATGGGGACCATAGGGATCGCGGGCGCCCCTCAGGGTCAGCACCGACACGCCCCCCAGATCGACCTGCGGCAGGTCGTCCAGCACCGCCATCGGCCGCATCAGGATGGCCCGCCGGATCAGTCCGGGATGCAACCCCATCACCGCGCCCGCGAAGTTGGCGCCGTTGCTGTATCCCATCACCGTGATCCGCGCCGGATCCAGATCATAAGCGGCCAGGGCGCCCCGCCAGAAGGCGACAAAGGCGGCAGCCTCGGCCCGGATGTCGTCCTGATCGAAGGTGGTCATCGTCAGGCGGCGAAAGAACCGCGCCACGCCTTCCTCGGCCGAACGGCCGCGCAGGCCCAGCAGCAGGGCGTCGGGCGCGATCCGATGGGCAAGGGGCATCAGGTCCGTCTCGGATCCACCGGTGCCGTGCAGCAGCACCATCGCAGATCCGTCCGGCCTGTCGGGCCGGTGCAACCGATGAACAAAGGGCAGATCTCTCATCGCTATCCTTTCCTCGCCCGGACGGGCGAATTGTGGCAGCCGCAGGCGCAGCTCGTCACTGTCTGCGACATGCGGGGGAAACACCAGGGTCCGGCCCAGGGCCCGGGCCGGTTCGTCCACCGCCATGCCCGGTCCGTCGGTCGCCAGTTCAATCAGCGCATTTCCCGGCTCTCGGACATAGAGCGAGGTGAAATACCGGCGGTCATGAACCGTCACCGCATTCGCCGCGCCGGCTGACCGCAAGGCATCGTGATGCCCATGCAGGGCTGCCAGATCGGGCACCCGCAGCGCCACATGGTCGATGACGCCCGTTCCCGGAACGCCCGGCAGAAACCCCGCAGCGTTGCGGATGTCGATGGCGTCCCTGTCCGACAGCAGCCGCCTTACCCCACCGCCCTGCGGACCCGGGCGATAGCCATAGCGGCCCAGGAATGCCGCGGTCCCGTCAGGATCCTCGGACCAGATCGTCACCGCGCGGAGCCGGAGGGGGGCGGCAGGCCAGGCGGTATCGGGCGCATCCGTGCCCACCAGCTTGACGATGATGCCATCGGGATCGCGCAGCCGCAGCACGGGTTCGCCCCATTCGCGGCCCGGCCCCTCGACGCGCAGGCCCCGCTGCATGGCACGCGTCAGCCAGTCGCCGATCCGGACCCGGGGAACGGCCAGGGCGATTTCCGCCACCCGGCCATGGCCCACCCGGCCCGGCGCGCCGCCCTGCCAGACCAGGAAACTGACCAGGCTGCCGGGGGAACCATCGGGATCGCCATAGAACAGGTGCAGTTGTTCCGCATCCTCGAACCCCGCCGTCTGCTTGACCAGAGACAGGCCCAGGAAGCCCATCCAGAAATCGACATTGGCCTGAACGTCGCCGGTGATCGCCGTGACGTGGTGGATTCCGCTGCTCATGGCGCGCTCCTTATGCAAAGCTTTCTTGCCAAAGATGCGGTGCCTGCCCCTTCGGCGCCAGCGGCGCGCCGGGCAACGCGGCGTTCGGTTTTTCCAAACCACATTCCGGTTCGCGTTCCGCCCCATCGATCCTATGATACCCATGTCCCGCCCGGAGAAACGCCATGAGCTGGAACCCCGCCCTGACCCCCGGCTGCCCCGACGAGATCGGCCCGGATGCCATCCAAGCCCTGATCATCCCCCGCGCCCGCGACCTGGGCGGTTTCGAGGTGCGCCGCGCCCTGCCCGCGCCCAGGCGCCAGATGGTCGGGCCGTTCATCTTCTTCGATCAGATGGGACCGGCCGAATTCCTGACGGGCCAGGGCATCGACGTGCGCCCGCACCCCCATATCGGACTGGGCACCGTCACCTATCTCTATCGCGGCAGCTTTCAGCATCGCGACAGCACCGGGGCCGATCAGATCATCACGCCCGGCGCGCTGAACTGGATGATCGCCGGGCGCGGGGTGACCCATTCGGAACGCAGCCCCGAG
Source organism: Paracoccus subflavus (assembly GCF_004310345.1). Taxonomy (GTDB): domain Bacteria; phylum Pseudomonadota; class Alphaproteobacteria; order Rhodobacterales; family Rhodobacteraceae; genus Paracoccus; species Paracoccus subflavus. Next base: position 109,735 of record NZ_SISK01000002.1, on the reverse strand, counting down.
GCGGTGCGCCAGGGCCCCAGCAGCCTGCTGGGCATCCAGACATGGATCGCCCTGCCCGAAAGCCACGAGGACATGGCGCCGGTTTTTGAACACCACGGCCGGGACGCCCTGCCGGTAATCCGCGACAACGGCATTCAGGCGCGGTTGATCCTGGGCCGCGCCTATGGCCAGACTGCGCCGGCCACGCTGTATTCCGACACCTTCTATCTGGACGTGACGCTGGATCCGGGAGCCCGCTTTCCCCTGCCCGACGATCACGAGGATCGGGGACTGTATGTCACCGAGGGCAGCATCCGGATTGCCGGACAGGAATTCACGGCGGGGCAGATGATGGTCTTCCGCCCCGGCGATGCGATCACCGTGCAGGCCGGCGACCGGGGGGCGCGGCTGATGGCCCTGGGGGGCGAGACGCTGAACGGGCCACGCCATATCTGGTGGAACTTCGTCGCCTCCTCGCGCGAGCGGATCGACGAGGCGAAACGCCAGTGGCGGGCCGAGCGTTGGGGACAGGGCCTGTTCGACCTGCCGCCCACCGACCGGGCCGAGCATATCCCCCTGCCGGAAAGGACATGACATGACCATCAGGACCGCCCAGGACGTGCTGGACTTCTGGTTCTCGGACGCCATGCAACCGCACTGGTTCGCCAAGTCGGACATGATCGACGATCGTATCCGCCACCGGTTCGCCGACACTTATCATGCCGGGCATCGGCGCGAGCTGGACAACTGGGCCGCCACCCCCGACGGCGCGCTGGCGCTGATCATCGTGTTGGACCAGTTTCCGCGGAACATCTTTCGCGGCAGCGGGCGGGCCTTCGAATCAGACGACATCGCCTTGGACCATGCCCGCGCCGCCGTGGAGGCGGGCTTCGACCGGCAGATCGACGCGGCGCGGCGGGTCTTTCTGTACCTGCCTTTCGAACACAGCGAGGATCTGCCCGACCAGACCCGCTCGGTCGAACTGTTCGAGGCCCTGGGCATTCCAGACTATCTTGACTATGCAATCCGCCACCGAGAGATCGTCGAGCGTTTCGGCCGCTTTCCTCATCGCAATGCGTTGCTGGATCGGCCGAATACGCCCGATGAGGAGGAATTCCTGAAAACGCACAAGGGCTTCTGACGGCTGGACGACGGACCTTGGCGGGACTATCTGGAATCCATGCCGCCGGAACCCCTTGCCCACCGCATCAGCCGCGAACTGGCCGCCCGCATCGTGTCGGGACGGATCGCCCCGGGTGAACGCCTGCGGCAGGATCACATCGCCGCGGAATTCGGCGCCAGCCATGTCCCCGTGCGCGAGGCGTTCCGGCAACTGGAAAGCCGGGGCCTTGCGGTCAACGAACCCCGGCGGGGATTCCGCGTGGCGGGCTTTTCCGCCGCCGAGGTGCGCGAGGTGGCCGAGATGCGCGCCGCGCTGGAAATGCTGGCCCTGCGCCATGCCGCCCCACATCTGACCCCGGCCGTTCTGGACCAGGCCGAAAACGCGATCCGGGCCGGAGACAATGCGGCGGATGTGGAGACCTGGGATCAGGCCAATCGGCTGTTCCACCGGCTGATCCTGGGCCCGTGCGGAATGCCGCGGCTGTTGCAGTCCATCGACGACCTGCATGTCGCCAGCGCGCGGTTCCTGTTTTCCGGGTGGCGCGCGGAATGGGAGGCACCGACAGACCGCGACCACCGCGCCATTCTTCACGCCCTGCGCGCCAGGGACCCGGACAGGGCGGCAATGGTTCTGGCCCGCCACATCCAGGCCAGCGGGCAGAAGCCAAAGACAACAGGCCTGAAGATCCCTTCTTGATTTGATAGATAATCCTGGCAGGATGTTGCCACCGTGAATCGAAAATTATCTATAATCAAGGAATGAGGTTCGTTCGTGTTCAATTCTACCGCCTTCAGCCCCCTCGACCTTCAAAGTCGCTCCCAGGCCTTCCGTTTGGCGGCCCTTGCCTTCGGCACGGTGCTGCTGGCCATTTCCTCGCGGATCGAGGTACCGATGGTGCCGGTGCCGATCACCATGCAGACCTTTGCCGTGGCCATGATCGGGGCGCTCTATGGCTGGCGGCTGGGCACTGCGACCGTGCTGGCCTGGCTGGGACAGGCGGCCCTGGGCCTGCCGGTGCTGGCGGGGGGCGCGGGGGGACTTGCGCATTTCGCAGGACCGACTGCCGGATACCTGGCGGCCTTTCCGGTCATGGCCGCGCTGATCGGCTGGCTGGCCGAACGCGGCTGGAATGGCGACCGGCCGGGCCTGGCATTCCTGTCGATGCTGGCCGGAAACCTGCTTTGCCTTGCGCTTGGCGCGGCCTGGCTGGCGCAGGGCATCGGCTGGGACGCGGCGATCACCCACGGCGTTCTGCCCTTTGTGCTGGGCGGGGTGCTCAAATCGGCGGTGGGTGCGCTTGCGCTGCGGCAACTGGGCCGTGCGCGCAGGACGTGACGATCCGGCTTCGCGCCCATCACCTGCTCTGCCTGCTGACTTATGCGGGCAAGGGATACAGCCCCGCCTTCACGGCGGGGTTCACGGCGATCGCCCGGCGCATCGCGAACGGCGAGAGCATCACCCTTGAACGCGGCCCCGACGAGGTCTGCGCGCCGATGCTGGGCGACCCCGCCTGCCATTGCCACGATGACAGCGTGGCACGGCGCGACCGGCGGGCAGCCCGGGATATCGCCGCCCTGCTGGGCCGTCCGGTGCGGCCCGGGGATGAACTGGTGCTTGACGCCGCGACCCTTGCGCATATGCGCAAGGCATTTGCCACCGGCGCGCTGCGCGGCGCCTGCGGGGGCTGCGGCTGGTCCGGCCTGTGCCGCGACATTGCCGCCGATGGCTATGGAGCGGCGATCCTCTCGGCCTGCCGGCCGGCCCGCATGGAACCCTGACCGGCGCGGCCTATCCCGTGCGCCCGATATGCTGGATGGCGGTGAACCCCTCGAACCGGGGCGATCCGTCATACAGCTTGCGCGTGCCGCCGGCCCCGGCATGGGCGTCGCGGAACTGCTGGCTGCGGGTCCAGCCGACAAAGTGATCCTCGGATTCCCAGACGGTGTGCGAGGCATAAAGGCGGCGCCCGTTTTCTTCGGGGCCTTTCAGCATATGGAATTCGACAAAGCCCGCCAGTTCGGAAAGCCGGCTGTCGCGGTCCAGCCACATGGCCTCGAACGCCTCGGCATTCTCGACCGGCACGGTAAAGCGGTTCATGGCGATGAACATGGAGAGGTCCTTTCAAGGGTATGGCTGGCGATCTTGCGGGCATCCCTTCCCATTCATAAAGCCCAGGGCGTGCATGTCACGCGGATGTGAGGCCGGCGGTGCAGCCGGGCTTTGGGCGCAGGGGGGATTCGCGCTAGTCTTCGGCACCCAACCGCAGAAGGGAACATCCCATGCGCCTTGCCCTGATCGCCGCTGCCCTGCTGATGACATTCGCCCATGGGGCACAGGCGCAGGACCGACGTCCCAGCCACTGCATCGCCATCGCCGGCGGGCCCGAACGGGTCCAGCAGGCCGCCTGGTCCGACCCGGTGCCCGAACGGTCCGTCAGGCTTTCGTTTCTGGGCCACGCGATGTTCCTGATCCAGACCGAGGGCGGCGTGGACATCGTTACCGACTATAACGGCGCCCTTCCGCAGGGCGCGCCTGCCCCGGATGTGGTGACGATGAATCACGCCCATTCCACCCACTGGACCGACGCGGTCCAGGGCATTCCCCAGGTCCTGCGCGGTTGGTCCAGCCAGTTCGGCATCGGGGCCGACCATTACCTGACGGTGGGCGATGCGCTGATCCGCAATGTGCCGACCGACATCCGGTCCTTTGGCGCCGTCGAGGAAAACGGCAATTCGATCTTCGTCTTCGAAGCGGGGGGCCTGTGCATCGGCCATCTGGGGCATCTGCATCACGAACCCACCGACCAGCAATATGCCATGCTGGGCCGCGTGGATGTGCTGCTGGTGCCGGTGGATGGCAGCTATACCATGGAACAGGCGGCGATGATGCGCGTGGTCAGCCGTCTGAACAGCTCGGTGGTGATTCCGATGCACTGGTTCGGACCGGCCCGGCTGGAAACCTTTGTCACGGGCATGTCGGAACAGTTCGCGGTCGAGCGGCCTGGCAGCAGCGAATACGTGGTATCCCTGCGCAGCCTGCCCGATCGGCCAACGGTGGTGGTGCTGGACCCGGTGTCGTCGGGCCGTGGCTGGCCTTGACGATAACAGCGGGGCCGAACACTGTGGCCGGCGCAACAACCGGACCATGCCCATGCCCGCCGACGACCGTTTCGTGATCCCCCCGCCCGCCATCCCGTCCTTGCCTGTCCATGGCGAGGACAGGCGCTTTCCGGTGCGCCGGATCTATTGCGTGGGGCGCAACTATGCCGACCATGCGCGCGAAATGGGCCACGACCCGGATCGCGAGCCGCCGTTCTTCTTTTCCAAGCCCGCCGACACGCTGCTGACCGGGGATGCGGTCCTGCCCTATCCGCCCCGGACCGACGACCTGCATTTCGAGGCGGAACTGGTCGTGGCGCTTGGCGCGGGCGGATCGGACGTGGCGCCAGACCGCGCCGGGGATCTGATCTGGGGTTACGCTGCGGGAAACGACTGGACCCGGCGCGACTTGCAGGCCGAGGCGAAACGGGCCGGGCGGCCCTGGGATCTGGCCAAGGGGTTCGACCTGTCGGCGGCCTGCGGTCCCCTGCACCCGGTCGCCCGGACGGGGCGGCTGGACCGGGGCCGGATCGCGCTGACGGTCGATGGGGATTTGCGGCAGGAATCGGATCTGTCCCAGATGATCTGGCCGGTGGCCGAGGTGATCGCCCATCTGTCCGGCTTCGTGAAGCTGTCGGCGGGCGACCTGATCTTTACCGGCACCCCGGCGGGCGTTGGCGCGGCGATGCGGGGTCAGACCGTCACGGTCATGATCGAGGGATTGACGCCCCTGGTCACACGGGTCGTCTGAGGCGGATCGCGACGGGGCGTCAGAACGGCGCGGGCTGGCCGAAGGTCGCCTGCACGCCGCTGTCGGGGTGGCGAAATCGCAAACTTTCGGCATGCAGCATCAACCGCGGGTGATCGGCGGTCGGGCCTGTCGCGTACAGCGGATCGCCCAGGATCGGATGGCCGGTCGCGGCCATATGCACCCGCAACTGGTGGCTGCGGCCGGTCAAGGGGAACAGCCGCACACGGGTTTCGTCGTCACCCGCGCGGATCACCCGCCATTCCGTCAGCGCCGGCCGTCCCGCGTCGTGATCGACCTTCTGGCGCGGGCGGTTGGGCCAGTCCACGATCAGCGGCAGATCCACCTTGCCGTTTTTCGGCTCCAGCCGCCCGGCCAGGCGGGCGACATAGACCTTTTTGACGCGGCGCTCCTCGAACTGCTTCGACAGGTTGCGCTGCGCATGGGGGGTCAGGCCGAAGACCATCACGCCCGATGTGTCCTGATCCAGCCGATGCACCAGCAGGATCGTCGGAAAGGCACCGCGCAAGCGGTTGATCAGGCAATCCTCCTTGTCCTCGCCTCGGCCCGGCACCGACAACAGGCCCGAGGGCTTGGCGACCACCAGAACCTCGTGGTCGGCATGGAGAACCTGCGGCTGTCCATCGGGGGGCCTATAGGCGACGGCGGTCATCGGGCGATCAGCCGGACCGCAAGCCCGGCAAACATGACGGCGGCGATCTTGTTCAACAGGCCCATTCGCCGCCCCATCACCTGTCCGACAAGACCCCCGACGATCCCATAGCCCATCGTCACCAGCGTGCCGGTCACGGCAAAGATCAGCCCCAGGCCCAGGATCTGCTGCCAGACCGGCCCCCAGGCGGGGTGGGTGAACTGCGGCAGGAAGGCCAGCAGAAACAGCACCGGCTTGGGGTTCAGGGCGTTGGACAGGAAACCGCGCCGGACAATGGTCCATGACCGGACGCTGCCGCGCGCCGAGGGATCGACCGGCCCCGCCCGCCAGCTTTTCCAAGCCAGCCACAGCAGATAGGCGGCACCCGCATACTTGATGGCGCGCAGCGCCTCGGGATGGGCGGCAACAAGGGCACCCAGCCCCACCGTCGCCAGCGCCACATGCATCACCACGCCCAGGCCCACGCCGATCCCCGCCAGCGCGCCCGCGCGCGGCCCCCCCTGGATGCCGCAGGCGCTGGCAAAGAACACGTCCTGGCCGGGCGCAAAGTTCAGCACCAGCCCGCCCGCGACAAAGGCGGTCAGTTGCGCGGCGGGGATGTTGGCAAGGCTATCCCAGATCATCCGCCCTGCTCCTCGCACGGCAGCCCGTCGGCGATGTCATAGTAATCGCCCTTGTCCGCCACATGGATATGGCCCGCCAGACGCAGGCCGGTGGGATTATCGACGGTGCCCGCCGCCACCTCGATCCGGTCGCGGCCCTGCCTGCGCCAGAACAGGCTGCTGCCGCAATCGGGGCAGAACCCGCGCTCGGCGATGTCCGAGGACCGGAACCACCTGACCGGCCCCGCGATCGCCAGATCCACAGTCCCTGCGGCGGCCCAGACATGCCCCGACCAGCGACGGCACTGGCCGCAGTGACAGGCGCGCAGGTCATCGCCGCCCCAGCGGCCCGAAAAGGTGACCGCCCCGCACAGGCAGCGTCCGGTGAAATCAGACATCACGGAAAACCTCCTTCAGAATGGCGCCCAGGCGGTCGGCGTCGTCTTGTGTAAAGGCGTCGGGCCGGTCGCTGTCGATGTCCAAAACGCCGATCAGCCGCCCGTCCCGGCCCCGGACCGGCAGGACGATTTCCGACCGGGTGGAACTGGCGCAGGCGATATGGCCGGGAAAGGCGTCCACATCCGGCACGATCTGCACCTGCCCGGTCCGCGCCGCCGCCCCGCAGACCCCGCGCGAAAACGGGATCACCAGACAGCCGTGCCCGCCCTGATAGGGGCCGATCTTCAGCAATTCGGGCGCCGCCACGCGGTAGAAGCCGGTCCAGTCAAAGCGGTCGTCCGAATGGTGGATCTCGCAGGCAAGGGTCGCCATCAGCGCAACCTCGTCGGTTTCGCCATCGGTCAGGGCGCGGATGCGGGCATGAAGGGCGTCGTAATCGGTCATGCGCCTCTTCTATGCCGCCGGAACGGGCGCGAAAAGCCGTCAAGCGCGCCATTTGACGCGCGCCGCAGGCTCGGTCACTCTGCCCGCCATGAACCGCCTCAGCCTGACGCAGCGCATTCTTCTGGTGATCCTAGCGGTCCAGGCGGCCCTGTTTGTGACCCTGGCGGCCGCGAGCCTGAACAGCGCGCGCCGCGACATCGCAGCCGAAACGCGTCTGGCGGCGGAAACGGCCCGCGCCCTGGTGCTTGCAACGATCGGCACCATGCAGGGATCGGTGCCGCCCGACCGGATCATGCAGTTGCTGCCCGAACGGCTGGTGGTGCCGCGCCACGTGGCGGTGGGCACGGTGGACATCCTGGACGGCGTGGTGCGCCGCCCGCCCGCCCCCCCGACGCCCCCTGCCCGCGCGCCCGGCTGGTTCGCCGCGATGGTGGCCCCCGATCCCTCCGAAACCCGCCTGCCCGTCATGATCGACGGACGCCCGCGCGGCTATGTCTTCATCGCCACCGATCCGGACGCCGAGATCGCGCGGGCCTGGCGCGACCTGTCGGCCTTTCTGGGTCTGGCCGCGCTGGCATCCCTGGTGCAGGCCGTCCTGATCCTGCTGGCCACGCGGCAGGCGCTGCACCCTGTGGCCGTCATCGCCAGCCGTCTGGCCGCCCTGCGCCGGGGCGACCTGAAGGCCCGGGTCGGGCCGGTGGCGGGGCGCGACCTGGCGGGCGTCGCCGCCGGGATGGACGAACTGGCCCGGGCCCTGCAACAGGCGCAGGCCGATCGCGCCCGGCTGCAACGCCGCGTCGTCACCCGCGGGGACGAGGAACGCAAGGCCATCGCCCGCGACCTGCATGACGAGATGGGCCCCTGCCTGTTCGGCCTGCGGGTCGAGGCCGACGCCCTGCACAAGGCCGCGCCCACCCCCGCCATCGCCGCCCAGGCCCAGGCCATCGCCGCCATCGCCGACGAGATCGCGCGCGTGAACCGCGCGCTGTTGGGCGACCTGCGCCCGGTGGCCATCGGTCAGTTGCCGCTGGCAACGGTGCTGTCGGATTATGTGATCGACCTGCGGCGGCGCTTTGCCGTCCCCCATATCGACCTGGACGTGATGCCCGGCCTGCCCGAACCCGACGAGGCCACCGCCCTGACCCTGTTCCGAATCCTTCAGGAAGGCACTACCAACGCCCTGCGCCATGCGGGGGCCAGCCGCATCGCGGTTCGATTGTGGACCGACCCGGCGCACTGGCGGATGACGGTATCGGACAACGGCCGCGGCATGGCGGCGGACAGCCGCGAAGGCACCGGCTTGACCGGGATGCGCGAACGCATCACCCTGCTGGACGGCGATTTGGCCTTGTCCACGGGCGCGCAGGGGACCACCATCGCGGCCAGCCTGCCCCGGCATCAGATCGACTGAAGGCCCGTCAAAGAGGATGCGATGAAATCCGCGCTTGTGATCGACGATCATCCGATCACCCATCTGGGGGCCAGCCGCCTGCTGCGCGACCTGGGATACGACCCGGTCGGGCAGGCCATGTCGGCCGAGGAGGCGCTGTCCCAGATTGCCGGCGATCCTGGCCCCGACCTGATCGTTCTGGACATCAGCCTGCCCGGCGCGAACGGGCTTGATCTGGTCGCGCCGTTGCTGGCGGCCGCCCCCGAGGCGCGCATCCTGGTCTTTTCCATGAACGACCAGACCGGCTTTGCCGCCCGCGCCTTGCAGGCAGGCGCCCAGGGCTTTCTGTCCAAGAATGCGCCGCCCGACGATTTCCGCGAGGCGGTGCGCACGCTCGAGGCGGGCGAATTCTATCTGTCCCCCCGGCATGCCATGGCGCTTGCGACGTTGCGGGCGGGTGCGGCGGCCGATCCCCTGGCTGCGCTGTCGGACCGCGAACGGCGGGTGCTTGGGCTGATCGGGCGCGGCCTCAGCCTTCAGGCCATCGCAGACGAACTGGATGTCAGTTACAAGACGGCGGCCAATACCTCCTCGGCGCTCAAGCGCAAGCTGGGGGTGGACGGAATCAACGGGCTGATGAAATTCGCCCTGGACAGCGGAGTCTGACATGCTGGGATGGTTCACCATGGGAACGGATGCCCCGCCGGGCGGGGCCGACCGGCTGCTGGAACGCCTGTCGGTCCGGCTGGCCGATGCCGGGCTGCGGGTGGCGGGCGCGGTGCAGGTGAACACCGACCGGGGGGCCGACTGCGCCTGCGACATGGATGTGACGGTGATCGGTGACGAGGGTCGGCCCATCCGCATCTCGCAGTCGCTGGGGGCGGGATCGTCGGGATGCAGGCTCGATCCCGGGGCGCTGGAAACCGCATCGGCCCGGGTGGCGGCGCGCATGGCGGGGGCCGAACTGCTGATCCTGCCCAAGTTCGGTCGTCAAGAGGCGGTGGGCCGCGGCTTTCGCAGCGTGATCGCGCAGGCCGTGGCCGAGGGCATCCCCGTCCTGCTGCATGTCCCGCCCGAACAGCGCGCGGCATTCGCCGACTTCTGCGGCGACATGGGACAGGAGCTGGCGCCCGACGATCTGGCCGAGTGGTGCCTGGATCAGGTCGCGGGCGTATCTTGAGCCGTGTCGTCGACGCGCGCGGGCTGGTATGCCCCCTGCCGGTGCTGCGCCTGCGCAAGGCCCTGATGGCGCAGCCCGTTGGCGCGCGGGTCACGCTGCTGGCGACCGATGCCATGGCCGCCCTCGACGTGCCGCATTTCTGCGCAGAAGCCGGGCATCGTCTGGTCGTCCAGCGCAGCGCCGACGACGACGGCGTGACCGAATTCATTATCGAGCGGGGGCCTGCAACCCCTGCCCAGCAGGGATGATCAGACACCGACAATGCTGGCTGTATTTCTGAAAACCCTGCCCTTCTTCGGGCTGATCGGCCTGGGCTGGCTGGCAGCGCGGACGCGCTTTTTTCCGCAGGACGGGGCCGCCTGGCTGACCAAGTTCGTGTTCTATTTTGCCCTGTCGGCCATGCTGTTCCGCTTTGCCGCCCGGCTGGATCTGGCGGCGCTGTTCGACCCGCGCTTTGTGCTGGCCTATCTGGGCGGGTCGCTTGCGGTCTGGGCGATCGGCATGATGACGGCCCGCGCGCGTGGCCTGTCGCTGGCGGAATCCGCGATGGAGGCGCAGTGCTGCATGATCGGCAATACCGGGTTTCTGGGGGTGCCGATGCTGGTTGTGCTGCTGGGCGAACAGGCCATCGGGCCGGTGCTGATGGTGCTGACCATCGACATGGTGGTGTTTTCGACGCTGATCACCCTGATCATTCATGCCGGTCGCAGCGGCGGTCTGCGTCTGGCCAGCGTGATCCCCGTCCTGCGGGGCATTGTCGCCAATCCGATGGTCCTGTCGATGGTGGCCGGGCTGGCCTGGGCACAGATGCGCCTGCCCCTGCCCGGCCCGCTGGACGAGTTCCTGGTGCTGCTGGGCGCTGCGGCCACCCCCGGCGCGCTGTTCGCCATCGGCGCGGGTCTGGCCGGGCGGCGCATCCAACGGCTGGCGGCATCGACCTGGCTGAGCCTGGCCAAGCTGATACTGCATCCCCTGGCCGTGGGTCTGGCAGCCTGGATGATCGGAGTCGAGCCCGTTGCCGCAGGCGTCATGGTCGCCACATCCGCCCTGCCGGTGGCAGGAACTATCTATATCCTGGCCGAGTATTTCGGCGTGGCACAACAGCGGGTGTCAGCCGCCATCCTGATCTCGACCGCGGGCAGTATTGTGACGATCCCGTTGATCATGCTGCTGATCGGACAGGCCTGAAGGAAGGGATTTCGGGGAAACTGGTCGGAGCGAGAGGATTCGAACCTCCGACCCCCTGCTCCCGAAGCAGGTGCGCTACCAGGCTGCGCTACGCTCCGACCGTAGGTGGGGCAGGTAGCGCGGCCCGGGACCGATTGCAAGCCCCGTCAGGGGCGCGGGGGCCACAATCTTTGCAGGATCGTGCTGCGCGGCGCGGTCACGGTTTCCGCCCGGATGCGCGAGGCGATCACCGGGCGGTTCGCCGAATTGCCCCCGCGCCCCTCGCGCCAGACGATGTAGATACCCGAACCGATGATGATGCCGCCGCCCAGTATCGTAGGCAGGTCCAGCGTCTCGCCGAACAGGAACCAGCCATAGCCGGTGGCCCAGAGGATCTGCGAATATTGCATGGGCGCCACGATCGCGGCCTCGGCCGCGCGATAGGCCATGATCAGAAGAAACCCCGCCGCCAGCCCCAGGCAGGCGATCACGCCCGCCAGTGCCAGATCGGGCAGCGCCATCGGGCGGTAGTCCAGCGCCAGAGAGGCGCCGGTGGCTGCGAAATTGCCAAGCATCGGCCACATCAGCAGGACCAGCGGGCGTTCCGACCGGCCCAGCTTGCGGATGATGACCCCCGTCGATGCCGACGCGAGCGCCGCCAACAGCGCGGCCAGATGACCCAGTTCCAGCGGTTGCGCACCGGGACGCAGCACGACAAGAACGCCGGCCAGCCCGGCCGCAACAGCCGCCCAGCGGTGGGGGCCGACCCGTTCCCCCAGGATGGGAATCGACAGGATCGTGATCAGCAGGGGCGCGGCGAACAGGATCGAATAAACCTGCGCCAGCGGCAGTTGGGAAAAGGCGAAGAAGCTGCCCATTCCCGCCACGACACCGGCGATGCTGCGCAACGCGACCCAGCCGGGATTGGCCGGCCGCAAGGTTCCGGGGGTGGGATCGCGCATGATGATGACCATCACCAGCGGGAACGACAGAAGCGATGAAAAGAACAGCACCTGAAGGGCGGGATACTGCGCGCCCAGCACCTTGATCAGAACGTCGTGGGTCGCATAAAGGCCCATGGCCAGCAGGGCCAGGGCCGCGCCGCGGACGTTCGTGGCGGTCTCCATCAGCCTTGCGACAGGGCGGCCACGATCCGGTCGCCCATCTGGGCGGTCGTGACGGGGGTGCCGCCTTCGGGACCCATCAGGTCGGCCGTGCGCACGCCGTCCGCCAGCACCCGCTCGACCGCCCGTTCCAGTTCGACCGCCGCGTCGCCCCGGTCGAAGGAATAGCGCAAGGCCATGGCGAAGGACAGGATGCAGGCGATGGGATTGGCCTTGCCCTGCCCCGCGATGTCGGGCGCGCTGCCATGAACGGGTTCATACAGGGCCTTGGGCCGTCCGTTCGCCATCGGTGCGCCCAGACTGGCCGAGGGCAGCATCCCCAGGCTGCCGGTCAGCATCGCCGCCGCATCCGACAGGATGTCGCCGAACAGGTTGTCGGTCACGATCACGTCGAACTGCTGCGGGCGGCGGACCAACTGCATGGCGCCGTTGTCGGCATACATATGCGTCAGGCCCACGTCCGGATATTCGTTGTCATGAACCCATTGCACCTCCTCGCGCCAGAGGATGCCGGATTCCATCACATTGGCCTTTTCCATCGAACAGACCCTGTTCGACCGCCGCCGCGCCAGTTCAAAGGCCGACCGCGCCACACGGCGGATTTCGCCCGAGGTATAGCGCTGGGTGTTGATGCCGACCCGCCCGCCCTCGTTGTCGGGATTGTTGTCGTCGGAATGGATGCCGCGGGGTTCGCCGAAATAGACGCCCGAGGTCAGTTCGCGCACGATCAGGATATCAAGGCCCGCCACCACCTCGCGCTTGAGGCTGGAAAAATCGGCCAGGGCATCGAAGCACTGGGCCGGGCGCAGGTTGGCGTAGAGGTCCATCTCCTTGCGCAGACGCAGCAGGCCGCGTTCGGGTTTGACGCTGAAATCCAGGTTGTCGTATGCCGGGCCGCCGACCGCACCCAGCAGCACGGCATCGACCGCCTGGGCACGGGCCATGGTCTCATCCGTCAGGGGCGTTCCATGCGCGTCATAGGACGACCCGCCCACCAGCCCGTGGCTGATGTCAAAGGACATGCCGCGATTGGTCCCGAACCAGTCGATGACCTTGGTCACCTCGGCCATGACCTCGGGGCCGATCCCGTCGCCGGGCAGGACAAGAAGCGAATAACGGTCGGACATGCGGGCCTCCTTGCGATGCGGTTCCGGGTTAGCCGGGCCGCCGGGTGGGGTCAAGCAAGGCGGGGGCGTTTCCGAAAAAACCCCGCCATGCGGGCATGGCGGGGCAAGGCAGTTCCCCTTTTGTGGCGGCAGCCAGGGGAACCAGGCGAACCTTGTGGGATCAGTTGGGGAGAGACACCTCGCCCTCCATCTCGGCCCGGATCTGCTGACGCAGGATGTCGATGGGGATCATCCGGCCTTCGCGCCGGAAATGCCAATAGGTCCAGCCGTTGCAGGAAGGCGCGCCTTCCAGCGCAGCGCCGACCTGGTGGATGCTGCCTTTGACGTCGTTGCCGATCAGGCTGCCGTCGGCGCGGACCTTGGCCTTGTGGCGGTTGTTCATGGAAAACAGCTCCTCCCCCGCCCGCAGCATCCCGCGTTCGACCACCTGGCCAAAGGGGATGCGCGGCTCGGCGCGCTTGGCGCGGGTGGTGGACAGGGCGTCCGCGTCCAGACGGCGGGTGCGACCGATGCGCCGTTCCGCGACCTCGCGATAGGCCGGTTCGCGTTCGATGCCGATGAAGTCGCGGCCCAGCATTCTGGCGACCGCGCCAGTGGTGCCGGTGCCGAAGAACGGGTCCAGCACCACGTCGCCGGGATTGGTGGTGCCGATGAGGATGCGGTGCAGCAGCGCCTCGGGCTTCTGGGTCGGGTGGGCCTTGTCGCCCGCTGCATCCTTGAGCCGCTCGCCGCCGTTGCAGATCGGGATCACCCAATCTGACCGCATCTGCGTGCCCTCGTTCAGTGACTTCAGGGCCTCGTAGTTGAAGGTGTATTTCGAGGCTTCCGACTTCGCCGCCCAGATCAGCGTCTCATGCGCGTTGGTCAGCCGCTTGCCGCGGAAATTGGGCATGGGGTTCGACTTGCGCCAGACCACATCGTTCATGATCCAGAAGCCCTGGTTCTGAATCTCGGCGCCGACGCGGAAGATGTTGTGATAGCTGCCGATCACCCAGATGGCGCCGTCGGGTTTCAGCAACCGGCGCGCGGCGGTCAGCCAGTCGCGCGTGAAGGCGTCATAAGAGGCGAAGTTCGAGAACTGGTCCCAGTGATCGTCCACCGCATCGACTTTGGAATGGTCAGGTCTGTGCAGGTCGCCGCGCAGTTGCAGATTATAAGGCGGGTCGGCAAAGATCAGGTCAACGCTGGCGGCTGGAAGCGCCTTCATGACCTCGATGCAATCGCCGGCCAGAATCTGGTTCAGGGGGAGCGGTTGCGCGGCTGCCATGCGCTGATCCTTGATCTTTATCATCATCGCCTCGGGGAAAACTGCCGGCTTTTGCCGGTCTGGTATCCGCTTAAGATGATTCAGAGCCGAATCGGCGTCAATTTCTTTTTTGAATCAAAGGTTTGATGACAAAGGTTTACACAAGATGTTGTGTACCGGTCCGAATGAACGCCGATGATATGGTGTTACGCCCAAATCCATCAGGGCCTGCCGATGCGCCGGCGTCGGGTATCCGACATTGGTTTCCCAGCCATATCCGGGGTGCTGTTGCGCTAAATCCACCATCAGCCGGTCCCGCGCCACCTTGGCCAGGATAGAGGCCGCGGCAATGGTGACGCAGCGGGCATCGCCCGCAACGATGGCTTCGCCGGGACAGGACAGCCCGTGCGGGACACGGTTGCCGTCCACCAGGACATGACAAGGCCGGCTTCGCAGCCCGTCCACGGCCATGCACATCGCCAGATGCGCGGCATGATAGATATTCAAGCGGTCGATGTCATCGACGCCGACATGGACGATGCAATGGTCGCAATGGGCGGCCAGCCATTCGGCCAGAACCTCCCGCCGTTTCGCCGTCAACTTCTTGGAATCGTTCAGTCCCTTGGGGATGTTGCCGGGGTCCAGGACCACGGCTGCGGCGGTGACGGGCCCCGCCAGGGGGCCGCGCCCGACCTCGTCCACGCCCGCTATGCGGCGGGCACCCCCAGCCAGGGCGGCCCGTTCAAAGCTGAAGTCCGGCAATGTCATGCGGTGATGGTGACAGGAGGGACAACGGCATATTCCTCGAGGTTCGCGCCCTCGCCCTCGCGGTCCACGACCAGGAAATCCGCCGGCCGATCCAGCGGCGTCAGCACCCCATGCCAGACCCCGGCGCGCAGGTTCACGCCGGTGCCCGCCGGCACCAGAAAGGCGCGCGGCATCCCCGGCCTGCCGCCGTCATCCGGGGCCACAACCGACAGCCACGCGTCCGGCCCCAGCGGCATGAAGGCCTGGCTGCCCAGCGGGTGCCGTTCCAGCAGCGTGCAGTCATAGGGCAGGCTGACGGCGTCTGACCGGAAGATCGAGATGATCGCCTCGCCCCCCGCCCGTTCGATGGTGGCGAGGGCATGGTGGCGCTCGCAATGGCCTCCATTGATCATCTTGTCGGGGGTGGCGCGCGGGGTCAGCAGATCGCCAAAGGGGGCAAAGGCGTCGGCGGTGATAGGTTCGATGCGGATCTTGGTCATGGAATCCTCCGGTTTCCCGTTCTAGCCCGCAGTCGCCAGCCCGTCGAGGATGCGCGCCAGGATCGCGCGCCGCGTGGCAGGCTTGCGCAGCAGGGCCGCCTCGACCCGCGCGGCACTCGCCATGGCCTTGCAGGCTTGGGAATTTGCGCGCGCCCAAGCCAGCTTTTCAGCGATGTCGCTGCCATGACGCTCTAGCGGGATATAGTGTTTCCACGGCTGGAAGCGACCGGAGTAGAACACTTCCCACCCGTCCTCCTCCTTCAGCAGCACCGAATGCCCGTCGATGGCGCCGATGAAATTCGAGCCGTGGTCATAGCCCGTCAGGCACAACTGATAGCGGAACTGCCGAAAGAAGGCACGATCTCGGCGCGGCGTGCAGTAGGGTGCCAGCAGCGGGTCGGCGGCGAACTCGCGGAACCCCCAGGCCATGACGACGCCCAGGTCGAAATCAGGATGACCCCACCACCGGCGCACAAAGGCCAGCCGGTTGGTGTTGCATAGCCGGTCCCACGCAGCCTGCCGCGCCGCCGGGTCGTCCCCCGCATCCGCGACTTGACGCAGGAACACATGCGCGGCCGGACCCGGCCTGATGCCATCCCGCATCTCGCTGCCCGAAATCATGCCGCGCCAGACGACCTGGTCGCGCTTGTCTTCCCACGGGATCGGGTCGGGGGCGGCATCGTCGAAACCGGGCAGGCCGATGGAATGCTGGTCGGGCAGCGGCCACAGCACCGCGTTCCGCGCGCCGACCCGGCGGTTGTGGCACAGGGTCGGCGCAGCCAAGGGTTCGCCCTGCGGCGATCCGAACCACCGCGAATCCTCCATGTCGATGCGCAGGGGCTGGGCACAGCCCAGGCGCAGGGCGTCGTTGATGACCCCTTCGGCGCGCAGGATCTTGAAGGGACGATCAGGAGCGGACAGGGCGATCCCGTCCCGGACCACGATCCGGCGCGGGGCGCCCTTGCGGTCGGCAACCACCCCCGCGCCGTCCCATCTGGAAAAATATTCCGAAAGACCGGCGTCCGCGCCGGCCTCCGGGCCGGTGCCGGGCAACAGGCCAGACAGGCAGAATGCCGCGACATCCTCGACATAGGCGGGATCGACCTGTTCAGCCTCAGGCTTGGCCAGAGCAGCCGGGTCAATACCGGCTTCGCCGCTTTTGGAAAACCAGCCCGGCGATCCGGCATCCGACAGGATCGGACCCATCCGGGCAGCCAGATCGCCGGGTGTGTCACGATCCAGATTCAGGCGGATCAGGCGGGGGTCGTCACCGAAAAAGGCCTCGACGGCGGCCAGATGATCGGCCCAGTCCGCAGCCCAGATATCTGGCAAATCCGCCGGGCCGCAGCCGCGATGATGGACGTGGCAGCGCGCGACCGCACCCCCGTCGCGGGTCAGGCGGTCGAGGATCCAGTCCTCGGGCCGGCGCAGGGCCAGGATAAAGCGCGCCTGCGGAAAGCGGCCGGCCAGACAGTCAAAATGGCGCCATGCCTCCAACGGCGGGCGCCAATGCGGCGCATGGCGGTAAAGGCCGGAAAACAGCACCGCTCCCGGCCACCGGGTCAGGGGCGCGCCGCCGCTGGCCTTGGCGAACAGCATATCTTCGGCCAGCCGTCCGCCGTCGTGGCAGATGGCAGGGAGGCCGTTCCGGTGGAACAGGTGGGCCAGACGGTCCTCTCCGCAACCGTCCGGGCTGATGTGGAAAAACAGGGGTTCGCCCGTCATCCGCCGATCAGACGCCCCGGTCGCGGCAGCAGGATCGTCAGGATGCCCAGGACGGGCAGGAACGAACACAGCACGAACACTGTCTCGATTCCCCGCGCATCGGCCAGGACGCCCAGGGCCGCAGCGGCGATGCCGCCCATGCCGAAGGAAAAGCCGAAGAACAGTCCGGCGATGGTGCCCGTGCGGCCCGGCACCAGTTCCTGTGCAAAGACCACGATGGCCGGAAAGGCCGAAGCCAGGATCAGCCCGATGACGACCGCCAGCGCCCCCGTCGCCGCCAGCCCGACATGGGGCAGCAGCAACGTAAAGGGCAATACCCCCAGGATCGAGAACCAGATTACCCGCAGCGGCCCGATCCGGTCGCCGACGATGCCGCCCAGAATGACGCCCCCGGCCATGCCGCCCAGGAACAGGAACAGCATGATCTGGGCTCCCTGTGTGCCCAGGCCGAACTTTTCGATGGTGAAAAAGGTGAAGTAGCTGCTCATCGAGGCCGTGTAGATGTTCTTCGTAAAGGTCAGGATCGCCAGAACGGCGATTGCCCGGAACACGATGCCACGAGGATGGCGCAGGGTCGTGTCGGCCCGCATGGTCGTGGCGCGGCGCCGCCCCTCGGCCCAGGCGCCCACATGCCACAGCAGCGCGGCGCCCAGGGCGGCGACAACCGCGAACCAGGCCACCGCCGGGCGGCCCAACGGCACGACGATGAAGGCCGCCAGCAGCGGCCCCAGCGATTGCCCGAAATTGCCGCCCATCTGGAACAGCGACTGCGCCGTGCCGAACCGCCCGCCCGAGGCCAGCCGCGCCACGCGCGAGCTTTCGGGGTGGAACACCGCCGATCCGACGCCGATCAGCATCGCCCCCAGCAGCAGCATCTCGTACCGATGGGCAAAGGCCAGCAGCAGCACCCCGCAAAAGGTCGAGGCCATGCCGAAGGGCAGAGACCGGGGCTGTGGATGGCGGTCGGTGGCCATGCCGATCAGGGGCTGGAGAAGCGAGGCCGTGACCTGAAAGGCAAAGGTCATCACCCCGATCTGCGCATAGCTCAACGCGAATTCGATCCGAAGCAGCGGATAGATGGCCGCCAGCATCGACTGCATCACGTCGTTGATCATATGGCACAGGCTGATCGCGGTCAGGATGCACCAGGCCGTGCCCGGGGCCGCAGCCGGCCCCGCTGTCGATGTCTCGGCGCGCATCGGTTCTCCACCCCCTGACTGCACATCATGCAATAGCAGCGATTCCAAGGGTTTCAAGCGGCTCTCTTATAACCCCCTGCCGGCAGGAACCTGCAGGTTCCCGCCAATTGACGATTTGGATAGCTTCCTTTTGCGTCAACTTTTTCCGAATGTGGCCGGGTTGTATCTTTTTTCGAGTATCATAGTCAGTCGAATGGTTAAAACCTCCGGAAATCTTGTCCGGTCGCTGCGGGCATCAGGTGCGGCCGGGGGTGGCCGGCGCATGAACACGTGGCAATCGGTGCGCGCCTATGTCCTGGACCGCATTCGCAGCCGCGAATGGCCCCCTGGCGAATTGATCCCTACCGAACAGGAGCTGGCGGCCGGCCTTGGCTGTGCGCGGGCCACCGTGAACCGCGCGCTGCGCGAACTGGCCGACATCGGCATCATCGAACGCCGCCGAAAGGTCGGCACACGGGTGGCGACCACGCTTGCGCGCCGCACGGTTCTGGACATGCCTGCGATCCGCACCGAGATCGAGGACATGGGTGCGATCTATGCCTATGCGCTTGCGGGGTTTTCGGTAGAGGCCCCGACCGAGGCGGCGGCCCATGCCCTGCAACTGTCCGCCGGCGACGAAACCGTGGCGATCAAAGCGATCTATTGCGCGGACGACCTGCCGCATTGCTTTGAAACGGTGTGGTTGAATGCACGAGTTCTGCCGCCCCTGAAGCGCGAAGATCTGGAGCGGAAGTCAGCCCATGAATGGCTGGCCGATCGAGTAACCCTGACCCACGGACACTTCTCGATCATGGCCGACCGGGCCGGAGCCGAGGATGCGCGTCATCTGAAGATCGAGGAGGGCACCCCCGTTCTGGCCATCGAGCGCACGAACTGGGCCGACACAACCCCCCTGTCATTTGCGCGGCAGCTTTACCCTCCGCAGCACCGGCTGATGTCAGGGGATTAGGCCAAGGCCCGACACGGACCAAAGCGTCGGCCGTGGCAAAAAGGACAAGAAGGGGTTGGACCAACGGCGTCCTGAACGGGAATTGACCGGATTGTGAACAACGGTCTATCTGGCGATTTTGCGCAGAACCGCCGATGCTGCGCCTGTTCGACGGAGACACCGATGCCCCTCCTTTCCTTCCGATTCCCGCTTGCCGTGATGCTGGCTTCCTTGGGTGCCTTGCCCGCCCTGGCTCAGACCGACCCGGCTCAGGGCGACCCGGCTCAGACCGGCCCGGCCCAAACGAACGATGCCCCGTTTCTGGCGGCCGATGTCGAGGCGGCGGCCTATGGCGGGACGGGGGGGCTTGCGTCGGGGCGTTCGGCGCTGACCACCAAGGTCCAGGTTCTGCTGGATCGGGCCGGGATCTCTCCGGGGGTCATCGACGGCTTCAAGGGCGGCATGAGCCGCAGTGCCCTGATGGCCTTCGAGCGCCGCGCGGGCCTGCCCATCGACGGGGAACTGGACGCCCATGTCTGGAACCTGCTCCAGTCCTTTGCGGCACAGCCCATGACCCAGGACTATACGATCACCGCCGAGGACGCGCAGGGTCTGGTCGATTCGATCCCCACCGACTATGCCGAGAAGGCCCAGATGGAATCCCTGGCCTATACCAGCGTGGCCGAACGCCTGGGCGAGCGGTTCCACATGGACGAAAAGTTCGTCGCCTTTTTGAACCCCGGTGTGGATCTGGTGCCGGGCGCGACGATCAAGGTCATCAATCCCGGTCAGAAACTCAAGGGAACGGTGACGCGCATTCTGGTGGATGTGAATACGCGCCGTGTGGCAGGATTCGGGGCGGACGGGCAGTTGCTGGTAGATTATCCCGCCACTATCGGATCGGCGGCAACACCCTCGCCCTCGGGCAATCATCAGGTGGCCACCATCGCTCTGGACCCCAACTATACCTATAACCCCCAGCGCAATTTTCAGCAGGGTGACAATGACAAGCCCCTGGTGGTGCCGCCGGGTCCGAATGGTCCGGTCGGCACGGTCTGGATCGGCCTGTCCAAGCCCAGTTACGGCATCCACGGCACGCCGACGCCATCGCAACTGTTCGTCAACCAGTCGATGGGCTGCGTGCGGCTGACCAACTGGGATGCCGAGGAACTGGCTCATATGGTCAAGATCGACGGAACCGCCGTCGAATTCCTGCCGTCGGGCGTGACCATCGCCGACAGTCTGGGCATCTCGACCGGTGATATCCCGCCGGCCCAGCCGTTGGAAACGCCGGTGGCCGCAAGCCCGGCCTTGGCCGAGGCCATGCCGGCCGAACCCCAGGCCACTCTGGATTACAGCGATCCCCTGGCGGCCAAAAGGACGCCGGTCGAACCGGTCTACGAGAACACCTCGGAAGAAGCGGCCGATTCGCTGGTCCCAGAGGCCGATCCCCTCAGTCATGCGCTGACCGGGGCCTTGCCCGACGGCTTCGTCGTTCCCCCGGTCAGCGAACAGCCGTGATCCGGGCAGCCGCGATCCTGGCGGCGCTCTGCCTGCCGATGGCGCCCGCTCTTGGGCAGGCCCCCGCTCTTGGACAGGATCGCCCGCCAGAGCGTCCGACGGAACCGTTGTCGGCACCCGCTGCCACGTCCGGGCCTGCCGTCCCCACACCGGACGGCGAACCGGCGGCAGTTCTTGGCCCGCCCCTCCCGCCGGCCTGGTGGCTGTTGCGCGAAACCGACGTCGAACTCGCGGCCTGCAAGGCGGCCCTGACGGCGATGGGAACGGTGTTCCAGGACCAGCCGCCCATTACCGGCGACGAGGATCGGGATTGCGGCATTGCCCGTCCGATCCGGGTCGAACAGATCCTGCCGGGTCTGGCGCTGGAGGGTGGGGCCGTGATGCGCTGTGCCACCGCGCAGGCGTTGGGATCATGGGCACGCGACTTTCTGCAACCGGCCGCGGCGCGGTTGCCGGGCGCGCCGCAGGTCACCGGCCTGCGACTGGGAACCACCTATGATTGCCGCCCCCGCGTGGGGACCGGGCAGGAGGTGCCGAAGCTGTCCGAACATGCCCTTGGCAATGCCATCGACATCGCTGGCGTTGTCCTGTCACGGGGCGACCCCATCGCCATCCAGCCGCGCACCGATACGGGCGATCTGGCCGAGGCATTCCAGGGCACGCTTCGCGCGTCGGGCTGCCTGTTCTTTTCCACGGTCCTGGGCCCGGGATCGAACGCGGCCCATGACGACCACCTGCATCTGGACACCGCCTTGCGTCCCGGCGGCTGGCGGCTTTGTCAGTGATCAGCGGCGGACGCGCTCGAGATCCAGATAGGCCGGATCGAAACGCGACAGCAGCACAAGCCCATTCCAGTCGATGATGACGATGTCAGACCCCGACCAGCGGATCAGGCCCCGGTCGCGCAGGTCGCGAACCGCGCGGTTCACGTGGATGGGCGAATAGCCAAGGATGTCGGCCAACTCGCGCTGCAACAGGGGCAACTGGAATTGTCCACCCGACGCCGCGCCTACTGCGCTGAGCCGCGTGTAGATCTCGCACAGGAGATGCGCGAGATGCGCGCTTGACCGCAGCGAGGCCGCGGCGACCAGCCACTGCCGGTGAATGGCCGCGTCGATCAGCGTCGCCATCCACAAGAGCCGCGTCAGATGCGGAAAGTTCTCGGTGATCTGGATCAGTTCCTCATGTTCGATCAGCTCGACCTCGGTGGGACCGACGGCAATCACCGCGTGATCCAGCCCGGCCAGAATGAAGCCGTGCAGATCGACAAAGTCACCCGGCACATGCAGGGCCGTGATGACCCGGTCATCGGGCCGGCCCACAAGACGATGGGACCGTGCCGACAGCCCGCGCAGCATCATGCAACTGCGCGTTTCCATCACATGGGCGGGAACGATCACTTCTCCGGGGCCAAAGCTGGCATGGGTCGTCCTGATGGCTTTCAGGCGTTCGAGATCCTGTGGAGCCAGATTGTCGCGCTGTTGAAGATAGCGGACAAAGTATTCGGTGATCGCCAATTCCAGCACCCTTTTCCGTTCAACCTGCGACCGTTGCAATAGGCCTTTTCCCTCCATCGAGGTGGCCTTGCAATGTAACATTCATTAAGCCAAACCAGCCGATTATATGAAGATCAGGTTGTCCGCACGGGCCGTCCCTGTGCCGGCACTCTCAACGCCCTGTCCAGGAAAGTGAAACTTTCGCCGATACCCGTCGTTTTTTCGGTAACAAAAGCCTCTAGCTGGGGAAAAAGTTTCACGGCCTTGTCCAGACGCGGGTCGGTCCCGGCCGAATAAAGCCCCGCCCGGATCATCAGTTCGGATTCGGAATAGGCCCCCAAGGCCGCGCGGGCTTCGCCGATCAGGCGGTTTTCCTCGCTCGTTGCCGCGTCCGGCAGCGAACGGGACACAGAGCGCACGACGTCGATGGCGGGAAAGCGGCCACGTTCCGCGATTGTCCGGTCCAGAACCACATGTCCGTCCAGCGTGCCGCGCAGGATGTCGGCGACCGGCTCGTCCATGTCCGATCCGGCAACCAGCACGCTGAAAATGCCGGTGATGTCGCCTGTTCCCTCCAGTCCCGGCCCGGATCGTTCGGCAAGCGCCATGATCAGGTTCGATACCGATGGCGGAAAGCCGCGGTAACTGGGGGGCTCGCCCGCGGCCAGAGCAATTTCCCGGTGGGCTTCGGCAAATCGGGTGATCGAATCGGCCAGAAACAGGACGTGACGCCCCTGATCGCGGAAATGCTCGGCCACCGCCATGGCCGCCCAGGCGCAGCGCCGCCGGATCAGGGGCGACCGATCCGAGGTCGCGGCCACGATCACCGCCCGCATCATGCCCTCGGGGCCAAGCGTCTTTTCCACGAATTCGCGCAACTCGCGGCCCCGTTCGCCGATCATCGCGATCACCACCACATCGGCCTCTACACCCCGGGCCAGCCCCGACAGCAGCGTGGACTTGCCCACGCCCGATCCCGCGAACAGCCCGATTCGCTGGCCCATGACCAGGGGCAGCAGGGTGTCGAAAACGGCAAACCCCGTCGGCAGCCGACCACCGAGCCTTTTGCGTCTTACAGCAGGGGGCGCCTCGCGCCGATACGGGCGGGGTTCGTGCCCTTTGGGGAGGGGACGCCCGTCCAAGGGCTGGCCCAGCGGGTCGATGATTCGTCCGATCCATCCATCGCAGGGGGCGATGGAGGGGGCAAACAACAGCTCGACCTCGGCCCCGACCGACAACCCTTCGGTATTTCCTTCGGGCAGCACCTCGACATGGCGGGGAGCCAACCCCACGACTTCCCCGCCGACGTTCATTTTCTGCAGGGAAATCATAACCCTGTCCCCGACCGAGGCATGGGTGTTCAACCCCTCGACACGGATCAGGCCCGCTTGCATGGAATGGACCCGGCCGAAATGCCGGGTGACGCGCAGATCGGCGATCCGTGCCGCGATCGAAGCCAACTGGTCCATAGTCCCATCCGTTTTTTCAGTCCGCAAACGGTTTCTAAACGAATCGCAGTTAAGACCGGGTTATCGCCAATGAGGAGAAGCCTCATGTTTGAAAAGATCGAAGTCATGCGCATGGCCCGCGCCTTGGGCCATCACGCAAGCCAGCGCCAGATCACGGTGGCGCGCAACATCGCCAATGCCGATACCCCGGACTTCAAGGCCCGGGACGTGCAGTCCTTTGCCGACAGCTATCGTGCAGCGTCCGAACCCTTGCGGGCAACCGATCCGCGTCATTTGCAAGCGCCCGGCTGGTCCCCCGCAGCCCGACAGGTTTCCGACGAAACGGGCGTCTCGCCCAATGGAAACTCCGTCTCGCTGGAGGAAGAGATGCTGAAGGCGGCCGAAGTCAAGCGGAGCCATGACCTGTCGCTGGGCATCTATCGCTCGGCGCTTGATCTGATGCGCACCAGCATCGGGCGGAGGGCGTGATGGACCGTCCCGTATCCGCCCTGCACCTGTCGGCATCGGGAATGCGCGCGCAAAGCGAACGCCTGCGCCACACGGCCGAGAACATCGCCAACGCCGACACCCCCGGCTATCGCCGCAAGCTTGTCACCTTCGAAGAGGCCATCCGCTTCGGCCGCCCTTCGGGCGAGGTCGATGCCTCGCGGCTGCGGCTGGATCAGCGGGAACTGCCGCGCCTTTACGATCCATCGCATCCCATGGCGGATGCCGACGGCTATTATCTGGGATCGAATGTGGATCTGGTGATCGAGATCGCCGACTCGCGCGAGGCTGGTCGTTCCTACGAGGCCAATCTGAAAATGTTCGAACAAACGCGCCAGATGGGCGCGTCGCTTCTGGATCTTCTGCGTCGCTAGAAAGGCTCGCTATGCTCACCAGTCTCAATGCCGCCACTGCCTATTCCGCAGCCCGCACCGCGGTCACGCCGGGACCGTCCGGCCCCGCCGTCCAAGCCGTGTCGCAAGCGGCCGAGGATTTTGCTGCCCAGATGGGCAAGGTCGATGCCGTTGCCACCGGAGCCATGACCGGACAGGTCGAAACGCATCGCCTGGTTCAGACCATTGCCGAGGCCGAACTGGCCATGGAGACGGTTGTCGCCATCCGCGACAAGGTGGTCGAGGCCTATCAGGAAATCCTGCGGATGCCGGTGTGATCCATGGATGAAACGCTGCTTTTCGACATGCTGCGCCAGGCCTTGTTGATCGCGGTGCGCATGTCCGCCCCGATGCTGGCGGTGGCCCTGATCGCGGGGGCGGTCATCGGGCTGTTCCAGGCGCTGACCTCGATCCAGGAAATGACCCTGACCTTCGTGCCCAAGGTCGGGCTGATGCTGGCGGTCTTCTGGGTCAGCATGAGCTTCATGACCACCGCCCTGTCTGATTTCTATCTGGGGCAGATCATTCCCCTGGTCGCGGGAGGCTGAGCCGATGGAGAACGGAATCTACGCGACCCTGACCCGGCAATCCGGCCTGATGGCGGAAATGCGGGTGGTCGCCAACAACATCGCCAATGCCAATACGACCGGCTTTCGCCGCGAAGGTGTGATCTTTGCCGAACACCTTTCGGCGCTCGACCGCCGCGGCGACACGCTGTCGATGGCCCATGCGCGCGGCCGTCTGGTCGATCTTGACCAAGGCGTGCTGACCCAGACCAACGGCAATTACGACCTGGCAATCGAGGGCGAAGGTTTCTTTCTGGTCGAGACGCCCGACGGCAACCGCCTGACCCGGGCGGGCGCCTTTCTGCCCTCGGCCGAGGGCGAGTTGATGACCGCCGATGGCTTCCGCCTGCTGGACGAGGGGATGGCCCCGATCATCGTGCCCGCAGGCGCCAGCGGCGTCGCGGTGGGGGCGGACGGCACGCTGTCCGCAAACGGCGTGGCATTCGGCAAGATCGGTGTGTTCACGGCCCCTGAAGATGCGCAACTGACCCATCAGGGCGGCACTGCGTTCACCACGGACGAACAGCCCGAACCGGTCGACGACGCCCGCATCCGCCAGGGCTTCCTGGAGGAATCAAATGTCGATTCCGTCTTTGAGATCACCCGCATGATCGAGGTCCAGCGTGCCTACGAACTGGGCCAATCCTTCCTTGACCGCGAAGATCAGCGCATCCGCAGCGCGATCACCGGCATGACCCGCTGAAAGGACAGCCCATGAGAGCCTTGCAGATCGCCGCCACCGGCATGAGCGCGCAGCAGACCCGTGTCGAGGTGATCTCGAACAACCTCGCCAACATGTCCACCACCGGCTACAACGCCCGGCGTGCGGAATTCGCCGACCTGCATTATCAGCAGGCCACGCGCCCAGGCACCGTCACGGCGGCGGACGGCACCGTCATTCCGGCGGGCGTCCAGTTGGGCCTGGGGGTGCGACCCACAGCGGTCAGCATCAACCTGCAGCAGGGTTCCCTGAATGCGACGGAGGGCGACCTGGACCTGGCCATCGACGGCGACGGCTACCTTGAGGTGACGCTGCCTTCGGGGATCTCGGCCTTTACGCGCGACGGCGGCCTGAAACGCTCGCCCGATGGGCTGATCGTGACCTCGGACGGCTATCCGGTGGTGCCCGCCATTACCATCCCCAACGATGCGCGGACGATCTCGATCAATGCCGCCGGCGAGGTTTATGCCTATTTCAACGACCAGGTCGAGCCGGAACTGCTGGGACAGTTGACCCTGGCCGGCTTTTCCAACGAGAAGGGCCTCGAGGCGATCGGGTCGAACCTCTTTCTGGAAACCGCGGCCTCCGGCACGCCGCAGGTCACGACACCGGGCCAGGAAGGCCTGGGCACGCTGCGGCAGGGCTATCTCGAGGACAGTTCGGTCGATTCCGTGCGCGAGATCACCGAACTGATCAAGGCGCAGCGCGGCTACGAACTGAACGCCAAGGTCATCACCGCCGCCGACCAGATGCTGGCGGCGACCACGCAGGTGCGCTGATGCGCTGGCTTGCCCTGATCCTGGCCTTGGCCCCCTTGCCCGCATCGGCGGCCGTGCTGGCCGCCGCCCGCACCCTGCCCGCCGGCACGGTGATCACCGCAGCGGACCTGCGCGCGATGGACGGCAACCGCCTCGGTCTGTCCGATCCGTCCGAGGCCATCGGCCTTCAGACCCGCATCACCATTCACGAGGGCCGGCCCTTGCAGGCCTCGCTGTTGCAGGCCCCGAAGCTGATTTCCCGTAACCAGATGCACCCGCTGGTCTTTGAACGCGGCGCCCTGCGCATCGTGACCACCGCCCGCACCCTGTCGGACGGCGCGGCGGGCGACGTGATCCGTGTGATGAACCTCGAATCACGCGCAACCGTCAGCGCGGTTGTCCAGCCCGATGGCAGCCTGCTGGCCATGAAATGACGCAAGGATATCCGATGAAACCGACCGCCCTGATCTGCCTGGCCCTGACCCTGACCGCCTGCGCGCGCGCCGACCATCTGGGCAAGCCCCCTACCCTGACCTCGCCTCGCAACAGCGAGGAATTCATCGCCATGACCAATCCGCCCCTGGAAATCCCGGTCGATTCCGGCCGTCCCGAAGCCGCGGCATCGCTGTGGGCAGGGACCACCTCGTCGCTGATCAGCGACCGGCGGGCCGCCACACGCGGTGACATCCTGACCGTGGTGATCCAGATCGACGACGAGGCGCAGATGACCAATACTTCGGGGCGCAGCCGGTCGGCGGGCGAAAGCGTCAGCATTCCGCAGATGGTCGGCATCCCCCAGCGCTTGAACGAGAAACTGCCCGAGGGCGCCAGCTTCGACGACCTGGCCGATGCCCAGTCCTCCTCGACCTACAAGGGCAGCGGCAACATCACCCGGCGCGACAAGCTGACCCTGCGCGTGGCGGCCACCGTAATCGATACCCTGCCCAACGGCACCTTGCAGATCGAGGGCACTCAGGAGGTTCGCGTGAACTTCGAACTGCGGGAACTGACCGTCAGCGGCTTTGTCCGCCCCGCCGACATCGACCGCAGCAACGAGATCGCCTATGACCGCATTGCCGGGGCGCGCATCTCCTATGGTGGGCGCGGCCAGATCACGGATGTCCAGCAACCCCGTCTCGGCCAGCAACTGGCCGACGTGATCCTGCCGTATTGAGGGCGCCGATGAAGAAGATCCTGGTTCTGCTGATCCCGGTCCTGGCCTTGGTCGGAGGCGTTGCCGCGGGCGAGATGCTGCGTCCCGGCGCGCCCGCGACCGACCAGGCCGAGGCCCCGGCGGATAACGCGGACCAGATTGCACCCAGCAGTCCGGAGGCTGAAAAGGAGGACTATGAATCCGAAAAGCCCGCCGACGATTATGCCGCCACGACCGACGAAAAAGGCGGGGCCACGGCGCCTGCGGGATGGTTCACCTTTCCGACGCAGTTCTTTGTGCCCCTGATGCGCAACGGCGACATGGGTGCGGTCATGATCCTGACGCTGAGCATCGAGACCTCGGAAAGCGACCTTGCGGCCATGGAACAGCAGGAACACCGCCTGCGCGATGCCTTGCTTCGCGAGTTGCTGATCCATGCCAATACCGGCGGCTTCGATGGTAACTTCACTGCCGAGGCGCGGCTGGCACCCCTGCGCGAACGGTTGCACAAGGCTGCGCAGGCTGGCACGGATCTGCCCGTCAAGGCGATCCTGATCGAGGATATTGCCCGTCAGGCCGGATGACGGTTGCATCGGCCGGGTGCAGGGGGCAGAAGCCCGACCTGTTCGACCAGGGGCTTCCGCGTGAACCATCCATCCTTCCAGAGCCAGCCCAAGGAGGCACCGCTAACGATCCTTCTGGCCAGTTATCAGGGCGCGGATTTCATCAGTGCGCAACTGCGCAGCATCGCCAAACAGACCTTGGGAAACTGGCGGCTTATTGTGTCGGATGACGGATCAAGCGACGGCACCCCTGATATCGTTGCCAAATTCGCGACCGATTGTGCCCCCGGCCAGGTGCAGGTGGTTTCCGGGCCATGCCAGGGCGCCACGCAGAATTTTCTGCACCTGCTGTCGATTGCCCCAGACGGGCCGGTCGCCTTTTGCGATCAGGACGATGTCTGGTTCCCCGACAAGCTGGCTCGCGCCATGGTGGCGCTGTCGGCGCAGGACGGCCCTGCTCATTATGCGGCCCGCACGGTCATTACGGATGCGGCGCTGAACCCCGTGGCGCCGTCGCGCCATTTCCGTCGCCCGCTGGGGTTTCGCAACGCCCTGGTCCAGGCGATCATGGCGGGCAATACATCCGTGTTCAACGCCCCCGCCGCAGCGATCCTGAAGCAATGCGTCGCGCCCGCGCAGAACCACCGGATTCCCTCTCACGACTGGTGGGCCTACCAGATCACTTCGGGCGCCGGGGCGGTGCTGATCCATGACGCCACCCCCGCGCTGTTCTATCGGCAGCACGCGCGCAGCGAAATGGGCCGCAACGACACCCTTGCCGCCATGACCCAACGCGCCGGGATGCTGATGTCAGGGGATTACGCCGTCTGGCTGGGCCGGAATCATGCGGCGCTGGACGCTGTCACGACGGTGTTCCGGCCGGAAAACCGCCGGATCCTGGACCGGCTCGGCGATGCTCTTTGCCAGCCGGGACCGTACGCGGCCGCCACGATGATGCGTACCGGACTTTACCGCCAGACGCGGACCGGCACGGCTGCGCTCTATGCGGCAGCCCTGATGGGCCGGCTGCGTCAACCCTGACCGACCAGCCCCATCAGATAGCGCCCATAGGCATTCTTCGAAAATCTCTGGGCCTGTTCGCGCAGCATGTCTTCGGTAATCCAGCCGGCCTCATAGGCGATTTCCTCGGGGCAACCGGTTTGCAGACCTTGCCGTTTTTCCAGGGTGCGTACGAAATTGCCGGCATCCAGCAGGCTGCCATGGGTGCCCGTGTCCAGCCAGGCAAAGCCGCGGCCCATCTTTTCGACGGTCAGCAGATCCTCGTGCAGATAGCTTTCCAGCAGAGTGGTGATTTCCAGTTCGCCGCGATCCGACGGCCGGACGGTTCTTGCCCGCCCAGAGGCCGTACCGTCGAGGAAATAAAGGCCCGTGACGGCAAAATTCGACGGCGGCAAATGCGGTTTTTCAATGATCGCACGGACCTTTCCATCCGATTGGAAATCCACCACGCCATAGCGTTCCGGGTCGGACACCCGATAGCCGAAAACCGTCCCGCCCTCTCTCCGCTGATCGGCGTCCTTCAGCAAATCCGACAAGCCGTGCCCGAAAAAAATGTTGTCCCCCAGCACCATGGCCGAAGGCGCGCCGGCCAGGAAATCCTCGGCCAAGAGATAGGCCTGGGCCAAGCCGTCCGGCGACGGCTGGACAATCCATTCAAAGCGCAGTCCCCACTGCCCGCCATTCCCCAGAAGGCGCTGAAACTGCGCCTGGTCGTCGGGCGTGGTGATGATCGCAATCTCGCGGATGCCGGCCAGCATCAGTACCGAGATCGGATAATAGATCATGGGCTTGTCATAAAGCGGCAAAAGCTGTTTGGACACGCCCAGGGTGATCGGATAAAGGCGTGTCCCGGAACCTCCGGCCAGAATGATGCCCTTGCGTGCGGTCATGTCGCGTATCCCAGATGCTGCAGAACCCTGTCCAGATCGTCCCGCCAGTCGGGACGGCCGATGCCGAAATCGCGCGCAATGCGCCCGCAGTCCAGCCGGGAGTTGGCCGGACGCCGGGCCGGGGTCGGGTAGTCACCGGACGGAATGTCACAAACGGCACAGGGCAAGCCCGCGCGGGCCATGATCTCGCGGGCGAGATCGGCCCAACTGGCATCCGGGGCCCCGGCGAAATGGTAAAGCCCGCCCTTGTGCGGGTCGGTCCGCATCTGGTGCGCCATCTCCAGCAAGGCGGCAGCGATCCGCCCTGCCTCGGTCGGACCGCCGATCTGGTCGGCCACAACATTGATCCGGTCGCGCTCGGCACCCAGCCGCAGCATCGTCTTGACAAAGTTGACGCCATCCGGGGAAAAAACCCAGGAGGTGCGCAAAATGGCCCACTGCCCTGCCGCCGCGGCGACCCGCCGTTCCCCCTCCAGCTTGGTCCGGCCGTAAACGCCCAAGGGGGCGGGGGCAGCATCCTCGCCGCGCGGGGCATTGCCGGATCCATCGAAGACGTAATCGGTCGAGACGTGCAGGAAGGGGATACCCAAATCAGCCGCAGCCTGGGCCAGCAGCCCCGGAGCCGTGGCATTCAGCAACATGGCAGCCTCGGCATCGGTTTCGGCCCGATCAACTGCCGTATAGGCGGCGGCAAAGATGACAGCCGAGGGCCGATGATCGCGCAACCGGGATGCGACGGCCTTGGGATCGGTCAGGTCAGCCTCGGCCCTGCCCCAGAATGCAGCGTCCGGAGCAAGGCGCGCAAGAGCCTGGGCAAGCTGGCCTGATCTGCCCAAAACCAGCAGGCCGGTCATCGCGCTTGGCCCAGACGATGACCGACACCGTTGCGGCCCAGAAGCGGCTGCCACCAGTCGCGATTATCCAGATACCATTCCACCGTGCGCCGCAATCCCTCCTCGACTGTGACCGAGGGCCGCCAACCCAGTTCGTCCCGGATGCGCGAAGGGTCGATGGCATAGCGGCGGTCATGGCCGGGCCGGTCCGCCACAAAGGTGATCAGCTCGGCATGGGGCGCCCCCCGCGGGTGCAGATCGTCCATATGCGCGCAGATCGTTCGCACAAGATCGATGTTCCTGGCCTCGTTTTCGCCGCCGATATTATAGCTGCGACCGTCCCGGCCCCTTTCCAGAACCAGCAGCAGCGCATCGGCGTGATCCTCGACATACAGCCAATCCCGCACGTTGCCGCCATCGCCGTAAACCGGGATCGGCTCGCCCGACAGGGCCTTCAGGATCACCACCGGCACCAGCTTTTCGGGGAAATGATAGGGTCCGTAGTTGTTGGAACAGTTGGTCAGGACAACTGGCAATCCATAGGTTTCGTGCCACGCGCGCACCAGGTGATCCGATCCGGCCTTGCTGGCGGAATAGGGGCTGCGGGGATCATAGGGCGTGGATTCGGTAAACTGCCCGGTTTCCCCCAGAGAGCCGAACACCTCGTCGGTCGAGATGTGGTGGAAGCGGAATCCATCGGGCCGGCCTTGGTCGATCCAGTGGCGTCGGGCGGCCTCTAGCATATTGAAGGTGCCGATCACGTTTGTCTCGACAAAGGCGGCGGGCCCGTCGATCGAGCGGTCAACATGGCTTTCTGCGGCCAGGTGCATCACGCTATCGGGCCGGTGCTGGGCAAAGACCCGGTCCAGCGCTGCCCGATCACGAATGTCCACATGCTCGAAGCGATAGCGGGAGCTGCCGGCCGCCTCGGCGATGTTGGCAGGATTGGCGGCATAGGTCAGCGCATCGACGTTGACGACCTCGTGCCCCCGTCGGATAGCCAGCCGCACCACGGCCGAGCCGATAAAGCCGGCGCCGCCGGTCACAAGAATCCTCATGCCCCACCGCCATAGACAAAAGGAGAATCCCATTCCGCAAAGGGGGGAGCATCGCGATCCTTGGGCGATAGGATGGGATCGGTCACCCCCCAGTCGATGCCCAGGCTGTCCCACCGGACAGCCCCGTCACTCTCGCGGTTATAGTGGGCGGTGCATTTGTAAATGATTTCGGTGTCAGGCTCCAAGCTGACGAAGCCATGCAGGAAACCTGGCGGCACCCATAGCTGCCGCCCGTTCCGATCGCTGAGAGCAACCGCAACCCATTGCCCATAAAAGGGACTGCCCAGGCGAGCGTCCACAGCAACATCCAGGAGCGATCCCCGCCCGCAACGCACCAGTTTGCCTTGGGCAAAAGGCGGCGCCTGATAATGCAAACCGCGAATGGTGCCGACATGTGCAGACAGCGAATGATTGTCCTGGACAAAGTCCGGCAGATCAAGGCCGGCCTGGGACAGGGTTCGGCGATTCCAGCTTTCCGAAAAGAAGCCCCGTTCGTCGCCGAACCGGGGCGGCGTCAGGACAAGCACATCGGGCAGGGTGGTGGTTTCGATCTTCATCGGCGATCCGGTCAGCACTACGGCCTCATCCTGTAAGGGAAGCGGCCGCGACTGTCACTTGCCCTCGCAAAGAAAATGACGTCCTGTCATTCGACGATCAGTTCTGCATGCAAGGCCCCGGCCGTATGGATCGATTTCAGGATGTCGATCATCTCCCGCGGCCGAACGCCCAAAGCGTTCAAGCCTTCGACCAGATCGCTGAGCGAGGTTTCGCCCACGACTTCGGCAAAACCGATACCCGGCTCGTTTCGCAGTTCGGCCACGGTGCGCGGGACAGTGACCGTTTCACCCCGCGAAAACGGATTGGGCTGTGAAACCAAAGGGGCCTCGCTGACCTGAAGCGTCAAGGCGCCTTGCGATACCGCAACCCTTGAAATTCGCACCCGCTCGCCGATAACGATCGTGCCCGATTTGTGGTCGATGACGACCTTGGCGCGATCCTCGGGTTCGACCGTCAGGTTCTCGATGCGGCCAAGGACACGTGCAGGATTTACATTCCCCAACTGCCGGAATTCCACAAGAACGGTGCCGCTGTCCTGAGCAGTGGCCAAGCGGCGGTCGAAATCGCGGTTGATGGCATCCTCGATCCGCGTGGCGGTGGTGAAATCGGCATTGCGCAGAGCAATGCGAATGTTTTCGATTCCCGCAAAGTCGAACTCGACTTCGCGTTCGACCCGCGCGCCAGCCGGAATCTTGCCAGATGTCGGCACCCCTTCGACCACACGCGCAGCCTCGCCCTCGACTGCGGCACCGCTCGCAATGATCGAGCCTTGTGAAACCGCATAAATATTGCCGTCAGCTGCCTTGAGCGGGGTCATCACCAATGTCCCGCCCAAAAGGCTCTTTGCATCGCCGATCGTTGACACACTGACATCGATCCGGCTGCCCGACCGGGCAAAGGGCGGCAGCGTCGCCGTGACCACGACGGCGGCGACATTGCGTGACCGCAGCGCCTCGTCCGTGACATTCACGCCCAGCCGTTCCAGCAACCCGGCTAGAAGCTCTTCGGTAAAGGGTGCGTTTCGAAAGCCGTCGCCGGTCCCGTCCAACCCGACTACAAGGCCATAGCCGACCAGATCGTTGCCCCGCACACCATCGAAATCTGCCAGATCCTTGACCCGAACGGGGGCCGCTGCGGCCCAGATCGGCATCAACGTCATAAGAAGGATGGCCACCAGTTGTCGCATCAAATGTAATCCACCAGTTTGAGTTGCGACAACCGGCCGATCACCGCATAGAGTGTCTGCAGCCTTGTTTCGGCATCGTTGAGGGCCGTTGCTGTTGCAAGAGGATCGGCCTCACGCAGGGTGTTGCGTGCGGTCTGCAGAGTGGCTGTGGCAGCTTCGCCCTCGGTATGAGTGCTGGCAATGACTTGCTGGGCATAACCCACCTGCGCCATTTCCGCCACCAAGGCGGGTGAAGCCTCTATGAGATTCTTGCCGGCGTCCCTGAGCAGGGCACGTTCCTCCTGGAGATTGCCTGCCAGTGCACCACGATCAACCAGTGCCGCTGCCGCAAGCCCCTTGAAAGTGTCTCGAACAGAGGAAGCCAATGCAGTAGTTTCCAGCAGCAGGGTAGTATCCTCGCCGACCGGGACGGCCAGACCGTCAGCCATGCCACGATAGGCGAAATCGGCATATCCTCCGGTTCCCGCAGGGGCGTCGAACCAGTCCGAAACCGCTTGGGCCATATCAACGGCCGTTGTCAGGCCTCCGACCACATTCGACAATTCTGCCAGCATATCATCGGCCGAGACCAGCGGAGGAGTGTCGCTGGCAATGCCCGAAAACAGGAACCGCTGACCTACCGATGCATTGAGACGCCCGACCACTGTCTGGAATGTTGTGGCCGCTTCGGTTGACCGGGCACGCACCGAGGCATCGGTTGTGCCTGCCGGCTCGATGTAAAGGCTTTGCCCAAGCTTTTCAGACATTGAATGGATTGCCGTCAGCGCCTCTTGCATTCCCGCCGTATGCGCAGCGGCCTCTGCGGCGTTCGACTTGAATTGTGCCAGCATGGCCAAGCGCGCCTCGATCCCGGTCAGGTTCTGCGTCTTGCCGCCCAGTCGGGCGCCCAGATCGGAAACCTCTCCGCTGGTAAGTTCGGCGGTCAGCGTCGCCAGCGTTGTCTTGATCCGGTTCGATGCAGATTGCATCGCAAACGCGCGGGCCTGGTCCCCGATGGATTGAACCGTCATCGTCAAATCTCCAATATCTGGTCCATCATGGTCTGGATGGCTTGGATCACGCGCGCATTAGCGGCATAAGCCTGTTCATATTGCAGAAGCTTCTGCATTTCAGCGTCGCTATTGACTCCATCGGCCAGAAAGCGCGTGGCGATGGTATCGGCCTGACTGTTGCGGACGGTGGCTGCGGATTGGGCATTCACCCTTGCGGTCGAAATCTGCGACTCTACCGCGCCAAGCCGACCTATCAGCGTAGCCGTGCCGGAAAAACCTGTCGCGCTGGGCGCGGCCTGTGCTGTGTCCATGGCGTTCGACAGGGCGATCAGCAGGGATGAATCGCCAACGGCACCGGGGGTCGCCGCGCCGATGCCCGATCGCAAACGCCAGGCATCGCCCCCTTCGGATATCACAAGAGCCGAGTTCACCCCGAGGCGCCCGGCCAGTCCGGCCTTGTTTGCCGGATCGGCAAAAGCTCCGGCATCGGTGAAAAGTCCGGCCATTCCCGCCGCAAGGGTCGGATCAACTGCCGGATCGGTCAGACGATCATGCAAGTCCATGGCCAGATCGTCCACCAGCGACTGGGCTGCCGGGGCCAGTTCATCGCGGATGGCGAAATTTGCAGCCAGCCGCCCGCCCCCATAAAGCCGCATTTGCGGCGAAGACAGGTCAATGCCGTTTTGCGTCAACAAGGCAAGCGGCGCCCCGATCGTCTGGTCCGGGGTGATCTGGCCCGCCGCCGCAAACGAGAAGTCCGTGGGAACCGTTCCGTCCAACAGCACCGCACCTTCGGCGGTGAACAGCGCAACGGCGCCCGCGGGACGCATCACCTCTTGAACCGGCACGATCTTGGCGATTTCGCTGATGATGCCTTGGCGCTGGTCGTAGAGCGACGAGGGGTCAGAGCCGTCCGCCTCCAAGGCAGTGATCTTGCGGTTGAGATCGGCCACTTGGGTCAGCGACACGTTCAGGGTGGCGACATCGTCAGCGATTGCCTGATCGGCGGCGCTACGCGCAGCCTGCACCTTGTCCGAGATGGTGTTGAACTGCCGGGCCAGAACCCGCGCCTTGTCCACGGCATGGGTCAGCCGAACCTCATCATCGGGCCGGCTGGCGGCCGAACCAAGAGCCGCGCGAAAGTCGTTCAGGGCAGACCCCAGGCTTCCGGCATTGCCGGCAATGCCGATGGCGTTTTCGATCTCGGCTGCAAAGGTCAGCCGGGTCGCAGCCTCGGCGCGCGCGGATTCGGCCGAGCGCAATTCGGACAGGATGCTGGCATTGACGGCGCGGGACACGCCGTCGATCCTGACGCCCCCGGCATTGCCCCCGACCGTCTGGGGGCTGACGACAAGATCGCGCCGCGCATAGCCCGGTGTCGAGGCATTCGCAATATTGGCCGCCACCATCTCGGTTCCCCGGGCGGTCGTGGTCAGTCCCGACAGGGCGTTGCCAAGGGCGCGTGCGATGCTCATGTCCCCGGGTCCTTCAGCGCTTGATATTGGTGGTTTCTTGCAGCATCTCGTCCACCGTCTGGATGATCTTGGCGTTCGAGGAATAGGCGCGCTGCGTCTGGATCAGATGGGTCAGTTCCTTGGCCACATCGGTGGTCGATTCCTCAAGCGCATAACCCTGGATCGCCCCGGTCGGTCCGTCGCCTGCATCCCACAGGAAAAAGTTCCCCGACGTCGATGACACGGTATAGGCCTGTGCGCTGAGCGAATTCAGCCCGTTGGGGTTGGGCACGTCCACTAGCGGAATCTGATAAAGCGTCTTGATGAAGCCCGTGTCATAGCTGGCCTTCAGGAAGCCATTGGCATCCACCTCGACCGTGGTCAGGTTTCCGACGGGCGATCCGTTCTTGGTGATATTGGTGGGCGAAAAATTGGCCGACAACTGCCGCAGGCCTGTCGTCCCCCCCGGTGTGCCGATCACCAGATCCATCACGCCGCCCCCGACCGCCAGGGAGATCGAGCCTGATACCGGATCGTAGTTGCCGGCAGGTGCGACGGTGGCAATGCTGCCGCCATTGGCCCGCCCGTCATTGAAGGTGATGGTATGGGTCGAGATGGGGTTCAGCGCCGGGTCCGATGCAGAATCGCTGATCTCTATCACCCAGGTGTTGGACATGCCCATCGGGTCTGACGTGTCCGGCACGAAGTTGATGTCCAGATATTCCGAGGTGCCGAGATTGCCGAAATATTCCACCTTCAAAGGAAGAGGCGCACCCGATGCGCCCGGCTGCGTTTCCGTGGCGGGCAGGTTGACGCCCAGCGAAACCCTGGTCGTCGGATCGCCGGCGGTCTGGTTGGTATTGACCACAATCGGAGCAAGGCTGCCCATGCTGTCGCGCGTCATCACCGGCACCGTGCCATCCGGCTGGGCCGGCCACCCCATCAGGACCAGTCCCGAACCGGTTCTCAGCACCCCCTCGGCATCGGTTCTGAACGACCCTGTCCGGGTCATCATGAAAGGGGCATCAGAGAACCCGTTGTCGATACCCACGATCGACGTTACCGGCAACATGCCGCGCCCCGCCACCGCGATGTCCAGAGGATGGCCAGTGGTAGTGAGCCCTCCGTCATCTTCGATCACCCTTTGCGTGGCTGCCGTGACGCCGCCCGCCGAATACAGCCCGGCTGTCCGGCCCTGATTCATCACAAAGGCGTTGAAGTCGGTCTCTACTCGCTTGTAGCCGTGCGTTCCGGAATTCGCGATATTGTCCGAGATGGTGGCGAGACGCGTGGAGTTCGCAGCCAGCCCCGAAACCCCGGCGCTCATTGCGGAAGACATTGACATGGCATCACCTTCTTGTGGTTCAACATGGATCATCCATGCCAGGGCTTAAGATTCGGCTAATCGCCGTGGTCATCTGAGTAAAATCACCTCGATCCGGTTGTTGGCCGGGTCCATGGGATTCTGGGTTACTGCCTTGCGGTCGGCATATCCCGTAACACGCTGGATTCGCTGCGCGTCCAGGCTCGACCCTTCCAGCAGGTTGCGCACGGTATGGGCACGCGCGTTTGACAAGGCCCAGACCGGAGAGGTCACGAGGGTTTCCGGATAGGCCCGCACATGGCCCGAGATGGCGATCTGGTTGCGGGTCTTGGCGATG
Organism: Paracoccus subflavus; assembly: GCF_004310345.1. Taxonomy (GTDB): domain Bacteria; phylum Pseudomonadota; class Alphaproteobacteria; order Rhodobacterales; family Rhodobacteraceae; genus Paracoccus; species Paracoccus subflavus. Next base: position 71,559 of record NZ_SISK01000002.1, on the reverse strand, counting down.
ACCCGACCGATGATTCGCGTCAGGTCGGACAGAATCGGCTGCGGCTGGCCGGTATCCTCGACAAACAGGGGCTGGTCGGTCAGGTCGCCCAGTTCGATGACCAGGCCCTCATCGGTCATCCGGGTCGCGACATGGCGCAAAAGGTTGGTCAACTGCTGCGATTCGCCACCGCCACCGCGCAGTTGCCGGTCGATTTCGGCGGCGATCTGTTCAAAGGCAGCGTCGGATGGCGCCTTGCCCAACTGTTCCAGCCCATCGCCCGAGGCGCCCGGCGTGCGCACGATGGTCGGATTGAAATAATCGGCCAAACCCTTGCGCTGTTGTTCGGTGGTGGCGCTCAGCAGCCACATCAGCAGGAAAAATGCCATCATTGCGGTCACGAAGTCCGCATAGGCAACCTTCCATGCCCCGCCGTGGTGTCCCACTTCGGTCGAGGCGGTGACCCGCTTGATCATGATCGTGGGACCATCAGCCCCTTTTTGCCTTGCCATTGTCCTGACCGCCTTGAACCATTCGGGTACAATGTCGCGATATGCAGGGCAAAGAACAAGTTAACCCCTCAAATGCCCGGTATTATCGGACATCCCAAGGGACCGGCAGGCTCAGTCGTTGGCCCAGCCGCTTATGGCCTTGGAATCCATGAATTCCTCAAGCCCCATCACGCCGCCCTCACGGGCACGGCCCGACATCCTGACACCGCCAAAGGCCGATCCGGCACCGCGGGACACGCCATTCATCTCGACCATGCCGGACCGCAGGCGGCGGGCCACGCGGTTGCGTTTCGCGCCGTCCTGCGACTGGACATAGTTTGTCAGACCATAAGGAGTGTCGTTGGCGATGGCGATGGCTTCGTCCTCGCTGTCAAAGGGAATGATCGACAGGACGGGGCCAAAGATTTCCTGCTGGGCGATGGCCATGTCGTTGCCGACATCGGCAAAGACGGTGGGGCGCACAAAATAGCCGCGATTGACGCCCTCGGGCAGGCCGGGTCCGCCGGCGACCAGGCGGGCGCCCTCGTCGATGCCCTTCTGGATCAGGTCCTGGATACGTTCCCATTGCTGGCGGCTGACCACCGGGCCGATATGGCGGCCCGGCTGATGGGCGCTGGCCACCTGCGTTTCCTGGGCGACCCGCGCGGCCGTCTCGACCGCCCGGTCATAGATCGAACGTTCGACCAGCATCCGGGTCGGCGCATTGCAGGATTGACCGCTGTTATAGAAACAGTGACGCGCGCCCCGCACGACGGCCTTGTCGTCGGCATCGGCAAAGACGATGTTGGCGCCCTTGCCGCCCAGCTCCAGAACCACCTTCTTCAGGGTATCGGCCGCGGCCTTGGTGATGGCGATGCCCGCGCGGGTCGATCCGGTAAAGCTGATCATGTCCACGTCGCGGTGGGTAGAGAGCTGCGCGCCCACCCCCGACCCGTCGCCGTTGACCAGGTTGAAAACACCCCTGGGCAGTCCGGCCTCGTCAACGATCTCGGCAAACAGCAAAGAGGACAGGGGCGCGATCTCGGAGGGTTTCAGCACGCAGGCGTTGCCCGCAAGGATCGCGGGAATGACCTTCAGTGTGACCTGGTTCATGGGCCAGTTCCAGGGAGTGATAAGACCCGCCACGCCCACCGGCTCCCATGCGATCATCGAGGTCGGGGCGTGATCCCCCAACGGGCGGATGAAGCGGAAATCCCGGAAGGCATCGATGAAGTTCTGGATGTGATAGGCTCCGGCATCGACCTGGTCGTTCAAGGACATGTCCTGCGGCGCGCCCATCTCGTGGCTGATGGCCCAGGCCATGTCGCCGGCCCGGCGGCGATAGATGTCCAGAATCCGCTGAACATGGGCCAGCCGTTCGGCAGGTTCGGTCTGCGACCAGCCGGCAAAGGCAGCCTTGGCCGCGGCCACGGCGCGGTCGGTGTCGGCCTGGTCGCCCAGGCTGATGACGGCTACGGCATCCTCGGTCGAGGGATCGATCACCTCGAGATCGTTGGGCCGTGCCGGGTCCACCCATGCCCCGTCGATGTAGAACTTGCGCTTGTCCAGAAGGTCGGTCATCGGCATCCCTTTGTCGCATTTCCCGTCGCAGCGTGGATCGCGGATCGCGTGGGCGCAACCCCCGGCAAGCAGACAGCCCGCTGCAGGCAATCTCTGGCATTCCGGCCTGATCGGCCTATGTTGCCTTTGATACCCTTTCTGGAAAGGTCACGCCATGTCCCTGCGCATCAACGACATCGCCCCCGATTTCACCGCCCCCTCGACCGAGGGCGAGATCCGGTTTCACGACTGGCTGGGCGACAGCTATGCCATCATCTTCAGCCACCCGCGCGACTTCACGCCGGTCTGCACCACCGAATTCGGCGCCGTGGCCCGGCTGATCCCTGAATTCGAAAAGCGCAACACCAAGGTGATCGGCGTCTCGGTCGATTCGGTCGAGGACCACGCCAAATGGAAGCGCGACATCGAGCAGGTCGCGGGTGCTCCGGCCAATTTCGCGATCATCGACGACAGCGACCTGACGGTGGCCAAGGCCTATGACATGCTGCCCGCCGAATACTATCTGCCGACCGAAGGGCGCACGCCGCAGCATTCGGCGACGGTGCGCAGCGTCTTCATTGTCGGACCGGACAAGAAGATCCGTCTGACGATGACCTATCCCATGTCGATCGGCCGCAACTTTGCCGAAATCCTGCGGGCCCTGGATGCCGTGCGCAAGACCGATGGCGTGCCCATTGCCACGCCGGCCGACTGGGTGCCGGGGCAGGACGTGATCGTGGCCCTGGCATTGGACGACAAGGCCGCCGCGGAACGCTATGGCCCCCTCGACATCAAGCTGCCTTATCTGCGGTTTGCCAAGGATCCGGCGTGACCATCAGTCCCGGCCCGTGCCGCGCCGCGTCGGCCGGGCCTGCTGCAACAGCCTGTGCCCCAAGGCCCAAGGCCCTGTCGCCGGCCATGCGGTACTGCCTGATCAGGGGATAAAGGGAATGGCGGTCGCCGGACGATCGCCTGGGTTGCGCTGGAAACGCCTCTGCCCCTTGGCGGCCCAGCCCGCCGCCAGTCCAGAATGATGCCAGATGAGCCATCTGCAATCCCGGTCAAAGCACGGATACCCCCGGGGACCGGGGGCATCCTGTCGGTTCAAGACAACGGGCCTCAGCCTTCGGTTGTTTCTTCCTTCTTCTCGGCGATTTCCTCGCCGGTCTGCTGGTCGACCATCTTCATGCCCAGGCGGACCTTGCCGCGGTCATCAAAGCCCAGCAGTTTGACCTTGACCTCCTGGCCTTCCTTCAGAACCTCGTTGGGATGGGTCAGGCGCTTGTTGGCGATCTGGGACACATGAACCAGACCGTCGCGCTTGCCGAAGAAGTTTACGAAGGCGCCAAAATCGACCAGCTTGACGACCTTGCCGGTATAGATCTTGCCCTCTTCCGGCTCGGCCACGATCGACCAGATCAGATCATAGGCCTTCTTGATCGAATCGGCATTGGCCGAGGCGATCTTGATGGTGCCGTCGTCGTTGATGTCCACCTTGGCGCCCGAGGTTTCCACGATCTCGCGGATGACCTTGCCGCCCGAACCGATCACTTCGCGGATCTTGTCGGTGGGGATGGTCATCGTCTCGATGCGCGGGGCATGGGCGCTGAATTCGCGGCGCCCTTCGGTCAGGGCCTTGCCCATCTCGGTCAGGATATGCAGCCGGCCGTCCTTGGCTTGGGCCAGGGCCTGCTCCATGATGGCGGGGGTGATGCCCTGAACCTTGATGTCCATCTGCAGGCTGGTGATGCCCTCGGCGGTGCCGGCAACCTTGAAGTCCATGTCGCCCAGGTGATCCTCATCGCCCAGGATGTCGGTCAGGATTGCCCAGTTGTCCTGATCCTCGAGGATCAGGCCCATGGCCACGCCGGCCACCGGCGCCTTGAGCGGCACACCCGCATCCATCATCGACAGCGAGCCGCCGCAGACCGACGCCATCGAGGACGAACCGTTCGATTCGGTGATCTCGGACACGAGGCGGATGGTATAGGGGAAATCCGTCGGTGCGGGCAGAACAGCCTGCAACGCGCGCCAGGCCAGCTTGCCGTGGCCGATCTCGCGGCGGCCGGGCGACCCTACGCGACCCACCTCGCCCACCGAATAGGGCGGGAAATTGTAGTGGAGGAGGAAGTTCGAGCGGCTGTTGCCGTGCAGCGCGTCGATGATCTGTTCGTCATCGCCGGTGCCCAGCGTGGTGACCACCAGGGCCTGCGTCTCGCCGCGGGTGAACAGGGCCGAGCCGTGCGTGCGCGGCAGGATGCCGACCTCGGACTGGATGGCCCGGACGGTGCGGTTGTCGCGGCCGTCGATGCGGGCGCCGCCGCGGATGATGTCACCGCGCAGGATACCGGATTCCAGTTTCTTCAGCGCCGAACCCAGGTTCGGATCGGCCAGTTCCTCCTCGGACAGGCTGGCCACGATCGTTTCGCGCACCGTCTGGATCGCGTCGCGCCGCTCGGCCTTGTCGATGAGGCCATAGGCCGCGCGCATCCCGTCCTCGCCCAGTTCCTTCACGCGGGCAGAGAGCGTGCTGTAGTCGGGCGACCGGAAATCGAAAGGCTCCTTGGCGGCAGCCTCGGCCAGGTCGATGATCAGGTCGATGACCGGCTGCATCTGTTCGTGGCCGAACTTGACGGCGCCCAGCATCTCCTCCTCGGTCAGCTCATAGGCCTCGGATTCGACCATCATCACGGCGTCCTTGGTGCCGGCGACGACCAGATCCAGGCGCTGTTCGGGATTGGCGCGCAGGTTGTCCATATCCTGAACCTCGGGGTTCAGCACATAGGCGCCGTTGGCAAAGCCCACGCGGGCCGCACCGATCGGCCCCATGAAGGGAACGCCCGAAATGGTCAGCGCGGCCGATGCCGCGATCATCGCGACGATGTCGGGATCGTTGACCAGATCGTGCGACAGGACCGTGCACATCACCAGGGTTTCGTTCTTGAAGCCCGGCGCGAACAGCGGACGGCAAGGCCGGTCGATCAGGCGCGCGGTCAGCGTTTCCTTTTCGGTCGGGCGCGCCTCGCGCTTGAAGAAGCCGCCGGGGATCTTGCCGGCGGCATAGTATTTTTCCTGATAATGAACCGTCAGGGGAAAGAAATCCTGCCCCGGCTTGGGTTCCTTTGCGAAGGTCACGTTGGCCATGACGCTGGTCTCGCCCAGGGTGGCGATGACGCTGCCGTCGGCCTGACGGGCAACCTTGCCCGTTTCCAGCGTGAGCGTTTCTTGGCCCCACTGGATGGATTTCTTCACTTCGTCGAACATCTGGTTTCCTCTGGGCCGCGCCAGCCCTCTGGCAGCGGCCGTGTCCTATGGCGGCCCCATTGCCGCCGCCCCTATCCTTTGCATGTGCCCCGGGGCTTGGGGCGTCACGTCACAGATGGCGGGGCATTACAGGAAAACACGGGTCTTGGGAAGCCCGGCGCGATTCGGGCTTTCGCCGCCCTTGCAGGCGCAGGCAGGTGAGTGCCTGTGCCCGGAGGAGACATTCTTCGGAACTCTCAGACCTCTCGCGCCATGCAGAGATGCCGAGGGCGATCATCGGCGGAAACCAGATTGTCGGACAAAGGCAGATTCCGGGCTGCATGGTTGCCGCCATAGGATTGGAGGGGGTCTGCCGGGAAGAAACCTGGACATGAAAAGAAAGTGCCCGCAGGACAGAAAAGACGACGCATTTGGCCGAATGGATTATGAAAAACCATTCAGACCAAAATCTTGTCCAAGTTCCTGGGGGAAATAATCAGAACGCCCGCAGCTTGACAGGCTGCGGGCGTGACAGGGCGATACAGGTTTTATCACGCCACGAGGCGATCGGACGACGGGGCTATCTGGATATTTGGCTGAGCGGCGGCATACTCTGCCACCTCTTTTTCGGCCGGATTGGCGGCAGGTGTGGCGTTCAGCGTGCTGACCAGATTCAGCAGCTTTTCCCGCTCCATTCCCCGGATGGCCCAGGCGCGGGCGCGATCTTCCTCGGTCGGGTCGACGGCATCGGCCGATCGCTCGACAGGACCGGCGGACGTTGCCGCAGGAGCCTCTGACCTGCTCAGGCCATAGGACCGGGTGGACCCGGACATCATCGCTGTTTCAGCCGACAAGGCCGCCGCCTCGATCTGTTTCAGGGCAGCGTCCGAAAAATCGAACCTCACCCCCTCGGGCGCCTCGGGCTGGCTTGTCTGCTGCCCGGCAGCCTCGGTGGTGGACTCCGACTCGGGGGGCGCAGATGCAGAGGTGGAGGCGGATATATTGGTCGTGGGCGCGGTCGTGGTGGTGGATGACGGCGATGGGCTCATGACGGGCTTCAGAAGACTCAGTACCATGTGCGGTTCCTTTCACAAAAACATCGCGAAACTAGCCCGCAAACCACCTTTAGCCTACGACAAAGCCCTATGAATTTTAACGAATTCTTAACCATCCCGCTTTGCAAATCAAACGCGCCCGCAAATCGTTTGCGGGCGCTTGATGCAGGATGGCGGTCGGCCGTGCCGCGATCAGCGGCGCAGGCCCAGCTTGCCGATCAGGTCCGTATAGCGGGCCTCGTCCTTGCGCTTGAGATAGTCCAGCAGCTTGCGGCGCTGTGCAACCAGCTTCAGAAGGCCACGGCGCGAATGGTTGTCCTTCTTGTGGGTCTTGAAATGCTCGGTCAGGGTGGCGATGCGCGACGACAGGATCGCCACCTGCACCTCGGCCGAGCCGGTGTCGTTGGCCCCGGTCGCGAATTCCTGAATGACGCGGGCCTTTTCCTCGACAGTGATCGACATCGGGTTCTCCTTTTGCAAAAGGGTTATGGCTCAGGCCGGGATGTCGTCCAGCGCTGGCCCGTGGAGGTCTCCGCCTTGGCGGATGGCCGCCCATAAAGGAAAAGCGGCGCCATGGAAAGGGGGTGCAGGCGGATCGCCGGACGGCTCCCCCCAACGCCGACCGCGGCATGAAAAAACCCGCCGGCGTGGCGGGTTGTCTCGTTCTCCCTGCGATCCACGGGGACCGGTCGATCAGCCCTGGCGGGCCTTGAACCGGCGGTTGGTCTTGTTGATCACATAGATGCGGCCCTTGCGGCGCACCACCTGGCAGTCGCGGTGCCGGCTTTTCAGCGAGCGGAGCGAATTGCGAACCTTCATCGGTTTTTCTCCATCACGCGGCCCGCAGCCGCAGGAAAACGAAAGGCCCCCGACTGTCCGGCCGGGGGCGGCGAAAACAATGGTGGGCGGTACTGGGATCGAACCAGTGGCCACTACGATGTCAACGTAGTGCTCTACCGCTGAGCTAACCGCCCGTTCCCCGGAAGTCCGGCCCGCAGGATTGCGCGCCGAACGGCCTTGGGTCCGCGTGTCTATACAGACGGGCAAACAGGGTTTCAAGCCTATCGCAGCAAGAAAGTTATTGCTTATATGGGACCCGAAGAAACCGCCTGCCGGGGTCTGCCTTGACCGAATCCGACCTTTCCGTCCTGATCGAGCGGCCCGATCACTGGGTCAGTGGCGTCATCTTTGGATCCCCGCATTCGGGCTGCATCTATCCCGACTGGTTCCTGAAGGGCACGCGGCTGCCCCCCGCAACGCTGCGCTCGTCCGAGGATGCCTTCGTGGACCGGCTGATCGCCGGCGCGCCCGACTTTGGCGCGGTGACGATTCGGGCGCAGGTGCCCCGCGCCGTCGTGGACCTGAACCGCGCGCCCGACGAGATCGACCCCCTTGTCGTGCGCGGCGTGCCGCGCCATCCGCTGAACCAGCGGACCCTGGCGGGGCTGGGGGTCATCCCGCGCGTCGTGTCCCAAGGCCGCGCGATCCTGGAACGCCCCCTTGAACGGTCCGAGGCCGAACGCCGCATCAACAGCTATTGGCGGCCTTATCATCAGGCCTTGTCCGGCCTGATCGCCGAGGCACGATCCCGGTTCGGCCAGGCGATCCTGATCGACATGCATTCGATGCCCCATGATGCGCTGGGTCATCTGCAAGGGTCGCGGCCAGACATGGTTCTGGGAAATCGCCATGGCCTGTCAGCCGCCGCGCGGGTGTCGGACGCCATCGTCGCCGCCATCGAATCCGAAGGTTGGCGCGTGCGGCGCAATTCGCCTTTTGCGGGCGCCTATATCTGTTCGACCTATGGGCGCCCCGGCCAGAACGTCCATGTGGTGCAACTGGAAATCGACCGGGCATTGTACATGGATGAACAGACCATCACCCCCCATGAGGGGTTCGACGACTTCGCAGCCAGGTTCACAGCGGTCATCCGCAGACTGTCTGTTCTGGATGCCGACGGTCCCATCCAGACAGTGATCGCGGCGCAATAGCGAAAGGCGCCCATGCCGGCGGGAATCGGCCGGGCGGGCTTTTCGCCGCCTTCGGGGCCGTGGCGGCGAAGACTGACCCGATCAGCGCATCGCCGCGACCGTATGCACCAACGGGCGCAGCGCGTCGCCCTTGACCATCCAGCTTGCCGCAAAGGCAAAGGTTGCGATCGTTTCCAGCCAGAATACGGGGTTCAGCCCCTTCAACGGATCGTCCAGCCGGGCGGCGAACAATAGGCCCACCATCCCGATGCTGACGATGATGGTCCAGCCGCAGATCCGATAGATGCGATTCGATGCCTGTTTCTCTGGTCCATCCACCGCCCCCTTGGTGAACAGCACCAGGCAATAGAGCGCCAGCGCCCCGAAAAACACCGCCGCCGCGATCAGATGAACCCATGCCGACAGCGGGGGCTTCAGGGCGCATTGCAGCAGGGTGCAGGTTTCTGGCGGCACTTCGCAGATGCCGTCGCCGGGACAGGTCGGCACCAATGCCACCAGGGCAATGGCCACCGCCGCGACGCGGGCCGTCATCTTGTCGCTGATCAGGTCGCCGGCATCGGGGCGGAACCCTTCATAGCTCCACAGGAACACGGCCTGCGCGATCAGGGTGCCCACGAACACCTCGCGCATGGGAGAATAATAAGAGGCCGAAAGGCTGGACAGCATCTCTCCGCTGCCCAGGCCATAGGCGATCAGGGCCAGGGGCAGAAAAAATCCCAGCGCCCCGATGGCCCGACGAACGGCCAGAAACGACAGAACCAGATCGTTGTGCGCCTTTTGGGAAATCCCGTTCTTGTCCGCCATATCGCCTGCTCCCTCAGCCGCGCAGTTCCGCCAGGATCGCCTGCACTGCCGCGCGCGGATCGGCAGCCTGCCAGACCGGACGGCCGACCACGATGTGATCGGCTCCGGCGGCGATTGCGCTGGCTGGGGTTTCGACGCGCTTCTGATCGCCCAGGGCCGCGCCCGCGGGACGGACCCCCGGCGTCACGATCAGGCGCGATCCCGGCAGGGCGCGGATCGCCGCCGCCTCGCGCGGGGAACAGATGATGCCGTCGGCGCCCGCCTCGAAGGCGCGGGCGGCGCGTTCCACGGTGATCTCGTGCAGATCGCCGGGCCGAAGCATTCCCGCGTCAAGATCCGAGCGTTCCAGCGAGGTCAGGATCGTCACGCCCAAAATTTTCAGGTTCGACCCCGAGGCGCCTTCCTTTGCGGCGCGCACGACATGCGGATCGCCATGCACCGTCAGGAAATCCAGGTCGAACGCCGCCAGCCCCCGGACGGCGGATTCCACCGTGGCGCCGATGTCGAACAGCTTCATGTCCAGGAAGATCCGCTTGCCATGGTCCCCCTTGAGTTCGTTGGCAAGCGCCAGCCCGCCGCCGGTCAGCATTCCAAGCCCGATCTTGTAGAAGCCCACGGCATCGCCCAACCGCTCGGCCAGATCCAGCCCCGCAAGGGCGTTCGGCACATCCAGCGCCACGATCAGCCGGTCGTCCATGCCCGTCCCCATGCCCGTTGAAATCGCGGTGTTATCGCACAGGCGGCCGCGCCTTGAAAGTGCCGGCAAAGCCCCCAAGTCTTGATCGAAGACCCGGACCGGGGCGCGCCGCAACAGGGCGCCTGCGACACGGGGGCTAATGAAGGAGAGATTGTCGATGAACATGGAAAAGTTCACCGAGCGGTCGCGCGGTTTCATGCAGGCGGCCCAGACCATTGCGATCCGCGAGGAAAACCAGCGGGTCGTTCCCGAACATCTGCTCAAGGCGCTGATGGACGACGACCAGGGGCTGTCGTCGAACCTGATCACCCGCGCGGGCGGCGATGCGCGTCGCGTCAAGGAGGCCGTCGATCTGGCCGTGGGCAAGCTGCCCAAGGTCAAGGGCGGCAACGGCCAGGTTTATGTGGACCCCTTGCTGGTGCGCGTCCTGGACGAGGCCGAGCAGGTCGCCAAGAAGGCGGGCGACAGTTTCGTGCCGGCCGAACGTATCCTGATGGCGCTTGCCATGGTCAACACCAATGCCCGCGATGCCTTGTCGGCGGGGGGGGTGAACGCCCAGAACCTGAACGCCGCGATCAATGACATCCGCAAGGGCCGCACGGCAGACAGCGCATCTGCCGAGGACAGTTACGAGGCGCTTGAGAAATATGCCCGCGACCTGACGCAGGCCGCGCGCGACGGCAAGATCGACCCGATCATCGGCCGGGACGAGGAAATCCGCCGGGCCATGCAGGTTCTGTCGCGCCGCACCAAGAACAACCCGGTGCTGATCGGCGAACCCGGCGTGGGTAAAACCGCCATTGCCGAAGGACTGGCCCTGCGCATCGTCGATGGCGACGTGCCCGAATCCCTGCGCGACAAGAGGCTGATGGCCTTGGACATGGGTGCCCTGATCGCCGGGTCGAAATATCGCGGCGAATTCGAGGAGCGGCTGAAGTCGATCCTGAAGGAAATCGAGAATGCCGCGGGCGAGATCATCCTGTTCATCGACGAACTGCACGTCCTGGTCGGCGCGGGCAAGACCGACGGCGCGATGGACGCGGCCAACCTGATCAAGCCGGCGCTCGCGCGGGGCGAACTGCACTGCATCGGTGCGACGACGCTGGACGAATACCGCAAGTATATCGAAAAGGACGCCGCGCTTGCCCGGCGTTTCCAGCCGGTGATGGTCAACGAGCCGACGGTCGAGGACACCATCAGCATCCTGCGCGGCATCAAGGAAAAATACGAACTGCATCACGGCGTGCGCATCAGCGATGCGGCCCTGGTCGCCGCGGCCACGCTGTCGCACCGCTATATCACCGACCGCTTTCTGCCCGACAAGGCCATCGACCTGATGGACGAGGCCGCCAGCCGCTTGCGCATGGAAGTGGACAGCAAGCCCGAGGAACTGGACCAGCTCGACCGCCAGATCCTGCAAATGCAGATCGAGGCCGAGGCGCTGAAGAAAGAGGACGATTCGGCATCCCGCGACCGGCTGGAGCGGCTGGAAAAGGATCTGTCTGACCTGCAACAGCGCAGTGCCGAGATGACGGCCCGCTGGCAGGCCGAGCGCGACAAGCTGGAAGGGTCCCGGAACCTCAAGGAACAGCTTGACCGGGCGCGGGCCGAACTGGACCAGGCCAAGCGCGAGGGCAACCTGGCCCGCGCGGGGGAACTGTCCTATGGCATCATCCCCGGCCTGGAAAAGAAGCTGGCCGAAACCGAGAACGGCGGCGCCGACGGGTTGATGGTCGAGGAAGCCGTGCGCCCCGAGCAGATCGCCGAGGTCGTGGAACGCTGGACCGGAATCCCCACCAGCAAGATGCTGGAAGGCGAGCGCGAGAAGCTGTTGAAGATGGAAGAGCAGATCGGCGCCCGCGTCATCGGCCAGCAGGAAGCCGTGGTGGCGGTCAGCAACGCCGTGCGCCGCGCCCGCGCCGGCCTGAACGACGAGAACCGTCCGCTGGGCAGCTTCCTGTTCCTGGGGCCGACCGGCGTCGGCAAGACCGAACTGACCAAGGCCCTGGCCGAATACATGTTCGACGACGATTCCGCGATGGTCCGCATCGACATGTCCGAGTTCATGGAAAAACATTCCGTGGCCCGCCTGATCGGGGCCCCTCCGGGCTATGTCGGCTATGACGAAGGGGGCGTGCTGACCGAGGCCGTGCGGCGGCGCCCCTATCAGGTTATCCTTTTCGACGAAGTCGAAAAGGCGCATCCGGACGTGTTCAACGTGCTGTTGCAGGTGCTGGACGACGGGGTGCTGACCGACGGTCAGGGCCGGACGGTGGACTTCAAGCAGACCCTGATCATCCTGACCTCGAACCTCGGGTCTCAGGCGCTGTCGCATCTGCCCGAAGGATCGGATTCGTCGGAGGCCCGCCATCAGGTGATGGAGGCAGTCAGGGCGCATTTCCGCCCCGAATTCCTGAACCGCCTGGACGAGATCATCATCTTCCGCCGCCTGTCGCGGCAGAACATGGACGGCATCGTCAAGGTCCAGTTGCGGCGTCTGGAACAGCGGTTGGCAGCCCGCAAGATCACGCTGGATCTGGATGACGCGGCCCGCCAATGGCTGGCCGATCAGGGCTATGATCCGGTCTTCGGCGCGCGTCCGTTGAAGCGGGTGATCCAGCGCGCCCTGCAGGACCCCCTGGCAGAACTGCTGCTGTCGGGCGAGGTTCTGGATGGACAGACCGTGCATGTCAGTGCCGGGCCGGACGGGCTGATCGTCGGCAGCCTGGTCGGCAAGGCCGGCCCCAAGCTGGGCGCCGTGGGCGAAGGCCCCAAGCCCGAAGCCACGCTTCACTGACCGGAACGGCGAATTGGGGCGCTGTGGTGGCGCTCCCTTTCTTGTGTCCGAAAGGCCGCCGGAAACATCGCAGGGAGGAGGGGGACGGTTTCCGGCGGCTGGACGGCATCATCTGTCGTCTTCGAGGAATGGGGCATGATCACACGCTCCACCCCCCGACAATGGGCCGAATCGCTTAAAAAGTCGTTTTTCGCGTCGCAATTTCATGCGGCATCGCAGAAAAAACCGATCCCTGCCGCACGAACCGGCGGCCTGCCCACCGGAAAGGCAGACGTGGATCACGCCGACCGGTCAGCCAGCAGGGTAATGCCCATCGCCTCGAGCACCTTGGCCTCGATATGGGAGGAGTTCAGGGCCGAGGTGTCGTACATCGCAAAAGGCGCGTCGTGATCGACAAAGCGGTCGGGCAGCACCATGGACCGGAACCGCAGCCCGCGGTCAAAGACCCCCGCCTCGGCCAGAAGCTGCGCCACGTGGCTGCCAAAGCCGCCGACAGCGCCCTCCTCCAACGTGATCAGCGCCTCGTGGGTGGCCGACAGCCGCAGGATCAGGTCGCGGTCCAGGGGCTTGGCAAAGCGGGCATCGGCAAGGGTCGGCGTGATGCCGCGCGCGGCCAGCGATTCGCAGGCCTTTTCAGCCTCGGACAGGCGGGTGCCAAAGGACAGGATCGCGACGCCCTTGCCTTCGCGCACGATGCGGCCACGGCCGATCTCCAGCACATGGCCGCGTTCGGGCAGGTCAATCCCGGTGCCCTCGCCGCGCGGGAAACGGAAGGCGATGGGGCCGCTGTCATGGGCGGCGGCGGTGGCCACCATGTGCATCAGCTCGGCCTCGTCGGCGGCGGCCATGACGACCATGCCCGGCAGGTTGGCCAGGAACGCGATGTCATAGGCGCCGGCATGGGTCGGACCGTCCTGGCCCACCAGCCCCGCGCGGTCGATGGCAAAGCGCACCGGCAGGTTCTGGACCGCCACGTCATGGACCACCTGGTCATAGCCGCGTTGCAGGAAGGTGGAATAGATCGCGCAGAACGGCTTCATGCCGCCCGCCGCCAGCCCGGCGGAAAAGGTCACGGCGTGCTGTTCGGCAATGCCCACGTCAAAGGTCCGGCGCGGGAAACGTTCGGCGAACTGCTTCAGGCCCGTGCCGTCCGGCATGGCGGCAGTGATGCCGACGATCCGCTCGTCCCGCCCGGCTTCGTCGATCAGGGCGCGGGCAAAGACGGCGGTATAGCTGGGCGCATTCGATTTCGCCTTGGCCTGCACGCCGGTGATCACATCGAACTTGCCCGTCGCATGGCCGCGGTCGGCGGCGTTTTCGGCAGGGGCATAGCCCTTGCCCTTTTGCGTGACGGCGTGGATCAGAACCGGACCGGTGGCGCGGTCCCGGACGGTGCGCAGCAGCGGCAGAAGCTGGTCCAGGTCATGCCCATCGACCGGCCCGACATAGGAAAATCCCAGTTCCTCGAACAGGGTGCCGCCGATGGTCATGCCCTTCAGCATTTCCTTGGCCCGACGCGCGCCTTCCTGGAAGGGCGGCGGCAACAGGCCCACCGCGCCCTTGGCGGCGGCCCGGAGATCCTGGAACGGGCGGCGCGTGTACAGACTGGTCAGATAGGACGACAGCGCGCCCACCGGCGGGGCGATGGACATTTCGTTGTCGTTCAGGATCACGATCAGCCGCTTGCCCAGGTGGCCCGCGTTGTTCAGCGCCTCGAAGGCCATGCCGGCGCTCATGGCGCCATCGCCGATCACCGCGATGGCGTCGCCCGGATCGCCGCCCAGATCGCGCGCCACCGCAAATCCCAGGGCGGCGCTGATCGAGGTCGAGGAATGGCCCGCGCCGAAGGGGTCATAGGGACTCTCGGCGCGCTTGGTGAACCCGGCCAGCCCGCCACCCATGCGCAGCGTGCGGATGCGGTTGCGCCGGCCGGTCAGGATCTTGTGGGGATAGCACTGGTGACCCACGTCCCAGATGATCTTGTCGCGCGGCGCATCGAACACCGCATGCAGCGCCACGGTCAGTTCCACCACCCCCAGGCCCGCGCCCAGATGCCCGCCGGTGACGCTGACCGCGCTGATCGTTTCGGCCCTGAGTTCATCGGCAAGCTGGTGCAGTTCGCGGTCGCTCAGCGCCTTGAGGTCCGAGGGCAGCGTGACCCGGTCAAGGATCGGCGTCTTGGCAAGGTCGGTCATCGGCTGGCCCTTCGGGCAGGAATGGCGGGGCGGGCTTGGGGTCGGGCGTCACTCAGGTGTCACGTTCGATAACGAAACGCGCCAGTTGACGCAAGTTTTCGGCGTCCTTGCCATAGGGTTCAAGGGCGGCATCGGCCGCGTCGATCAGCCGCGTGGCCTCGGCGCGCGCGCCGTCCAGGCCCAGCAGGGACACGAAGGTCGCCTTGCCCGCCGAGGCATCCTTGCCCACGCGCTTGCCGGTCACATCTTCGTTGCCGGTCACGTCCAGGATGTCGTCGGCGATCTGGAACGCAAGGCCCAGCGCGTCGGCATAGGCGGTCAGCGGCGCCAGGTCGGCATCCGCGATCAGCGGACCGGAACTGGCGGCAAAGCGGATCAGCGCGCCGGTCTTGCCGTCCTGCAACTCCTTGATCTGGTCCAGCGTCAACGGCACGGCGGCGGACTCAGCCGCGATGTCCAGCATCTGCCCCCAGACCATCCCCGCCCCGCCCGAGGCCCGTGCCAATGCGGCAACCAGCCGCAGCCGGGCGGCGGCATCGCCCACCGCCGGATCGGCCAGCAGCCCGAAGGCCAGCGCATTCAGCGCGTCGCCCGCCAGGATCGCGGTGGCCTCGGACCATTTCACATGCAGCGTGGGCAGGCCCCGGCGCAGGTCGTCGTTATCCATGGCGGGCAGGTCGTCATGGACCAGCGAATAGGCGTGCAGCGCCTCGACCGCCGCCGCCACGGGCAGGGCGGCATGGTCGGACACCCCGTGCAGGCGGGCGGATTCCATGACCAGAAAGGCCCGGATGCGCTTGCCGCCCGCGCAGGCATAGCCCATGGCGTCGCGCAACTCGCCCGGCGGCAGCGCGACGATCGCCCGGTCGAGCGCGCCCTGCACCTGCGCCTTCACGGCGCCCAGTCGGGCCTGCATCACAACCCCTCGGCCGGTTCCGTCCCGGTGGGCTGGCCATTGGCCGCCAGGGTGATCTTTTCCACCCGCTCCTCGGCCTCGCGCAGGCGCTTCTCGCAATGGGCGCGCAGGGCGGCGCCGCGTTCGTAAAGGCGGATGGATTCGTCCAGGGATGCATCGCCGGTTTCCAGCTTGCCGACCGTGGCCTCAAGCTCCTTCATGGCCTCCTCAAAGCTCATGGTCGCGATGTCGTTCATTCTCCGGCCTCCATCAGCACGTGGACATGGGCGCGGGCGGACCGCCCCAGGGCCGCCAGATCATAGCCACCTTCCAGGCAGGATACCACCGGCGCCGACAGGTCCGCCGCCAGCTCGCAGATCATCCGGGTGATGGCGGCGAAATCGCCCTCGGTCCAGTTGAGCTGGGCCAAAGGATCGGCGGCATGGGCATCGAACCCCGCCGAGACGATCACCAGTTGTGGCTTGAAATCCCGGGCTCGCGCCAGAATATCGCGCCAGGCCGCCTGCCCCGCCGCCCCATCCGATCCGGCCCGCAGGGGGACGTTCATCACCTGCCCATGCGCGCCCTGTTCCGTGACCGCCCCGGTGCCCGGATAAAGCGGCATCTGGTGCGAGGATGCGAAAAAGGCGCGGGATTCGTCCCACAGCAGATCCTGGGTGCCATTGCCGTGATGCACGTCGAAATCCAGCACCGCCACGCGGTCCAGTCCGTGATGGTCCAGCCCGCGTTTCGCCGCGATGGCTGCATTGCCAAAGAGGCAGAAGCCCATGGGCGTTTCCCGTTCGGCATGATGGCCGGGCGGACGCATGGCGACAAAGGCGTTGGCGACCTTGCCCGCCAGTACGGCGTCCACCGCAGCAACCGCGCCCCCTGCCCCGCGCAGGGCCGCATCCAGGCTGCCGGGCGACAGGTGGGTATCGGTGTCCAGCATCTGCCAGCCCTGTCCGGGGATCGCCGCGCGGATGCGGTCCAGATAGGACTGCGGATGGCAGCGCAGCAGGTCGGCCTCGTCCGCGCGCGGGGCCTCGCGCCGGTCGAGGTCCATAGCCTCCAGCGCGTCCATGACGGCGGCGTATCGCGCCACTTGCTCGGGATGGCCTGGCGGCGTGATGTGGCGTTCCGCGTCGGGGTGGGTGAACAGGGCCGTGGTCATGGCAATCAGACCTCCATCTTGCCGATCAGGGGCAGGTCGTCCTCGGGGCCGACGCTGTGGCGTTCGATCATGCGATGCACCAGGGGATCGCCCTCGCCCCGGTGCAGGGCGCGCAGGGCCACCGTCACCTCGGCGTCGGACTTGGTGCGGCGCAGGTTGTGGCGGACATATTCGTCCCAGGTGGCGATGTGATAGCTTTCGGACCACAGGTCGGGATGTTCCAGATCGCGCAGCAGCGCCCAGTTGCGCGCGCCGTCGCGGCGGCGGATGGCGCGGCGGCGGCGCATCAGGCGCAGGAATTCCGGCACGTCCGCCTGGTCGATGCGGTAATCGACCATCACCATGATCGGTCCCGACCGCCCGCGCAGATCCAGCCGCAGCGCGGGTTCGCGGAACCGGTTCACCGGGTCCAGATCGGCGGTGCCGAATTCCGGTGCCTTGAACCAGACGCCGATCACCGCCCCCGCCAGCAGCACCAGCCCCGCCCCCGTCAGGGCATCGCCCAGCCCGCGCGCGCCGGCAACGCCGCCCCAGACCCAGGATCCCGCG
This sequence comes from Paracoccus subflavus, assembly GCF_004310345.1. GTDB lineage: Bacteria > Pseudomonadota > Alphaproteobacteria > Rhodobacterales > Rhodobacteraceae > Paracoccus > Paracoccus subflavus. The sequence goes on along the minus strand of NZ_SISK01000002.1, from coordinate 54,129 downwards.
GCCATCCCGCCAAAGGTCGCGGTCTGGTACAGCGCCAGCGCGCGGGCCACGACCCAGCGCGGCGTGGACAATTGCACCGTGACGTTGAACAGCGACAGGGCCAGCACCCACGACGCGCCTGCGGGCAGCAGCGCCAGCGCGTGCAGCGCGACCGATTGCGTCTGGCCCAGCACCACCGCCGACAGCGCAAACCCGGCAAAGGCCATGCGGACGATGTTTTCATTGTCGAACCGCGCCCGGATGCGCGGGTTCAGCGCCGCGCCGAAGATCGCCCCGATGCCGTAGCAGCCCAGAAGACCGCCGAACAGCATCGACCCGCCCTCGGGGTGGCTTTTGGCGACCAGGGGCAGCAACGCCAGCACCGACACCGCGGCAAATCCGAACAGGGCGCCGCGTCCGATCACCTTCAGCAGATTGGGGGACAGGAACACATACCGCAGCCCGGCGCCCACGGCAGGCAGGAACGCCTCGGGCGGTGCGGTGCGGGGCGCGATCTCGGGACGCCAGCGAAACAGCGCGCCCAGCAGGGGGGCATAACTGGCGGCATTCACCGCAAATGCCGCCGCCGCGCCGAAGGCCGCGACAATGAACCCGCCCGCGGCAGGCCCGACGCTGCGCATCAGGTTGAAGCCCACGGAATTCAGCGTCACCGCCGCCGGCAGGTCGGCGCGCGGCACCAGATCGCCCATGCTGGCCTGCCAGGGCGGATTGTAGAGCGCCTGCCCCGCCCCGATCAGGAACGTGAATCCCAGCAGCAGCCAGGGCGTCAGCCAGCCCTGCCAGGCCACGACCGCCAGGGCCAGCGACACGGCGGCCATGAAGATCTGCGCGAACATCAGGATCGTCTTGCGGTCAAAGATGTCGGCCAGTGCGCCCGATCCCAGCGCCAGCAGCATGATGGGCAGCGTGTTCGACGCCTGCACCAGCGCGATCAGCGTGGCGCTGTCGGTCAGTTGCGTCATCAGCCAGGCCGCACCCACCGCCTGAACCAGCCCGCCGAAGTTCGATACCAGCGTCGCCCCCCACAACAGGCGGAAATCACGGTGGCGAAAGGGGGCAAGCGCAGAGGGGCTGGGCCGGGGTGCTGTCGGGTCGGTCACGGAACGGGAATGCTTCTGGTTTCGGGCCAGCCTAGACGGGCCGGCGGCAAGGGGCAACCGGCGGGGGAAACTGGCGGGTCGGGCCGGGTCGCGTCCGGGCTGGGCGGGGATGACGATGCAACCGAAACCGCCGCCCGATTGTTCCTGATCAGCCAATCTTGAACAAAGTGCCGCACTTTCGCCACAAGGCGGGGATTGCCGTTTGGCGCACAAGGCGGCAAGGGTTGACGCCGAATGCCTGTAACAGGCTGATGAAGCCAACTCGAATCATGTCGGCCCGCAGCTTGCGGCGGACCGGATCATTTTGCCACGCCGAGGGTCGCGAAATCCTGTCGCACCAGAGGCCATGAAGGATGATGAACAATGCGTCTCGTTTCCCTGTTCACGGCGGTTGCCCTGGGTCTGGCCGCATGTGGAAACAGCAGCCAACCCGTTACACTGGGCACGCCGCCGGTTCCCGCATTCTACGAAGCCCGCACCGATACCGGCCCGAACGGGGAACCGATCCAAATCCCCGCCGTCCGCGCGGCTTATCTGACCGACCGCAACCAGCGCCAGCAGGTGCCCTACAATGGCTCTGAAGCGCCGGGCACGATCGTGGTCGATCCCTATGCCCGCGTGCTGTATCACGTCCAGCCGGGCGGCATGGCGATGCGCTATGGCGTGGCCGTGGGCCGGGCCGGCACGGGTTATTCGGGAACCGCGACCATCGCCCGCAAAGCCCATTGGCCAAGCTGGCGGCCGACCGACAACATGATCCGCACGCAGCCCGACCTGTACCAGCAATTCTCGGACGGGCTGTCGGGCGGCATGCACAACCCCCTGGGATCGCGGGCCCTGTATCTGTACGAAGGCGGGCGCGACACCTATTACCGCATCCATGGCACCATGGACCCGTCGTCCATCGGCAAGGCGACCTCGGCGGGCTGCATCCGGCTGTTCAACCAGGATGTCATCGACCTGTTCGAACAGGTGGAAACCGGCACCACCGTCCGTGTCCGCAGCCAGGAGGAAAGCATCCGCATGGAGGGGCCGATGACCGAAACCCCCGAAGGGTATGTGATGCCGGCCGGGCAGGTACAACCGGCCCCGGCGCCCGCCTCGGCTGCCGTTGCGGCCTCGGCTCCGATGCAGGTCACGGATCCGTATGCGGTCACGACCGTCTCGACCCCGGCCAGCATGCCGGTGACGACGATGACCGATACGACCTATCCGTAAGCGCGAAGGTCCGCGAAAACCCCCACATCAGGGCCCCGGCATCGGCCGGGGCCTTTCCATTTGCAATGCGGTGAAAACTCGCCCAACATCCCGCACAAAAATCCGCGTCAGGGCCGAGGAAACAGCAATGCCGAATTATGCAAGGTTGGAACGGGAACTGTTGACCCCCGATCAGCAGCGCCTGACAGGCGACAGCCGCGGTCAGGCGCTGCGCGGGCTGGACGACGCGGCGCTGACGACCCTGATCGCCGATCTTGAAACCGCCCTGCCCGGCGCATCCGACACGGCTGTCGAGGTCGAGACCGAGAACGGGTCAGAAGCCCCTGCCGGGGAAGGAGCCGAGGACAATGGCGAGGCCGGCGGCAACAGCGTTTCGCCGCGCAGCCTGCTGTCCTTGGCGTTGAAGCGGGCCCAGCGCGAACAGGATCGGCGCAGCCGCACCGAACCCGCGCAACCCGCCGACGATACCCCTGACGATTCTGCGGTGGATCCTGCGTTCGATTCTGCGGCCGATTCCGCGGTCGAGGCATCCGAGGCAGGACAGGCAGGCTCCGGCGATGCTGATTCCAGCCAGCCTCTGTCCGATCGGACATCCGCGTCCATGACCGCCTCGGCCCAGCCGCAGCCGGTTGCCGCAAAACCCAAGCCCGCCCGTCGGGCCCCTGCGCAGCCCGCGCGCAAACCGGCGGGCCGCAAGAAGGCCGAGCCACGCAAGCCCGACCTGCGCACCGCCTCGCGCCGTGTTGCCAAGGCGAAACCGGCAAGCGATCCCACCCCCCTGACCGAAGCGCCCGTCCCGGCCGCCGTTGTTGCCCCGACTGCCGCCCCCCTGGGAAAGGCCGAGCGCAAGGCCGCGAAGGAGGCCGAGAAGCAGGCCCGCAAATCCGAGAAAAAAGCCGAAAAGGCCGCGAAGAAAGCGACCAAGGACGCCCAGAAAGCTGAAAAGGTTGCCCGCAAGGATGCGGAAAAGGTTGCCCGCAAGGCCACGAAAAAGGCCGACAAGGCGGCTGGCAAGGACAAGAAGGGTTCCGGCAAGTCCAAGTAAGGGGCAAAAGGCGATGACGCTCCGCCCTTTGCGGTCGTTTCCGGCATGGCTGTTCCTTTTCCATCTGGCGGTCGCCGCGGTGGCCGACGCCGCCCCGCCCCAGGGCGGGGCGGCCGTCGATCAGACCCCCCGGATCCAGGACAGGCCGGATGCCTCGGCTCCTGATGAACGAACACGGTGCACCGATGATGGCCGCCATTGCATCCGGCGCGACCATTACGTCGCCGATGTCTGCCGCCTGATCGAAACCAGCGCCGTGGAACACGGGCTGGACCCGCATTTCCTGGCCCGCCTTTTGTGGAAGGAAAGCCGCTTCGAACCCGGCGCGATCAGCCCGGTGGGGGCGCTGGGGATCGCCCAGTTCATGCCCGGCACGGCGGCGCTTTATGGCCTGCGCGATCCCTTCAACCCGGCGCAGGCCATCCACAAGTCGGCCTGGTATCTGCGTCACCTGACCGACCTGTTCGGCAATATCGGCCTGGCCGCCGTCGCCTATAACGGCGGCGAGGCGCGGGCGGCGCGGTTCGTGAGCAACAACGGAACGCTGCCGTACGAAACCCAGGATTATGTCGCAGCCATTACCGGGGTCGAGGCACTGCGCTGGCGCGACAATCCGCCCCCCGCATCCGAGGTCAAGCTGTCGCTGGACCCCGACATGGGTTTTCGCCCGGCCTGCGAGAAACTGGGGGGCGACCGCAAGTTGCGCGAATTCATGGTCCAGCCCAAGGTCTTTCCCTGGGGCGTGATCGTGGCCAGCCATCCCAGCCAGTCGGGCGCGATCCGGCAGGTGGCCCGCCTGAACCGCACCCTGCGCCCGATCCTGGGCGACAAGCAGGTGGGCTATGTCCGCAAGCGCATCACCGGTCAGGCGCGCGCGGTCTATACCGCGCAGATCGGGTGGGATAGCCGGCGCGAGGCCGATATTTTCTGCATCCGCCTGCGCCAGCTTGGCGGCCGCTGCATCGTGCTGAAGAACTGACGTCCCGTGCCATGATTTCGGACATGCCGGTTGCGGCGCGGATCAGGGTGCCTGCGGCGCCTCGGCAGGCATGGCGGGGGTTTCGGTTTCTGCATCCTCTTGGGGGACCGCACCGCTTTCAACCAGCCGGTTCTGGTCCCATTCCCCCGACGCAACCTCGCCGCTGACATACCGCATCACGCCCTGGCCCTGCCGCTTGCCCGCCACGAAGCTGCCTTCGTAGCGGTCGCCGCTGGCATAGGTTGCAACGCCTGCCCCGTCGATCTCGCCCGCCTTCCAGCCGCCTTCGTAGGTGAAACCGTCCGGGGTGGTCAGCCGGCCCTGGCCTTCGCGCAGCCCGTTGACGAAGCTGCCGGTATAAACCGTGCCGTCGGGATAGGTGGCCTGTCCTCCGCCATGACGCTGGCCGTCCGCCCAGGCGCCGGTATAGACATAACCGTCGGGATAGGTCATCCGCCCCTGCCCGTGGTTGCGGGCATTCCGGAAGCCGCCCTCGTAAACCATGCCGTTGGCATAGGTGGCCTTGCCCTTGCCGTCGATGACGCCCGCGGCCCATTCCCCAGAATAGCTGGCCCCGTCGGGATAGGTGATGGTGCCCTGCCCATCGGGGCGATCGTCCTTCATGCGGCCCGTATAGACGGACCCGTCGGGATAGGTGATCCTGCCCTCGCCCTCCATCCGGCCCTCGACCCACTGGCCGGTATAGACATAGCCATCGGTCCCGGTGAAGGTTCCCTGGCCGTGGCGGCGGTCGGCCTTGAAGGCGCCGTCATAGACATCGCCATTGGCATAGGTGGCGACCCCCTGCCCCTCGCGGCGACCGTTCAGCATCTGGCCCTCGTAGCGGTCGCCCGTTCCTTGGACCAGAACGCCTGTGCCCGACATCTGTCCCGCCGACCATACGCCGTCATAGACCAGGCCGTCGGCCATGGTCAGCCGGCCCTTGCCTGCGCGCTGCCCGGCCAGCATCCCGCCCTCGTAGACGGCGCCGTCGGGATAGGTGATGCGCCCCTGGCCTTCGCGGACGCCGGCGTTCCAGTCGCCCTCGTAGCGATAGCCGTTGGACTGGGTCAGCACGCCCTTGCCCTGGTGCAGCCCCTTGACGAAATCGCCCACATAGACCGAACCGTTGGCATAGCGCGCCTCGCCCTTGCCGGTGATCTCTCCCTCGACCCAGGTGCCGGCATAGGTGCCGCCATCGGCATAGGTGATGGTGCCCATTCCGTGGGGCTTGCCTTGCACGAACTGGCCTTCATAGACCGATCCGTTCGGGAAGGTGGCCCGACCCTGGCCCAGAATCTCGCCCTCGACCCAGTCGCCTTCATAGCGATAGCCATTGGGCAGCGTATAGGTGCCCTGGCCGTGCTGGCGGCCGTTGCGGAATGTTCCCTCGTAAACGCCGCCGTCGTCGTATTGCTTGGTCACGACCTGCGCATCCGCCGCAGCCGTGCCCGCCAGCAGCATCAGAACAGCCGCCAAACTTGCCGCCTTCATCGCCTTTGCCCTTCGACTTTTGCCCCATGGTCTAGCGCAGCGGAACCCCGGGCGCAAAGCCCGACTTTCCCTTGCACAAGCCATCCCCTATCACGGGGCCGAGAGAAACAGGGGCTGCCATCCATGACCAACCGTTTCCGCCTGACCATCGGCCAGCTCAACGCCACGGTAGGCGACCTGCCGGGCAATGCCGCCAAGGCCCATGACGCCTGGAAAACCGCACGCGAGGCGGGCGCCGACATGCTGGCCCTGCCCGAGATGTTCATCACCGGATATCAGACCCAGGATCTGGTGCTGAAGCCCGCCTTTACCCGACAGGCCGAGGAAGCGATCCTGACGCTGGCGGCGCGCTGCACGGATGGGCCGACCCTGGGGATCGGCGGACCCTGGCGTGACGGGGACAGGCTATACAACGCCTATTGGGTCTTTCGGAATGGCGAACTGGTCGCGCGCGTGCTCAAGCACCGCCTGCCCTACAAGCAGCTTTTCGACGAACTGCGCCTGTTCGACAGCGGTCCGATCAGCGGGCCCTATCCGGTCGGCGCGGCGCGGATCGGATCGCCCATCTGCGAGGATGGCTGGGCCCCCGACGTGGCCGAGACCCTGGCCGAAACGGGGGCCGAGATCCTGGTGATCCCCAATGGATCGCCCTATCACAGAAACAAGCTGGACCTGCGGATGGGACACATGGTCGCGCGGGTCGTGGAAACGGGTCTGCCGCTGGTTTATGTCAACATGGTGGGCGGTCAGGACGATCAGCTCTATGATGGCGCCAGCTTCGTTCTGAACCCCGGCGGCAGAAAGGTCGTGCAACTGCCACCCTTTGCCGAGATGCTGGCCCATGTGGATTTCACCCGGACGGATGATGGCTGGCGCGCCGAACCCGGCGAAATGGCCCCCCAGCCCGACGAATGGGAACAGGATTACCAGGCGATGATGCTGGGCCTGCGCGAATACCTGCGCAAGTCGGGCTTTTCGCGGGTGGTGCTGGGCCTGTCGGGGGGAATCGATTCCGCCTTGGTGGCGACCATCGCCGCTGACGCCATCGGACCGCAGAATGTCCATTGCGTGATGCTGCCCAGCGAATACACCTCGCAGACCAGCCTTGACGATGCGGCGGACTGCGCGGCGCGGCTGGGCACCCGTCTGGATACGGTACGCATCGACGGCGCGCGCGATGCAGTATCGGATGCCCTGGCGCATCTGATGGCAGGGACGGAGCCCGACATCACCGAGGAAAACATCCAGTCCCGCCTGCGCGGCGTCATGCTGATGGCGATTTCCAACAAGTTCGGGGGGATGCTTCTGACCACCGGCAACAAGTCCGAGGTGGGCGTCGGTTACGCCACGATCTATGGCGACATGGCGGGCGGCTACAACCCGATCAAGGATCTGTACAAGACCCGCGTGTTTGAAACCTGCCGCTGGCGCAACGCCAACCACCGCGGCTGGATGATGGGCCCGGCGGGCGAGGTGATCCCTCCCCGGATCATCGCCAAGCCGCCATCGGCCGAACTGCGCCCCGATCAGGTGGACCAGGATTCGCTGCCCCCCTATGAGGTGCTGGACGCGATCCTGGACGGGCTGGTCGAAAAGGATCTGTCCCTGCGCGATCTGGTTGAACAAGGGTTCGACGCCGACACCGTGACCAAGGTGGAACGGCTGCTTTATGGCAGCGAATGGAAACGCTACCAGGCCGCGCCGGGACCGCGAATTTCGACCAAGGCTTTCTGGCTGGACCGTCGCTATCCGCTGGTGAACCGCTGGCGCGACAAGGCGTGATCGGAACCCGATGGCCCGTCCGGGGCTTCGGCGGATGGCGTTGCAACAAGGAAAGGCGCGATCATGGCCGATACGGACAAGAACACCCCCGAACCGGACCGTCGGAACGGCCAGGGCGAACACGAGGGCAAGGCCCATTCGCCCAAGGAATTCGACGTGATGAACCCGGCCAAGACCCAGAACAAGCCCAACGAGGATGTCCAGGAACAGCTTTGATCCTTGGGCATGGTGGCGGGGTCGCCCGCCATGCCCATTCCCCGGCGGGGTTCACCCCACCAGTTCCCTGCCTGCCATGTCGATGAAGTCTTCCTGATTCCGCCCGACATTGTGCAGAAAGACCGTATCTGCGCCCAGATCGGCCAAGGCCTGGACATCGGCGCGGTGCAGCCCCGGATCGGCGGACACGCGGACCGACCGTGCGATCCGGTTTTCGTCCACAAGCGGGGCCAGAAGGTCGAAATCCGAAGGCCGACGCAGATCCCAGTTCACCTCGCCCCCGATGGCGGCGGGCGCCCATTGGTCCAGCGCCTGGGCCATGGCCTCATCCTGGGTGGGCGCCCAGGACAGGGCGTGCTGGACATGGACGGGCTTGCCCGCCCCGCCACCCTCGCGGAAGGACTCGATCACGCGGGCGACGTGTCCGGGGTCGCCGCCTGTGGTCAGCAGCCCGTCGGCCCAGCCCCCGACAAAACGGGCCGTATCCTCGGTCACGGCCGCGCCCAGCAGAGGCGGGGGTGCATCGGGCAAGGACCAGACCCGCGCCTCGATCGCGGTGATCCGACCGCGATGCGTGACCGTTTCCCCGCGCAGCAGCGCCGCCATCACGTCAAAGCATTCCTTCAGCCGGGCATTGCGTTCGGGCTTGTCCGGCCAGACGCCGCCGGTCATTGCCTCGTTGAGAGCCTGACCCGTGCCCAGCGCCAGCCAGAACCGTCCCGGAAACATCTGCGCCAGCGTGGCCGCCGCCTGCGCCATCACCACGGGATGATAGCGATAGCCCGGTGCCGCGATGTTGCCAAAGGGCAGCGTGGTGGCCTGCATGGCCGCCCCCAGCCAGCACCAGGCATGGCCCGACTGGCCCTGACTCGCGCTCCAGGGTTGCAGGTGGTCGGAACACTTGATCGCCGCGAACCCCGCCGCCTCGGCGCGAATCGCCAGATCCCGCAGGGCGGCGGGTGCAAACTGCTCGTGCGAGGCGTGGTATCCGATGCGCGCCATGACCTGTGTCCCCCGTGCTGTTTGTCCCCGGTGCAATCGTCCAGACGGAGCAGAGTTCCCGGTCGGTCAGTATTCCACGCCGGGCTGGGCCTTGATCCCCGACCGGAAGGGATGCTTGACCAGCGTCATCTCGGTCACCAGGTCGGCGGCCTCGATCAGGTCGGGATGGGCGTTGCGCCCGGTCAGCACCACATGGGTCATCGGCGGCTTTTCCGTCTGCAGAAAGGCCAGAACCTCGGCCGCATCCAGATAGCCATAACGCAGGGCGATGTTGATCTCGTCCAGCAGCACCATGCGGATTGCCGGGTCGCGGATCAGGGCGCGGGCCTTGTCCCAGCCCGCCTGCGCCGCGGCGATGTCGCGGGCGCGATCCTGGGTTTCCCAGGTGAATCCTTCACCCATGGCATGGAACTGGCACAGATCGGCGAAATGCGCGGTCAAAAGGCGGCGTTCCCCGGTATCCCAGCCGCCCTTGATGAACTGCACCACCGCGCAGGGCATCCCATGGGCGATAGCCCGCAGGATCATCCCGAACCCGGACGAGGATTTCCCCTTGCCCGCCCCGGTATGGACGATGACCAGCCCCTTTTCCCCGGTTTTCGTTTGCATCATCCGGTCGCGGACGGCCTTGATCCGCGCCATCTTGGCGGCGTGGCGGGCATTGTCGTCGCCTGGCGTTTCGGTGCTCATGGCAAGGCTCTCCTTGACTTTCGGTCGGGTCTGGCATCTGTGAAGGCAAAGCTGGTTCCTGTCCATGACAGGCGAAGAGGGAATGCGACAGGGCCGTTCGGCCCGAACGCAGCCGCCCCCGCGACCGTGACCGAAGTGTCCGACCTTGCGCCACTGGCCCCGACGGGGTGCGGGAAGGCGGTCGGGCGGGGGCCATTCCCTGGCCCCGCTTCGCAAGCCGGGAGACCTGCCAGCAACATGCATGAACGGGCGGACGGGGTGTGCCGCGACCGGAAAGCCGCCGCGGCCCGTCGGGCCCTGGCGTTTTTCCTGCCTGCCCCGCCGCCACCGACCGGAGACAAGGGGCCATGGCCGTCACGCTGCTGATCTGTTGCACCTGCCGCGCCGGCGAGGCGGTGGCCGAGGACGCCCCCGTTCCCGGCGAACGGCTGGCCCGCGCCCTGGAACGGGCGGGCGTCCCCGAAGGTGTGACGCTGCGGCGGGTGGAATGCCTGTCGGCCTGTTCGCAGGGCTGTTCGTTGGCGCTGACCGCGCCGGGCCGCTGGTCCTATGTCTATGGCCGCATGACCGATGCCGACGCGCCTGACATCCTGGCCGGCGCCGCCGCCTATGCCGCCGCCCCCGACGGCCTTGTGCCCTGGCGCGACCGGCCGCCCGTGTTCCGCAAGCAATCCCTGGCCCGCATTCCCCCGATCGGAGACCTGCCTTGACCAACCCCGCGCTTGATCTGTCCAAGATCCCCGTCACCATCGTCACCGGCTTTCTGGGCGCGGGCAAGACCACGCTGATCCGTCACCTGATGGAGAATCCTCAGGGCCGGCGACTGGCGGTGGTGGTCAACGAATTCGGCAGCATGGGCGTGGATGGCGACATCCTGAAATCCTGCGCCGACGAGAACTGTCCCGCCGAGAATATCGTGGAACTGGCCAACGGCTGCATCTGCTGCACCGTGGCCGACGATTTCATCCCCACGGTCGAGGCGCTGCTGGCCCTGCCCCGGCGGCCCGACCACATCCTGATCGAAACCTCGGGTCTGGCGCTGCCCAAGCCCCTGCTGCGGGCCTTTGACTGGCCCGCGATCCGATCGCGCGTCACGGTGGACGGCGTGATCGCCCTGGCCGACGCCGAGGCTGTGGCGGCCGGCCGTTTCGCCCCCGACCCCGCCGCCGTGCAGGCCCAGCGCGCGGCCGACGACAGCCTGGACCACGACACGCCCCTGGGCGAAGTGTTCGAGGATCAGATCGCCTGCGCCGACATCGTGCTGTTGACCAAGGCCGACCTGGCGGGGCCTGCGGGCCTGGACGCCGCCCGCGCGGCCATCGCGGCCGTGGCGCCGCGCCGGATGCCGGTCCTGCCCGTCACGGATGGCGCCATCGACCCGCGGGTGATCCTGGGTCTTGGCGCCGCCGCCGAGGATGACCTGGCCGCGCGTCCCAGCCATCACGACGGCGCGGACGACCACGAACACGACGACTTCGACAGCATCGTCATCGACCTGCCCGAGATCGCCGACCCCGAGGCCCTGGCGGAAACGCTCCGTGGCCTTGCGCGCGACCGCGACATCCTGCGCGTCAAGGGCCATGTCGCCGTGGCCGGGCGGCCGATGCGGCTTCTGGTGCAGGCGGTGGGCGAACGGGTGCGCCACCAGTTCGATCGCCCCTGGGGCGGCGCACCGCGCCGGGGCCGGCTGGTGCTGATCGCCGAACACGACCGCATCGACCCCGCCGCGATCCGCGCGGCCCTTGCTGCGGTCTTGTGACGCCATGCATATCGTCTTTCGCGAAAGCCACGGGCTCGAGGAAACCGAGGTTCCGACCGACCTTGGCCAGAGCCCGGCCGATCTGGTCGTTCTGTCCTTTTCCGACAGTGACCTGGGCGCTTTCGCGGCAGGATGGCACCAGGCGCGTGCCCAGGGGCAGCCCCTGCCTGCGCTGCGGCTGGCCAATCTGGTGGCGCTGAGGCATCCGGTTTCGGTCGATACCTATCTGGACCGCACCCTGACCCGCGCGCGGGCGGTGCTGGTCCGGCTGATCGGCGGGCAGGGATACTGGCCCCACGGCATCGCCAGCCTGGCGGACATGGCCCGCCGCCGGGGGATCGCGCTGGCGGTGCTGCCCGCCGACGGGCGCGACGATCCCGCCCTGGACGCGGCCTCCACCCTGCCGGTCCCGCTGCTGCGCCGGCTGGGGGCGCTTTGCGACGCGGGGGGCGCGGTGGCGGCCCGGATGGCGCTGGCCGACCTGACGCGCGCCGGGGGGCTGGAGGCCGCACCTGTCGCGGGCGAGGGAACCGTACCCCCCTGCGGCTGGTATGATCCCGACAGGGGCATGGTCCCGGCGCCGGACGCCTGCGACGGTGTCGTGGTCTTTTACCGCAGCTATCTGACGGCGGCCGATACCGGGCCGGTCGATGCCCTGATCCGGGGCGCGCGGGCGCGGGGCTGGCGCTGCCACGGGTTGTTCGCGCCCTCGCTCAAGGCGCCGGGGGCGGCGGGCTGGATCCGGGACGCGCTGGCGGGGCGGGGGCTGGCCGCGATCTGGAACGCCACCGCCTTTTCCGCGCGCGAACCGGACGGCGGCTCGCCCCTGGACGGGCCTGGCTGCCCGGTCTTTCAGGTGGCGCTGTCCACCGCGCGGCGGCACGACTGGGCGGAATCCGACCGGGGCCTGTCCCCGGCGGACCTGGCCATGCATGTGGTCCTGCCCGAGGTGGATGGACGCCTGTTCGCGGGCGTGATCAGCTTCAAGGCGCCCGGGCGGCGCGATCCCGACCTGGAATATGCCCGCTTTGCCCACCGCGCCGACGACGCTCGGGTGGCGGCGGTGCTGGACCAGGCGGACGGCTGGCGGCGGCTGGCCCGCACCCCGCCCGGCCAGCGCCGGCTGGCGATGATCCTGTCCACCTATCCCGGCCGCGACGACCAGATCGCCCATGCGGTCGGACTGGACGCGCCGGCCTCGGCCGACCGCATCCTGTCGGTGCTGGCCGCCCATGGCTATGCCACCGCACCCGCCGGCCCGTTGGCCCCGGCGCTGCTGCGGGACACGCAATCCTGGCCTTTGGCCGACTATCACCGTGCGCTGGACAGCCTGCCGCAGTCCCTGCGCGAAGCGCTGGAGGCCGCTTGGGGCAGGCCCGAGGCCGATCCTGCCTGCCGGGACGGTGCATTCCACTTTGCCGCAGCGTGGCGGGGCCATGTGCTTGTGGGCCTGCAACCCGAACGGGGCGATGCTGCGATCCGGGGCGACGAATACCACGACCTGTCCCGCACGCCCCGGCACGGTTATGTGGCCTTCTATTTGTGGCTGCGAGCGCAGGGGCTGCACGCGGCGATCCATCTGGGCGCACATGGCACGCTGGAATGGCTGCCCGGCAAGGCCGTCGCCCTGTCGGACGCCTGCTGGCCCGAGGCGCTGGCGCGCGCCCTGCCCTTTGTCTATCCCTTCATCGTCAACGACCCGGGCGAGGCCGCGCAGGCCAAGCGCCGCATCGGCGCCGTCACGCTGGGCCATCTGCCGCCCCCGCTGGTGGACAGCGATCTGCCCGCCGGTCTCGAGGATCTCGAACGGCTGCTGGACGAATATTCGACCGCCGACGGGCTGGACCCGGCCCGGCGCCTGCGTCTGGTCGCGGCCATCCGCAACGCGGCGGCGGCCCAGCACATCGACCGCGACCTGACCCTGCCTTCCGATATCCCCCCGGCCGAGGCGATCGCCCGGATCGACCGTTTCGTCTGCGACCTCAAGGACAGCCGGCTCTGCGACGGGCTGCATGTGTTCGGCACGGCGCCGGGCGAGGATGCGGGCCTGCTGGCGGCGCTGGACGGGCGGTTCGTGGCGCCCGGCCCCTCGGGCTCGCCCTGGCGGGGGCGGGGGGACGTTCTGCCCACCGGGCGCAACCTGTTTTCCGTCGATCCCCGCGCCGTGCCGACGCAAGGCGCCCATGTCCAGGGGGTAAAGCTGGCCGAGGAACTGCTGCGCCGCCATCTGCAGGATCATGGCGACTGGCCGCGCGGGCTGGTCGTCGATCTGTGGGGATCGGCCTCGATGCGCACGGCGGGCGAGGAATTCGCCATGGCGCTGCATCTGGCAGGGCTGGCGCCGGTTTGGGACGGGGCGTCGGGGCGGGTTTCGGGGGTCGAGGTGGTGCCCCTGGCCCTGCTGGGGCGCCCGCGCATCGACGTGACGCTGCGGGTGTCGGGCCTGTTCCGCGACGTGTTTCCCGGCCTTGCACAGATGTTCGCCCTGGCCGCCGAGGCCCTGGCGGCGCGCGACGAGGACGCGGCTGACAACCCCTATCGGCAGGGGGGGCCGCGGGTGTTCGGCCCAAGGCCTGGCCATTACGGCCTGGGCATGGGGCCGATGCTGACCGACTATGCCCCCGATGCCCGTGCCCGCGCGGGCGAGGCGTGGCTGGCAGGGTCAGGCTGGGCGATCGGCCCGCAGGGGACCGCCCAGCCTGCGCGCGACGCGCTGGAAACCCGGCTGCGCGGGGCCGATGCCTTTGCCCATGTGCAGGATCTGCCCGAGACCGACCTGCTGATGGCCCCCGACTTTGCCGCCCATCAGGCGGGATTCGCCGCCGCGCTGCACCGGCTGGGCACAGGTCCGGCGGCGCTCTATCACCTGGACGCCACGCGCCCCGGCGCGCCCCGCGCCCGTGCCCTGTCCGAGGAAATCGCCCGAACGGTCCGGGCCCGCGCGGCCAATCCGCGCTGGGTCGCCGGCATGATGCGCCACGGATTTCGCGGCGCGGCCGAGATCGCCGCCACCGCCGACAACCTGGGCGCATTCGCCCATCTGGCCCGCGCCGTGCCCCCGCATCTGTTCGACCTGTATCACGACGCCACCCTGGGGCGCCCCGAGGTGGTGGCCTTCATGGACCGGGAAAATCCCGCGGCGCTGGCCGCCCTGCGCGCGCGCTTCGACGCCCTGCGCGCGGCGGGTCTGTGGCACAGCGGGCGTAACGCCCGGACCGACTCCGAGCGGCTGCCATGACCCGCGCGCCCCTTGTCCAGGGCTGGTGTCCCGGCGCGTTGCGCCCCATGCCGTCTGGCGACGGGCTGGTGGTGCGGGTGCGTCCCCATGCCGGGCGCCTGACGCCCGAACAGTCTGCCGGGCTGGCGCGCGCCGCGCGGGCGCATGGCAACGGGCTGATCGACCTGTCGTCGCGCGCGAACCTGCAACTGCGCGGCGTAACCCCCGCCAGCCATCCCGCCCTGCTGGCCGATCTGGCGATTCTGGGGCTGATCGACCGCGATCTGGCAAGCGAAAGCCGCCGCAACATCACCGTGTCGCCCTTTGCCCAGGCGGACGGGCTGGCGGCGACTTTGGCCGATGCCCTGGCAGATTTGCCCCCTTTGCCGGCCAAGTTCGGATTCGCGCTGGACGTGGCACCGGACCGCTGGCTGGACGGCGTGCCGGGCGACATCCGCATCGAACGGGGAACAGAAGGCGGGCTGATCCTGCGCCCGGACAGAGTGCCGACCGGCCGCCCCGTGACCGAGGCCGAGGCCCCGGTCCTCGCCGTCAGCCTCGCCCGGTGGTTCGTCGAGGCCGGGGGGATCAGCGGCGGACGCGGGCGCATGGCCGCCCTGATCGCCGGTGGAGCCTGCCTGCCGGCCGATCTGTCCGGCACGGCGTATCCCGCCCCCGCCCGGTCCGCACCCGACCCCGGCCTGCGCCCCGAGGGGGCGCTGCTGGCGCTGGCTTTCGGGCAGATGACGGCGGACAGCCTGGCCGCGCTGGCCGCGCTGGGCCATGACCTGCGGCTGACACCTTGGCGGATGCTGCTGCTGGAGGGGGCGCGGCGCCTGCCCGATCTGCCGGGGCTGCCGGGGGTGATCGCCGATCCCGCCGATCCGCTGCTGCGGGTGGTCGCCTGCACCGGCGCGCCGGGCTGTCCGCAGGCCCTTGGGGAAACGCGGTCGCTGGCCCGCGACTTGGCCCCGCTTGTGCCCAGGGGCGGCTTGCTGCATGTGTCGGGCTGCACCAAGGGCTGCGCCCATCCGGGCGCCGCGCCCGTGACGCTGACCGCCACCGGGGCGGGGTTCGCCGTGGTCCAGGCGGGACGGGCCTGCGACCCCGGCCCGGTCATCGCCGCCACCGATCTGCCCCAGATCCTGACCCGCCCCCAGACCCGCCCCCAGACCCAAGGCCCCTGATGCCCCATTCCTTTCTGACGGACGGCGCCGAGATCTATCGCCAGTCCTTTGCCATCATCCGGTCCGAGGCCGACCTGTCCCGCCTTGACCCTGACGAGGAAACCGTCGTGGTGCGCATGATCCACGCCGCGGGCCTTGTCGGGCTGGAGGCGCATGTGGCCTTTACCCCCGGCGCGGCAAGCGCCGCGCGGGCGGCGCTGCAAGCGGGCGCCCCGATCCTGTGCGACGTTCGCATGGTCAGCGAGGCGATCACCCGCCCGCGCCTGCCCGCCGGCAACCGCGTGATCTGCACCCTGAACGACCCCCAGGTTCCCGCCCGTGCCGCGCGGCTGGGCACCACCCGGACAGCGGCGGCTGTGGATCTGTGGCACGACCACCTGGAGGGCGCCGTCGTGGCCATCGGCAATGCGCCCACTGCGCTGTTCCACCTGCTGAACCTGCTGGAAAACCCCGACTGCCCGCGCCCGGCGGCCATCATCGGCTGCCCGGTGGGCTTTGTGGGCGCCGCCGAATCCAAGGCCGCGCTGATGCAGACCCCGCCCTGCCCCGCGATCACGGTGCATGGGCGGCTGGGCGGATCGGCGATCACCGTGGCAGCCATCAATGCGCTGGCGGGGGAAAGGGAATAAGCGTGGGCCGGATCATCTGCGCCGGGCTTGGTCCCGGCGACCCCGACCTGATCAGCGTCAAGGCCGACCGCACCATCCGGTCGGCCAGCCACGTGGCCTTTTTCCGCAAGGCGGGCCGTCAGGGACAAGCGCGGCGCATTGCGGCGGGCCTGTTGCGGGCGGACGCCGTGGAACTGGCGATGGAATATCCGCTGACCACGGAACTGCCCTTCGACAGCCCGGACTATGTCCGGCAACTGGCGGGTTTCTATGACACCTGGGCCGACCGTCTGGCCGATCTGGCGCGCAGCACCGATATCGTGGTCCTGTGCGAGGGCGATCCGTTCCTTTACGGCTCGTTCATGCACCTGCACGCCCGCCTGCAGCACCGCGCATCCATCGAGGTGATCCCCGGCATCTCGGGGATGTCGGGCTGCTGGACGGCAACGGGCCGCCCGATCACCTGGGGCGACGACGTTCTGTGCGTGCTGACCGGCACCCTGCCCGAGGATGGCATCGCCCGCCATGCCGAAACGGCCGATGCGCTGGTTGTCATGAAGATCGGCCGCAACCTGCCCAAGGTGCGCCGCGCCCTGGACCGCGCCGGGCGCCTGTCGCAGGCCTGGCTGATCGAACGCGGCACCATGCCCGGCCAGCGCATCACCCCCCTGGCCGAGGCGACGGGCGCCGACTGCCCCTATTTCGCTCTTGTCGTGGTTCACGGCCATGGCCGCCGTCCCAAGGCCGCGCCCGAGTCCGTATCATGACCGGCTGGCTGGCCATCGCGGGCCTTGGCCCCGGCGCCGCGGCGCTGGTCACGCCCGAGGTCACGGCGGCGCTGGACGACGCCACCGCCGTTCTGGGCTATGGCCCCTATGTCGCGCGCGTCGCGCCCCGGCCGGGGCTGACGCTCTATCCGACCGACAACCGGCAGGAACTGGACCGCGCCCGTCACGCGCTGGATCTGGCCGCGTCGGGACAGCGGGTGGTGATCGTCTCATCGGGCGATCCGGGGGTCTTTGCCATGGCCGCCGCCGTGTTCGAGGCGCTGGAGACCCGGCCAGACCTGCACGGTCTGGACATCCGGGTGCTGCCCGGCATCACCGCCATGCTGGCCGCCGCGGCCGCCGCAGGCGCCCCGCTGGGCCATGATTTCTGCGCGGTCAACCTGTCGGACAACCTCAAGCCCTGGGCGGTGATCGAGGAACGGCTGCGGCTGGCGGTGCGGGCCGATTTCGCGCTGGCCCTTTACAACCCCCGGTCCCGCGCCCGGCCCGACGGATTCGCCCGTGTGCTGGATCTGTTTCGGGGCTGCTGCGGGGACGACCGGCTGATGATCCTGGCCCGCGCCGTCTCCACGCCCGATCAGGCGATCCTGACCCTGCCCCTGTCGCAGGTCAGGCCCGAGATGGCGGACATGCGCACCCTGGTCATCCTGGCCAACAGCCAGACACGCCGGGTCGGCCGTTGGATCTATGCCCCCAGGTCGATGCCATGAAGCCAGTCCATCACCTTGTCCACCCGGTCCACCGCCAGTCGCGGGGGCAGAACGGGCCGGTCGATCATCACCACCGGCAGACCCAGGTGCCGCGCCGCCGCGATCTTGGCGCTGGCCCCGGTGCCGCCGGCGTTCCGGGCAACCACGATCTGCACGCCCTCGCGCCGCATCAGCGCCAGATCGTCCTGGACCGTGAAGGGGCCGCGGTCCACGATCGCCGTGGCGCCCGGCAAGGGCAGGTCCGCGTCCGGCGGATCGACCAGGCGCAACAGATAGCGGTGCTGCGGCCGGGCGGCGAAGCCCGCCAGATGCTGCCGCCCGATGGCCAGGAACACCCGTGCGGGATGATCGGGCAGGGCCGCAACGGCGCCGTCCAGATCGGGCACGACCGTCCACCGGTCGCCCGGCCCGGCCCGCCAGGGGGGACGCTCCAGCGCGATCAGGGGGATGCCGGTGGCCTGCGCGGCGGCCACGGCATTGGCGCTGATGCGGGCGGCAAAGGGATGGGTCGCGTCGATCACGGCCCGGACGCCCCCGGCCCGCAGCCATTCGGCCAGCCCCTGTGCCCCGCCAAAGCCCCCGACCCGGACCGGCAGCGGCAGGGCGGCGGGGTCGGCGGTGCGCCCGGCCAGCGAATACACCGCGTCCAGGCGGGCGCGGGACAGGGCCTCGGCCAGGCGGCGGGCATCCTGCGTTCCGCCCAGCAACAGGATGCGCGGCATGTCTGACCCCTGGCTGACGATCGTCGGTCTGGGCGAGGATGGACTGTCCGGCCTGCCGGATGCAAGCCGCGCCGCGCTGGCATCGGCCAGGGCGATCTTTGGCGGACCGCGCCATCTGGCGCTGATAGGGGCGGGCAACCGGGGTCGCCCCTGGCCTGTGCCCTTCGACATCGGACCGGTTCTGGCCCGGCGCGGGCAGCCGGTGGTGGCCCTGGCCTCGGGCGATCCGTTCTGGTTCGGCGCCGGCGGCAGTCTGGCTGCCGTGCTGACACCGGGGGAATGGCGCGCGATCCCGGTGGCCGGGGTCTTTTCGCTGGCCGCCGCGCGGCTGGGCTGGCGGGTCGAGGACACGGCCTGCCTGGGCCTGCACGCCGCGCCCTTCGACCGGCTGCGTCCGCATCTGGCGCCGGGATGGCAGGGCATCTGCACCCTGCGCGACGGCGCGGCGGCGGACGCACTGGCCCGGTGGCTGACCGATGCCGGATGGGGCAGCAGCGACCTGTGGGTGATGGAGGCCCTGGGCGGTCCGCGCGAACGTATCCGGGCACGCAGGGCCGGGGATCTGGACCTGAACGACGTGACCGCCCCCGTGGCCGTGGCGATAAAGGCTCGGGGCATGAACAGCCTGCCCAGGACGCCGGGCCTGCCCGACGATCTGTTTGCCCATGACGGCCAGATCACCAGGGCCCCCGTCCGGGCCATGACGCTGGCCGCCCTTGCCCCCCGCCGAAACGAGCTTCTGTGGGATCTGGGGGCGGGGTCAGGGTCGGTTTCGGTGGAATGGGCGCTGGCCGGCGGGCTGGCCCATGCCGTCGAACGCCACGACGAGCGTGCGGCCAGAATCCGGGCCAATGGGGCATTCCTTGGGGTGGATCATCGCATCACGGTGCACCATGGCGCGGCGCTGGATCTGCTGCCTGGCCTGCCCGCGCCGCAGGCGGTGTTCGTGGGCGGCGGCTTCGACATGGCGCTGTTCGCCGCCCTACCGCGCAGCGCCCGGTTGGTCGTGAACGCCGTGACGCTGGAAACCGAGGCGCTGCTGGCCGGCCTCCACCGCCACCACGGGGGCGAATTGCTGCGGCTGGACATCGCCCGCGCCGCGCCCTTGGGGTCCATGCGCGGCTGGGTGCCGTCGCGGCCCGTGGTGCAATGGAGCCTGCCGCCATGCGCGTGATCGGCCTGGGCCTATCATCGGCCGCCACCCGCGACGATCTGCGCGCGGCCCTGGCTGCGGCAGGACCGGCCGATGCGCTGGCCGTTCTGCAGTCCCGCGCGGACCATCCCGCGCTGGCCGACCTGCCCGTCACGACCCTGCCGGAAACCGCGATCCGCGGCATCGCCACGCCGACCCGATCCCCGCGCATCATGGCCCGCTTCGGCTGCGGCTCGGTGGCCGAGGCGCTGGCGATCGTGGCCAGCGGGGGCAGTCTCGCCCATCCTCGACAGGTTCAGGGGGGCGTCACCTGGGCCGTGGCCGAGGCCACACCCCCCGATCGGGAACCGCACCCATGACCGTTCACTTCATCGGCGCTGGACCCGGCGCGCCCGACCTGCTGACGCTGCGCGGGCGCGACCTGATCGCGGCCTCGCCCGTCTGCCTTTACGCAGGCAGCCTGGTGCCCCCCGCCGTGCTGGACCATTGCCCCCCTGATTGCCGGATGGTGAACACCGCACCCCTGTCGCTGGACGAGATCGTGACCGAAATCGCCGAGGCGCACCGGCAGGGGCTGGACGTGGCGCGGCTGCATTCGGGCGATCTGTCGATCTGGTCGGCCATGGGGGAACAGGTGCGCCGGTTGCGCGCCCTGGGCATTCCCTACGACATCACCCCCGGCGTGCCTGCCTTTGCCGCCGCCGCCGCGACCCTGGGGGTGGAACTGACCCTGCCCGGCGTCGTGCAGTCGGTGGTGCTGACCCGCACGGGGGGCCGGGCCTCGGCCATGCCTCCTGCGGAAACGCTTGACGCTTTTGCCCGCACCGGCGCTGTGCTGGCGATTCATCTGTCGGTGCAGGTGCTGGACCGGGTGACCGCCGACCTGTTGCCCCATTACGGTGCCGATTGCCCGGTGGCGGTGGTGTTCCGGGCAAGCTGGCCCGACGAACAGGTGGTGCGCGCCACGCTGGGCACGCTGGACCCCGCCATCGGCGCGGGCCGCCGGGGCGCGCTGATCCTGGTGGGCCGGTCGCTGGGGAACGTCGATTTCGCGGACAGCCGCCTCTATGCGGGCGATTACGACCGCCGTTTTCGCCCGGTCGGACCCGACCCGCGCTTTCCGGGGTCCGCGCGATGACGCTGCCCCCCGGACTGCTGATCTCGGCCCCCGCCTCGGGGACAGGCAAGACCACGGTGATGCTGGGCCTGGCCCGCGCCCTGTCCGAAGACGGCCTGACCGTGCAGCCCTTCAAAAGCGGGCCGGACTATATCGATCCGGCCTTTCACCGCGCGGCGGCGGGACGGGCATCCTTCAACCTGGACAGTTGGGCCATGGGTCCGGGCCTGATTGCCGCCCTGCTGGACCGGGCGGCGGGCGCCGACCTGATCCTGGCCGAAGGCTCGATGGGCCTTTACGACGGGGTGGCACGGCCTGGCGTCCTAGGCCATGGCAGCACTGCGGAACTGGCGCGGCTGGCGGGATGGCCGGTGGTGCTGGTGCTGGATGTCGGCGGGCAGGCGCAATCGGCGGCGGCGACCGCGCTGGGATTTTCGCGGTTCCAGCCGGACTTGCCCTTTGCAGGTGTGATCCTGAACCGTGTCGCCAGCCCGCGTCACGAACGGCTGGTCCGGCTGGGGATGGAGCAGGCGGGCATTCCCGTGCTGGGCGCCCTGCCGCGCCGGGGCGATTTGCGCCTGCCCGAACGCCATTTGGGCCTGGTCCAGGCGGCCGAGCATCCCGACCTGGAGGCCGCCATTTCAGCCTATGCCGTCTTTCTGCGCGATCATGTCGATCTGGCAGGGCTGCGATCCGCTGCGCGGGGCACACTGCCGCAGGCTGCGCCCTGTCCCCTGCCCCGCCCGCCCGCGCAGCGGATCGCGCTGGCGCGCGACGCGGCCTTCTCGTTTGCCTATCCGCATCTGCTGGATGGCTGGCACGCCGCGGGGGCCGAGATCCTGCCCTTTTCCCCCCTGGACGACCAGCCGCCGCCGCCCGCCGATCTGGTCTGGCTGCCCGGCGGCTATCCCGAACTTCATGCCGGGCGGCTGGCCGCGGCCACGCGGTTTCTGGACGGGCTGCGCGCCCATGCCGCCTTGCGGCCCGTTCACGGCGAATGCGGCGGCTACATGGTGCTGGGCCGGACGCTGGTGGACAAGGACGGCAATGCCCATCCCATGGCGGGGCTGCTGGGCCTTGTGACCAGCTATGAACGCCGCCGGCTGCATCTGGGCTATCGCCGGGCCGAACTGCTGGCACCCATGCCGGGCCACGGCGCGGGCCGGACGCTGCGCGGGCACGAATTCCATTATTCGACCATCCTGGAACAGCCCGATGCGCCCCTGGCCCATGTCATCGACGCCGAGGGGGCAAGCGTGGCCGAAACCGGATCGCGGCGGGGCCATGTCACCGGAACCTTTTTCCATCTGATTGCCGAGGACGGCGATGCGTGACCTGACGCTGATCGGCATCGGCACCGGCAACCCCGATCATCTGACCCTTGCGGGCGCGCGGGCGATCAACGGGGCCGACCTAATCCTTGTGCCCCGCAAGGGGGCCGACAAGGCCGACCTGGCCGATCTGCGGCGGCAGATCCTGGCGGGCGTGCTGACCAACCCCGCCACCCGTGTGGTCGAATTCGACCTGCCCCGGCGCGACACGGCGAACCCCGACTATCATGCCGGGGTGGTGGACTGGCACGATGCCATCGCCGGCGCCTGGGCCGTTGCCGCCGCGTCAGCGCCTGACGCGGAACGGGTGGCGTTGCTGGTCTGGGGCGACCCGTCGCTGTATGACAGCAGCCTTCGCATCGCGGCACGGCTGGTCCCCGCCCCCCGGCTGCGGGTCATCCCCGGCATTACCGCGATCGCGGCGCTTTGCGCGGCCCATGCCATTCCCCTGAACGATGTCGGCGCGCCCTTTGTCGTGACCACCGGACGGTGCCTGCGGGAGCGGGGCTTTCCCCCGGGCTGCGATACCTGCGTCGTCATGCTGGATGGCGAGACCAGCTTTGCCCGCCTGCCGCCCCAGGGGCTGACGATCTGGTGGGGCGCCTATCTGGGGATGGACACGCAGATCCTGGAGCACGGCCCCTTGGCGCAAGCCGGCCCGCGCATCGTCGCCGCGCGTGCCGCTGCCCGGCGGCGGCACGGCTGGATCATGGACATCTATCTGCTGCGTCGGACCAGCCAGCGGGTCGCGTGACCGTCCTGCGGCGCAAGACAGCCGCGCGCGTCCTCGCGCGACCACAGATGTCCCGCCAGGCTGCCCAGCACGACCCAGGCGGCCATGCCCACGCCGAACGCACGCGCAGCGAACAGGGCCCCGACTTCGGTCGGGGCGGGGCCGATCATCACCTCGGGCCGGGGCGCGCCGATCAGGTGGGGCGCCAGCAGCAGCAGGATCGCCGCCCCCCGGGCGATCCAGGTCGTACCGAAGGCGATCAGCCACAAGGCGACGGCGGACGCGGCCCCCGTTCCCATCCACCAGATCTGGCGGACAGGCAGGTCGGCGGCGGCAGCGCCCGGCACCTCGGGCGCAAGGCTGAAGCCCGGGGCGAACTGCGCGGCGACAAAGCCTGCCAGGCCCCACAGGATGCCGCGACGCGCATCGATGACGGCGCCCCGCGCACTGGCCAGCGACATCAGCGCCACCGCAACCAGCGCATATCCGCCATAAAGCAGCATGGTAAAGACCGCCGTCAGCCCGTCCCGCAGGGGCTGGAACCCGTGCAGGTTCCGGAACGCGGAAATGGACCCATCCGCGCCGGGACGCGTCAGGGCGCCGCTTTCATACAGTTCGGCCTGCAACAGGACCGGCTGGAGAAACACCAGATGCAGAAGCGCCGCGACCAGCCCGGCGCCGGCGCCCGCCAGAACGGCAGTGGTCAGGATGCGGGAAAACATCGCTCAGTGGCAGGGGAAACCGGTCGCATGGCGCATGTCATGGGCCGCATCATGCAGCGCATCCGCCTGCACGAAGCCCGCCAGCAGAACCAATGCCAGACCGACCGCCATGGCCAGGATCGCCCCGGCCACCCTCGCCGGTGCCGCCGAGACTGTCGTCGAGGCACCCGCTTCTGCCGTCCGTGCCGCCATGGGATGTCCTTTCCAGCGTTGCTCATGCGTTCCCAAAACTGGCAGGTTTACGCGGGCGAGACAAGCCTGCAGAAGGCTTGGCGGGACTGTCCGGACACCGGGATAAATCCCTGTACCGAGCCCACGAAAGATGAGCGACGACCGGCATCATAAAGGGGGACCGACCCGATCCGTGCTTTTACGCACAGCCAGTATGCAAGGACAGGTTGCCTGTGTCCGTAAGCGATCTTCGAAAGATTGATCTGCCTCGCATATTTATCAAGGACTCCAACCGCTGTCCAAGACAACCGGGGATCGTCAGCCTACCCAAGGACATTCTCGTCACACCATCAGGTCGATGTGGAACGACGCTCTATGCGAGTCCTTGAGAAAGGTATGCATATGGAAACACTCTCATTGTGGCAGACATGGCCCGTTCCCATCGGCACGATGATGTGCTTGCCTTGGCAGACTTGCATGGCGGGGAGGGCTATCCGCTGCGCTATCCCACAGACCCCGATAAAATCGCGCCTCGAACACCCTTCTTAGTCACCTCTTTATGGCGCACTGCGGATGATTTTGTGAGACGGCCAAGCGATTTCAGGATTGGTCATACCGAGTTTTAATCGGCCAGACCTGATACTACAAAAAGCTCTGCGGGTCGATGTCCACTGCCAGGCGCAGGTTGGCGGGCGGCTTGTGCGGAGCCAGCCAGTCGGCGATGGCCGATTGCACGGGGGCCTGGCGGGGGGCATGGACCAGCATCCGCATCCGGTGGCGGCCCCGGATGCGGGCGATGGGCGCGGGCGCCGGTCCCCACAGATGCGCGCCCGCCTGTTCCAGCGGCCCGGCATGAGCGGCCAGATGGCAGGCAAAGTCGCTGACCACGCCCAGGTCGGGATGGGACAGGATGATCCCCGCAAGCCGTCCAAAGGGCGGCATCGCGTTGGCCTGGCGTCCGGCGGCCTCGGCGTTCCAGAACGCCTCGTCCTCGCCCGACAGGATCGCGCGGATCACCGGATGGTCGGGCTGGTGGGTTTGCAGCAGCGCCACCCCCGGCGCGGCACCCCCCTGGCGCCCGGCCCGGCCCGCGACCTGCCGCATCAACTGAAAGCTGCGCTCCGCCGCGCGCAGGTCCGCCCCCTGCAGGCCCAGGTCGGCGTCGATCACCCCGACCAGGGACAGGCGGGGAAAGTTGTGGCCCTTGGCCACGATCTGCGTGCCGATGATAATCTGCGTGTCGCCGGTGGCGATCTCGGCGATGGTTTCCTTGAGCGCGCGGGCGGACTGGAACAGGTCGGACGACAGCACGGTGGCCTTGGCGTCGGGGAACCGGGCTGCGACCTCCTCGGCGATGCGCTCGACGCCGGGGCCGATGGGCGCCAGCTTTCCCTCGACCTTACAGGACGAGCAAGCCGTGGGAATGGGCCGGGTTTCGCCGCATTGATGGCAGACCAGGCGGTTCTGGAACCGGTGTTCCACCATCCGCGCGTCGCAGTGATGGCAGCCGATCTGTTCGCCGCAGGCCCGGCAGACCGTGACCGGGGCAAAGCCGCGCCGGTTTAGGAACAGCAGCGACTGTTCGCCGCGGGCCAGCCGCGATTCCACCGCGCCGGCCAGCGTGGGCGAAATCCAGCGGCCCGAGGACATCTCCTCGGCCCGCAGGTCGATGGCCGCCATGTCGGGCAGTTCGGCAGCCCCATAACGCGAGCGCAGGTCCAGCCGGCGGTACTTTCCGCTGGCCGCGTTCACCCAGCTTTCCAGGGATGGGGTGGCCGAGGCCAGCACCACCTGCGCCCCCAGGATCGAGGCGCGCAGCACCGCCATGTCGCGGGCGCTGTAATAGACGGCATCCTCCTGTTTGTAGCTGCTGTCGTGTTCCTCATCGACGACGATCAGGCCCAAGTTGCGAAAGGGCAAAAACAGCGCCGACCGGGCACCCACGACCATCCCCACCTCGCCCCGGCCCGCCATGTGCCACAGGCGGCGGCGTTCGGACCGGGTGATGCCGCTGTGCCATTCGCCGGGCCGGGCGCCAAAGCGCGCCTCGACCCGGTCGATGAATTCGGCGGAAAGGGCGATCTCGGGCAGCAGCACCAGCGCCTGCCGCCCGCGCGCCAGACATTCGGCCACGGCCTCGAGATAGACCTCGGTCTTGCCCGATCCCGTGACGCCGCGCAGCAGGGTGGTGCCATAGGCACCCGACCGGACCGCCCCGCGCAGGGCATCGGCCGCCGCCTGCTGGTCGGCATCCAGCGGCTTGCCGGGTCGCAGGGGGTCGAGCGGGGGATAGGGCAGGTCGCGCGGCGCCTGGATCTCGGCCAGGGTTCCGGCGGCGACCAGCCCCTTGACCACCCCGGTCCCGACACCCGCCAGATGCGCCAGTTCCGACGGCGCAAGGCTGGCCCCGCCATGATCGGCCACGACCTGCATGACCCGTTCGCGCGCCTCGGTCATGCGCGGGGGGGCGCTGCCGCCGGGCACGATCACGCGCCGCGCGGCAGGGGGCTGGTCCAGGTCGGGTGCCCGCATCGCCATGCGCAGCATCAGGAACAAGGGTGTCAGGGTGTAATCCGCCGCACGGGCAAGGAACTCCAGAAAGGCCCCGTCAAAGGGTTCGGCGTCCAGCACGCGGGCCACGGGGCGCAGCCGGGCCAGGTCGAAATCGCCAGTGCCCCGGTCCCAGACGACGCCCGTCACCTTGCGCGGCCCCAGCGGCACCAGCACCGGCTGGCCCCGCACCACGCCCCCGTCGGGAGCGAGGTAGTCGAGGAGTCCCACCGGCTCGACGGTCAGCACCGCGATGCGAGCCGCCGTGGGGAAAAAGGCGGGCGGGGTTTTCATGGTCCCGATAAAGACCCGCAACGGCCCCGTTGCAACCCTGCCCTTCCGGCGGTCACGGTTTTGCGCTATCACCCCGGCGACACCGGGCAAGGGGACCAGAACCATGAAATTCTTTCTTGATACCGCCGATGTGGACGCCATCCGCGAACTGAACGAACTGGGCATGGTCGACGGGGTGACCACCAACCCCTCGCTGATCCTGAAGGCGGGCCGCAACATCGAGGACGTCACGGCCGAGATCTGCGGCATGGTCAGCGGACCGGTTTCCGCCGAGGTCGTGGCCGACAAGGCCGATGACATGATCCGCGAAGGCAAGCATCTGGCCCGGATCGCCAAGAACATCGCGGTCAAGGTGCCCCTGACCTGGGACGGGCTCAGGGCCTGCCGCGCGCTGTCTGACGCGGGCCACATGGTCAACGTGACGCTGTGCTTTTCGCCCGCCCAGGCGATCCTGGCCGCCAAGGCGGGCGCCACCTTTATCAGCCCCTTCATCGGGCGTCTGGACGACATCCACTTGGACGGCGTGGACCTGATCGCCGACATCCGCGAGATTTACGACAACTACGGCTACGAGACACAGATCCTGGCCGCGTCCATCCGGTCGGTGAACCACATCGTCGAGGTCGCCAAGATCGGCAGTGACGTGATTACCGCACCCCCCGCCGTTATCAAGGCGATGGCCAAGCATGTCTTGACCGACAAGGGCCTGGAACAGTTCACTGCCGACTGGGCCAAGACCGGTCAGAAGATCGGCTGAACGAAAAGGGACAGGCATGACGGCGGATGTGCAGGCGGGGCTGGATACGGAAACGCGCGACAGGCTGCTGGCCGATCCCGGCGTCATCCTGGCCGACCGCGACCTGATGCGGGCGCTTGTCGCCGCGCGCGAGGCCGAGGCAGGCCACAACGTGATCGACATCCGCGGGCGCGCGATGGAGGCCCTGGAAACCCGGCTGGACCGGCTGGAATCGCAGCATGAAAGCGTGATCGCCGCCGCCTTCGACAATCAGTCGGGCACGGCGGTGGTGCATCGCGCGGTGGTCGGGCTGCTGGAGTCGGCCGACCTGGCCGATCTGGTGGGCAGCCTGCAGGCCGACATCGCCCCGTTGCTGCGAATCGAGACGCTGCGCCTGGTAATCGAGGCCGATCCCGCGATCCCGCGCCTGCCTGCCGAGGCCGTGATGGTTCCCGAAGGCGCCATCGGCCGGATCGTCGCGGCGGGCCGGCGCACGCCGCGCGGCGACGACATCGTGCTGCGTCCGGCCTCGCCCATCACGCAGGTGATGCATGGCCGCCTTGTGGCCTCCGAGGCGCTGCTGCCCATCGACCTGGGCGCACGACGTCCCCGTGCCATGCTGCTGATGGGCAGCACCGACAAGGGGCGATTCATGCCGGCCCACGGCACCGATCTGCTGCGGTTCCTGGCGCAGGTGTTCCGGCTGGTGCTGCTGTCGCGGCTGCGGGGATGACCGCAACCGGGGCACCCGCTTTCCTGGCGCTGGCCCCCGCCATGGCCAATGCCCTGACCCGCTGGCTGGAGGTCGAGGCGGCGGCCCGCGACCGATCCGATCACACGATCACCGCCTATCGCGCCGACCTGCTGGCATTCCTGGCCTTTCTGGGCGGCCATCACGGGCAGGCGGCGACCCCCAAGGCGCTGGCCGGTCTGCGGCAGACAGACATGCGTGCATTCGCCGCCGCCGAACGG
The DNA here is from genome assembly GCF_004310345.1 of Paracoccus subflavus. Classification (GTDB taxonomy): domain Bacteria; phylum Pseudomonadota; class Alphaproteobacteria; order Rhodobacterales; family Rhodobacteraceae; genus Paracoccus; species Paracoccus subflavus. The sequence goes on along the minus strand of NZ_SISK01000002.1, from coordinate 25,833 downwards.
GCGCGGGGCCTTGGCGCGCGGTCGCTGGCGCGGCGGCAATCGGCGGTGCGGTCCTTTCTGCGCTGGATTTCTGATCGCGAGGGGCACGACCTGTCCGCCGCCCTGTCCACCCGCAGTCCGAAATACACCCGGTCCCTGCCCCGCCCGCTGACGCCGGGCCAGGCGCGCGACACGCTGCAAATGGTGGCGGCGGGCCATGACACGCCCTGGGTCGCCGCGCGGGACGTGGCGGTGCTGACGCTGTTGTGGGGCTGCGGGCTGCGCATCTCCGAGGCACTGGGTTTGAATGGCGGGGATTGGCCGTTCCGCGACAGCCTGACCATCACCGGCAAGGGCGGACGCCAGCGCCATGTTCCCGTTCTGCCGGTGGCGCGCGACGCGGTGGCCGGCTATCTGGCGCAATGTCCCTGGCAGCCGGCCCCCGGTCAGCCGCTGTTCCGCGGGGTGCGGGGCGGGCGGCTGTCGGCCTCGGTCACAGAGGCCACGATGCGCAATGCCCGTGCGGCCCTGGGCCTGCCGCCCACGGCCACGCCGCATGCGCTGCGCCATTCGTTTGCCACGCATCTGCTGGCCGCGGGCGGCGATCTGCGCACCATCCAGGAGCTGCTGGGCCATGCAAGCCTGTCCACCACGCAGGTCTATACCGGGGTTGACGACGCGCATCTGATGGCCGTCTATCACGCCGCCCATCCGCGGGGCTGAGGGTCGAACCACCCCCGGCCCTGCGGCGTTTGCCCTTGCAGGATCAAAAGGATGCCACCATGACCACACATGCGATCTTTGACCGTCCGATGGATGTGCCCGTCCCGCAGGGCATGGACCAGGCCATTTTCGGAATGGGCTGCTATTGGGGGGCCGAACGGCTGTTCTGGCAGCAGAACGGCGTCTGGCTGACCGAGGCGGGCTTTGCCGGCGGCACCGTGGACAACCCGACCTACGACCAGGTCAAGTCGGGGACAACCGGCCACGCCGAGGTCGTGCGCGTCGTCTTTGACAGTTCCAAGATCAGCTATGACCACCTGCTGCAACTGTTCTGGGAAAACCACGACCCCACCCAGGGCGACCGGCAGGGCAGCGATGTGGGCACCCAGTACCGCAGCCTGATCATGGTCATGAACGACAGCCAGCGCGCCGCGGCCGAGGCCTCGAAGATCGACTATGACAACCGCTTGGCGGTGGCGGGCTTTGGCAAGATCACCACGCAGATCGTGGACGCCGGCCGGTTCTGGCCGGCACCCGAGGCACATCAGCAATACCTGCACAAGAACCCCGAGGGTTATTGCGGCCTGAAGGGCACGGGGGTAGAGGCAAGCCTGCCCAACCCGGACCCGATCTGATGGCCACCTATTCCGCGCTGACCCATGTCCGGGGCCGTTCCCCTGCCGAGGCGCTGGCCCTGGCATGCGAGGATCTGGATCCCGAACCCGTCGGCACCGGCATCTTCGAGATCGAGGACGGGTCCGGCCGCTGGGAGGTAGGCGCCTATTTCACCGAGAAACCGGACGACATCGCCCTGGCCCTGCTGGCCGCCGCCTATGGGGCCAACCCCTTTGTCATTTCCCAGGTGCCGGATGTGGACTGGGTCACGCATGTGAAACGCGAACTGACCCCCGTGCGGGCGGGCCGGTTCTACGTCCATGGCAGCCATGATGCCGACACCGTCCCCGAGGGGGTCGAGGCCCTGTGCATCGAGGCTGCGATGGCCTTTGGCACCGGGCACCACGACACCACCAAGGGCTGCCTCGAGGCGCTGGATCGTCTGGCCACCGAGGGTTACGAGGCGCGCCGGATCGTCGATATCGGATGCGGCACCGCCGTTCTGGCCATGGCCGCGGCCCGGTTGTGGCCGGTCACGGTGCTGGCGGGCGACATCGACCCGGTTGCCGTGGACACCGCCGCCGCCAATGTCATCGCCAACGGCCTCAACGGCCGGGTGGTCTGCATCGAGGCGGCGGGCTTTGACCATCCCCTGCTCGAGGAGAACGCGCCCTACGATCTGGTGCTGGCCAATATCCTCAAGCAGCCGCTTATCGATCTGGCGCCCGGAATGGCGGCCAATGTCCTGCCGGGCGGCCGGGTCATCCTGTCGGGCATCCTGGTCACCCAGGCCGACGAGGTGACCGCCGCCTATGAGGGCTCGGGCTTCCGGCTGGACGCCCGCGACGACCTGTCCGAATGGACGGCCCTGACCCTAAGCCGCTGCGGCTGACAAGAGAAGCAATCAAGGCCCGCTTGTGGCAGGGAATACGATATGCTAGAAGAAGGGGGCTGAGCTGCTTCTTTCGATCTTCTGTCTCCTTTTCGGCTTCAGATGTTCCTTCGATGACACTAAGCCGGGCCATCGCATGTCGTGGATGGCATCAAACACTGAGACAGGAGATATCACGATGGCCAACGGCACCGTGAAATGGTTCAACGCCACCAAAGGCTACGGCTTTGTCGCCCCCCAGGGCAGTTCCAAGGACGTGTTCCTGCACGTTTCCGCGCTGGAACGCGCTGGCATCCGCGAAATCAAGGACGGTCAGGCGATCACCTTTGACATCGAAAAAGGCCGCGACGGTCGCGAATCGGCAACCAACGTCGCCCTCGCCTGATTTTTCGGATCACGGGCGGCGCTTGCGGCGCCCGTTTTCTGTCCGGAAAGACACACAAGAATAAACCCCCTTTGCCTGCGCATTGGGGGTTCTTTCATTCGGGGACTTGGCGGCGCGCGTCAGAGGCTGCGCGCGATCCGGTCGATGTCGCCGCGGCACAGACCGATATCGTCCAGTTCGCGATCCGACAGGCGGCTCAGTTCGCGACGGGTCACGCGGACATCGTTCCACCCGGACAGGGCCGAAAAGAAAGTCGCAAAGACATTGCCAACGCCCCCAGCAGCAAAGCCGCGGTTCGCTTCGATCGTCGACATCACATCACCTGTTCCAGAAGTGCCCGACCATCGGGCAAAAACTTCATGTTCCAAGATATAAATTGGGCATCCCGGCAAGAGTAGCGGGTGCTGGCACAAGGCCGATATGCACGGCATGCAGAATGCCGCCGCCGCGCCACCGCCGGCAGGTCGCCTTTGGTCACCGATGGGTCGTCCTTATCCCGGATTGCCGGCCCAGTCCCCCAGCGATGCCTGCCACAACGCCAATGCCGCAACGGCAGCCGTGTCGGCGCGCAGGATTCGCGGACCCAGGCTGATGCGACTCACGAAGGGCAGCGAGGCCAGCCGCGCCCGTTCGGCATCCGAAAATCCGCCCTCGGGACCGATCAGAATGGCCCAAGGCCCGTGCGGCAGGCCAGCCAGTGTTTCGGCCGGCCCTGCCATCGCCTCGTCCGCCCACAGAATGCGCCGCGAAGCGTCCCAGCCGTCCAGAAGGCGTGCCAGCGGCAGCAGATCCCCAACGGGGGGCACGAAGGTGCCGAGGCATTGTTCTGCCGCCTCGATGGCATGGGCCTGCAGGCGGTCCTGGCGGATGCGTTCGGCATTGGTGTGGTCGGTCTGCACCGGCAGGATGCGCGCGGCGCCCATCTCGGTCGCCTTTTCGACGATGAAATCGGTCCGCGCCTTCTTGATGGGCGCAAAGCACAGCCACAGGTCGGGCGGGTTCCGCTGCGGGGCGACCTGCGCCAGAACGTCCAGCGATCCGCCCCGCTTGGCTGCGGCTGCAATGCGCGCCGACCAGGCGCCGTCGCGGCCATTGAAGACCTCGATCAGGGTTCCCGCAGGCAGCCGCATCACGCCCGACAGATAATGGGACTGTGCCCCGTCCAGCGGAACCGGTTGCCCCGCAGCCAACGGGTGATCTATGAACAGCCGGACCTTTGCCACCATGGGCCTGACGCTATGCAAAGCCGGACCGAAAGGCCAGATGCCGTTGTCGATGCACCCAGTGGCAACTGGGTGGACACCCTGACCCCCCGGGGCTGGAGACCTTGGCTGCGCCTGTCCCGTGCGGACCGGCCGATCGGGACGTGGCTTCTGCTGCTGCCCTGCTGGTGGGGGATCGGGCTGGCGATGATGGCCGACGGGCCCCGCTGGATGGACCTGTGGATCGCCGTGGCCTGCGGCATCGGCGCGCTGGTGATGCGAGGCGCGGGCTGCACCTGGAACGACATCACCGACCGCGACATCGACGGCAAGGTGGCGCGCACCCGTTCGCGCCCCCTGCCGTCCGGCCAGGTCAGGCTGCGAGGCGCCTATCTTTGGCTGCTGGCGCAATCCCTGGTGGGGTTCCTGATCCTGCTGACGCTGGACCCGGCGGCGATCGGGATGGGGGTCGCCTCGCTGGCGCTGGTGGCCATCTATCCCTTTGCCAAGCGGTTCACCTGGTGGCCCCAGGTGTTTCTGGGCCTGGCCTTCAACTGGGGGGTGATGCTCGCCTATGCCGCGCATATGGGTCGTCTGGACGCGGCCCCCGTGGTGGCCTGGCTGGCAGGCATTGCCTGGACGATCTTTTATGATACCATCTATGCCCATCAGGATGTCGAGGACGACGCCCTGATCGGGGTGAAATCCACCGCGCGGCTGTTCGGCGCAAACAGCCCGCGCATCCTTGCGGGCTTTGCGGTGCTGACCGTGGTCTTGATGGGAATCGCCATCTCACTGACCGGTCGCAATCTCTTGATGGCTTATGCGGGACTGGCGGGATTTGCGGCCCATCTGGCCTGGCAGTTGCGGAATTTCCAGCCTGAACAAGGCGCTGTCTGCCTGCGTCTGTTCCGGTCCAACCGGGATGCAGGGCTGATCCTTGCGCTGTTTCTTGCCTTGGCCGGGCTGGCCTGATTGCGGAAAAGCAGCCCTGCGTCTAGATCCCGGGCTTGTTGAAACGATCCGGGATCCTGGTTCATGGCATCATCGCGCCGGCGTCTTGCCGCGGGCATCGCATCGGTTCTTGTGCTGTCGGGCGCGGGCGCGATGGCATGGCTGGGTGCGGAAGCCGCTGCCCGTCTGGTGGAAACCCAGACCCGGCAGGAGGTCGAGGACACCCTGCGGGCCGCCGGCCAGGACTGGGTGGGCGTGACCACCGACGGGTTGCAGGTCCGCCTGACCGGCACGGCCCCGTCCGAGGTTGACCGCTTTCGTGCCGTGACCCAGGCGGGCAGCGTTGTCGATCCGGCCCGGCTGGTGGACCGGATGGCCCTGGCGTCGGCCGCAGAACAGACGCCGCCCGACTTTTCGGTGGAACTGCTGCGCAACGACCAGGGCATCTCGCTGATCGGCCTTGTTCCGGCAACGACCGACCGCGAGGCTTTGATCCGCCTGCTGCGCGCCGAAACCGCTGCACCCCGGATCACCGACCTTCTGGAATCGGCCGACCATCCGGTTCCGCAAGGCTGGGACGCGGCGGTCCGATACGGGCTGGAGGCCGCCCGGCTGGCCGCGCAGGCCAAGATCTCGATCCAGCCGGGTCAGGTCACGGTGTCGGCCATTGCCGACAGCGACGACGAAAAAGGCCGGCTGGAATCGGCGCTGCGCCGGGGTCTGCCTGGCGGGGTAGAGCTTGTGGCCAACATTTCCGCCCCGCGACCGGTCATCGCGCCTTTCGTGCTGAGCTTTACGCGCGATGCCGCAGGCGCGCGGCTGGATGCCTGCGCCGCCGATACGGAAACGGCCCGCAGCCGAATCGTTGCCGCAGCAGCCGAAGCGGGTGTTCCGACCGTTCCCGCCTGCACGCTGGGGCTGGGCGCCCCCTCGCCCGACTGGGCCGATGCGGCTGCGGCGGCCATCAGGACGGTGGCGGCCCTTGGCGGCGGCACGGTGACACTGTCGGATGCCGAGGTGCGGCTGATCGCGCCGCCGGGCACTGACCGGGCGGCTTACGACCGCGCTGTGGACCAACTGCGCAACAGCCTGCCGCCGCCCTTCACCCTGGAGGCGGTGCTGGACAGCGGACCCCAGGCCCAGACGCCGGCTGCGCCCGCGTTCACCGCCGCCCTGTCGCCGTCCGGTGCCTTGACCATCGCGGGCACGGTCAGCGACGACCGGATGCGCGAAACCCTGGACAGCCTGGCGCGGGCGCGCTTTGGCCGCGTCGAGGGCGATCTTGTCAACGACCCGTCGGTGCCCGGCGGCTGGACGCTGCGTCTGATCGGCGCACTGGAAGCCCTGGATGTGTTGCAATCGGGCAGCGTCGAGGTGACGCCCGACCTGATCCGCCTGTCCGGCATCTCGGGCGATCCGGCGGCGGCGGAAACGGCGGCGGCCCGCCTGGCCGAGCGGCTGGGTCCGGGCCTGCGTTATGACACAGAGATTCGCTATGACCGTCGGCTGGACCCGTCCCTAAACCTTCCCGACGGGCCGGAATGTGTGCGGCAGTTGAACATCGTCATGTCGGAATCCGAGATCGGCTTCGAGCCGTCGCGGGCCGAGATCGCGGGCGATCCCAGCCCCACTCTGGACCGGCTGGCGGGGGTGATGGCGGAATGCGCCGATTTTTCCATCGAGGCAGGCGGCCATACCGATTCGCAGGGGTCCGAGGGATTCAACGCCGATCTGTCGCGCAGCCGGGCCCAGGCGCTGGTCACGGCCATGACCGATGCGGGCATCGACACCGCCAACATGACGGCGCGCGGATACGGTGAAAGCCAGCCCATCGCCAGCAACGACACTGACGAGGGCCGCGAGGAAAACCGCCGGATCGAGTTCCGCCTGCTGTCCGACCGACCCGTGCGGGAGGTGGTTCTGGACCCGCCGGCAAGGCTGTCGGGCGTGACAGCCGAACCCCGTGCGGCGGCGGCTGCCGATGGCGGGATGATCGGCCCCGTCCAGCCTGCCGATACGGCCCCTCAGGTCCGCGCGGACTTTGGCCCGCCGATGCCGCAGCCCGTGGCCGGTCCGGTCGCCCCCGCCGTGGTCGGCGCCAGCGAAGTGTTCGAAACGCTGGACGGGCGCGAGGAAAGCCTTAGGCTGCCGGTCCAGACCCCGACCGCCGACACGCCGCGTCCGGCGTTCCGCCCGGACGGCTTTGCCGCGCCCGACCTTGGCCCGCCCGACGACCCGACCCCCTGATCAGCCGGAACCCGCATGGATCGCACCCAGTTCATCATCGCCACGACGCTTGTGCTGTTCGGCGCCTTTCTGCTGGGCTGGTTCGCAAGCTGGCTGATCGGCCGCCTGACCCGCGCCACGCAGGCCGACCCGGCCGAGCTGGACCGGCTGATGCGCCTGCTGCGCCAGACCGAGAAAGACCGGGACGCCGGGCAGGCCGCCCAGGAACGGACCGAGGCGGACCTGACCGCGCGGCTGGCCGCCGTTCAGGCCGAACTGGACGCGGCCATGGACGGCCTGCGCGAAAGCCGCGCCGAGATCGAGGAGTTGCGCGACTATATCGAACGCAAGCTGGCGCGGCGGTGAAGGTCACGCCACCTCGGCAAAGACCTTGTTCAGCGCCCGTTCCAGCTTGTCGAAGATCTCGTCCATCTGATCCTCGGTCAGGATGAAGGGCGGGCACAGCACGATGGACTGGCCCAGCGGGCGGCAGATCAGCCCCAGGTCGGTGCAGGCATTGGCGATGCGTTCGCTGACCGACAAGGCGCTGTCGAACGGGGTCTTGGTGGCCTTGTCGCGCGCGGCCTCCAAGGCCCACATGAATCCCACGCCGCGCAATTCGCCGATATGGTCGCTGCGGTCCATGATGGCCCGCAGGCCAGATTCCAGCCGCGGGGCCAGACGGCGCACATTGTCGGCCAGGCCTTCGTTCATTACCACGTCGATGGCCTTCAGCGCGATCGCGCAGCCGACCGGGTGGCCCGAGGCGGTGAAGCCATGGGGAAATTCCTCGATCCGGTCGATCGCCGCCTGCAGCCGGTCGGTCAGATCCGGCCCCAGGATCACCGCGCCCATCGGGAACAGCCCGGCGGTCAGGTTCTTGGAACTGATGATCGCATCGGGCATGAAGTCATAGGTCATGCAGCCCCAGGTGTTGCCGGTGCGCCCGAACCCGCAGATCACCTCGTCCGAGATCATCGGGATGCCGTATTTCCGCAGGATCGGCAGGATCGCCTGGAAATAGCCCTGCGACGGCGGGATGACCCCGCCCGCGCCCTGCACGGGTTCGGCAAAAAAGCCGGCGATGGTGTCGGGGCCCTCGCGCTGGATGGTTTCTTCCAGTTCGCGGGCCAGGCGGGCGGTGAACGCCGCCTCGGTCTCATCCTCGGCGCCATAGCGCCAGAAATGCGGGCAGGTCAGGTGGATGAACCCCGGCAGGGGCAGTCCGAAAACCTCGTTATAGGGCTTGCCGGTCATGCTGGCCGATACCACCGTGACGCCGTGATAGGCATTCCAGCGGGTCAGGATCTTGCGGCGTTGCGGGTTGCCCTCGCTGGCGTGCAGGAACCACAGCATCTTGACCATGGTATCGTTCGCCTCAGAGCCTGAATTGGTGTAAAACACCTTGCCCCGGGCAAAGGGCGACACCTCGACCAGCTTTTCGGACAGCATCACCGTCTGGTCCGACATCCGCCCGAAAAAGGCGTGGTATCCGGGAAAGCGGTCGTACTGATCCTTGGCAGCCTGGGCCAGACCCTTGTGATCGAAACCGGCCACCATGTTCCAAAGCCCGGAATTGGCATCCAGATACCGCCGGCCGTTCACGTCGATGACATACGGCCCCTCGCCATGGGTCAGCACCACTGCGCCGCGCTGGTGAACGCTGGGCAGGTCCGTGAATCCATACAGCGAATATTCGTCGGCGCGCGCTTCCCAGCTTTGCGGTTTGTTCATCGGTGCCTCCATCGACGGATTTGCCGGCAGGCTATCCGGGCGCCGAGGGGCATTCAATGCCGCCCCACCCCGGCCACCCGCGATATTTCACTGGACTGCGCCTTGGCGCGGGGTAACATCCCGCCAGGGGGAACCACCATGCGCCAGATGCTTGCTGCCTGCCTGATCCTGCTTGCGCCGCTGTCCGCGATGGCGAACACCGCGATCCTGCCCATCAAGATGCTGGACACCTCGGGCGAGGCGCAAGACCAGCGGGCTGACCACGAACGTCGCATGGCCCTGCTGGCCGAGGTTCTGGGCAAGGAACTGCCCGCCGTCCTGATCGCGCCCGGCGACATCTCTGCCTGCCAGCCGCAGACCACCGACTGCCTGCTGGAGGCAACCGCCGCCACCGGGGCCGACCGGGCGCTGTTCATCGTGGCGCAAAAGACCAGCACCCTGATCCTGCAACTGTTCGTCAACTTGGTGGACACCCGCACGGGCGAACTGCTGGACAGCCGCAACCTGAACTTCCGGGGCGACAACGACGAGGCCTGGCGCCGCGCGGGCCTGTTCCTTGCGGGCCAGATCCGCGACGTCGCCCCTTGAAAACCCTGCCTGCTCAGGAACGGCGCAGGCCGATCCGGTCCAGTTCCGCCTCGATCCCTGTCAGGGGCTGGCCTCGGACCTCGGCCACCAGCGAATCAAACCGCTTGCGGAGGGCAGCCTTTTCAGCGCCTTGGCAGTCGTTCCAGGGGCGCCCCTGCAAGGACATCTCCAGCACGTAATACCAGATGAAATGCGGCCGCCCGCCCGCGACCAGCAACGCGCGATAGGCCTCGTGCGCGCCGATCCGGCGCAGGGCGGCGGCATCGGGGATGCCGGCCGCGATCAGCGCCCTGGCCGTGGCGGGACCGATATTGGCGATGGTCGTCAGGTCGCTGTCCATGGCCCGCTTTCCAAATCCCCGCCTTTGCTGTATCAGCACGCAACCCCCAAGGACAGCATGGCAATGAACGATCAGGCCAATCCCCCGGCAGCAAAAAAACTGTTCATCAAGACCTATGGCTGCCAGATGAACGTCTATGACAGCCAGCGCATGGCCGAGGCCATGGCCACCGAAGGCTATGTGCTGACCGATGATCAGGCCGACGCCGACATGGTGCTGCTGAACACCTGCCATATCCGCGAGAAGGCGGCCGAGAAACTGTATTCCGACCTGGGGCGCCTCAAGCCGCTCAAGGCCGAGCGGCCCGACCTCAAGATCGGCGTCGCGGGCTGCGTGGCCCAGGCCGAGGGCGAGGAGATCGTCCGCCGGATGCCGCTGGTCGATCTGGTCGTCGGCCCGCAGACCTATCACCGCCTGCCCGCCATGGTGCGCGGCGAGGCGCCGGCGATCCTCACCGACTTTCCGAGCGAGGACAAGTTCGATCACCTGCCACAAAACCGCGCGACCCGTCGCGCACCCGCCGCGTTCCTGACCGTGCAAGAGGGCTGCGACAAGTTCTGCGCCTTCTGCGTGGTGCCCTATACCCGCGGCGCCGAGGTCAGCCGCCCGGTGGACCGCATCCTGCGCGAGGCGCGCGATCTGGTGGACCGCGGCGTGCGCGAGATCACCCTGCTGGGCCAGAACGTGAACGGCTGGCACGGCGCGGGATCGGACGGCACCTGGGGCTTTGGCCGGCTGATCCGCGCCTTGGCCGGGATCGAGGGGCTGGACCGCATCCGCTATACCACCAGCCATCCGAACGACATGTCGGACGACCTGATCGCGGCGCATCGCGACGTGCCGCAACTGATGCCCTATCTGCATCTGCCGGTGCAGTCGGGCAGCGACCGCATTCTGAAGGCGATGAACCGCAAGCATACGGCGGCAGGATACCTGCGCCTCATCGACCGCATCCGCGAGGCGCGGCCGGACATCCTGCTGACCAGCGACTTCATCGTGGGCTTTCCGGGCGAAACGGATGCGGACCACCGGGACACGATGCGCTTGGTGGCCGAAGTGGGTTTCGGCACGGCCTTCAGCTTCAAGTATTCCCCCCGCCCCGGCACCCCCGCCTATGAACGCCCCGAAGTGGACAGCCATGTGGCCGACGAGCGGTTGCAGGAATTGCAGGCCCTGCTGACGAAACAGCAAAAGGCGGCGCAGGAGGGCATGGTGGGGCGCACCCTGGGAGTCCTGTTCGAAAAGCCGGGCCGCCAGGCGGGCCAGATGATCGGCAAGTCGGATTACCTGCATTCGGTCTTCGTGGATGCACCCCGCGCACAGGTCGGCGATCTGGTGACGGTCCGCATCGTCGAAAGCGCGACGAATTCGCTGCACGGCGAACTGGCGGCCTGAAATCGCCCCGCTTGCGGAACCGCCCCGCCTGAACCCGGCTTGTGCCTGACGCACCACGCCAGGAGGGCAGGATGGACGACGACCGGGTCTGGAAATTCGAGGAAAGCCTGTGGCAGGCTTCTGACCAACGCTATCACGAACGGGTCGATCCCCAGTGCATCATGGCGCTGAGCCACGCGCCCCACCTGTTCGCGGGCCAGGATGCCGTCGAGGCCGTCAGCGGCACCCCGGAATGGGACGAGGTCCAGTTCGAGAACAAGACCGTTTCGCGCCCCGAGGAAGGCATGATCGTGGTGGGATACCATGTCGCCGCGTCCAGGGGCGACACGCGGTTCACGGCAGCCTGCACCTCGGTCTATCGCCGGCGCGGGCATGATGACTGGACCGTGGTGCAGCACGCCCAGGTGGTGCCGCCGGCAGTCGCCGCCCCCGGCTGAGCGGGATCAAGCCGGCCGGTCCCCAAGGAACGCGCGAACAGGAGGGGACCGGCCTCTTTCGCGTCAAGAGGCCGACGCGAAAGCCTGCGACGCCCTGTCCTGGCCGATCTTGCCGCGACATGCGCCATTGATGCAGCCGGCCCCCGAGGAACGCGCGAACAGGACGGGGACCGGCCTCTTTCGCGGGCGGATGATCCGCCGCGAAAACCGGATGATCGGAACAAGGCTACTCGCCGCCGCCCAGACCGTGAAGATAGGTCGCCACGGCCCGGATCTCGGCCTCGGACAGGCGGGTGTTCCAGGCGGGCATCACGCCATAAGGGCCTTCGGTGACGATCCGGGTCAGCGTGGCGTAATCGTCTCCGTAAAGCGTGATCGCGTCGGCCAGGTTCGGCGCGCCCTGCGACCGGTCGCCCGAACCGTCCTCCATGTGGCAGGCTGCGCAGTTGTCGGCATAGACCTGCGCCCCTTCCGCCGCCAGGGCCGCATCATGGGGCTGTTCCGACAAGGACAGCACGTAATTCACCACCCGAGCGATCTGCGGACGGTCCAGGATGCCGTCGGTGCCGAAGGCAGGCATCTGGGAATAGCGGGTATCGGGGTCTTGCGGATCGCGGATGCCGTGTTGAAGCGTCAGGTGGATGTCCTCCAGGGTGCCGCCCCACAGCCAGTCGTTGTCCAGAAGGTTGGGATAACCGCGTGCCCCCCCGGCGCCCGAACCGTGGCACTGGGCGCACCAGGTGCGATAGATCGCGCCCCCGGCATTGGTGGCATAGTTCACCAGGTCCGGGTCGTTCGGAATGGCGTCCAGGTCCACTTCGGCCAGGCGGGTCTGAATGGCGGCATTGGCCTGGTCGAACCGCTCGATCTCGGCCGCGACCTCCTGGCGGTAGTCCGTGCCCAGAAAACCCTTGGTCGCGCGATCGACCAGAGGGATCGCCGGATAGGCGATCATGTATCCGATGGACCAGACGATGGTGGCATAAAAGGTCCACAGCCACCAGCGGGGCATGGGGTTGTCGTATTCGGTGATCCCGTCCCATTCGTGGCCGGTCGAGCCGATCTCCTTGACCAGTCCGCCGCGCGCGGGCTTGCGCAGCCGGGGGGCCGCAGGGGCGTCGGGCTGGCGGCGCTCGGGGATTTCACCGGCGATCTTGGCGGCATGTTCGCTGTCGGCGGCCCGCCGTTCCAGTGAGATCCGGTTGTCGGGATCGGCCGGGTCGATATGCGGGTCCACCGGCTTGTCGTTGTCGGCCATCACCGGCCCTCCTTGTCATCCGCCCGGGCGGGACTTTTCTCGTTGCGGAAGATGCTTTCGGCGGCGTCATCGTGTTTCCGGCGCGATCCGGGCCGGAACACGAACAGGATCACGCCCACGAAGAACAGCACCAGCACCAGAAGCGCCCAACTGTCGGCCAGTCCGCGCAGAAAGCTGTAGGTTTCCATGCCCTGCCCCCCTACCGCGCCGGATCGGGTTCAAAGGTCGAGAAATCGACCATGGTGCCCAGCACCTGCAGATAGGCGATCAGCGCATCCATTTCCGTCAGTTGCGGCTGGCGGTCGAAGTTGCGCTGGCTGGCGCCCGGATAGCGTTCCAGCAGGCCCTCGGCATCGGCATTCGGATCGGCCTGGGCACGGAAATCGACGGCCGCGGCGGCGATCATCTCGTCCGAATAAGGCACGCCGACCCATGCGTCGGTTTGCACCCGGTCCCGGACATGGGTCGCGTCGATGGTCCGGTCCGCCAGGAAGCCATAGGCGGGCATGATCGATTCCGGCACCACCGCCTGCGGGTCGCGCAGGTGATCCAGATGCCATTCGTCCGAATAGCGCCCGCCCACGCGCGCCAGATCCGGCCCGGTGCGTTTCGACCCCCACTGGAACGGGTGGTCGTACATCGATTCCGCCGCCAGGCTGTAATGGCCGTAACGCTCGACCTCGTCGCGCATGGGGCGGATCATCTGGCTGTGGCAGACATAGCAGCCCTCGCGGACATAGATGTCGCGCCCGACCAGTTCCAGCGGCGTATAGGGACGCACCCCTTCGACCTTCTCGATGGTGTTTTCCAGATAGAACAGGGGCGTGATCTGCACGAGCCCGCCGATGGTCACGACGATGAAGGAAAAGACCAGCAGCAGGGTGGCGTTCTTTTCCAGGATCTTGTGCTTTGCCAAAATCTGCATGGCTTTCCCCTTATTCGGCCGGCACGGCGATGGCGGTGGGTGCGGCCTTGGGCTGGCGGGCCACGGTGGCCCACAGGTTCCAGGCCATGATGATCCCTCCCGCGAGGTAGAGCACTCCGCCCAGGGCGCGCACCACGTTCATGGCGAACTTGGCCTGCACGGTGTCGGCGAAGGCGTTGACCAGGAAGCCCTGGCTGTCCACTTCGCGCCACATCAGGCCCTCCATGATGCCCGACACCCACATGGACGCGGCATAGAGAACCAGGCCGATGGTGGCCAACCAGAAGTGCCAGTTGACCAGCGACAGGCTGTACAGGCGTTCCCGGCCCCACAGGCGCGGCACCAGATAATACAGCGCGCCAAAGGTGATCATGCCATTCCAGCCGAGGGCGCCGGAATGGACATGGCCGATGGTCCAGTCGGTGTAATGCGACAGGCTGTTGACCGCCTTGATCGACATCATCGGCCCTTCAAAGGTCGCCATGCCGTAAAAGCCCACGGCCACCACCATCATCCGCAGGATCGGGTCGGTGCGCAGCTTGTCCCAGGCCCCCGACAGCGTCATCAGGCCGTTGATCATGCCGCCCCACGAGGGCATCCACAGCATGATGGAAAACACCATCCCCAGGGTCGAGGCCCAGTCGGGCAGCGCGGTGTAATGCAGGTGGTGCGGGCCCGCCCAGATATACAGAAAGATCAGCGCCCAGAAATGGATGATCGACAGCTTGTAGGAATAGACCGGGCGTTCTGCCTGCTTCGGGATGAAGTAGTACATCATCCCCAGAAAGCCGGCGGTCAGGAAAAAGCCTACGGCGTTGTGGCCGTACCACCACTGCACCATGGCGTCCTGCACGCCCGAGAACACCTGCACCGACTTCGATCCCCAGATGCTGACCGGCACCGACAGGTTGTTGACGATGTGCAGCATCGCGATGGTCACGATGAAGGCCAGATAGAACCAGTTGGCGACGTAGATATGGGGTTCCTTGCGCTTGATGATCGTGCCCAGGAACACCGCCAGATAGGCGACCCAGACCACCGTCAGCCACCAGTCCACATACCATTCGGGCTCGGCGTATTCCTTGGACTGGGTGGCGCCCGCGATGTATCCGGTCGCGGCCAGCACGATGAACAGGTTGTATCCCCAGAACACGAACCACGCCAGATTGCCGCCCCACAGCCGCGCCGCGCTTGTGCGCTGCACCACGTAAAAGGACGTGGCGATCAGCGCGTTGCCGCCAAAGGCGAAGATCACCGCGCTGGTATGCAGCGGGCGCAGCTTGCCGAAATTGGTATAGCCCTGCGTCAGGTCCGACAGGTTCAGCGCCGGAAAGGCCAACTGGAAGGCGATCACCACCCCGACCAGAAAACCCACGACCCCCCAGAAGGTCGTGGCGATCACCCCGAACCGGACCACGTCGTCCATGTATTTCGAGGTATCGACCGGCTGCGCAGGCTCATCGACCCGGCGCAATGCCCAGACGAACATGCCGCCCGCCACCACCATCACGATCAGGGCGTTGACCATATAGGCCGGATCGCGTGCCAAATTGGCCCCGATGGCGGCCGCAAGGACGGTCGCGCCCAGCAAGATCAGCTTCGTATAATTCCACATGGCATCCAACCCGCGTTCCCTCGCCAGGACGCCGGGCAGCCCGAATTGCTGCCGGGACGGTCCCGCCGTGATGCCGGAATTAAGGGATCGTCCCGCGCCGAACCTTGATCTGCGTCAAGTATCGGCGTTTGATTCCGATCAAGGTCGCCGGGCGGCGCGGCTGCCATCCTGTCAGCGACCTGAGCAAAGGAGACCGCGATGGGTTACAAGAGCATTCTGACCATCCTGTCCGACGAACGGCAGTTGCCGCAACTGGATGCGGCCGCGGCCCTGGCGGCCCGCGAGGACGGCCATCTGTCGGTCTTATGTCTTGGCCTCGATCATACGCAGGTGGGCTATTACTTTCCCGGCGGCACGCCCTATGCCTTTCAGGACGCCATCGACATAGCGATGGAACAGGCCGAATCGCTGGACAGGATCGTCCAGCAGCATCTGGCGCGGATGGGCGATCTGCGCTGGTCGTCCGAGGCCGCGGTGGCCCAGATCGGCGGCATCGGCAACCTGGTCGGGATGCGCGCGCGCTTTTCCGATCTGACGGTGATGATGCGCCCCTATGGCGCGGACGCCCCCGGCGAGGCCGAGGCGGTGGTCGAGGCCGCGCTGTTCGAGGGGGGCTGCCCCGTTCTGGTCCTGCCGGGGTCCGACCTGCCCGCCGATCCGCCGGGCAAGGTCATGGTGGCCTGGAACCAGTCGCTCGAGGCCCTGGCCGCCGTGCGGCGCGCCCTGCCGCTGCTGAAGGCTGCCGGTTCGGTCGAGATCGCCATCTTCGATCCGCGCCGCACGGCCGACGGGTCCGAACCCGGTGCGGCCCTGGCGCAGATGCTGACACGCCATGGGGTCAAGACCGACATCGCCGTTCTGGCCCGCACCTCGGGCACGATCAGCGACGAATTGAACCGCCGCGCAACCGAAATCGCCGCCGATCTGGTGGTCATGGGGGCCTATGGCCATTCCCGGTTCCGCGAGGCGATCCTGGGCGGGGCCACGCGCACCATGCTGGAAAAGGCGCGCGTGCCGGTGTTCATGGCGCGCTAGGGACGCGGCGGGGCGTCAGGCGGTCAGCCGCGCCCCGTCATGGCCCGCAATGCGCAGGTCCATCAGCGCGCCTTCCGGCTGGTCGCTGGCAAAGGCCACCTCGGCGAACTGTTCGGTCCGGCCCAGGCGGGGGCCTTCGGTCAGCACGCGATGCGTGCGGCCGACCTGCCCGTCCAGATGACGGCGCAGCGCGGCATCGCCCGCCGCGCGCAGTCGGGCGGCGCGGTCGCGGATCACCGGGCCGTTCACGGCAGGCATCCGGGCGGCGGGCGTTCCCTTGCGCGCGGAATAGGGAAAGACGTGCAGAAAGGTCAGCCCGCAGTCATCGACCAGTTTCAGACTGTTGTCGAACATCGCGTCAGTTTCGGTCGGGAAACCGGCGATGATGTCGGCGCCGAACACGATGTCGGGACGCAGCCGCCGGGCATCCTCGCAGAACCGGATGGCGTCGTCGCGTCCGTGGCGGCGCTTCATCCGCTTGAGGATCATGTCGTCGCCCGCCTGCAGCGACAGGTGCAGGTGCGGCATCAGGCGCGGTTCGCTGGCGATGGCCAGCATCAGATTCTCGTCCGCCTCGATGCTGTCGATGCTGCTGATGCGCAGGCGCGGCAGGTCGGGAACCAGCCGCAGGATGCGCATGACCAGATCGCCCAGGCGCGGCGTGCCGGGCAAATCCGCCCCCCAGCTTGTCAGGTCCACCCCGGTCAGAACGACCTCGTTGAAGCCGCGCCCGACCAGCCGCCTGATCTGTTCGACCACCACGCCCGCCGGGACCGACCGCGAATTGCCGCGGCCATAGGGAATGATGCAGAAGGTGCAGCGGTGATCGCAGCCGTTCTGGACCTGCACATAGGCGCGGTGGCGGCCAAAGCCGTCGATCAGGTGACCGGCCGTTTCCCGCACGGACATGATGTCGTCCACGCGGATCTTTTCCGTTTGCCCGATCAGATCCGGGGCGCGCAGGCTTTGCCACGTCTCGGGCTGCATCTTCTCGTGATTGCCGATGACGCGCGTGACCTCGGGCATCGCGGCAAAGGTTTCGGGTTCCGTCTGGGCCGCACAGCCGGTCACGATCATCGGCACGCCGGGGTTTTCACGGGCCAGGCGGCGGATTTCCTGACGGGCCTTGCGCACGGCCTCGGCGGTCACCGCACAGGTATTCACGACCACCGCGCCGGACAGGCCCGCGGCCTCGGCCATCTCGCGCATCGCCTCGGATTCATAGGCGTTCAGGCGGCACCCCAGCGTGGAAAAGATGGGCGCCGTCATTGGATCAGCCATTCGGGGGTCAGGACGCCGGAAAAGACATGCGCCGTCGGCCCCTCCATCCAGACGCCGTCCTCGCGCCAGTCGATGCGCAGGACGCCCCCAGGCACGTTGACCGTGACGCGCCGTCCGGTCAGCCCGCGCCGCGCCGCCGCCACCACCGCCGCGCAGGAACACGACCCCGAGGCCAGCGTCGGCCCGGTGCCGCGTTCCCAGATGCGCAGGTCGATTTCGTCGCGGGACACCACCTGCACGATCTCGACATTGGTGCGCTGCGGATACAGCGGATGATGTTCCATCGCCGGGCCGAATGCCGCCAGATCGACCGCCACCGCGTCATCGACGAAAAAGGTGACATGCGGATTGCCCATGCCGGTCGCCGCCGGATCGCCGTCGATGGGCAGATGGTCGATGTCCACCTCCCGCGCCAGCGGAATCGCGCGCCAGTCCAGCACCGGCTGCCCCATGTTGACGCGCGTCAGGCCATTGCCTGCATCCTCGGCCAGCAGGACGCCGTGATCGGTGCGCAGGCTCAGCCGGTCGCGGCCGGCCTGATCCATCACATGCCGCGCGATGCAGCGCGTGGCATTGCCGCAGGCGGCGCTGACCGAGCCATCGGCATTCCAGAACCGCAGCCGCAGATCGGCACGGTCATCGGCCTGGATGGTCGCCATCTGATCGAATCCCACCCCCCGGTGGCGGTCGGCAATGCGCGCGATTACCCCCGCCGCAGGGGGATCGCCCCCGCCCCGCAGATCCAGGACGACGAAATCGTTGCCAAGCCCGTGCATCTTCATGAAGGGCAGGCCGGGGGGCGATGTGCTGTTCATCCGGGCCATATAATAGCCGCCGGAAATTTCCGCCAGTCCCGCCGACTTTTCCGCTTGACGCCCCCGGAGCCCCCCCCTAGTAACCCCCCGTGTTGGGCCCGTAGCTCAGTTGGTAGAGCAACTGACTTTTAATCAGTGGGTCACAGGTTCGAATCCTGTCGGGCTCACCATATTTCCGAAGATGACAAGGCCCAAGGACCGCCGGGCAAGGCCGCCCGACGGCGGATCATCATGCAGGGGCGATCCGCGCCAGCGGGGCGCCGAAGGCAATCTCTGCGCCCTCCTCGGCCATTCGATGCACGCGCCCGGACCAGGGGGCTTCGATGCGGGTTTCCATCTTCATGGCCTCCATCACGGCGATCACGTCCCCGGCCTTGACCTCGGCCCCGTCCGGGACCTGCCAGACCTGCAACAGGCCCGACACGGGCGCTGCAAGGGTGTCCTTGGCCCCATCCGGCCCGGCTTCGGTCGCTGGCAGAGATGCGGGCGCGGCGGCAAGCATCCTGGCAGGCAGACCCAGTTCAACACGTTTCCCGTCAACCTCGATGGCGAAGCGCAGCAAGGCCTCGGCGGGCGCGGGCGTCACGCGGGCATGACCTGCAATCGTGTTCAGCCGATCGGCGAAGTCGGTTTCAATCCAGCGGGTATGGACGCCAAAGGTGTCGTTTTCGGCCCGGAATTCCGGGGCCGCGATGGTAGCGCGATGGAACGGCAGGACCGAGGCCACGCCCTCGATGCGGAATTCCGCCAGGGCGCGGGCGGAGCGGGCCAGGGCCTCGTCGCGGGTGGCGCCGGTAACGATCAGCTTGGCCATCAGCGAATCGAAGCTGCCGGGCACGACGGACCCGGCGACCACGCCGCTGTCCAGACGCACACCCGGCCCTGACGGCGCGTCCCAACCCGTGACCGGTCCGGGCGTGGGCAGGAACCCGCGCGCGGGGTCTTCGGCGTTGATGCGGAATTCGATCGCATGGCCGCGCGGGGCGGGCACGTCCTCATCGGCCAGCCGTGCGCCCGCCGCGACCGCGATCATGGCGCGAACGATGTCGATGCCGGTCGTTTCCTCGGTCACCGGATGTTCGACCTGCAACCGGGTGTTCACCTCGAGGAATGACAGGGTGCCGTTCGCGGACAGCAGGAACTCGACCGTGCCGGCGCCGCTGTAACCCGCCTTGGCGCAGATCGCGCGGGCGCTGTGGTGGATACGGGCGCGCTGCTTGTCGGAAATGAAGGGCGCGGGCGCTTCCTCGACCAACTTCTGGTTGCGCCGCTGCAACGAACAGTCGCGGGTGCCCAGCACCTTTACCCGGCCATGGCGGTCGGCCAGCACCTGCGCCTCGATGTGGCGGGGACGGTCCAGGAACTGCTCGATGAAACATTCGCCGCGGCCGAATGCGGTCAGCGCCTCGCGCGTGGCGGATTCGAACAGGTCCTCGACCTCGTCCAAGGTCCAGGCGACCTTCATGCCCCGCCCGCCGCCGCCGTGGGCGGCCTTGATGGCAATGGGCAACCCATGCGCCTGGGCAAAGGCGCGGGCCTTGGCGGGAGTGGCGACGGGGCCGGGGGTGCCCGCGACCAGCGGCGCCCCCACCGATTCCGCGATGCGCCGGGCCTCGATCTTGTCGCCGAGGGATTCGATCACCTGCGGGTCGGGGCCGATCCAGATCAGGCCCGCATCCTGCACGGCGCGGGCGAATTCGGCGCGTTCGGACAGGAATCCGTAACCGGGATGAACGGCGTCGGCGCAGGCGCGCCGGGCGATGGCGATCAGTTTGTCCGCATCCAGATAGGTGTCGGCAGGGCGGTCGCCGTCCAGGGGCCAGGCCTCGTCGGCCATGCGCACGAACAGCGCCTCGCGGTCGGAATCGGCATAGGCCACGATCGGCACGATGCCGTCGTCGCGGCAGGCGCGGATGATGCGGACGGCGATCTCGCCGCGGTTGGCGATGAACAGGCGGCGGATCGGGCGCAGGCGGGTACCGGGTTCGAACAGGGACGGGATCATGGCATGGGCTCGATCGGGCTGAAGGGATGGGCGGCGGCGAACCGGATGCGCGCGCCGGGCGGGATCTGCCCGGCCAGGGCCAGGGCCTCGGGCAGCAGGGTGGCGATGACGGGATAGCCGCCGGTCAGCGGGTGGTCGGCCAGAAACAGCACCGGCTGCCCGGAATGGGGCACCTGGATCGCACCGCGCTCCGTCCCCTCGGAGGGCAGTTCGCGCGCATCGGCACGGATCAGGGGTTGACCCGACAGGCGGATACCCACGCGCGAGGACTGGGGCGTGACCTGCCAGTCCTGCGACAGCAGCAGATCAAGCGCGGCCTGCGGAAACCAGTCGGCGCGCGGGCCCATCGTGACGGGCAGCGTCACCGTTTCGCCCGGCGCGGGCAGGTCCGGGCGCGGGGCGGGCGCGGGATCGACAGCGCCGGCGGGGTTGCAGGCCAGCCCGATCACCGCGCCGGCGCCCAGCGGTTCGGGTCCGATGCCGGCCAGCGTATCGGTTGACGCCGAGCCCAGCGGGCGATCCACGCCGAATCCGCCCCGCAGCGCCAGATAGCTGCGCATCCCCCGGCGCGGAGGCCCAAGCACCAGAACCTCGCCCGGATCAAGGGCAAAGGGCCGCGACAGGTCCACGGGAACACGGGCGCCGTCCGCCTCGATCTCGGCGCGGTCAGCGGCGCCGTCCAGGACCAGTGTCACGGGACTGTCCACCGTCAGGCGCACCGGACCCAGCGTGATCTCCAGCGCAGGCAGGTCGGGCGGATTGCCCGCGCGGCGGTTGGCCCGGCGCAGGCTGGGCAGATCCATCGCCCCCGAGGCCGAGATGCCGTCGGCAGCCTGTCCGGGCCGCCCGGCATCCTGCATCAGGATCGGAAAGGCGGCGGACAGCACCCGCAGTCCCGTGGCGGGCGCGGTCTGGGCATGGGCAGCAACCGGCACCGGATGGACAGCGCCCCGGCGTTCGACGAACCGGACGCGGGCGCCGGGGCGCAGCAATGCGGGCGGATCGCGGGACATGTCCCACATCGGCACGGGCGTCGTTCCGATCAACTGCCAGCCGCCGGGACTGGCCTTGGGATAGACACCGCAGAACCGCCCTGCCAGGGCCACCGCCCCGGCCGGGATGCGGGGGCGCGGGCTTGCACGGCGCGGCAGGTCGAAACGCGGATCGTCGCAGGTCATGTAGGCGAAACCCGGTGCAAAGCCGGTGAAGGCGACCTGCCAGACAGCGGCGCCATGGGCGGCGATGGTTTCGGCCACGCTCAGGCCCAGATGGCCGGCGACCTCGGCCAGATCCTCGCCGTCATAGGTCAGGGGAATCTCGATCGCTTCGGCGGGGTCGGAACGCCGGGCCGTGGCCTCGGGCATCACCGCCGCAATGGCCGCGGCCAGCCGGCCGTCGGCCGCGACCCCCGGTGCGGTGCGCACCATGAGCGTGCGGGCGGCGGGCACGATCTCGGCGATCTGCGGCAGGGGAGCGGCGGTCAGCGCGTCGAACAGGTCCAGCGTCCGGTCCAGATCGGGCAGCTCGACCAGCATCGTGCGCGGCCCCACGGGCAGGAACCGCAGGGTCATGACTGCCAGTTCCGGTCGGGGATGTCGGTGACGAACATATGTCCGGGCGCATGGGTGATGGCAAAGGGCACGCGGGACGCCATGACCGCCGCCTGCGGGGTGACGCCGCAGGCCCAGAAGACCGGCACCTCGTCCGGGCGGATGGTCACCGGGTCACCGAAATCGGGGCGGGACAGATCGGCGATGCCAAGCCGGTCGGGGGCGCCGACATGGACGGGGGCGCCGTGCACCGCCGGAAACCGGCCCGAGATCGTCACCGCATCGGCCACCCGGTCTGCCGGAATGGGCCGCATCGACACGACCAGCGGCCCCGACAGGCGCCCCGCCGGGCGGCAATCGCGGTTGGTGCGATACATGGGCACGTTGCACCCCTGGGCGATGTGGCGGATCTGGATCCCGGCCTGCATCAGCGGGGTTTCAAAGGTGAAGGAACAGCCGATCAGGAATGTCACAAGGTCGGGATGTTCCCCCCAGGCCGCGCTGGCATCCGGCGTTTCCTCGGCCAAGGCGCCGTCGCGCCAGATGCGATAGCGCGGCAGGTCGCGGCGCAGGTCGGCGCCGGGCGCAAGAACCGTATCGAACCGACCCGGCTCGGTCACGTCAAGAACCGGGCAGGGCTTGGGGTTGCGCTGCGCGAACAGCAGGAAATCCCAGGCCCAGTCGCGCGGCAGGGCAATCAGGTTGCATTGGGTAAATCCGGTCGCATGGCCCGCCGTTGGGGCGGACCACCCGTCGCGGCAGGCCGCGCGCAGCCGGGCGGGGTTCTGGTGGGTCATGGCGCGGCCGTGACAAAGCTGCGGATCGTCACGCCTTCGGCGGTCAGACGCCTGCGGACGGCCGTGGCCATGGCGACGGCGGCGGGACTGTCGCCGTGCACGCAGATGCTGTGCGCCTCTAGCCGCAGCAGCGATCCGTCCACGGCCTCGATCACACCCTCGGTCGCCAGGCGAACCATGCGACCGGCCACACGATCCGGATCGTGCAGAACCGCGCCCGGATCGCGGCGCGACACCAAGGCACCCGTGGGGGTATAGGCGCGGTCGGCAAAGGCCTCGGCCACGACGGGCAGGCCGGCGCTGCGGGCACGCTCCAGGATCGGCGCCCCGGCAAGCGCCATCAGGACCAGGCCGGGATCCACCGCGCGGATGCCCGCGATCACCGCATCGGCCTGAACGGCATCGTCGGCGATGGTGTTGTACAGCGCCCCGTGCGGCTTGACATAGGACACCCGCGTTCCCGCCGCCGCCGCCAGCCCCTGAAGCGCACCGATCTGATAGATCACGTCGGCAGTCAGTTCGTCGGGGGCCACGTCCATGCGGCGGCGGCCAAAGCCCACCCGGTCGGGATAGGACACATGCGCGCCCACCGCGACCCCGCGCGCCGCCGCCCCGCGCAGGGTGGACAGGATGGTCAGGGGGTCGCCTGCATGAAACCCGCAGGCGATGTTGGCGGAACTGACGATTTCCAGCATCGCGGCATCGTCGCCCATCCGCCAGGGGCCATAGCCTTCGCCCAGGTCGCTGTTGATGTCCATGCCCATGTCCATGTCTGTCTCCTCAGGTGCCCAGGAACGCAAAGATCGCGCCCACCGACTTGATCCCCATGTACCAGGTCAGCGCGCAGACCAACGCGCTCAGCGCCAGCAAGGGCCGGCTGTAGCGATAGCCGCCCAGCAAATCCGACCGGGCAAAGCCGATCCAGGTAAAGATCGTCAGCCCGACCGGCAGGATAAGCCCGTTGAAGCCCCCCGCAAAGACCAGCAGCGCCGCAGGTGCGGTTCCCAGCACCAGATAGACTGCCAGCGAGATGGTGATGAACACCACCGTGGCGATGTTGCGGGCGCGGTCGTCCATGGGGCGGAACACCGTCATGAAGCTGACCGAGGTATAGGCCGCCCCGATGATCGAGGTGATCGCCGCCGCCCAGAAGATGATCCCGAAGATCCGCAGGCCCCAGTCGCCCGCCGCCGCCAGGAATGCCTGCGCCGCCGGGTTGGCCGTCCCGGAAGACAGATCCAGCGTCACCCCCGACGCGGTCACGCCCAGGATCGCCAGAAACAGCACGAAGCGCATGACACCCGTGACGGCGATGCCCGACAGGGCGCCGCGGGTGATGGCAGGCAGGTTCTCGACCCCGGTCAGGCCCTTGTCCAGCAGGCGATGTGCGCCCGCATAGGTGATGTATCCGCCCACCGTGCCGCCGACGATGGTGGTGATGGCGGCAAAGTCGATGGTGTCGGGCAGAACCGTCTGACGCAGCGCCTCGCCCACCGGAGGGTTGGTGACGAAGGCCACGAATACCGTCATCGCGACCATCAGGAAACCCAGCACCACGATGATCCTGTCCAGCAGGATGCCCGCGCTGCGCGATAGGAAAATCCCGATGGCGATCAGCGCGGACAGGACGCCCCCGATCTTGGGGTCCAGCCCGATCATCGCGTTCAGGCCCAGGCCGCTGCCCGCGATGTTGCCGATGTTGAACACCAGTCCGCCGAACATCACCAGCACCGACAGCAGGTATCCCGCACCGGGCAGCGCGGCGTTGGCCGTTTCGGACGCACGACGCCCGGTCAGGGCGGTGATGCGCCAGATGTTCATCTGCACCACGAAATCGATCAGGACCGAGGCCAGGATCGCAAAGGCAAAGGCCGCCCCCAGTTGCGCGGTAAAGGTCGCCGTCTGGGTGATGAAGCCCGGCCCGATGGCCGAGGTCGCCATCAGGAAGATGGCTGCCGTCAGGCCGCCTCGCATTGCGGCGGAAGATGCCGAGACAGCGGGGGAATGCTCGGCCATCAGGGCCTCCACGGTTGCAGATTCGGAATGGCGGAATTGTGTAGATCACACTTCGTAAGTCAAATATTATCCAACAACCAAATATTTTTTGTTGAACAATGCGGGGGACATTGCGTCTTTGCCAGTAACCGGCCCAGATCTCAGCCAGTCGATGCGACAACAAAAGGCGTTGCAACAACCATGCAGGAAACCTTAGACGACGCCGCAGCCGTCGATGATGCCCTGTCCCTGCCCGACCACATCGCGTCCCGCATCAGGACCATGGCGATCAAGGGCGAACTTTCTCCGGGGCAGCGCCTGTCCGAGGTGCGGCTGGCGGGCGATCTGGGGGTGTCGCGCAACACCCTGCGCGAGGCTTTCAGGCTGCTGACGCGCGAAAGGCTGGTGCACCACCAGCCCAACCGGGGCGTCTTCGTGGCCGTGCCCACCATGGCCGCCATTCTGGACATCTATCGCGTCCGGCGGATGATCGAGGTTCCGGCACTGGCTCGGGCCTGGCACCGCCACGAGGCTGTTTCCACCATGCGTGCCTGTGTGGTCAGCAGCCAGGCGGCCCGCGACCGGCACGACTGGCAGGGGGTGGGTTCGGCCAACATGGGGTTTCACTCCGCCATCGTCGCCCTGGCCGACAGTCCGCGCCTGAACGGCTTTTACAGGCAAGTGGCCGCCGAACTGCGCCTGGCCTTCGGGCTTCTGGACGACCCCGAGCAATTGCACGAGCCTTTCATCGCCCAGAATGCGGCGATCCTGGCCGCGATCGACCGCGGCGACTGCGAGGCCGCGGCCGGGATTCTGGCCGTGTATCTCGACCATTCCGAACGCACTGTTCTGACGGCCTTTGCACGGATCGAGCATGGCGCGGGCCCTGCACCGGGCCTCTAGGGTCCAGCCTCATAACCACCACGTGACGATAGCGGCGAGGGCTATGGCTGCGGTGTAGGTGCAGGCGAGCTTGTCGTAGCGGGTGGCGACGCGGCGGAAGTCCTTGATGCGACAGAAGGCGCGTTCGACGAGGTTTCTGCGTTTGTAGGGCTCCGGGTCGAAGGGGTGCAGACGCTTTCGATAG
>NZ_SISK01000025.1 GCF_004310345.1 Paracoccus subflavus | reverse complement strand
GATGGCAAAGGCAAAGTTTGAACGGACGAAACCGCATGTCAACATTGGCACGATTGGCCATGTTGACCATGGCAAGACGACGCTGACGGCGGCGATCACGAAGTATTTCGGCGAGTTCAAGGCGTATGACCAGATCGACGGGGCGCCCGAGGAGCGGGCGCGGGGGATCACGATCTCGACCGCGCATGTGGAATACGAAAGCGAGGCGCGCCATTACGCGCATGTGGACTGCCCGGGCCATGCCGACTATGTCAAGAACATGATCACCGGCGCGGCGCAGATGGACGGGGCGATCCTGGTGGTGAACGCCGCCGACGGCCCGATGCCGCAGACGCGCGAGCATATCCTGCTGGGCCGCCAGGTGGGCATCCCCTACATGGTCGTCTACCTCAACAAGGTCGACCAGGTGGACGACGAGGAGCTGCTGGAGCTGGTCGAGATGGAGGTCCGCGAACTGCTGTCCTCCTACGACTATCCGGGCGACGACATTCCGATCATCAAGGGCTCGGCGCTGGCGGCGATGGAAGGCCGCGACAAGGAGATCGGCGAGGATTCGATCCGCGCGCTGATCAAGGCGGTGGACGACTATATCCCGACGCCCGAGCGGGCCATCGACCAGCCGTTCCTGATGCCGATCGAGGACGTGTTCTCGATCTCGGGCCGCGGCACGGTGGTGACGGGCCGGGTCGAGCGCGGCGCGGTCAACGTGGGCGACGAGCTTGAGATCGTGGGCATCCGCGACACCCGCAAGACCACCTGCACGGGCGTCGAGATGTTCCGCAAGCTTCTGGACCGGGGCGAGGCGGGCGACAACATCGGCGCGCTGCTGCGCGGCGTGGACCGCGACGGCGTGGAGCGTGGCCAGGTGCTGTGCAAGCCGGGTTCGGTCAAGCCGCACACCACCTTCGAGGCCGAAGCCTATATCCTGACCAAGGAAGAGGGCGGGCGGCACACGCCGTTCTTCGCCAACTATCGCCCGCAGTTCTACTTCCGCACCACGGACGTGACCGGGACGGTGAAGCTGCCCGAGGGCACCGAGATGGTGATGCCCGGCGACAACCTGAAGTTCGAGGTCGAGCTGATCGCGCCGATCGCGATGGAGGAAAAGCTGCGCTTCGCCATCCGCGAGGGCGGCCGCACCGTCGGCGCCGGCGTGGTCAGCAAGATCCTCAAGTAAGGACGGGGCGGGGCCAAACCCCGCGCCACCCTCGCAACAACACACAGGGCCGCCCCAAAAGGGCGGCCTTTCGTCGGGGGG
>NZ_SISK01000024.1 GCF_004310345.1 Paracoccus subflavus | reverse complement strand
GAGATATGGGCAAAAGTTGGTGACGCCTGATCAGGCGGCGGCTTGAAGTTGACGGAGGCCGTCGCGGAACTCAATCCCCTGGATGATCTCCGGCAGGCGGTTCTGGCCGTCGAGTTTGCGCCATTTCCCCTGCGCCGACATCATCAGCTTGAAGGCCATGGCCAGTCCGGTCCTGCGGCTGAGGCAACCTTTGGTGCGCTTGGTGCGGTGCCGAACGGTCGCGAAGGTGCTTTCAATTGGATTGGATGTCCGGATGTGTTTCCAGTGTTCGGCCGGGTAGTCGTAAAAGGTCAGCAACGCCTCGCGATCCTTGACCAGCTTGGCAACGGCCTTGTCGTATTTGACGCCGTAGGTTTCGACGAAAAAGTCGAAGGCGGCGCCGGCCTCGGCCTTTGTTTCAGCCTGCCAGATGTCGTGCAGATGGCTCTTGGCCTTGTCCTGCAGCGACTTTGGCAGGGTATTCAGCACATTCATTGTCTTGTGGACCCAACACCGCTGCTCGCGTGTGGTGGCGAAGACCTCGCGCAGCGCGGTCCAGAACCCGAGCGCACCGTCGCCGATGGCTAGGTTGGGATCCTGCTTCAAGCCCCGGCGCTTCAGATCGAGCAAAAGCTCACGCCAGCTCTCAGCGCTTTCGCGAAAGCCGTCGATCATCCCCAGAAGCTCCTTGCGGCCATATTCATCGGCCCCGACGATCACCAGAACACATTGCTTTTCTTCGGCCATGCGCGGTTTGAAATACACCCCGTCGGCCCAGATGTAGAGAAAGCGCCGGTGGCTCAGGTCGCGTTTTTGCCAGGCCTCATAGTCGTTCCACCAGTCAGCCTTCAGCCGCGTGATCGTCTTGGCGGAAAGCCCATCGGCGTTCGGGCCCAGCAGTGCCGCGAGCGCCTCGCTGAAATCACCCGTGCTGACGCCCTTGAGATAAAGCCAGGGCAGCAACTCCTCGACCGATTTCGCCTTGCGCAGGTATCGCGGCAGGATGCTGGGCGTGAAGGTGATCTTGTCCTCACCGGGCTTGCGATCGCGCACCCGCGGCACTTTCACCGGCACGGGACCAATCCCGGTCATCACCTCGCGTTCCGGCAGGTAACCATGGCGCACCAGGCGTGATGTGCCATTCTCCAGCTTCTCGGCGGAAAAGGCGGCCATCAGCACCGCCAACTCCGCGTGGATTGCCTGTTCGATCAGCTTGCGCGCGCCGTCACGGATAATATCGGTGAAGGGATCAGCGCTGAATCCGGATGGATCGGGCAGCTGGGTGATGGTAGTCTCTGGCATGTGGCATATCCCTTTCTCGGTTGAGAATTGACGGCGTTCTGAACACCGCCATGATATGCCGCCCCCTCAGGGCATCACCAACTTTCGCTCATTACTC
>NZ_SISK01000023.1 GCF_004310345.1 Paracoccus subflavus | reverse complement strand
CCCGCCACCGGGCAGGACCTGGGCACTGTCGCGGCCGCTGGCGCGGCCGATCTGGACCGGGCGGTTGCCGCCGCACGGCAGGCGCAGGGCGACTGGGCCGCACTGGCGCCCCTGGCGCGCGCGCGCATCCTGCGCGCCGTGGTCGAGCGCATTCGCGCCCATCGCGACGATCTTGCCATGCTGGATGCCATCGACTGCGGCAACCCGCTGAAGGGGATGCTGTTCGACGTCGATCTGGGAACCACGCTGCTGGAATACTTCATCGGCCTGGCCCCCGAGGTGAAGGGCGACAGCGTGCCGTCGGGACAGGGGCGCATGACCTTCGTGCGGCGCGAACCGATCGGCGTGGTGGCGCGCATCATCCCCTTCAACCATCCGATGATGTTCATCCTGGCGAAGATGGGCGCACCGCTGGTCGCGGGAAACGCCGTGATCTTCAAGCCCTCGGAACACACGCCGCTGGCCGCCCTGCGCATCGCCGAACTGGTCGGGGACCTGCTTCCGGCCGGGCTGTTCTCGGTGCTGAACGGGGACGGTCGGCTGGGTGCGGCGATGGCCGAACATCCCGGCATCGGCAATGTCAGCCTGGTGGGCTCGGCCGCGACGGGCCGGGCGGTGATGCGCGCCGGGGCCTCGACGCTCAAGCGGCTGACCCTGGAACTGGGCGGCAAGAACGCCCTGGTGATCTGGCCGGATGCCGATATCGACAAGGCGGTGGCAGGCGCAGTGAGGGGGATGAACCTGGGCTGGACGGGCGGGCAATCCTGCGGCTCGACCAGCCGGGTTCTCGTGCACGACAGCGTCCATGATGCGGTGGTCGAGCGGCTGGCCGCCGCCTTCGAGGCGATCAGGCTGGGCGATCCGACCAGTGCCGAGACCGAGATGGGCTGCATGTCCACCCGCCCCCAGTACGAGAAGGTGCTGTCCTACATCGATGCCGGCCAGCAGGGCGGGGCCCGCATGGTGGCCGGCGGCCCGGTCCCCGAGCATCTTTCCGGCGGCTACTTCGTGCGGCCCACGGTCTTTGCCGATGTGACGCCCGACATGCGGATCGCCTCGGAAGAGGTCTTCGGCCCGCTCCTCTCGGTCCTGCGGTGGACCGACGAAGAGCAGATGTTCGCGATGGCCAATGCGGTGGAATACGGTCTGACGGCCTCGATCTGGACCCGCGATCTGGACACGGCGATGCGCGCGGCCGAGCGCCTGGAGGCGGGTTACGTCTGGGTGAACAATTCGTCCGACCATTACCCCGGCGCGCCGTTCGGCGGGGTCAAGCAGTCCGGCATCGGGCGCGAGGAATGCCTGGAGGAGATCCTGGGCTATACCGAGCAGAAGACCGTGGCGATCAGCTTCGCGGGCTGAGGCATGTCGGGCGCGGCGCCGCTGGCCGGTCCTGCGGCGGCGGCGGCCGTAACCGATGCGGAGCACCGGCGCGGAAGGCGTGGCGGCCCGGCTGCCACGCCTTTCTGTTCAGCCGACAGGCGCGGCGATCATTCCGCCGCCGAGGTCAGCGTCGCATCGAGGTCGCGTCCGATCGTGCGCCAGTCCTGCTCCTTGGGGAAGATGCCCTCGCGCGAGGCGATCTGGACGTGGGGGACGCGCGGTTCCTCGGTGCCGATGGCCGGGCCGCCCTCGGCCACGCGCCGCGCAGCATCCGCCATCAGCCTGCGAAATTCGACAATCGCCAG
>NZ_SISK01000022.1:0-2500 GCF_004310345.1 Paracoccus subflavus | reverse complement strand
GAGTCAGACGGATCAGACCCGAAACCGAGTGATCTAGGCATGAGCAGGATGAAGGTTGGGTAACACCAACTGGAGGTCCGAACCCACACCTGTTGAAAAAGGTCGGGATGACTTGTGCCTAGGGGTGAAAGGCCAATCAAACTCGGAGATAGCTGGTTCTCCGCGAAAGCTATTTAGGTAGCGCCTCGGACGTATCCCTTGGGGGGTAGAGCACTGCATGGATGATGGGGGCCCACAGCCTTACTGAGTCTAAGCAAACTCCGAATACCCAAGAGGACTATCCGGGAGACACACGGCGGGTGCTAACGTCCGTCGTGGAGAGGGAAACAACCCTGACCAACAGCTAAGGCCCCCAATTCGTGGCTAAGTGGGAAAGCATGTGAGACTTCCAAAACAACCAGGAGGTTGGCTTAGAAGCAGCCATCCTTTAAAGATAGCGTAACAGCTCACTGGTCTAATCAAGAGGTCTTGCGGCGAAGATGTAACGGGGCTCAAGCCACGAGCCGAAGCTTTGGATGTGCATTTATGCACGTGGTAGCGGAGCGTTCTGTGATATGGAACGCTGCCTCTTCTGATCTTTCGGGATCAGCGGAGGCATTGTTCTGACTGTGAAGCCGGGGCGTGAGCCATCCGGTGGAGTGATCAGAAGTGAGAATGTTGACATGAGTAGCGACAAACAGGGTGAGAGACCCTGTCGCCGAAAGTCCAAGGGTTCCTGCTTAAAGCTAATCTGAGCAGGGTGAGCCGGCCCCTAAGGCGAGGCCGAAAGGCGTAGTCGATGGGAACCAGGTTAATAGTCCTGGGCCAGGAGATGGTGACGGATCGCAGGTGTAGTTCCTCCTTATCGGATTGGAGGGGCTGCTGAGCGGTTCCTGGAAATAGCCCTCCACAAGACCGTACCCTAAACCGACACAGGTGGACTGGTAGAGAATACCAAGGCGCTTGAGAGAACCACATTTAAGGAACTCGGCAAAATACCTCCGTAAGTTCGCGAGAAGGAGGCCCGATTGGCAGGCAACTGTCGGTCGGGGGCACAAACCAGGGGGTGGCGACTGTTTACTAAAAACACAGGGCTCTGCGAAGCCGCAAGGCGACGTATAGGGTCTGACGCCTGCCCGGTGCCGGAAGGTTAAAAGGAGAGGTGCAAGCCTTGAATTGAAGCCCCGGTAAACGGCGGCCGTAACTATAACGGTCCTAAGGTAGCGAAATTCCTTGTCGGGTAAGTTCCGACCTGCACGAATGGCGTAACGACTTCCCCGCTGTCTCAAATGTGGACTCAGCGAAATTGAATTGTCTGTGAAGATGCAGACTTCCCGCGGTTAGACGGAAAGACCCCATGCACCTTTACTCCAACTTCGCACTGGCATCAGGATTGCGATGTGCAGGATAGGCGGTAGGCTTTGAAGCGGGGACGCCAGTTCCCGTGGAGCCGTCCTTGAGATACCGCCCTTCGCTGTTCTGATGTCTAACCGCGGCCCGTTATCCGGGTCCGGGACCCTGCGTGGTGGGGAGTTTGACTGGGGCGGTCGCCTCCCAAACAGTAACGGAGGCGCGCGAAGGTTGGCTCAGACCGGTCGGAAATCGGTCGTTGAGTGCAATGGCAAAAGCCAGCCTGACTGCAAGACTGACAAGTCGAGCAGAGACGAAAGTCGGCCATAGTGATCCGGTGGTCCCGAGTGGAAGGGCCATCGCTCAACGGATAAAAGGTACGCTGGGGATAACAGGCTGATGATGCCCAAGAGTCCATATCGACGGCATCGTTTGGCACCTCGATGTCGGCTCATCTCATCCTGGGGCTGGAGCAGGTCCCAAGGGTATGGCTGTTCGCCATTTAAAGAGGTACGTGAGCTGGGTTTAGAACGTCGTGAGACAGTTCGGTCCCTATCTGCCGTGGGTGTTGGAGACTTGAGAGGAGCTGCCCCTAGTACGAGAGGACCGGGGTGGACGGACCACTGGTGGACCTGTTGTCGTGCCAACGGCAGTGCAGGGTAGCTATGTCCGGACAGGATAAACGCTGAAGGCATCTAAGCGTGAAGCCCCCCTCAAAACAAGGTCTCCCTTGAGAGCCGTGGAAGACCACCACGTCGATAGGCCGGAGATGTACGTGCAGCAATGCATTCAGTTGACCGGTACTAATGGCTCGATAGGCTTGATTTGATCCGGAAGAAGACAGATTCAGCTTCTTCCAGAAGCATCCTTGGACAACATCTGCCCGCATCCCGCGGGCAAACGCTGAGCGTCTCTTTCCCGGTCTGGTGGCCCTAGCGCGAGCAAAACACCCGATCCCATCCCGAACTCGGCCGTTAAGTGCCGCTGCGCCGATGGTACTGCGTCTCAAGACGTGGGAGAGTAGGTCACCGCCAGACCTGGAAAGATACGCAACCCTCTCTGAAACGATAACCCCCGATCAGGACAACCATGGCGCGGGGTAGAGCAGCCCGGTAGCTCGTCAGGCTCATAACCTGAAGGTCGTAGGTTCAAATCCTACCCCCGCAACCAA
>NZ_SISK01000021.1 GCF_004310345.1 Paracoccus subflavus | reverse complement strand
CAACCCTCTCTGAAACGATAACCCCCGATCAGGACAACCATGGCGCGGGGTAGAGCAGCCCGGTAGCTCGTCAGGCTCATAACCTGAAGGTCGTAGGTTCAAATCCTACCCCCGCAACCAAAATTAATAAAAATATCAAATAGATGTACTGACGGTATATCCATACCGCTCACCAATCGCGCACCTACATCAACGCCACATCAACACCGGACACCAAAAACTGCACCGACACGCATAGACCGGCAGTCGCAGGTATTGGTCGTTATCTGACGCTGTCGCTCATACCGGCCTGCGCGGGCGCCCGGAAAATTACGGACGTGCTGCCAGCGGGAAACCGTACCAAAACGCGCAGGCCCGTACTGTTGTCTTTCAAAGTTATCGCTGCGCCGTGCAAATCGGCGATCGCCCGGACCATGCTTAGGCCCAAGCCGTTACCCGGTGTGGTGCGGCTTTTTTCAAGGCGATAGAAACGGCGGAAGACCTTGTCGCGTTCTTCTGCGGGAATGCCTGGGCCATTGTCGGAAACCTCAAGAAGGACGCTGCCATCCGCCCTTGTCAGTGCCACCTCGATCCGCGTTCCCGACGGACTGTGGCGCAGGGCGTTCTCGACCAGATTTGCAACCATCTGAGTCAGCAGTTGCTGATCGCCCTGAACCGTCGCGTCCTGATCCTCAATGTCAAACACCAGCGTCTGACCGTTCTCTTCGGCGACGGGGCTGTAAGCGTCCTCGATCCGGGTCAGGATCGGGGCAAGCGAGGTCGCGGCAAAACGCGCAGACTGCTGACCGGCTTCGATCTGGGCAATTCGCAGCAGGGCGTGGAATGTCTCGATCAGGTCGTCGGCGATCTCGACGGCTTGTTCAGCGTCTGTCCTGATCTCGGGCGTAAGGTCGTGCGCATTCAGCAGCACATCCAGCCGCTGGCGCATGCGCTGCATGGGGGTGCGAAGATCGTGGGCGATGTCGGCCGAGATCTGTTTCTGGCTTTCGACCATGTTCTGAAGCTGGGCGATGGTACGGTTGATTTCATCGGCCATGCGGGCAAGGTCGTCGCCATCGCTGCCGGTGGCAGGGATGCGACGATCCAACTGTCCCAGTGCCACCGATTTCAATGTGGCTGAAATCTGGGTCAGCCGCCGTTCGGTTCTACGGCCGACAATGATCCCGGCAAGCAAACCGGCAAGCAGCAAGAGGATAAAACCGGCAACGAAGCCGCGTCCAAGAACCTCGCGCAGTTCCTCAAGAAAATAGGTGCTTGTGCCCAGGGTCAGCCGGTTCGGGCCAAGCTGCACCGAATGCAGCAGATAGCCGGTCACATCTTCATAGCGCGGCTTTTCGGCATGGATCGCATTGACTGGGACATAGCTGCCGCTGCCCTGCCAGTCGATCGCATCGACATTTCCGGCCAACACCTTACCTTCAGGGTCCTGAAGCAGATAGACGCGGTAATCCTCGAAGTTGAACCCGGCAAAGCCGCTCAGCTTTGCCCGGACAGCATCCAGCCCCTCGCTTTCGTAAAGGCTTGCGAAGCCAGCCGCATCCTCGGCCAGTTGATCCGACACCCAATCGCTGATTTCGCGATCCGCGTAGTGATAACTGAGCCCCAGCACCAAGGCCGTGATGATGGCGTAAAGCAACGCGAACCGCAGCGACAGGCGCGCCGAGGTCGAGCGCAGGAAGCGTGATATGCTGCCAGCGCGTCTAGCCATGCAGGCTGTAGCCCGCACCGCGAACGGTATGGATCAGGTCGCTGTCGAATGGCTTGTCCACCTTGTTGCGCAAGCGGCTGATATGGGTTTCGACCACGTTGGTCTTGGGGTCGAAGTGAAAATCCCAGACCGATTCCAGCAGCATGGTCCGGGTCAGAACACGCCCGGCATTGCGCATCAGATATTCCAGCAGGCCGAATTCGCGGGGTTGCAGATCCAGCGGCACGCCGGCCCGCGTGACCGTGCGGCGGATCAGGTTCATTTCAAGGTCGGCTACCTGCAAGACGGTTTCTTCCGCCTTCAAGGGCGGCCTGCGGGTCAGGGCTGCCAGCCGCGCCGACAGTTCCTGAAACGAGAACGGCTTGACCAGATAATCGTCCGATCCGGCCTCCAGGCCTTCGACCCGGTCATTGATGCCGTCCATCGCCGAAAGGATCAGGATCGGCGTCTCGACGCCAGCGCCGCGCACCGATCTGGTCAGGGTCAGCCCGTCCAGACCGGGCAGCATGCGGTCGAAGATCATCACGTCATAGTTGTTGTCCAGCGCCGACAGGAAACCTTCGCGGCCATTGGCGCAGTGATCGACTATATGCCCCTGCGCCCTGAGGCTGGAGGCGATGTAATCCGCCGTTTCGGCATGATCCTCGACCACAAGGACGCGCATGGCAGCAGTATTCCGTATCTTAGCTGCTTGCAGGCATAGCCCGCTTCGCGCCTTGGTCAAGGCTTTGGAAGATTACGGATCGGTATAGATCCGGCAACGCCCCAGACAGATCGATCTTGCAAGATGGCATCGGACCTCAGCATTCAGCCTATCGAGCAAGACCAGAAAATGACAATAAATGAAGCCTATGCCGCCGCGCGACCTGCGGCCCCCCACGTTCCGCAACTTGCGCAACCGGCGCGGCAGGATATGCAGCTGGATGG
Source organism: Paracoccus subflavus (assembly GCF_004310345.1). GTDB lineage: Bacteria > Pseudomonadota > Alphaproteobacteria > Rhodobacterales > Rhodobacteraceae > Paracoccus > Paracoccus subflavus. The sequence continues at coordinate 4,888 of NZ_SISK01000021.1, read as the reverse complement.
TGCAGCCCGCCGGTTTCTGCTGGCAGCCCTGACGGGATTCGTCTTTTTGCGCCTTTGGGCGATCTTCGCCGTCCCCTTCACCGACACCACCGAGGCCCGCTATGCCGAGATCGCCCGCAAGATGGTCGAGACCGGCAACTGGCTGACCCCGCAATTCGACTATGGCGTGCCGTTCTGGGGCAAGCCGCCGCTGCATACCTGGCTGTCGGCGGGCGGGATGCAACTTTTTGGCGTGAACGAAGCCGCAGCACGCCTGCCGATTCTGCTGACGGCGCTGGCGGTGCTGTTTCTGATCTGGCACTGGGTGCGCGAGACTGTAGGGCGGAACGCCGCGCTGGTCGTGACGGTCGTGCTCGCGACGATGGCGATGTTCTTTGGTGCGTCTGCCTTCGTGATGACCGACATGCCGATGGTTCTTGGCACGACATTGGTCATGGTCGGGTTCTGGCAGGCGGTCAGTGACGCGGACAGCCGGTGGGGTTATGCGTTCTTTCTGGGGCTGGCAATCGGAATGCTCGCCAAGGGTCCGGTGGCGGTCGTGCTGTGCGGCATCCCGCTGACCCTGTGCCTGGCCGTAACGTGGAACTGGCATCTGTTGCGCCTGCTGCCCTGGGGGCGCGGCATGGCGTTGCTGACAGTGCTGGTGGTGCCGTGGTATGTTGCCGCCGAAATCGCCACGCCCGGCTTCCTGCACTACTTCCTGATCGGAGAGCATGTGCAGCGTTTCCTGACCCCCGGCTGGCAGGGCGATCTGTACGGGTCCGGCCATCAGGAAGCCAAGGGCATGATCTGGCTGTTCTGGCTGATGGCAGCGCTGCCGTGGAGCCTGGTTCCAGCCTTGCTGCTGACACGCCTCGGCAAGACGGTCACGATGTTCCGACAGGATCGTTCGGGCTTGCTATTTTATCTGCTGCTCTGGGCAGGGTCGCCGGTCTTGCTGTTCACACCGGCATCCAACATCCTTGCCGCCTATGTTCTGCCCGGTCTGCCTGCCGCTGCTGTGCTGCTGGTCATTCTGTTCGCTCAGGTATTTGGGGCCAAACCGAGCCGTGCGGCACGAACAGCGTTCGCTGTAGCGACATCGGTGATCTTCGCGCTTTTCCTTGCACTGACCTCCGGCGCCATTTTTGCACCTCAGCAAATTCGGCTGAAATCCGACAAATCGCTGGTCGCCGCCGCCCATGCGGCGTTACCCGACGCGCAGCTTTATACCCTCGGCGGGCGCAGCTATTCGGCCGAATTCTATTCGCGGGGCAAGTCGCGTGCCATCGAGGTCGAAGACTTCGAAAGCTTGGCTGTTGACGGCGCACCTGCTGCATTCTCGGTGTCGCCCGATAAAGCGGCAGAGGCCGCGGCATTTGGACTTGAAAACCTGGGTGAATACGGACGGCACGTCCTGTTCGTAACCCCTACCGCAGGCGAGGTGAAATGATGGGTCACATGCAGGATATCACCCGCGAAACGGCAAATACCATGTCACGGGCACTCCACCTCGGTCCGACGGTGCCGGATGTCTCCTTCGTCATTCCGGCCTTCAACGAGGCGGAGACTATCGTGGAAACACTGAACCGGGTGTCGCGCAAGGCGCGCAGGCTGGTGCCGCAATCTGAAATTCTGGTGGTCGATGACGGCAGCGCCGATGCAACGCTGGAACTGGTGCAGTCCGGTCATTGGGAAGTGCCGGTCCGCCTGCTGCGCCTGTCGCGCAATTTCGGAAAAGAGCAGGCGATCATGGCCGGGCTGCGCCATGCGGCGGGTAAGGCCGTTGTGATCCTTGATGCCGACCTGCAAGAGCCCCTGCGCTATGTCGACACGATGCTGGAGAAATACCGCGAAGGCTATGAGATCGTCTATGCCGTCCGCGCCCATCGCGACGACGAAAGCTGGCTGAAACGGCGCGCTACTGCTGCCTTTTACCGCTTCCTGAACATCGGCAGCGAAGTGCCGATGCCAGCCGGTGCACGCGATTTCCGGCTCATGGACCGCAAGGTTGTCGACGCGCTTTGCGCCCTGCCTGAAAGCAACCGCTTCATGAAGGGGCTCTACGCCTGGGTAGGCTTTCGCTCGCTCGCCATCCCGGTCGAACTGCAGCCGCGCGGCGGGGGTAGCACCAAATTCGGCTTCCGCCGTTTGCTGAAACTGGGCATGACCGGGCTGACCGCCTTTACCGACTGGCCGCTGCGCATGTGGACAGGGATTGGCATGATGCTGGCCTCGCTGTCGATCCTTTACGGGTTGTTTCTGGCCAGCCGCACCCTGTTTCTGGGCCATGATGTGCCGGGTTGGTCGACGCTGGCGGTGGCGATTTTCTTCTTCAGCGGCATCCAGCTGATGTCCATTGGCGTACTGGGCGAATATCTGGCCCGCGTCTTCAACGAGGTGAAGGGGCGCCCCGGCTATCTGATCGCCGACGATGTGACGATTGCCGCGATCTCCAAATGCTAGGCGCGGCCGCGCGTTTTGCCCTGACCGGAGGGGTGGCAACGCTTGTGCATCTTATCGTCGCGATCACGCTGATCCGGCTTGGGGTTGCGGCGTTGGCCGCCAATGCCGCAGCCTTCATGACCGCTTTCTTGGTCAGCTTCTGGGGGCATCATCTGTTCACATTCGCGGGCCATGGTGTGGTGGCGACGCGGGCGTTTCAAAGATTTGTCGTCGTCGCGGCAATCGGGTTTCTGGTGAATGAGACCCTTCTGCTGCTTCTGTTGATGAGTGGCGCGTCGCGTCCTGAAGTGACGGTCCTGATTTCGACAGCATTCGCCGCTGCCAGCACCTTCATACTCTCGCGGCATTGGGCGTTTGCCGGGACCGGTCGCGGCCGATAAGCCGCGCGGCGTCCGCAAGCGGCATCAGCGGCGGCAAGCCCGAGGGCGTGGCAAGGTAATGCGGCACCCAGTCCGGGTCGAACTTGGCCTTGAAGGCCCGTAGCCCCTCGAAATTGTAGAAATTGCCGCCATGTCGATAAATCAGGTTGCCGAACCGATCCCAAAGCCGGCCGCTGCGATTCGGTGCAAGGCCGGAAAGCGGCGCCATGCCAAGCGAGAATCGCGCAAATCCCTGCGCCTTCAGTTGCAGCATCAGTTCAGTGAACAGGAACTCCATCGTGCCGCCGGGCGCGGCGCCGGAATGCCGCATCAGATCGATGCTGCAGGTCTCGCGAGAGTCCGTTGCCATTAGATTGGCGAAGGCCACCATCCGGTCGCCCTGCCGCACGACCGCGATGGGCCAGCGGTTCAGCCAATCCCTGTCGAAACGGCCCACCGAAAAGCCCTTCTCGCGGACATTCTTCGCCGCCAGCCATTCATCCGAGATCCGGTGAAATTGCGACAACAGCCCGTCGTCATGGGGCGGCGATACGATCTCAAGCGACAGCCCGTCGCGCCCCGCGCGGGCATGGGCGGCGCGCAGTTTCTTTCGGGCCGCGCCATCCAGCGTGAAACGGGTCAAATCGACCACCGCCTTTTCGCCCATCTTGTGCAGGACCATGCCCAGTTCCAGCATCAGCGGCACCGATTCCGGGCCGATCTCATAAAAGACCGGGCGGGCACCGGCACGGCGCGCGGCATCCACGAAGGTAAAGCCGATCTCTTCGGCGGCCACAGCTTCGCCGACGGGGCCACCATATGCCAGCCAGGACCCGCCCGAGACGCCGAACATCACCAGCGCGTCGCCGCCATCGGACAGCATGATCGCCTTGTCTCCGGTCAGCGCAAATCCCGCATCGGGCTGGTCGCTGGCCATGGCGATCCTTCGCGCGGCCTCCAATGTCTCGGCATCGGGCGGCTGCGGCTGAAAGCGCGGGGCGCGCAGCAGGAACAGCAGCGATCCTGCGCCGATGAACAGGCTGATGAGCAGGCCGGATCGCAAAGCGCGCGGCGCATTCGCATCGCTCGCGAACTGCCACCACAATTCATGCGCATAGGGGGTGCTCTTATGCGCGTAGAACAGCACGAAGCCAACGCTGAAGATCGCCGCCAGTAACAGGGCGGCCCAGCCCGGCGTCATCGCCCCATGAGTCAGGACCGAGCGGCGATGGAAGGCGCCGCGAAAGGGCATAAGGATCAGCACGGCGATAATCAGCGTGACCGCCTGTTCCATCTCGGTGCGCTGCAACAGCGCGACAACGGCACCGGCCAGCATCGCGCCGGTGGTCAGCCAGAAGGCGCCAAGGCTGCGGCGCGCCAGCCCAAGCGACAGGATGATCAGCAGGGCCCCAAGTGCGCTGGTCAGCAGGGTCGAGCCCTCGACGAAGGCCAGCGGAAACAGCGCTTCCGCGGCCTCGGTCGTCTGGCTGACGGGGGGCAGCAAGGCCGACAGCGACATCCACAGCCCCGAACCGAAGGTCATGATCGCCAGCAGGATCGGCGCGGCGGGCTCGATGGCGCGGAAGGCTGGCTCGGTTGCGGCAAAGAGGCGGGAAATGCCGCTGTCGCGGGTCCTGCCGTCAAGCGCGCGCCAGCTTTCGAATGCCGCCATCAGGATCAGCGCCAGCGCGAAAGGCACCAGAAAGTAGATCAGCCGATACAGAAGCAGGGCGGCGGCGATCTTGTCGACACCGACCGAGGCGGGCAGTGCCGCGATGACAATGGTTTCGAACACGCCGACCCCACCCGGCACATGGCTGACGACGCCGGCCATCGTCGCGGCAGCGAAGATTGCCACGAAGGTCAGAAAGCCGGGTCCGCCCGCTGGCAACAGCAAATAAAGCGTCAGCGCGGAAAAGGTGATATCGCCGAGGCTGATCAGAAGCTGCGTTGCCAGCAAACCGAGTAATGAGCGAAAGTTGGTGATGCCCTGAGGGGGCGGCATATCATGGCGGTGTTCAGAACGCCGTCAATTCTCAACCGAGAAAGGGATATGCCACATGCCAGAGACTACCATCACCCAG
>NZ_SISK01000020.1 GCF_004310345.1 Paracoccus subflavus | reverse complement strand
GCGCAAACTCGACGGCCAGAACCGCCTGCCGGAGATCATCCAGGGGATTGAGTTCCGCGACGGCCTCCGTCAACTTCAAGCCGCCGCCTGATCAGGCGTCACCAACTTTTGCCCATATCTCGCTGCCAGAAGTCACGCGGAAGAACAGGTAAAGGCTGTTCTTTGCAGCGGTCAGGGTCGTTTCATTAACCACGCCGCCGAACGACTGCGGGTTCCAACCATAGCCAAAGTCGCCACCGCCATTCGCATAGACGGTGTTGAACGCGCGGGTCTGGGGCATGCAGGCCCAAGACTGCGGGCAGAGGGTATCCGAGAACCCGTAGCTGTAAGAGAAGGATCCGTTGGTGCTGCCAGGCGTGACTTTGAACGTCCCCTGCTCAGGGGCAAAGTCAAAGACGATCCAGTCATTCTGTTTCATCTGGACCGCATCAACGGTCGCGGCCGAAGCCGCACCAGCAAGGGAGGCGAAGGACAAAATGGTGGCGGCAAGAAGAGATTTCATGGCAAGCTTGAACTCAAAAAAGGCCCCACAGGGGAGCAAACAGGGTGACAGTCAGCAATGAATCGCGCTCTGGTTGAACCAAGCTGGAGCATATCTACTCTCCTGCTTATGCCACCGTCTACTGTCCTATTGGTCAACTTGAGCTGGTCGCTCCGGCGCCCGAGCGCCCCCCTCCGCCCCACAACCTCTGGCAGATCCCGCACCCCCGCCTCCTCCGGCCCATAAAACCTGTTACAGGCAGAGCTGCTGCCGGGGGTTGAAAACGGGAACGTGGGGGGGAGGAAAGGCTCAGGTCGAGAATAGGGGCAATGGGCGCAGGTGAGCGGCCGCTGACCGAGCCTCCCGCTCCACCGTCAGGCGCTGCTCTGGCCCGTATGGGTCTTATGGACCGGAAAGAGGTAGGGGCGCAGGTCGTGCGGGGGCTGTGGAGTGTACGCTCTTCGGCCTTGAAACATATGATCCTGCGGGAGGAGCACCCATTTCTTATTCCTGTTGGAATACGAAAGAATTGTTCATCCAGAAGTTTACTCCGAACGCCACGCCAATCCCCGCGATCTTCGCAAGCGTGCCGGGCAGCCAGACAGCCGCCAGGGTCGTGACCCCGGTGTTCACGACCAAGCCCAAAAGGGCGAAGGCCATGAACAGCATGAAGCGTCGCCATGTCGAACCCAGCCGAAAGACGACGGCAGAGGAAAGCGTGAAGTTGTAAACCGCCGCGAAGGCAAAGCTTACCGCAGCCGCCGCCGGGGTGCTGAAATCCCCTTCCCGAAGAAGAACGAAACCTCCCAGATCAACCAAGGCAGCCGAACCGCCAACAAGCAGATAGCGCATGAACCGCCCGGACAGCGCGTCCGATCCGAAAAGGCGGCGCAGATGGGCCGTCACGCCGAACCGATCAGCGCAGTAAAGGACCGGAACATGTCTGGCCCCACAGGCTGGCTGGTTCGGATGAGGACATCGACACCCGCACGGCGCCCCGCCTCTCCGTCCCGTTCATCGCGATCACCGATCAGGATCGTCTCGGCAGGAGAAGCATCGGCGATTTCCATCAGATGCTGCAACCCGCTCGGATCGGGTTTCTGGAAGGGAACGCCCGGGCCGCCCGCAAAGGCGATGGCATCGGCCTCAAGGCCCATGGCCTGGATCTTGGCGGCGGCCGGATAATCCGACAGGATTCCGACAAGCGTGCCGCGCGTCCGCAATCTGGCGAAAAGCTCGGCCACGCCGCCATAGCGGCAGCGGGACAGCAGCGGTAGCGGGCGTTCCTGCATCCATTCCGCCACCAGTTCTCGCGCGCGCGTTTCACTTATCCGTCCGGCGCGGGCCGCCGCGGCCAGAGCCTCGGCTTCAAAGTCGGCACGTTGCGCGTCCGCCGTGACTTCCCGCGCATGACGATAGGCCTGGAGCGCCTTGAGGGTGGAGACATTTCCAGTCAGGGCGATATGAGACAGCAGGCGCACCGCCATGGCCCGGCGCAGCCGGGACTGGTCGTAAAGCGTTCCATCCACATCGAAGACCACCAGTTTGCGTCCCTCAAGACGGGCCGCAAGCCCGCCTGGGAACAAGGCCCCGGCCTTTGTCACGAGATCCCCTTGCGAACCGGAAGTTCGATGAAATGCTGATTGGTCATGGTTTCCAGAAGCGGGATGTTCACCACAGAAGCAAGAACGAACAAGGCGACCACGATCGCCACCAGAACCATCATCCGCCGCGCCTTGAACAGGTGCTCGGGCTTGCGCGCGACCGAGTTTTGCTTAAGCGCCAGGATGAAATATTCCGCGAAAAGGAAGGACAGCGCGGGGAAGACCAGCACATATTCGACCTTGTACTTGATAAGGAAGACCGCAAGAAAGAAGATCGAGAACAGCGCGTAAAGCAGCGAGGCCACCAGCAACCGACGTTCCGTGTAATAGCGGAACGAACGGCGGTAGAGACCCAAAAGCTCTTGCCCTTGTTCGGCCACGATGTCTCGGAATTCCGCCAGCCTTTTCGCGTTCATCAGAAAGGCACCGCCGAACCAATAGGACAGCAGGACGCTGACCGGCGGCAGAGAGGATGGATCGACCATGGCCCAACCCAGCATCAGGCGCAGGGGATTGTTGATCGACTCGGTCAGCACGTCGCCGAACACGACATCCTTGGTGCGCAGCGGCTTCACGTTATAGGTGACGCCTGAAATCAGGAACAGCACGGCGATGACAAAAAAGGTGCTGTTCAGCATCCATGCAAGGCCCAGGCCCGCAACCACAAGCGCCGCGTATTCGGCATAGACCACCGTTCCCGACAGCCTCTTCTGAACCGCAGCCCGCTGCGATTTTTCGGGATGGTATTTGTCGAACTCGCGGTCAAGCCATTCGTTTATGACATAGTTCGCCGAAGCCAGGGCGACAGCTGACAGGAACCCCAGGACAAGGGGCGTGAACCCCAGTTCGGCCTGCGCCGGGCGCAGAAGCAGCGCAAGAACGATGCCCGGGATGATAAAGACGTGCTTCGTGACATGGTCAAGGCGTGCGATGCGCAGATAATCCGAAAGGTTCGCACGCGTATCGGCCGGTTTCATGCTGTCGACAGAAGTCATGAGTATCTCGTCTCCCTTCCTCGGAGATAAAGCCGACGATCTTGCGAATAGGCAGCAAGCGCGATGATGGCAAGAACCGGGACAAGCCATGCGACACGCGCCTGAAAGCGGTCATAGGGTGATGCGAGCACGCCGCACACTGCTGCATTGAGAAGAAGGCCCGTAATGCTTACGACCAGAAACGGCCGCAGCCCGCCTGCCCTTGTTCCAAGGTCCGGCCGCGTCGCCACAAAGCCAAGCGCGGCAAGCCCCGCCAGAACAAGCGCCATGTTGGTTATGGACAGGAAACGATACAGCCAATCCGCGTCATAAAGGCGGCCCGCGCGCACCCTTTGCGCCAGCGGAGCGGAAGACTGCTCGGCCGCGGCGCGTTCGCCGATGGCAGACCGGATCGGCGTGGTAACAAGGCCGATCATGACGGTCTGACGCGCCGCGTCGCGAAGGGCAAGCCCAATGACGGCCAATGGATCGTGGCGCAGCGTGGCAAGCGCGAAGGACGCGTCCTCGTCGACAAGCCGCCGCTGATAGTCAAGGGGCACGGAAAACCGGAACAGAAACTCCCGCCATTCGACGGGGAGCCGATCGGCCCCTTCGCAGACCGCGAAGCCTGCATCGGGGCAAGCGTCGCGAATGAAATCCATGCCGGGTCCCCCATCAACAAGATGCGCGGTCAGGAAGGGCAGTCCTAGTGGCTGATTTCCGGCGGCGCGCGCGATGGCCGCTTGGGCCGCCATCTCCAATCCGACGGCCGCAACAAGGACAGCGAACAGCTTTCCGATGGTCACCCAGGCAATGGGCGCGACCTTCGCGGCGCGAAGAACCCCGAAAAGCACCCCCAGGATTCCCAGGACAAGCAGATGGGATGAATGGGCCAGCGCGGCAAAAAGCACCAAGCCCCACAGAACGATGCGGTCGATCCGCCCGATCCGGTCCCGGGCCGCGACCAGCACCGCGACCGCCAGGATGCCGACAGCGGCCCAGACATCCGGCATGGCGGTCGACGCGAAGATGCCGAAGGTGGACAGGACGCCAAGCGCAGCCATGGCGACCAGATAGCCCGCACCCACCGCGCCCGCCGCCGCGCGCCAGGCGAAGGCGACGGTCAGCGCGCTGCAGTAGGCTTGCAGGATGACGCCGTTCCAGGGTGGAGAAAAGATGCCCGGAAGGGCCGAAAGAAGACCGTAATAAACCGACCTTCCGGCTCTCGGCGTCCAATTGTCCTTTCCACCAGTCCCAACTGAGGCTGTATTCCCGGTAGATAACTCGTCAAGAGGCGCAAAAGCCTCAGGCGAGACACCCCCTGACGGAGCAGTCGCCCACCAAAAATCCGGAAGGGTGCTGCCCAATTTTTCCCAAGCACTTTCCCCATAATAAAAATAGACGAACGCATCTGGATAAAAAAAGGGCACGCCGTTCACAAAGACATAGATCAGAAGCAGAAGACCTCCGAGACATGCCATGAGATAAGGTGAAGCACTACGCGAACTCGCCGCTACAATCATCGAAATTAATAAACCTACAGTTTATGGTATCATACCAGTCCCATAGAACTCTGTTGGACAAGTTTATTCTAGGGGTGATCTACGCTAAGGGCGTCTTAAGATGCCTAAAACTAGTTAGGCTAGCCCCCGCTTGTTTCATCTAGGGCTGTAAGGGGTCTCGCCCGAACCCGCGATCACAATCCATAATCATCGCTCAAGTCGCGGTCGTGCCCTCTTTGCTCTCGTTCGCGGACCCGCTCCTGCTCTCTGACGCGCTCGGCCTCCTGCACCCGCTGCCTCTCCTCGGCTAGGCGCTCCTGCTGCAAGCTGGCGACGCGCTCGGCCACCGCAGCGGGGTTGATGGTCCGCGCCGCCTCCCGCAACCGCTCGGCCAGGTTCTTGGCACTCTCCGGTGCCCGGCCTTCGCCACGCCCTGCTTCGCCGCGCTCCAGTTGGACCTCACGGGCGGCTCGCAACCGCGCCGCCAAGTCTTGGGCCGCGCTCTGGTCTAAGCCACGGCGGGGAAGCTCCAGCTGTTCCCGGCGCTGCCCTCCGGCATGCGCCAGCTCGTGCCCCGGTGCCAAGCGCTCCACCGTCCGTCCCAGCCACTCCCGCACCTGGACCGACAGCCGCTCCGCCACCCGCGCCACCTCAAGGGCCTGCGCCTTGACCTCGCGCCACAGCTGCACCGCCGCGACCTCGATGCCGCGCTCCTTCAGTTGCCAGGCGCCGGGGGACAGCTGCGGCAAGGGCGCCCGGTCCAGCTGCACCGCCCGCACCGTCTCACGCAAGGCCTCAACCTCATCGCCCCGCTCCCGCGCCTGGACAGAGCGCTCCAAGGCTTCCTCGCGCTGCGCCTCCAGCGTCCGGTGATCGATCCGCGCCTCGTGGCCGCATCGCTCCAGGGCGTGGTTGCTGTCCCGCGCCCAGGCCTCGCGCCAGTCCTCCAGCAGCTCCTTGGCGTTCCAATCCCGGTTCTTGGCAGTGAAGCCCTCCGGGCCGATTGCGCGGGTGGTCAGCAGGATATGCGCATGATGGTTGCGCTCGTCGCCCTCACGGCCCGGCGCGTGCAGGGCGATATCTGCGACCATGCCGCGGTCCACGAAGGACCGCTGGCAGAAATCGCGGACCAGCTCGATGCGCTGATCGCGGTCCAGCTCCGCCGGCAGTGCCACCCGGATCTCGCGGGCGACCTGGCTGTTCTTGCGTGTCTCGGCCAACTCCACCGCGTTCCACAGCGCGGCACGATCCTGGACCCACTCGGGCGAGCGCTCGGGGGCCAGGATCTCCACATGTTCGACACCACTGCGCGCCCGGTAGTCGAAGCTGAGGCCGGTGCGATGGTCCGCGATCCGCTCGGCGCTGCGATAGGCCGCCGCCGCCGTGGCGCTACGCCCGGCCGAGCGGGAAATCATCGTGGCCCGCAGGTGATAGATCGCCATTCCGTGTCGCGCTCAAGCCAGGGGTTCAAAGGGGATTGCAACATCCCCTTTGCCCACACAAACGCGCAGCGTTTGTATAAGTGGGCACTTCGTGCCTTGCACCATAAGCCTCAAGCGGTCAGTCTGGCAACTATTAGACGAACAAGGGATTGCAGAATGGCGCGCACCATTGATCAGCAGATTGCCGAAGCCCAGGCCAGGCTTGCCCGGCTTAGAACTAGGGCGAAGGCATCCGAGACCCGCCGCAAGATCATCGTCGGTTCCGTGCTCACAACCGAAGCCTTGAGAGATCCGAAGATCGCCCGCTGGATGGCCGCCACCCTGCGCAAGAACGTCACCCGCGAGGTCGATCAGAAGGAACTGGTGGGATTGCTGGCCGAGCTCGATGCCAAGGCGCAAAGCGCCGGGACGGGTGAGCCGTGAGCGTCAAGGATCCCTTCGAGATCCTGGCCGACGAGATCACCCTGATCCGCCGCCAGATCGACCAGCTGCAGCGCACCAGTCTGGACCGGAAGGAAGCGGAAAAGCTCAATGCCGTGGTGGCCCAAGGCCTCGACCGCATGGCCAAGGTCGGCCCGGCCCTCCAGCAGCGGATCGAACAAAGCCTGGCTACCGCCGCCCTCGATCTGCGCCAGCACACCGTCTATGCGGCCACGGAAGGCGCCAAGGAGGCCATCCGCGCAGCACAGCTCGAAAGCATCAAGGCAGCCGGAGACCTCCGCAAGGCCGCCGGAGAGGCCCGCAGAGAGGCCTGGAGGTGGTTTGGCGGGTTCTGGGTGTGGTTGGCCTCTGTGGGCGCTGCATTCTTCGCTCTGGGCCTTCTAACCATGTTCCTGCTGCAAGGTCGCGCCGATGCCCACAAGTTCGGGCAAAGCCCAAGCATCTTCTGCAAATGGGCAGGCGGGGAAACCATGTCCAACGAAGCTGGCGATAAAGCCTGCGTGTTCTGGATCGACACGCCGCCAGGACAGGAATGATCAACTTAAGGTTGTCTATTTGGATAAGTTGCCCGGCGCGTCAGCTTCCGGCATAACCATCCCATCAGCCGAGCGGCCTTTGTGTTGTGTTTTGCGAGTTCGCGCCGCTCGGCTGGAAAATCCCTTGATCAAGGAAAACTCGGCATCGTCCTTGGCGTATGCTTTGCGGACTTCCGGATTTTTCAACAGGCGCTGCTTCAGATCGGCAAGCTTTGTCATGGGGTCACGCCGCAGGCTGAATCGAAACCTTCAGCCCGAGTGCTTTGGCGACCTTCAAGACCGTGGAGAGTGTCGGGTTGCCTTCCCCCGAAAGCGCCTTGTTCAGCCCCACCCGGCTCATGCCGACTTCCTGGGCAAGCGCCGTCATGTTCCGGGCGCGGGCAACCACCCCAAGGGCACGGGCGATATAGGCTGGATCATCGCCGCCCTCCTCCATGACGGCTTCGAGATAGGCGGCAATATCTTCCTCGGTCTTGAGGTAGTCGGCACTGTCGTAACGGGCAAACTGTTCTTCTGTCATTGTTCAACCCTTCCACTGTGCGGCCAAAGCCTTGGCCTGCTTGATGTCCCTGTCCTGCGAGGATTTATCACCCCCGCACAGCAGGATGATCAGAACCGGACCGCGCTGGATGAAATACACCCGATAGCCTGGCCCATAGTTGATCCGGAGTTCCGACACTCCGTCGCCGACAGGCTGCGCATCCCCTGAATTGCCGCCAGCAAGGCGATCCAGACGAGCTACGATCCGGGCAACCGCACGGCGATCACGCAGCCCTGAAAGCCAGCGGTCGAAGGTTGCACTACGGATCAATTCAGCCATGTGATAACTATAGTTATCAATTGGTGCCCTGACAACACAGGTGATCCCTTGTTCTCAGCTGCTGTGCTCACAGCAAAGCGGAACCGACGCAAAAATGTGTCCTTCGGACAAGTTTTTATGTCGGTTCCGTCCCGGCGCTGCCCGCCGTTCGCCTGCTCGTGGGGCGGCCACTCACGGCAATCACCGCCGCGTCGGAACCTCCGCTATAGATCATAAGAAAGGCAAAAATTCAGCTCCAATGATTTCAATAAGATAGCCCTGTGGATAAGCCTAGATCTGTCCTACCATAGGACACAGCGTGTCCTATCTGATTCGGAAAATGGCCACGCCTTGACCGGCTCTAGGGCACAAAATGCTTTACATCGGACACAGATTGTCGAAGTTCGGACATACTTTTCTCAAGGAAATGCTATGTCTTTGCCTTCAATTGCGCCTGGTCTCCCTCGAACCCATGGAACGTGGGTACAAACGGACAGGTCAGCGCATGAAGCTTGGGCACAGTTCCTTGGGCTGAAAGGCGCAACTGCTGCCTCGCGTGTGCTGCATATCCTTATTGCTCGCATGGGCGAGCGGAATGCCGTGGTGATCTCTCAAGGGGCGCTTGCAGATGAATTGCAGGTTGATCCTCGAACCGTGCGCCGCGCCATCGCCATGCTGCGGGATCATAACTGGATTCAGACGGTAAGCCTTGGCGGTGCAAAGAGTGGGGTTCAAGGCTATATCGTCAATTCCCGTGTTGCTTGGCAGGGTTCGAGAAACGGGATCCGACACAGCGTTTTCGACGCTATGGTCTATGCAACGGAAAAAGAGCAAGAGCCTGGCGCGATTGACGATCAGGCGCCACTACATCGCCTGCCAGAGCTGTATCCCGGAGAGCATCAGCTTCCATCTGGTGATGGTTTGCCCCCAGTGTCGCAGCCTTTCTTTGACGGCATGGAGCCAGATCTCCCCGCCACTCACCGTGAAGATTAACGACCCAGAAAACGCACCCAGAAGCCTCGCTTTTCAGGCGCTCCCAACTGCTCTGTGGGGCGTGGCAGGGCCTTCATCATCTCATCGATAATGCGTCCTCGTTCATCTCGGACGGCTTCTGCACGCACCCTCCCCTCCCGTTCCTGATCCAGATCCTCCTTCATCTGAGCGAGAGCCGCTTTCAGGGTTTCCACCTCCTTGACAAGTTCTCCTGGCAAATTGCCAGAATAGCTTTGTTTTTCCACGTCAAGGAAATGTCCGAGCCTGTCAATTTTGTTGCCTGGGTTTCCATCCCTAAGTTGGTAAAGTCGGGCAAGCTCTGCAGTGTCAATTTGCCAGCTTTCCGACCCCCCTGCCTTTACTTTTTGCCCAGATATAGTGCCATCCTTGAGAGCCTTTTGCAGGGTGGGACGTGACACATCATAAAGCTTGGCAGCCTTGGAAACGCTTATCATCGGCATAGCAACTCCCCCTGTAAAGCCACTGTCCGATTGCTTGCCATAGAGGGCAAGTCATTTCCACCCTTGGCTTTGAGAAGTTCACTAAGAGTGTGCTCGATGCGCTGAAAGATCTGCCAAGGCTGTTCTCTATAGGAAGAGCACTGCCCAAGCGTGTACGGCTCATCAAAGGCAAGCTCGACACCCGTCCGATCAGGCAAGACAAAAAAGGCCCGCGCAATGCGGGCCTCGAGCATGGCGAACCTCAGAAGGACGCTTCCAGTGCCTGCTTGAGGTCAGGCCGCCTTCTTACGCCGGCGCAAGGCAGCAAGTCCCCCAACGCCCCCCAAGAGAAGAAGCGCGGAGGCTGGCAGCGGAACCGGGGCAGGGGTCTCGGGCTCATCGGCGACCAGCTGCGAGACCGAGGCGCTGCCAGAGAGTAATGAGCGAAAGTTGGTGATGCCCTGAGGGGGCGGCATATCATGGCGGTGTTCAGAACGCCGTCAATTCTCAACCGAGAAAGGGATATGCCACATGCCAGAGACTACCATCACCCA